>JAUSAZ010000088.1 GCA_030652255.1 Myxococcales bacterium | reverse complement strand
CAAGCTCGGTGCCCTCCTCGGAGAGGCCAACTGCATCCAGAGTCTCGGGGACATCGCGCTTCAACGATCCGATCACGACACCGCGCGACAGCGCTTCGAGCAGGCCCTGCACCTCTATCGCAAGGTCGGTGCCCTCCTCGGAGAGGCCAATTGCATCCAGGGCCTCGGAGACATCGCGCTCCGACGATCCGATCACGACGCCGCGCGACAGCACTACGAGCAGGCCCTGCCACTCTACCGAAAGGTCGGTGACCTCCAAGGAGAGGCCAACTGCATCCAGCGTCTCGGAGACATCGCGCTCCGACGATCCGATCACGACGTCGCACGTCAGTACTTTTGCCAGGCGCTATCGCTCTACGCGCGCATCCCCGAGCCCTACTCCATCGGCCTCACCCACCAGCGCCTCGCCGACCTCGCCACCACAGCCACCGACCGCGCCCATCACCTCCGCCTCGCCCGCGACGCCTGGGCCTCCATCGGCCGCGACGACCTCATCGCCCAGCTCCCCGATCCCGCAACCGCCGCCCCAACCTGACCCCCTGCGCCCGCACCCGCCCCGCGTTTGACGGCCCACCGCGCGGAGCGGATCCTCCGTACACTTGCCCCACATGCTGTCCCACCGCGCGCGTCGAATCCTGCTGGCAGCCGTCGGCGATTTCATCGCCTCGGGTGAGCCCGTCGCCTCCCGGACCCTCGCGCGCCTCCACGACCTCGAGCTCTCGCCCGCAACCGTGCGCGCGGTCTTCGCCGAGCTCGAGGCCGGCGGGTACCTCACCAAGCCGCACGCCTCCGCGGGGCGCGTGCCCACCGACAAGGGCCTGCGGGTCTTCGCCGAGGCCATGATCGCCGTCGCCGAGGGCAAGAGCCTCGAAGGGGACAACGCCGCGAGCGCGGCCCTCTGGTCGGCGAGCGACCCGGGCTTCGATGCGGCGCTGCGCCACACCACCCGCGTGCTGGCGATGCTCAGCGGGTCGGCGGCGCTGCTGCGGCCGCCGCCGGGGGAGAGCTGGGTGCTGCGCGAGCTGCGCTTCATCGCGCTGCGGCCGCGCGAGGTGCTCGCGGTGGTGGTCGCCACCAACGGGGCGGTCGAAAACCGGGTGCTCGCCGTCGAGGAGACCCTCAGCGCCGCGGAGCTCGACCGGGCCAACAACATGATCCAGGCGCGGGTGCAGGGGATGACCCTCGCGCAGGTGCGCTCGACCCTGGCGCAGGAGCTGGAGGCCGAGCGGGCCCGCGGCGACCGGCTGGAGCGCGCGGCGCTGTCGCTGGGCCAGCAGGCGCTGGCGTCGCTGGCGTCGCCGAGCGAGGTGCTGGTGGAGGGCGCGGCGCAGCTCATCGCGCGGCCGGAGTTCGCCAGCGCGGAGACCACCCGGCAGCTCGTCATCGCGCTCGAAGACCAGGAGCTGCTGCTCGACCTGCTCGACCGCACCATGGCCGCGCGCGGGATGCAGGTGGTGTTCGGCGGGCTCGACAACACCATGGGCAGCGAGCTGTCGCTGGTGGCGACGAGCTTCGGCGCGGGGGCCGTCGGGGTCATCGGGTCGACGCGGATGGACTACGGCCAGGTGGCGCCGCTGGTGCGCCAGGCCGCGGCGCAGCTGGCCGACGTGCTCGGCGGGCGCACGCCCAGGAACTGACCGCCCGGCGGAGGCTTGCCCGCGGGGGAGCGGGGCATCTACGCTACGTGTGAATGGCCATTCAGTGGCCGAGGAGAGCGACGATGGCGACGCCGTACACCGAGTCTCACCAGATGTTTCGCAAGACGGTCCGGGACTTCTGCGAGCGCGAGCTGCGCCCGCACATGGACCAGTGGGAGGAGGACGAGCTCTTCCCGCGCTGGGTGTTCGAGAAGGCGGGCGAGCTGGGGATCTTCGGCGCGCACTACCCCGAGGAGCACGGCGGCAGCGGCGGCGACTACTGGTACTCCATCGCCAAGGGCGAGGAGCTTCCGCGCTGCGGCTCGGCGGGCGTCCCGATGGCGCTCATGGTGCAGAGCGACATGGCCACGCCGGTGCTCTCCGACCTCGGGACCCCGGAGCAGATCGAGGAGTTCCTGAAGCCCGCGCTGCGCGGCGAGAAGATCGCGGCGCTGGGCGTGAGCGAGCCGGGCTGCGGCTCGGACGTGGCGGGCATGCGCACCTGGGCCCGGCGCGACGGCGACGACTACGTCATCAACGGCTCGAAGACCTTCATCACCAACGGCACCCGGGCGGACTTCATCACCCTGATGCTCAAGACGCAGCCCGAGGCGGGGCACGCGGGCATCTCGATCGTGACCTTCCCCACGGACGTGAAGGGCTTCCACGTCAGCAAGAAGCTGAAGAAGATCGGCAACTGGTCGAGCGACACCGCGGAGCTGTTCTTCGAGGACTGCCGCATCCCGCGGCGCTACCTGCTGGGCGAGGAGGGCGAGGGGTTCCGCTACCTGATGCAGAACTTCCAGAGCGAGCGGCTCATCGCGTCGGCCTCGGCCACCGCGGGCTCGAAGCTCATCCTGGAGGAGGGCATCGCCTACGGGCGCGACCGCAGCGCCTTCGGCAAGCCGATCATCAAGCGCGAGGTGTGGCAGCACAAGATCGTCGACCTCGCGACGAAGCTGGAGGCCTGCGAGGCGCTCACCTACCGCGCGGCCGACGCCTACAACCAGGAGCGCTACGTCGACAAGACCCAGGTGAGCTTCGAGACCACCAAGCTCATCTCGATGGCCAAGGCCTTCGTCGGCGACGTGACCAGCGAGGTGGCCGACTCGATGCTCCAGTTCCACGGGGGCTGGGGTTACATCGAGGAGTACCACGTGGCCCGCGCGTGGCGTGACCAGCGCCTCTTCCGCCTGGGCGGCGGCACCACCGAGACCCTGCGCTACTACATCGCCAAGCTCATGGGCCTGTAAGGGCTACGGGGCGACCGGGCGTCGCCTCAATGCACCCGCGGCGCGGGCGCCGAGCGGCTCAGGATCTCCGCCTCGCGCTGCACCAGGAACCCGATGCGCTCGCGGGCGCGCTCCTCCCCGAAGATCTCCTCCGCCAGCGACGCGAACAGCCGGTGGTGCCGCGCCTCCGACGCGAAGAGCTCGCGGTACCACGCGCGCATCGCCTCGGTGGGCGCGTGCGTCGCCAGCAGCCCGAAGCGCTCGCAGGAGCGCGCCTCGATGACCGACGCCACCGCGAGCCGGTCGAGCAGGGGCTCGCAGCGCTTGTCGGCGAGCGCGCGCTGCAGCGAGCGGGCGTAGACGTCCTCCGGCGGCGGCGTGGCCGCGACGCCGCGCAGCGCGAGCGCCTCGAAGACCTGCGCGACGTGCCCGAGCTCCTCGGCGGCGAGGGCCGTGAGCTCGCGCGCGAGGCGCGGGTGCATCGGGTAGCGGGTCACCATGGCCGTGGCGTTGGAGGCGGCCTTGAGCTCGCAGTGCAGGTGGTCGAGGAGCACGGCGTCGAGGTCTGCGAGCGCGACCTCGACCCAGCGCGGGTCGGTGGTGGAGGCGAGTCCCAGCATAGGGGACCGGTGATAGCAGCGAACGCGGGGGAGGGCGTACCCTGTGGGGTCGCCGGAGAGGAGTGACACGTGCCCCACCCGCCAAGCACCTGCACCATCGAGGTCGACCTCACCCGCGTGCTCTGGCTCACGCGCGGCTGGCGCTGGGACTACGTGTTCCTGCTGAAGCCGCTAGTGGGAGTGGGTGACGCGTGGGCGAACCTCCGCTCGCGCGTCTTTTCGGGCGTGGCGCCCGCGGTCGTGCCCTACAGCGTCGCCGGGGTCGCTGCCGAGGGCAACGTCCGGCGCGGCTTCGTCGCCACCACCTTCCTCGACCCGCGGCGCTGCGACGCCCGCGGCCGCGCCGTGACCCACCACCTGATCTGGTTTCCCCCCGACGAGAGCAGCGCCCGCATGGTGGTGCCCGCAGACTGGGGCCCGCAGCTCGTCGCCGCGCTCGCCCCCGCCTTCGACGCCGTCTTCGGGCTCGACCTGTCCGACCAGGGCGACGAGCGCGACCTCGACCCCATCGCGGAGGTGCGGGACGCCTTCGCCCACGAGCTCGCCCACGTCCCCCCGCTGCTGCGCCTCTCCGGCCCCGCGGTGATGGTCTACGTCTTCTTCCGCCCCATCGGCCCCATGGCGACGAAGCTCATCGAGCTCCCCCGCTTCACGCCGCCGTCGCCCTACACCCGCACGCGCGCGCTCCTCCTCTGGGCTGCGGTCTTCGCTGCGCTGATGCTCGTCGGTCTGCTCGTCCGGCGCGCGTCGTAGGGCACCGGCCCCCGCGGCGTCTGCTACGGTGCGCGCCTCGTGAAGAAGCTCTGGTCGTCCATTCCCCCGCGCGTGCGCCGGGTGCTCGCCGCCCTCGTCGTCGTGCTCGGCGTCGTCGTCGTGGGCCACGAGCTCGGCGGTCAGGCCCCGCGCGACGTCACCCTCCACGCCGACCTCCACGCCGTCACCCGCCGCGGCTTCGACGTGCGCGCCCTGCGCATCGAGCTCCTCGGCGCCGACGGCGCCACCCTCCGCCGCATCGAGCGCCGCGCCGAGCCCGGCGGCTCGCTCGCCGTCGTCAACGCCCCCACCACCCTGCCCACCGGGAGGTGGCGCGCCCGGGTCGAGCTCGTCGGCGACACCCGGGTGCTCACCCGCGAGGTCACCCTGGAGATCGAGGCCGACCGAGCCGTCGAGGTCCCGCTGCCGGAGCTGTAGACTCAGGGCGCTCCCGGGAGCACCGAGAGCGAGAGGGCGTACTCCAGCTCGAAGGAGCTGGGCGCGCGCACGCAGACGGTATACGCCCCCGCGGGCAGCTCCGTCCCGAGCACGCGGGCGCAGGTCGACCGCGACTCGGACGTAGCCGAAGACTCCCGCCAGAAGAAGCTCGCCGGGTTGGCGACGGTGATGGTCGTCGTGCCGAGCCCACATCCGACGCCGACGAGCGAGGAGGTCTCGGCGGCGAGCGTGCCGCCCGCCGGAACCATGACCTGGAAGCAGTCCTCGCTGTCGGTGGCGCCCGTCAACCTGCCACGGATCGCCGCGCTGCCTGCGAGCAGCTCGGGCGTCGCCGGGGCGTTGGGCTCGCGCTCGGGCCCGGCGGCGGTGCAGGTGCCCCGGGAGAGCTCGCGGTCATGGGCCACGCACACCGAGGCTGTGGTGCAGAACACCGAGCCGAAGCGCGGCTCACACGCGGCGCCGGGCGCGGCCTCGCGCACGCAGCGGTCGATCGCGCAGACCGCCCCCGCCAGGCAGAACCCGCCGCCGAGGCACGGGGCCCCGGGGCTGCCGCTGGCGATGCACCGCGGGCCGTCCGCGCCAGGGCCGCAGGCGCCGCCCTCGCATGGCCCCAGCGAGCCGGCGGGGTCGCACCGGGCGCCGACCGCCAGCGCGGCGAGGCAGCGCTCGGGGTGCTCCCCGCCGACGTTCACGCACGCGAGGCCCTCGTCGCAGCGACCCGACGATCCCACGCGGCAGGGGGCGTCGCGGGCCCCGCGGGTGACGCAGACGCCCGCGCCGGGAGCGCCCACGCACACGTCCTGCGGGCCGCAGGTGTCGCCCGTGCACGACGCGCCGGGAGCGGTGGGCCGGACGCACCGCAGCGTGGAGGGCGAACAGATCGACCCGTCGAAACAGACGTACGGCGCGGTGCCGCCCTCGTCGCACGAGTACCGGGTGTTGGAGACGCAGTTGCCGCCGAGCGTGCCGCGCACCGTGCAACGCGCCACGGCGGCGGCGTCCTCGATGCACGAGGAATTCTCTGCACACAGACCCGGGACGCCCGCGCCGCACCGGGCGCCGGTCGCGAGGCCCGCGGCGCATCGGCCGTCGACGCAGACGAGCCCGGCCTCGCACTCGTACCCGGGATAGCCGGGCAGACACGCCGGAACCCACGCCCGACACGACGCGCCCAATGCCCCGTACGGCACGTCCGCGGGGACATCCGCCACGGGGACATCCGCCGCGGGGACATCCGCCGCGGGGACGTCCGCCGCGGGGACATCCGCCGCGGGGGCGTCGTCGGGCACCGTCGACGTGTCCACGGCGTCTACGGCGTCCGCGGCGTCCACGGCGTCCACGATCACCGCAGCGCGTTCGTCTGCGCCACCGTCGGGCAGCGCCGATCCGGCGTCCGACGGGCCCGCGTCCGGAGGCACCACACAGGCGAGGGCCCCGACGACCACGCCGACCACCAGCCCCCAAGGGGTTCGCACCATTCGCTTCCCTCCGCCCGGCGGCCGTGGAGGCGCCGTCGGAGCGTAGGGTGCACCGGAGACCATCTCCCGTTCGAGGAGATTTCGCCCTACCCCCCGCGTCGGGCGGTTGCGCCCGGGGGCCATCGTCCCTTACACGGGCGCTTACCCATGCTGGTCACCTCGTCTCAGTCGGTGCGTTCGCTGGTCGTGCGGCTCAACAAGGGCGAAGACCTCGCCGAGTCGCTCGCCTCCCTCATCACCTCGCAGCGCATCACCGTCGCCACGGTACAGGGCCACGGCGCCCTCGAGGCCGTCATCCTCGACTCCTACGACGCGCGCGCCCGCACCTACGGCGACGCCCGCACCTTCACCGGCCGCCTCGAGCTCGTCTCGCTCCACGGGCACCTCTCCACCCGCGAGGGCCACCCCGACCTCTACCTGCACGCCGCCGTCGCGCGCGACACCGGCAACGGCGTCGAGGTCATCGGCGGCCGGCTCATCGAGGCCCAGGTCATCGCCGTCGAGCTCACCCTGCTGCTCCACGACGACCTCTCGCTCGAGCGCTCGCCCGAGACCACCGGCATCCCGACCTGGCGCAACGGGTCGTCCGTCTCCAGCGCGGCGCCGCGCCCGTCGGTCCCCTCCAGCGCGGCCGCGCCCCTCGGGGAGAGCGTGCGCCCGCGGCGCATCACCACCGCCGAGCGCGCCGAGACGGCCGCCGCGGCCCCGGCCCCGGCGCCGACGGTGGTGGTCACCAAGCGCGCGCCCCCGGCGCCCGAGGTGGTCGCGAAGCCCGCCACGCTGGCCGAGGCCGCGCAGCAGCTCCACGCGATGCCCGCCAAGCAGGAGCGCGCCGTCGAGGAGGACGAGAGCGTCACCCCCGACATCGCAGTCGGCGACGTGCTCGAGCACCCCACCTTCGGCGACGCCCAGGTGGTCGGCGTCAACGACGACCGCTGCGACATCAAGCTGGTGCGCAACGGCACCGTGCGGACGATCATGCTCGACTACTTCGAGGTGACCCCGCAGTCCGCGCGCGACGGCGTCCGGGTTTGGAAGATGGTCTCCCGCAAGCCGCGCTGAGCGGCCGCCCTCACACGATCCGGAAGGCGTCCTTCAGCGTGCACCGGCGCTCGCGGGTGAAGGTGCGCGCCGTCGTGAGCCCCTCGCCGGTCGGCGACGCGATGGTCCACGAGGTCCACCCCTCGCCGCCCACGCCGATGCCGTTGTAGTTGGGGCCGTTCTTCACGAAGATCGACGTGTTGATCGCGCGGGCCATGCGCGACAGGTTCTCGATGTTGGTGCTCCACATCGTGGCCGTGTGCCCGTAGCCGTGCTCGATGCGCTTGGCCGCCGCGATGGCCTCGTCGACGTCCTTCACCCGCACGAGGCCCAGCACCGGCATCAGGAGCTCGTGCTGCACGAAGGGGTGCTTCTCGTCGACCTCGGCCCACAGCAGCCGCAGGTCGTCCGGCGCGCTCTTCCCGATGGCCCGCAGGATGACGTTGGCGTTGCGCCCCACGAACTCCCGGTTGACGTGCCCGTCCGCCGTCAGGATCACCTTCTCCAGCGCGCGCACCTCGCCGGGGCTGAGCTCGTGCGTGCCGCTCTCCTTCAGGGCCTTCTTGAACTTGTCGGCCACCGACGCGACGACGACGATCTCCTTCTCACACGTGCAGATCACGTTGTTGTCGAAGCTCGCGCCCGCGACAATTCCACGCGCCGCGGCCTCCAGGTGGGCCGTCTCGTCGACCACCGCGGGGGGATTCCCCGGCCCCGCGCTGATGGCCCGCTTGCCGGACTTCATCGCCTCGGTGACCACCGCGCCGCCGCCCGTCACCACCACGATGCGCACGCCCGGGTGCCGCATGAGGGCCTGCGCGCTCGCCACCGTGGGCTCGGCGATGCAGCACAGCAGGTCTTCGGGCCCGCCCGCCGCGACGATGGCGTCGGAGAGCAGCGACACGTACCAGGCCGAGGTCTCCCGGGCGAGCGGGTGCGTGTTGAACACCACCGCGTTGCCGCCGGCCACCATCCCGATGCCGTTGTTGATGATCGTCTCGGTGGGGTTGGTGCACGGCGTGATGGCCGCGATGACCCCGTAGGGCGCCCGCTCGGTGATCATCAGCCCGTCGTCGCCGCTGGCCGCGATGGGCTCCAATATCTCCGGCCCCGGCGTCTTGGTGATGGCCGCGCGGTTCTTCATCCGCTTGTCTTCGATGCGCCCGAGGCTGGTCTCCTTGACCGCCCGCTGGCACATCTCCTCCAGCACCCCGAGGGCGGCCTGACGCATCGAGCGCACCACCGCGCGCCGCGTCTCCATCGGCATCTGCTCGTAGCGCTCGTAGGCCCGCCGCGCCGCCGCGACCGCCGTGTCGACGTCGTCGAAGACCCCGCGGCGCTTCACGCGCACCGCCGGCGCGCCGCCCCCGCCGAGGGCCCGCTCGATCGCCCCCGGGGTCGCCGTCACGCCCTGCTTGCGCAGCCGCTCGACCACCATCGCCACGATCTGGTCCACCGTCGGGTCGTTGCTCTTCATCGCAGCCGCGGACCGTAGCCCACCCCCGGAGGCCACCACAACCCCGCACGCGCCTCGGGCCTCCACTGCGATATCGTCCCCGGGCGACGGCCCCACCGGGCTTCGGCCGTGGCAGGAGAGGTACACCTTGCGCAGTCTCAATCCAGCACTCCTCTTTGCGGCCATCCTGGCGACCATCGCCGGGGCCGTCGGGTGCGACGACTCGACCCCCGTCGTGGGTGGCGTCGACGCCACCACCGACCTCGGCCTCGACGCGGCCATCGACGTCCCCGTCGACCAGCCCCCGACCTGCACCGCGGGTCAGGCGCTGTGCGGCGGCCGCTGCGTCAACGCGCTCACCGACAACGCCAACTGCGGCGCCTGTGGCAGCGCCTGCGCCGCCGGCCTGGTCTGCTCGATGGGCCGCTGCGACGTCGCGTGCGGCAACGCGCTGGCCACCTGCTCCGACCCCGGCGACGCCGGCGGCCCGCGCTACTGCGCCGACCTCGCGACCGACCGCGCCAACTGCGGCGCCTGCGGCAACGCGTGCGCCCCGGGCAACATCTGCGTCGCCCGTAGCTGTCAGGTCTCCTGCGTGGCGGGCCAGGCCCTCTGCGGGGCCACCTGCCGCGACCTCCAGTCCGACTCGGCCAACTGCGGCGCCTGCGGCACCGCCTGCGCGGCGGGCCAGGTGTGCAGCGCCGGAGCGTGCGCGGCCTCCTGCGGCGCCGGGCTCAGCAGCTGCAGCGGCGCCTGCGTCTCCACGGCGACGGACCCCGCCCACTGCGGCGCCTGCGGCACCGCCTGCGCGCTCACCGGGGTCGCGACCCAGGCCTGCGTCGGCGGCGCCTGCGTGGTGGGCGCCTGCGCGGCCGGGTCCGCCGACTGCGACGGCGCGGCGGCCAACGGCTGCGAGACCGCGGTGCGCGCGGCGGACGTCGGCAACTGCGGCGGCTGCGGGGTGCGCTGCGCCTTCGCCAACGCGAGCGCCGCCTGCGCCGAGGGCGTGTGCGCGCGCGGCGCCTGCAACGCCGGCTTCGCCGACTGCGACGGCGACCCCGCCAACGGCTGCGAGGTCAACGTGCTCGCCGACGGCGCCAACTGCGGCGCCTGCTCGGCCCCGGGCGCGCCGCGGGCCTGCGCCGCGGGGCAGGTGTGCTCCGCGGGCACATGCCTGGCCTCGTGCGGCGCGAACCTCACCAACTGCTCGGGCGTGTGCGTGAACACCCGCAGCGACGCCGCCCACTGCAACGCCTGCGGCGCCGCGTGCGCGCTCGCCAACGTGAGCGTGCAGGCGTGCGCGAGCGGCGCGTGCGTGGTCGGCAGCTGCGCGACCGGCTTCGGCGACTGCGACGGCAACCCCGCCAACGGCTGCGAGGCCGTGATCAACGGCGCCGACGCCAACAACTGCGGCGGCTGCGGGGTGCGCTGCGCCTTCGCCAACGCGGGCGCCACCTGCGCGGGCGGCACCTGCCTCCCCGGCGCCTGCGCCGCGGGCTTCGGGGACTGCAACGGCAACCCCGCGGACGGCTGCGAGACCAACCTCCTCACGACCGCCGCCCACTGCGGCGCCTGCTCGACCCCGGGCGCGCCGCGCGCCTGCGGCGCCGGCCGGGTGTGCGCCGCGGGCGCCTGCGCGGCGACCTGCGGCGCGGGCCTCAGCAACTGCTCGGACAACTGCCGCGACCTCACCAGCGACCCCGCGAACTGCGGCGCCTGCGCGGTGGCGTGCCCGTCGGGCTCGAACTCCACGCCCTTCTGCGCGGCGTCGGCGTGCGGCCTGCGCTGCGCCGCGGGCTTCGCCGACTGCGACGGCAACGCCGCCAACGGGTGCGAGCGCTCGATCACCAGCGTGGGCGACTGCGGGGCCTGCGGCCGCGCCTGCGCCTTCGCCAACGCGGCGGGCGTCTGCTCGTCCGCCGGCGCGTGCTCCATGGGCTCGTGCGCCGTGGGCTTCGCGGACTGCAACAACAACCCCGCGGACGGCTGCGAGGTCAACCTCGCCACCGACCGCACCCACTGCGGCGCCTGCACGGGCCCGGCGGCGACCTGCGCCTCCGGCCAGGTGTGCTCCGCGGGGGTCTGCGCGGCCTCGTGCGGCGCGGGCCTCGTCAGCTGCGCGGGCGGGTGCACCAACACCCAGTTCGACCCGGCCAACTGCAACGCCTGCGGGACGGTCTGCCCGACCCGGGCCAACTCCCGCGCGGCCTGCGGCGCCGGGGCGTGCGGCATCCTCTGCACCCCGGGCTTCGGCAACTGCGACGGCCTCGACGCCAACGGCTGCGAGTCCAACCTCGACAGCGTGACCACCTGCGGCCGCTGCGGGCTCGCGTGCGCCGCGGGCCCCAACGCCGCCGCGACTTGCGCCGCCGGGGCGTGCGGGCTCACTTGCACTGCGGGCTTCGCTGACTGCGACGCCAGCGCGGGCAACGGCTGCGAGGTCAACGTGACGACCAGCACCAGCCACTGCGGCGCGTGCGGCCGCGCCTGCGCCGCGGGGCAGGTCTGCACGGCCGGGGCGTGCGTGGCGCTGCCGTACAGCGACTGGCTCGTGGGCACCCCCTGCAACGGCGCGGACTTCGGCGGCGGCTGCACGCCCGCGGAGACCGGCTACCACTACCGCGGCGCCTTCGGCGGATACCAGTGCTGGTGGTTCACCAAGAACCAGGCCTGGAGCACCACCGCCAGCACCAACGTCAACAACCTCGCGCGGCAGTTCTCGCTGACCCCCTCCACGGGCCGCATCAACTGGTGCAACTCCTTCGCGAGCACGCCCAACCCGGCCAGCTACGGGCAGTCGTACGTCAACGACCCCAACCACGTCGGCGCCTTCGGCTGGTGCGGCGGCGCGCCCTTCGCCTCCGGCGGCTTCGTCTGCTTCCAGTAAACCGCCGTCGCGCATGCGGGGCTCACCCGGGGCCCTGACCCTCCCCTGCGACGGTGATACGGTCGCAGCCCCCGCCATGCGCCGCCTCCTCGCACTCCTCCCCATCGCCCTCTCCCTCGCGGCGTGCCGCTCGCGCAGCCCGCGGCCCGCCCTCGGGGTCGTGGTGCCGCTCGTCCCGCAGTCCGACCGCGCCCCCGTCGCGGCCCCGCGCGACCGCCCCGACGCGTCCACCTTCGCGCTCATCACCGACCGCCCCGCCCCCGCCGGCGCCCTCGGGGTGACCTTCGGCCAGACCATCGCGGACGTCACCGCCCTGCACCGCGCGGCCAACATCCCGTGCCGCCCGTCGGGCGAGTACCTCTTCTGCGAGGGCGCGCTCGTGCCGACCCCGCTGCGCCTGCTGGTCACCTACGAGTTCTGCGGCGCGGCGCTGTGCTCCATCGCCGTCGACGGCACCCGCACCGAAGACGAAGACGTGCTGCTCCGCGAGTACGACCTCCTGCTGGAGTTCACCCGCGGCACCCTCGGCGCCCCCATCTCCAGCGCCCGGCGCGTGGGCCCCGGCTGCCGCGGGCACCTCCCGCTCTGCCTCACGTCGCGCCAGTCGCAGCTCAACGCCCGCTGGTCGTGGGCCCGCGGGCCGCAGGTCGAGCTCTCCGTCGACCAGCGCGAAGACGACGCCCTCCAGGCCCAGGCCGCCGTCACCTGGCTCTCCGCCGACCGGGTGCACCGCCCCGCGCCCGACCCCGTGCGCGACGCCGCGGTCGACGCCGCCGCCGCCGCCGTCGACGCCGCCGCCAGCCCGGACGCCGCCGCCCTCCCATGACGGGCCGCCGCGCCCGGGCGCTCGCCCTCGCCCTCGCCCTCGCCCCCACGCCCGCCCTCGCGCAGCCCGACGCGCGCCTGCAATGGCGCACCCTGGAGACGCCGCATTTCCGCATCCATTTCTATCAGGGCATGGTGGGCCTCGCCCGCCGCGTCGCGGTGATCTCCGAGCACGCCGTCGAGCGCCTCGCGGGGCCCCTCGGGTGGCGCCAGAGCCAGCCCACGGAGATGGTGCTGCGCGACACCACCGACGACGCCAACGGCAGCGCCACGGCGGTGCCCTTCAACACGGTGCAGCTCTTCGTCACCGCGCCGGACGACCTCTCGGTGCTGGAGCAGTACGACGACTGGCTCGAGAACCTCGTCACGCACGAGTACGCCCACATCCTCCACACCGATCACATCACGGGCATCCCCGCGATCATCAACGCCATCATCGGCAAGCAGTGGGCGCCCAACCAGGTGCAGCCGCGCTTCATCCTCGAGGGCCTCGCGGTCTACCAGGAGAGCCTGCACACCCGCGGGGGACGGCTGCGCTCCGCCACCTGGGACGCGTACATCCGCGCCGACGCCCTCGCCGGAACCTTCCTCACCCTCGACCAGCTCACCGTCGGGCCCAACCGCTGGCCGCACGGCAACCTCTGGTACCTCTACGGCTCATACCTCATGCGGTATGTCGTCGAGCGCTACGGCGCGCAGAGCCTCGCCGCGCTCAGCCGCGAGTACGGCTCGATGGCCGCGCCGTGGCAGCTCAACCGCGCGATCCGCCGGGTGACCGGGGCCACCTGGGAGGAGATCTATGAAGACTTCCAGCGCGACACGGTGGCCCGCTACACCCGACAGCGCGACGCCCTCGCGGCGCGCGGCATCGAGGAGGGCGCCCGGCTCACGGCGCAGGGCGAGCACGTGCGCAACCCGCGCTTCCTCCCCGATGGGACGCTGGTCTTTGAGAGCTCGGATGGGCAGTCGGCCCCGCGGCTGAGGACCCTCGACGCGGCCGTCGTCGCCGCGCCGCCTCGCACCGTCGCGAGCCCCACGGAGCTCGACCGGGTCGCGGGCCCGTCGGGCTTCTCCCCGTGGGGCGACGACGCGCTGCTCGTCTCCGACGCCGACTACCACCGCCACCGGTACCTCTATCACGACCTCCGTCGCTGGAGCCTCGCGCGCGGCGACGACCACGCGCTCACCGTCACCGAGGACGAGCGGCTCACCGACGGCTGGCGCGCGCAGCAGCCCGACGTGCACCCCGACGGCGACCACGCGGTGTTCACGGTCAACCACCGCGGCACCACCCGGCTGTCGGAGATGTCCCTCACCGACCGGCGGCCGCGCGACCTCTTCGCGCCGCGCCCCTACGAGCAGGTCTTCGCGCCGCGCTACAGCCCCGACGGGCGCACCGTCGCGTTCTCGTTCTGGCGCCGCGGCGGCTTCCGCGACCTCTGGACCTTCGACCGCGCCACCCGCGCGCTCACCCAGCACACCCACGACCGCGCGCTCGACTCGTCGCCGTCGTACAGCCCCGACGGCCGCTGGCTTCTCTGGTCATCCGACCGCACCGGCGTGGCCAACGTCTATGCGATGGAGGTCGCCACCGGCCGCGTGCGCCAGGTGACCAACTCCATCCTCGGCGCGTGGCAGCCCAACGTCAGCCCCGACGGCCGCAGCCTCGTGTACGTGGGCTACTCCCACCGCGGGTACGACCTCTTCCGGCTGCCCTTCGACCCCGCCCGCTGGCGCGACCCCGAGGTGGTCGCCGAGGACCCCTTCGGCCGCGATCAACCGCGCGACCCGCACCCCGACGAGGACTCCGCGCCGACCTTCCCCACCCGGCTCACCGCCTACAACCCGTGGCCCACGCTGCGGCCGCGCACCTGGTCGGCGGAGCTCACCACGGACGGCTTCGGCCCGCAGGTCGCGCTGCGCTCGGAGTCCACGGACGTCGTCGGGCGCCACGCGTGGAGCGCCCGCGTGGGCGTCGGCCTCGTGCGCGGCGACCCGTTGGTCGACCTCGGGTACGTCTACCGCGGCACCCGTCCCTCCCTGCGCCTGCGGCTCTACCGCAGCGTCGACGCGGGCGGCGGGTACCGCATCGGGCAGGTGAACCCCACCTGGGCGGCGGAGCGCATCGGGGGCGAGTCCGAGGTGTCGCTGTCGTTTCCGGGGCGCTTCGACCAGCACGTCGTGTCGATGACCTACGACGCCCAGTGGGTGCGCGCCTTCGGGGGCCTGCCCGCGCTCGACCGCAACGTCGACCCGAGCACCCCGGGGCCGGTGTTTCCCTTCGAGGGCTGGCTCGCGGGGCTGCGCTTCTCCTGGACGTGGTCGAACGCCCAGCGCTTCGCGTACTCCATCAGCAACCAGCAGGGCGTCACGGCCTACGCGACGGTGCGCGTGCTCGACGGGCTCATCGGCAGCAGCGTCGGCGGCATCGAGGCCTCCGCCGCCGTGGCGGGCTACGTCCCGATGCCCTGGGGCCACGACCGCCGGCGGCACATCCTCGCGCTGCACTTCGGCGCGGGCATCGGCACCAACGACCGCAACGAGCGCGGCGTCTTCGCCGTCGGCGGCTTCCCGAGCTTCTCCGCGCAGAACTGGCTCGACGCCTTCCGCTACGGCGTGCAGGCGGGCGGCGTCGCGCTGCGGGGATATCCCCCCTTCGTGCGCGGCGGGAGCCAGTTTCAGCTGGCCAACGCGGAGTACCGCTTCCCCATCTGGCAGACGCAGCGCGGGGTCTCCACGCTGCCGATCTTCCTCCAGCGCATCTCGGGGGACGTGTTCGTCGACGCGGGCAACGCGAGCTACGGACGCTTCGACGCGAGCGCCCTGCTGGTGGGCGCCGGCGCCGAGCTGCTGGTCGACATCGTAGCGGGGTACGTCATCCCCTTCTCGGCGCGCATCGGGTTCGCGCGCGGCTTCATGGCCGAAGGGGACAACCAGGTGTACGGGCTCTTCAGCTCGCCGTTTTAACCCTGCGGGGAGGCGATCTCGAGGTTGCGGAACGCGAACACCGTGGCGCTCTCGCTCTCCGCGCTGCCGCCCTGCGCCTGGAGGGCGATGTGGCCGGCGCTGAAGGTGTCGTCGGTGACGGTGATGAGCCGCACGTCGTTGGCGTAGAGGATGATCTCACCGCCGGTGGCCACGACGCGCAGGCGGTTCTCCTCGCCGACACCGGCCTTGAGGGCCTCGTGGCGGGTCCAGTCGATGAGGGCGGTGCTGGTGTTGGCCACGCGGCGGGTGAGCCGGTAGTACCCCTCGCCGTCGATGAAGACCCGGTAGTTGTCCTTGTCGCTCTTCGCCCGGAAGCTGATGCCCGCGTAGCTCTGGGTGGGCTCCTGCGCGCTGAGCAGCGCTACCGTGACGCTCACGGAGAAGTCCGCGAACTGCTGCTTCTCGAACCAGTAGGCCGCCACGGAGGTCTCGCCGCCGGGCAGGGTGACCACCAGGCCCGGCGCGTCGAAGCGCAGCGGCGGCGTGCGGGAGGTCGCCGCGAAGGACCACCCCGCGGGCTCGGCCTTGAAGGCCTCTTCCAGCACCGTGGGCCACGCGACCGCGTCGTTCGTCGCCCCGTTCTCCACCGAATCGCTCATGCGTCCCGCTTCCTTTCGCGTCGTCTGTCTGCGCCCGGAACCGTTCTCCCGGCGCCGTCGGCCCGCGGCACGATACTCCAACCCCGTCCCTCGTTGAAGCGCCCGAAGGAGCCCCGAAGAAATGTTCCCTGGAGCTCCGCGGGACCCCACCTCGGGTCGCCCCCCTCCCCGGGCGGGCGCCTACGGGTGGGTCGCCGGTCATCCGACAACGGAGAACCTCGGACATTTCCGTGCACGGTGCCGCCATCCAGGGACCGTTGCCGGGTATCGCCATCATTCAAAAGCCGGTGGGTGTCTGGCAATGTGCCTTGACTTGATTGTCCCTTGAGGGGAGTGTCCAGCGTTGAGAGGTGATCCCATGGCCGATATGCAAACCGACATCAATCGCATCCTCACTGACTTCACCGCGCAGCTCCTGAAGGTGTTCCGCGAGGCCGTGGTGACCAGCCTCGGCGGCGGCGCGCCGGCCGGCCGCTCGCTCCCCGCGGCCGCCCCGAAGCGCCGCGGTCGTCCCCCGAAGGCCGCGGCCCCCGCCGCCACCGCCGCCCGTCGCAAGTCCAGCAAGCGTGGTCCGAAGAGCACCCCCAAGGAGGTCGAGGCGCTCCAGGCGCAGATCCTCGACGCCCTCAAGGGCGGCGCGAAGCTCTCCTCCTCCGATCTGGTCAAGACCCTGAAGGTCGACCCGGGCCCCTTCCAGTACGCACTCGGCAAGCTGAAGAGCAGCCACCAGGTCTCGCAGATCGGCCATCGTCGCATGGCGAAGTACTCCCTCGGCGGCGCCACCAAGAAGCCCGCCAAGAAGCCCGCCAAGGCTGACTCCGCCGGCGCCGACGCCGAGGGCTGATCGGCCGTCGTGCCCAAGCGGCCGTCGCACCTCTCTCCCTCCATCGTTCACGTCACCGCAATGCGCCCTTCGGCGGCGACCCTCTATCCCTTCACGCTCCCCGCCGTCAGCCCGCCGACGAGGTGCCGCTGCACCGCGTAGAACACCGCCATCACCGGCACGCTCACGACCATGGCGCCCGCCGCGAAGCGGCCCCAGGCGGCGTCGTGCTCGCCCACGTAGCGCTGTAGCGCCACCGGCAGCGTGAAGGCGTCTTCATGGGACAGGAAGGTCGCCGCGAGGATGAATTCGTTCCACGCGGACATGAACGCGAAGAGGGCGGTGACGGCGATGGCGGGGCGCGCCGCGGGGAGCACCACCTTGATGAAGGCCTGCCAGCGGGTGGCGCCGTCGACCATGGCGGCCTCCTCGAGCTCGCGCGGAATCGCCTCGAAGGCGCCGCGCAGCTGGAACATCGCGAAGGGAAGCGCGGTGGTCGCATAGACGAGCACCAGCCCGGCGCGCGTGTCGAGCAGCTTGAGCGTGTCGAGGATGACGTACAGCGGCACCGCGGTCGCCACGCCGGGGAACATCTGCGTGGCCAGCAGCACCCGCATGCCCGCGCGGTCGCCGACGAAGCGCATGCGGGCGATGGCGTACGCCGCGGGGGTGGCGAGGGCGACGGAGGTCACCGCGGTGGCGACGGCGACGAACACCGAGTTGAAGAGCTGTCGGCCGAAGAGCCATCGGCCCGCGGTGTCATGGTGCAGGGTGACCGCGCGGAAGTTGTCGAGAGAGACCGCCTCGGGCCAAGGGAGGGCGCGCGGCGACGGCGTGCCGCTGGGGGAGAGCGCGAGGGAGACCACCCAGAGCACGGGGTACAGCGCGAAGGCCACCGCGGTGAGCAGCGCGGCGTGCACGAGGAGCTCGACCCACCAGGGAGCGCGGCGGTTCATGGCAGCGCCTCGGGCGTGCGGCGCCGCGTCACCAGCAGGAGGATGAGGAAGATGAGCACGGCGTAGGCGGACGCGTAGCCGTACTGGGCCTGCCGGGTGAAGGCCCAGCGGTAGGCCTCACTCACCAGGATGTCGGTCTCGCCGTCGGGCTCGCCACCCGACACCAGGAACACCACGTTGAACTGGTTGAAGGTCCAGACGGCGCCCATGGCCACGGAGGGCCCCATGGCGGGGCGGAGCATCGGCACCGTCACCTTCCAGAACTGCTGCCACGCCGTGGCGCCGTCGACCGCGGCGGCTTCATAGAGGTCCTTCGGGATGCCCGCGAGCGCGCCGATGGTGACCACCATCATGAATGGAAAACCGAGCCACACGTTGGTGGTCACGTTGGCCGTGAAGGCAGTGGAGAAGCGCGCAAACCAGCTCACCGGCTCACCCCCGAGGGCGACCAGCAGCGCGTTCACGGCGCCGAACTGCCGATGGAACATCCCCCGCCACGCGAGCGCGGTCACGTACGACGGCACCGCCCACGGGATGATGAGCAGCACCCGATAGAGCGCCTTCATCCGGAGCAGCGGGCGCGATAGCAACAACGCCAGCGCGACGCCGAGGGAGACGTGCAGTGTGATGTTGGCCGCCGTCCACAGCACGGTCACCAGCAGCACCCGATAGAACGACCCCGTTGCGAGGAGCGGTCCTCCGCGGGCCGTGAGGATGTCGACATAGTTGGCGACGCCCACGAAGTACGAGTGCCCCTCCCTTGTGGCGTAGAGCGACGTGACCGCGCCGATGACCAGCGGCACCACCACCAGCAGCGCCAGGGTGATTGCGGCGTGGGTGACCCACGCGTACGCCGGCAGCGAGCGCCGCAGGTCGCGGCGGAACACCGGGTCGCGCAGGCCGCGCATCGCGTTGAGCGCGAAGCCCATGGCGAGCATGCCCACCACGAGGAGCGCGAGGGTGGCGTCGCGGCGCCGGGGCAGCGGGCGCGTCACGTCGTCGAAGCGGTGCTGGCCCTCCTCCAGGGCCGTGCGCGGGGAGCGGTCGCCCCGGAGCGCCTTCAGGATGCTCTGCCGCGCGGGCTCGAACACCGCCCGCATGTGCGGGTGCGTGGGCATCGGGCGCGCGTGCGCCGCGGCCTCGCGGAACACCGACAGCACCGGGTCGCGGGCGAGCGCGGGGTCGGTGGTCCAGGCGTCGCGGGTGGCGACCACCTGGCGGCCGACGCGGGCGCGCACGATGGCCGCGGGCACCTCCGTGAGGGCGCTGGCCAGGGCGACGGCCGCGGCGCGGTCGCGGGCGCGCGACGACACGAAGGCGCCCTCGACGGTGGCGTAGGGCTCCATGCGACGGCCGCCGGCGTCGGTGAGGGCGGGCAGCGGGGCGACGCGGAAGGGGAGGCGGGCGCCGAGGTCGGCGGCGAGCCACGGGCCCGAGATGGCCGTGGCGGCGCGGCCCGAGGCGAAGAGCTGCGAGACCAGCGCCCCGGAGGCCTCGTCGGGGATGACCGCCGCGCGGGTCATGGAGATCACCCGGCGGAGCGAGCGCTCGGCCGCGGGGCCGACGAAGGCGTAGCGGCCCGCGTCGTCAAGCATGGCGCCGCCGTAGGCGTGCAGCAGCGGCGCGTGGAAGTAGGCGCCCTGGGACTCATACACGAGCGGGTATGTCCCGGCCGGGAGCCGCGGCCGCAGGGCCTCGATGGCCTCGAGGGTGGCGGGGGGCGATGGGTCGGTCCAGAGGGCGGGGTTGTAGAAGAGGGCGACGCACTTCACCGAGAGGGGGAAGGCGTAGAGCTGGCCCGCGGCGGTGAGGGCGCGCACGGCGGTGTCGTCGAAGCGGGCGGTGACGGCGGCGTCGGTGGCGGCGGCGACGGGGGTGACGAGGCCGAGGGAGCGGTAGCTGGCGAGGCGCTCGTGGGCGTCGACGAAGACGTCGGGGCCGTGGTCGTGGGGGATGGCCGACTCCAGCTTGGAGGCGTAGGCCTCGAAGGGGACGGCGAGCACGTCGAGGGTGGCGGCGGGGTGCGCGCGGCGCCAGGCGTCGAGCACCTGGTCGAGGGCGGTCTGCTCGGCGCCGCGGTAGGCGTGCCAGAGCGTGAGGTGCTGCGCGGAGGCCGACGGGGCGGCGAGCAGGAGGGCGGCGAGCGCGGCGAGGAGGGACCGGAGGGTCACGAGCGCCCCGCGTCGAGGGAGCGCTCCGTGGTGGGGTCGAAGAGGTGCACGGCGCCGGGGCTGACGCGCAGGGGGAGGCGCTCGCCGGGGCGGGGGAGCGCGGCGTCGCCGTCGAGGCGCGCGACGAAGGTGACGCCGCCGACGGTGCCGTGGGCGTAGGCCTCGAAGCCCATGGGCTCGACCACCTCGACGTGCAGGTCGATGGCGCCGTCGGGGTCGGGGACGACGTCGTGCGGGCGCACGCCGATGACCACCGCGCGGCCGGGGGGAAGCTCGGCGAAGCGCGCGGGGTCGAGCGCCACGCGCAGGCCCGGGGCGTCGGCGAAGCGGGCGGTGGGGTCGACGGCGCCGGTGAAGAAGTTCATCGCGGGGGAGCCCAGGAAGCCCGCGACGAAGCGCGACGCGGGGCGCTGGTAGACCTCCAATGGCGGCCCCTCCTGCTCGACGGCGCCGGCGCGCAGCACCACGAGGCGGTCGGCGAGGGTCATCGCCTCGACCTGGTCGTGGGTCACGTAGAGCATGGTGGCGCCGAGGCTGGCGTGGAGGCGCTTGATCTCCACGCGCACCTGCGCGCGCAGGGCCGCGTCGAGGTTGCTCAGGGGCTCGTCGAAGAGGAAGAGCTGCGGCCGGCGCACCACCGCGCGGCCCATCGCCACCCGCTGCCGCTGGCCGCCGGACATCTCCCGGGGAAAGCGGTCGAGCAGGGCCTCGATGGTGAGCATCCGGGCGACCTCGGCGACGCGCGCGGCGATCTCCTTCGGGTCGACGCCGCGGAGCTTCAGCCCGAAGGCCAGGTTGTCGCGCACCGTGAGGTGCGGATAGAGCGCGTAGCTCTGGAACACCATCGCGATGTCGCGGTCGCGCGGTGGCGCGCGGGTGACGTCGCGGTCGCCGAGGGTGACGGTGCCGGAGTCGGGCTCCTCCAGGCCCGCGACGGTGCGCAGCAGGGTGCTCTTGCCGCAGCCCGACGGGCCCACGAGCACCGCGAACTCACCCTGGTTCAGCGCGAGGTCGATGCCCCGCAGGATGAGGTTGGGACCGAGCGTCTTGCGGATCCCTCGCAGGGTGACAGCGGCCACGGGCGCGGAGTGTTCCAGATGTGCCCGGTGCTTGGGAATCCCATTCTCCAGCCTCCCTCGCGCGGGGCGTTCGGGGGTACGGTCGGGCGGTGCGCCGCCGGGTGTTGCTGGTACTGCTCTACGCCGGGGTGCTGCTGTTCGGCTGGCCCGCGATCACCGGCGACCCGCTGCTCGACGACCTCCACGTCGTCCCGGTGCGCCGGCCCTTTCCGCCCGCGGACATCTTCACCCCGCCCCGCGCCCAGCCCGCCGCCGCGCTCTCGCTCCGCGCCGTGCGCGCCGTCGCGCCGCGCGACTTCCTGGCCACCGTCCAGGCCCAGCACCTCGCCTCGCTGGCGCTGTACCTCCTCGCCCTCGCGCTCATGGTGGAGTTCGCGCGGGCGCGCCACCCGGGCGATCGAGTCCACCCGTGGCACGCCTTCACGCTCGCCGCCCTCGCGCTGCACCCCTCGCTGGTGGAGTGCTTCGGCCACCTCTCCGCCCGCAGCGAGGCCCTCGCCCTCGCCGCCCTCGCCGCCCTCGCACTGTCGCTCCAGCACCGCCGCGCCGCCCTCGGCCTCGGCGCCGCCCTCTTCGCCCTCGCCGCCTCGCCCGTGGCCGCCCCCGCGGCGGTCGCCCTCGCCCTCGCCGCCGCGCTCGACGACCCTTCCCCCCGCGCGCGCCGCACCGCGGCCGCCGTCGCCCTCGCCGCCGCGCTCGCCGCCGCCGCCGCGCGGCCCTCGGTCGCCGACCTCGCCCGCTGGGCGCCCCGCGTCCCGGGCGCGCTGTCCGTCGCCACCCGCGCCCTGATCGTCCCCACCGAGACCGCCCTGCGCCTCCCGCAGTGGGAACTCTCCCAGGCCCTCACGCCCGCGGGCGCCCTCACGGCGGCCCTCCCTTTACTCGCCGCGGTATTCCTCTGGCGCCGCGGCGCACCCCGCCTCCCGGGCGTCCCCGTGCCGGTCTCCGCTCCCGCTCCGGGTGCCCGCTCCCCCGTCACGGCGGTGCTCGTCGTGGGCGCGGCCCTCTCCGTGCTGCCGCTGGTGGCGCGCGCGGACACCCTGGAGTTCGGCCTCGACCGCTACCTCTCCGCCGCCGCGCTGCTGCTCGCCGTGGCCCTGCTGCGCGCCCCGGCGCCCGCCTGGGTAGGGACGCTCTCCGCGGACGCCCGGCGCCTCGTGGGGGCCTCCGGGGCGGCGCTGCTCCTGCTGCTGGGGTTCATGTCGTGGCAGACGGCGCGGGGCTTCCGCTCGGACGCGCACCAGCTCGACGCGATGATGCAGATGCGCCCGCGCGACCCGTCGGGGCACCTGCGCAACGCGTGGTTCGCGGTGCACACGGGCGACAGGGTCACCGCGCGGCGATCGCTGCGCAGGGCCCTGCGCGGGCCGCTCACGCCCACGATGAGCCGGGTGGCGAGGGCGATCTACGCCCGGCTGGAGGAGCGGTAGACGAGAGGGTCGTCGGCTACTTGAGCGGGAGCCCGAAGCCGAGGTGGAAGGGGATGCCCGCGAGGTCGGCCCGCGCGCTCACGGAGAGCACCACGCTGCGCTGCTCGCCCTGGGTCACCACCTGGGCCTCCAGCCGCGCCGCCTCCTGCGCCGTCGGGAAGAGGAACACCGCCGCCGCCTGCTCGAACATCAGCTTCACCTCGGGCTCCTCGGCGCCCGGCGGGAGCTGCGCCAGCACCCAGCGGGCGAAGCGCACCACGCGCCCGGTGAGCACCTGCGCCGAGAGCGGCACCACGTCGTCGGCCTTCCGCGCCGTCGGCATCGACGACAGGATGATCGCGTCGCTGTTGCGCCCGCTCCCGAGCCCGATGATCCCGAGCTCGGCCAGCCGGCTCTGCGCGCGGATGGAGTAGAACACCTCCGTCGGCACCAGGTTGCCCGCGTCGCGCCCGCTCGGCAGCTCGTACGAGCCCGCGGCCTTGAGCGCCCCCTGCGGCCCCACGATGCGCGCGAAGGCCCCGCTCTTGTGGTAGCTCGCCGAGAGCATCGCCCCGAGCGCCGCCACCGGCGAGCCGAACACCACCCGCCGCGCCGCGCCCGTCCCCTCGGTGCGCAGCACCGGGCGGTTGCTCACCACCGCGAGCCAGCGCGCGGCCTCGTCGGCCCGGAGCTCGGCCCACGCCGAGGGCAGCGAGCCGTCGTCGTCCTCGACGCGCGCCGACACCGCGTGCGGGTCCTTCTGGCCGAAGAGCGCGGCCGTGACGCCCGCCACCACGGGGATGTCGTTGTCGGCGCCGAGGTTGGCGAGCGCCTGCAGCCGCGCCGGGTCGTCCACCGCGTCGAACACGAAGATCGCGTCGGGGGCCTCGTCCTCGGGCACCTCCGGCAGCGCCGCGCGGATGGCCTCGAGCGCGCCCGCCGGGCCGACGTCGATCACCTCCACGCTGATGCCCGCGTTCTCCGGGCACTGGTCGACCAGGAGCTTCAGCCCCCGCCACGCCGACTCCAGGCTCGCGACCTCGGGCGAGCGCAGCAGGTCGAGCGCCGTGCCGAACACCTCCGCCTCGATGACGTCGCGCGCCCCGCGGCCCGCGGCGGGCTGCGTCGCCGTCGAGGACGGCCCGCGCATCGCCTTGAGGAAGCTGCTCACCGCCGTGCCCGCGGTCGGCGGCGCGAGCGGCGTGCTGTCACCCGAGAGCAGCGCGTCGAGCGACGTGGCCGCGGGCGCGGGCGCCGCGGGCGCGGGGACGGGCGACGCGGGCGGCACCACGTTGAGCTTCGTCTTGAGGGCGGCGGCCAGCTTGCCGTCGCCCACCAGCTCGATGACCTTCGCCACCGCCGTCACCGGGTCGGGGCGCTTCGTCGCGTCGGTCTGCGCCAGCGCCGCGCCGAGGGCAGAGAGCCCCGCCAGCGCCGGCACCGCGGCGATGAGCTCCGCCGCCTGGAAGGCCTTGAGCGAGCCGAAGCCCACCGTGTACGCCCGCGTGGCGCCGTCGCCGAGCCGGTCGGGCACCGTGGCCTCGAACTTCAGCGCGGTCGCCTCGAGGGTCGACGCGAAGCTGTTGGGGCCCACCGTGAAGCGCCGCCCGCCAGGCTGGGCGGTGAACGCGCCCGCCACGAGCCAACGCACCCGCACGCCAGTCTTGTCGTCTGTGCTCATCGCCGTCACTCCCGAAACTGTTGATGGGGGGTTCGAAACGTCTGCGAAGGGGATCTCAGAGGCCGGTGCCGATGAGGTCCATGTCGGCCTCGTCGTCGGCGTCCGGCGCGTCGGCGCTCGCGTCGCCGAGGCCGCCGTCGCGCACCAGGCCGGTGCGGGCGTCGACGCGTAGCACGCGGTTCCACAGCGACGGGTCGCTCGCCACGAAGGCGTTGTTGATCACGTAGATGGCCCGGTCGGCCGCCGCCCGGCGGAACACCCGCGCCGGCACCTGCGGCCGCGCCCGGTCGCGGTCGGACACGATCACCTGCTCGCTCACCTGCACGCCCTCGGCGCGGTACTGCAACGAGGTCTGCAGCTCGAAGGTGCGCTCCCAGCCCGTCTCGTCGACGACCACGGAGTACTCCTTCTTGAACTCGAAGCGCGCCGGGCCGAGGCAGCGCCCGCTGGTGGAGCGCAGCGGCTCGGCCACGAAGCGGTCGCCCTGGAGCATCATCAGCCGCGCCTGGCGCCGGCAGGTGAGCGGGTTGTTCTCGTCCGCGCACACCTCACCCTCGCCGATGAGCACCCGCCGCGCGCCGATGGACTCCAGCCGCAGCCGCGGCCGACGGGGGAAGGTGCGCAGCGTGCCGATGGCCCGCACGCCCACCCGGTTGTTGGCGAACTCCGTCACCGCCACGGGCCCCGTGGCCTCGCCGTTGTCGAAGCGGTCGACGATGATCCACACGAGGCGCAGCGAGGGGGTGAGCCGCTGCACGATGACGTCGTCCTCGGTGATGGCCCGCTGCGGCACCGGGGCGCTGGGCTCGGCCGCGTCGCGGCAGCGCACCGTGGGCTCGCGCCACACGATGGGCTGGTCGGTGCAGTCGCGCACGTTGCCCTGCGCCATGCCCGGGGTGTACCCGCGGATGAGCAGCCGGGCCCACTGGTCGGCGCGCAGCGTCGGGACGGCGCCGGCCACGGCCTGCGGGGCGGGCATGGCGCACAGCGTCGGCGCGGGCAGCGGGACCGCGGGCGGCGGGCGGTTGCTGGAGCACGCGGACGCGACGACCGCGCCGGCGACGCCCAGCGCGGCGCAGAGCCCGAACCAACGAACAACCCCGTGGGTGGAGAGCACTCTCATGGGAACGACAACCCCTGCGCGCCTGGAGACAGAAGAGCTTTACGGGGCCGGAAACCTCAGTGACCCCGCCCGGATGGTACACGCCTCGGATCGTTGTCAGCGAAGTTTTCACCCAGCGCGGCGGAGTACGCCCGGGCGAAGTCGCGGCCGAAGATGGCGGAGGTGATCTCCTTGTCCTCGGTGAGCTCGTCGTGCAGGGCCAGGTAGCGCTTCCACGCCGCGGCGGCCTTGAAGGGGCCGAAGTTGAAGGCCCCGCCCGCGCCGTCGACGTGCCGGAGGATGCCCGCGGGCGAGAGCCGCACCTGCAACAGCTTGCGAACGCCCTCCATCACCGCGCCGAGCAGGGCGACCTGGTGGGTCATGATCTCGGCGTACTGCCCGCGGAGCTGCTGCATCCGGGCGTCGCCGTCGCCGGTCCAGTCGAGGAGGAACTCCAGCACCTGCCGCGGGTCCTGCGCGTCTTCGACGGGCGTCGGGTCGGCGCTGCGGCGGGACGACCCGACCATCTCCGTGCCGAACTCGTCCTGGCTCCGGCGCAGGCTCACGTACGCCGTGCCGAAGGTCTCCATGGCCGCGAGCGCCCGCACCAGGAAGCCCTCCATCTCCTGCGGCGACTGCGGCGCCGGGCGCGACGGCACGAGGTACTGCGCCAGCTGCTGCACCAGCTGCCCCGCCGCGCCGCCGTTGCCCTGGTCGCCCGGGAGCGTGACGTTCTGCGACTGCGCGAGGGCCTTGAGCTGGGCCTCGCCCGCCACCTCGGGGTAGCTCTCGGCGAAGAGCGTGAGGGCCGCGGGCACCTGCGCGGTGGGCACCTGCGAGAGCACGTTGACGAGGCCCTGCTGGAGTTCCTGCCAGGCCCGGCGGTGGGCGGCGTAGAGCGGGCGCAGCGCGAGGATCTGGTTGCGCGCCGGGCCCATCATCGTGGGCCGCGCGGCGCCCTGCTGCTGGGCCGCGTGGCCGGCCATGAGCGACGCGGAGTCGATCATCATGGTGGACGAGACGTCGTTGTCGACGGGCGGATGGCCGCTCGCGGCGCCCGGGAGCCTCGCCTGGGTGCTCTTGAGCAGCCCCGCGGAGACCACGGTGGAGTCGGCGTTGGCCGCGGCGGACCCGGTGATCATCTGCTCGGGCACGTTGGCCAGCTGGAAGGTCAGCCGCAGCGCCCCGATGCGGAACTCGCACTCGGGCCCAGGGATGCCCACCGGCTGGTTGGCCGCGAGGCGCTGCCCCTGCACCGTGGTGCCGTTGGTCGACCCGAGGTCGTAGTAGGCCGCGTTGGCCTGGTCGAAGGCCACGACGGCGTGCCACTGGGACACGAAGGGGAAGGTCAGGGGCAGGTCGTTGAGGGCGTTGCGCCCGATGCGCACCGGCGTCTTGCCGAACGCGAACGACCGGCTGGAGTTGTCCTGGAAGTTATCGACGCGGACGAGCAGGGCCAACATCAGGAGAGGCGCCTTCGTGGTCTTCGTGCGGGCGTTTCGGGGTGCGGCGGCGGCGCGACAGTATCACAGCGCCCCGGACAAAAAATTCGCCCCCCGTTTGACGCTCCGAGCGCGGTGTTTCTGCTGGGGACGTCGCCGGAGCGACACCCTGAAACCCGCTCCGGCCGGAAAGGCAGCAAGCACCATGATGACCCTCTGGCGTCCCTTCGGTCTCGACTCCTCCCTGCGTGGCCTCGACCGCGAGGTGGAGCGGCTCTTCCAGGACAAGTCCTTCGCCCACCGCGCCCGCCCGGAGGCGCCCGCGGAGGTCTTCGAGAACGAGGAGAGCATCACCCTGCGCGTCGACCTCCCGGGCGTGAGCCAGTCCGACGTGCAGGTCGGCATCGAGAACAACGTGCTGACCATCAAGGCCTCGCGCGCCGCCCCGCCGGACGACGGCCGCACGGTGTACCACCTCGCCGAGCGCGGCTACGGCGAGGTCACCCGCACCTTCCGCCTGCCGGGCCGCGTGGCGGGCGAGAACGCCGAGGCCAGCTACGAAGACGGCGTGCTGAGCATCCGCTTCCCGAAGCGCGCCGAGGCCAAGGCCCGCACCATCGAGGTGAAGGGCCGCACCCCGCAGGGGGCAACCTCCTCCTGAAGTGACCGCACAGGCGCGGTGACCGCGGCGCCGATAGAAGCGCCGCGGCCCCCGCCGGTGCGTCGCGATGGTGGCACCCCGCAACCGCCCTGACGCTGCGATGCAAGCATTTCCTGCTGTCACTTCGTCGCGTCGGCGAGCCGAGCTGGGCTATGGTTCGGGGTGATGGTCCGACGAGCGTTCATTCTGTCCGCGCTGGTCTTCACCGGGCTCACCGCGGGCTGCGGCAGCGACGAGGCGACGGCCTTTCCGCCGGGGCTCCAGCCCTTCGAGGCCGTGACCGTGCCGCTCCCGGCCGCGACGGCGTCCGACCCGCACCCCGAGGTCTTCGTCACCCGCTTCGGCGAAGGGGCCGACTACGAGTGGGCCCAGGGGCGCGGGTACATCCACGCCCCGCTCGCGCGCGTCTACGAGGCCATGCGCGACCCGGAGGTCACCACCGACCGGCGGCGCGTGACGGAGTTCAGCAGCACCCCCAACACCGAGCCGGAGTATCCCTTCAGCTACCGGGTGCACTACATCGTGCGCGACCTCGTCACGATCGAGTTCGACATGTCCTGGCGGCTCGGGCCCATCGAGGGCTCCGAGGCGGCCCCCACGGCCGTGAGCGGGGTCTACCAGAAGACCTTCGGCAGCAGCTTCATCGACGTGCTCCGCGGCGACGTGGTGGCGCGCCAGGTCGACGCCAACACCACGGACATCGAGATGGTCCGGCACATCCGCTCGGCCGGGGCCGGAGGCCCGGAGGCCGAGCAGTACCTCCGCGACAAGTACAACAGCATCCTGGCCCGGGTGCGCGGACAGCCCCTCCCGCGCTATTGATGCGCTGATGGCGATCCGCTGGCTGGGCCCCGGGCTCCGCTTCCCCTCACCCCATAGCGCCGACGCCGACGGCATCGTCGCGGTGGGCGGCGACTGCTCGACCGCCCGGCTGCTGCTCGCCTACCGCAGCGGGATCTTCCCGTGGCCGCTCTCCGACACCCTGCCGTTGTTCTGGTTCTCCCCCGACCCGCGGTGGGTGGTGCTGCCCGCCGAGGCGCACCTCCCCAAGAGCCTGCGCAAGCAGATGCGCCGCGGGGTGTACGAGGTGCGCTGCGACACGGCCTTCGAGGAGGTCATCGACGCGTGCTCCGCGGTGCCGCGCCCGGGCCAGCAGGGCACGTGGATCATCCCCGAGCTGCGCCAGGGCTTCGTCGAGCTGCACCGCATGGGCTACGCGCACTCCATCGAGGCCTGGCAGGACGGCGTGCTGGTGGGCGGGCTCTACGGCCTCGCGCTGGGGCGGGCGTTCTTCGGGGAGTCGATGTTCGCGCGGGCGCCCGACGCGTCGAAGGTGGCCTTCGCGACGCTGCTGGCCAACCTGCACGCCTGGGGCTTCGACTTCGTGGACTGCCAGACGCGCACCGAGCACCTCGTGCGATTCGGGGCCATCTCGTGGACGCGGCAGCAGTACCTCGACGCCCTGGCGAAGGCCCTGGGCGCAGGCGTCGACCGCGTGGGGGGGTGGCGATTCGACCTGGACCCGGCGGCTGCTGCGCTAGCCATGCGGGAGTGAGCGCAGCACCATCCCTTTCAAGGTGCCGCTGGGCCCGTCACCGCGTGTTGAAACACGCGGCAACGCGTGCAGCGATGAAGGCCGCGACGGCCTGTACGATGTCCGGCAACCGCGACCAGCCCGCTTGCGGGCTTCACTGCTGCACGCGTTGCCGCGTCCTTCAGGGCGCGGCGACGGGCTCATCGGCACCGTAGAGAGGGAGTGACCTCAGCGCCGCTTTCCGCAGCGGGGGTCCTCACCGCGACAGCTGGCACCAACTTCGCTAACGTAGCCCGGGCGGAGGACACCGATGACGCACACGCGATGGATCGTTGGCACCCTGCTGGTCACCCTCGGGGCGATGGGCATGGGCGGTTGTTATTACGACTTCAGCGACGAGGACGACGACGCCAGGCCGTCGGCGACGGCGCCTGGCTACGGCGGCGGGTCGTCGTCGTCGTCGTCGAGCGCCACGCGCTGGAGCGGGCGCGCGGACACCTTCCGCGGCGACCTCGGCACGGTGGAGGGCTTCGACGGCACACAGGCGACCCTCAGCGGCACGGACTACGCCACGTCGAGCTCGGTGCGCATCGACGCCGAGAACACCGAGGCCCGCTGGTGGGCCATGACCCAGCTGAGCATCAGCGGGTCGCTGCGGCACCCGTCGCTCGTGCCGGGCGCGCACCTGGTGTTCAACCGGCGAGACCGCACGACGACCCGCACGGCCACCGGGGCGGCGCCGCTGTTCATGTCGGTGCTCGGGTGCTCGGGGCCGCGGCTCAACCAGTTCACGTACGACCAGGGGGCCGAGGAGGTCACCGTCGACGTGTCGGCGGGGCCCACCGAGGACACCCGACGGCTCTCCTTCGACGCGAAGTTCAACGGGCCGACGGGTGAGCAGCACGTCACCGGGTCGTTCCTCTTCGAGCCGCAGTAGCGCCGCGCCTCTCTCTCCCCCCCGGCGCGGGGCATTGTCTGGTAGTCCACCCGACGGCGGCACCCAAGGACCACGCGGTCCCGCGGTGTCTCCGTTCATCGGAGGTCTCTCGACATGCCCAACGCCCGCTCGCCTCGCACCCGCCGCTCCCTCGCGGCCGCCACCCTCGCCCTCAGCCTCTTCGGCGCCTTCGGGTGCGCCCGTCGGCCCGCCGTGGAGACGGGCCCGACGCTCCCGCTCCGCCGCGTGGTGGTCTACCGCAACGGCGTCGGGTACTTCGAGCGCCAGGGCCACGTCGAGGGCGAGGCCGTGAACTTCCGCGTCACCCAGGCCGAGGTGGGGGACTTCCTCGCCACCCTCGCGGTGATGGAGCAGGGCGGCAGCAGCGTGCGCTCCGCGGCCTTCCCGATGCCCGAGGAGCAGGTCGGCGACGCGCCCCCAGCGCCCGAGCGGCGGCGCAACGTGCGCCTCGCCCTCGACGGCCGCGAGCACGACCTCGTGGTCGGCTACACCGTCGAGACCCCCATCTGGCGGCCCACCTACCGGCTGGTGTTCCAGGGGACGCAGCCGCAGGTGCAGGCCTGGGGCATCGTGCAGAACCTCTCCGGCGAAGACTGGACCAACGTGAACCTCTCGCTGGTGTCGGGCTCGCCGGTGTCCTTCCGCTCCGAGCTCGCGACGCCGGTGATCCCCGTGCGCCCCATCGTGACCGACCGCGGCGCCGTCATCGACGCCGTCCCCCAGAGCGACACCACCCTCGCGCAGGAGGAGCAGCGCGCGGTGGCCACCACCGCCCCGATGCCGCAGGCCTCCCCCGAGCCCATGGCCGAGTCCGCCGACGACGAGGGCGGCAGTGGTGGCGGGCGCGCCGCCAACACCCGCACCGCGCGGCGCCGGCCGATGCCCTCGCGCCCCGCGGGCGGCGCCCCGATGGCCCCGCCGGCCGTCTCCGGGGGATTCTACCGCCCGTCCGCGCCGCCGCCGCCGCCGCCCTCGTCGACGCCGCGCAACCTCGCCTCGCTCGCCGCGCTCGCGGTGCAGGGCGGCTCGACCCGCTACGACCTCCCGCAGACGGTCACCATCCCCGACCGCAGCGCCACCATGGTGATGCTCGTCGCGCGCGACGTCCCCGGCGAGCAGATGTACCTCTTCGCGCCGGACCCCGGCGTGGGCGACTCGGGCTCGCACCCCTTCCACGTCGCGCGCTTCGAGAACCGCACCGGCGGCACCCTCGAGCGCGGCCCCATCGCCATCTTCGAGCGCAACGCCTTCCTCGGCCAGGGGATGATGGAGTCGCTCCCCGACGGGGCGACCACCACGGTGCCCTTCTCCCTCGAGCGCGGCATCGCCGTCGAGTCGTCGCAGACCTCCGCCGTCGAGGGCGCGCGCCTCGTGCGCATGGTGCGCGAGTCGCTCACCGTCGAGCGCTACAGCGTCACCCGCACCACCTACCGCGCCCGCAACGGCATGGACCGCGCGGTGCGCCTGCTCTACCGCCACGCCCTCAACGGCGCGCAGACCCACGAGCCCCCGCCCGGCACCGAGAACAGCAACGGCAACGCGCTCGTGCCGACCTCCATCGACCCGCACGGGCGCAGCGAGGTGGTGCTCACCACGCGCTCGCCCTTCAGCGTGGGCGTCGACTTCGCCAACGTGTTCGCCGCCGAGGCCATCACCGCGTACCTGCGCGACGGTCACCCCCCGGACCCCGTCGCCGCCACGCTGCGCGGCGCGCTCGACCTGCGGCAGCAGATCGCCGACCTCACCCAGCAGCGCGACAACCAGGTCACCCGGCGCGACGACCTCCAGCGCAACGCCGAGGAGACCCGCGGCAACCTCACGGCGATCCAGCGCAACCCGGCCGCGGCCGACCTCCGCGCGCAGCTCACCGCGCGGCTCGCCCGCACCGCGACGGAGATCGACCAGGCCATCCGGCGCATCGTCGAGCTCGACACGCAGATCGGCGAGCGGCGCGTGCGGCTCATCGAGGCCCTGCGCGGCGTGGAGCTCGACGTGAACACCCCCACCCCCGCCGCCACCGCGCCCGCGCGCTAGTACTGCCCCGCAGCAGCGTTCGCCCGCGGTCCTACTCCGTCGCCGCAGGGTCGACGGGCGCGGGCTCGTCACCGAAGGCGCAGGCTCGCGAGCTCTCCGCCGCCCAGGGCATCGCGGCCAGCAGCTGCGTCCGCCGCAGCCGCTGGGCGGCCTGCCGCAGCGCCGTGCGCAGCCGGCACCGGGCGGCGTGGTCGGCCGGGTCGGGCGGCAGGAAGACCGGCGCCGCGCGCAGCCACGCGTCGGCGACGTCGCGCTCGCCGGTGATGCGATAGGCGACGAGCGCGAGGGCCTCGACGGACTCCACCGTCGGGTCGCCGAGCGCTGCGATCACGGCCCCGAGGTGGCGCCCGCCCGCGGCCGCGACGGCCCGCTGCACCAGCGCCGAGCGCTCACGAGCGGGGGCGTCGCGGGACGGGGCGTACTCGCCGAGGCGCCACCACTCGACCTGCGCCGCGAGGCGGGCGTTGGACGAGGCCGCGCGCAGCTCCAGGGAGGTCCACGGGTTGGCGAGCTCGGCGGGCACGACGCCGACGCCAGGGAGGTGCGCCACGATGGGGCGGTACCCGCGCGGCGCCGTCGGGAAGGCCCGCATCGTCTCGGCCACCGAGGCCCAGGTGTAGCCCTGCGGCCACTCCACGCCGCGGGCGAAGCGCTCGTCGAGCGTGTCGACGGCGAGCGCCGCCCCCACCGAGGCGAGGCGACGCACGGTGTTGCGCAGCAGCGACGGGCGCCGCCACCACGCCGGGCGCAGCGTCGGGCCGTGGGTCGTCGCGCGCAGGGCGATGCGGTGCTCGATGACGAGGCGCGCGAGGTCGACGGTGACCCCGGCGGGGCAGCCGATGGGCCCGCACATCGCCGCCGCGTCGCGCACGCAGGCCGCCGCGTCTCGCAGGAGGAAGGGCAGCGCCGGGTCCGCGAGGCGGGCGCGCAGCGCGGAGGCGTGGCGGTCCATGCACGCGAGCCGATCGACGGGGACCGCCACCGCGCGCGCCGCCTCGTCGCGGATGGCCCGCGCGAGGGGGTGGGCGTCGATGCGCGCGCGCAGCCCGCAGCGGTCGTCGGGGGGCGGGTCCTTCCCGGTGCGGCGGAGGAGCTCGGCCTCCAGCCCGCAGTCGCCGCGGGCGTGGACGAGCGCCCGGGTGCGCTCCATCTCGCGCGGGTCGAGCCACGGGATGCGCGCCTCGCGCGGCCGCCCCGCCCGGATGAGCCGCTGCGCCGCGCGGTGGTGCAGCGGGCTCACGTTGGCGAGCGCGAGCCGGGCGCGCTGCGACGGCGTCCAGCGGGTCTCCCAGCGCAGGCCGCGCGCGGTCATGGCCACCGGCTGCGGCGACACGTCGAGCCGCGCCGTGGCCCACCACCCGCCCGCAGTGACCGCCCCGAGCAGCGCGAGCAGCACCGCGACGACCCCGAGCGACCAGCGCCCATACGGGGCGTCGCGCAGGTGCGACGGGTCGAGCGCCGCGAGGGTGATCGTGTCGCCGTCGGGGGTGAGCGACCACGTGGGGGTCTCGTCGGAGGCGGAGGTCGCCGCGTCGGGGTCGGGCTCGACGCGCTGGAGCACGCCGCGGGCGCGCACCCGGGCGTGGTGGGCGAGCGAGCGGCGGCCGTCGGCGCGCCACGGCTCGATGTCGCCCACGAGCAGGCGGCGGGCGCCGGCGAGGGCGACGCGCTGGCCGTCGACGACCAGCCACGCGCGCCCGTCGACCGCGGCGTCGCGGGCGTAGGCGCCGTCGAGGCAGACCACCCGATCGGGCGTCGCGAAGGGGTCGGGCGTCGGGGGGCCGAGGGAGCTGAGGGCCTCGCGGAGGCGGCCGCGCAGGCGCGCGCGGGTGGCGAAGCGCATCGCGAAGAGCAGCGCCGAGGCGACGGCGCCGAGGGGCGGCACGAGCAGCGCGGGACCGGTGCGCACCCCGAGCTCGATCAGCCACCACCGCATCGGCGCGAAGCTACTGCAACTCGGCGCGCACGCGGGGGAGTGACGGCGCGATAGTCTCCCGCCCATGCCACGCCTCTACGCCCACCGCGGCGCCGCGTCCGAGCGGCCCGAGAACACCCTCGACGCCTTCGCGCGCGCGCTCGCCCTCGGCGCCGACGCGCTCGAGACCGACCTGCACCTCACCGCCGACGGGCACGTCGTGGCCGCGCACGACGCGACGCTCGCGCGCACCGCGGGGTCGGCCGTGGAGATCCGCCGCGCGACGCTCGACGAGCTGCGCCGGAGCGACGTGGGCTGGGGCTTCGTCGACCGCGACGGAGGTCGCCCCTTCGCGGGGCGCGGCGCGCGGGTGCCCACGCTGGAGGAGGTGCTCGATGCCTTCCCGGGGGTCCCGATCAACGTCGACGTGAAGCAGCGCACGCCCTCGATGGTGCGGCCGCTGCTCGACCTGCTGCGCCGCGCGCGCGCCGAGGAGCGGGTGCTGGTGACGAGCTTCGACGCCGTGGTGCTGCGGGCGGTGCGCGCGGCGGGTTACCCCGGGCGCACGGGGCTCTCGCTGACGGAGGTGCTGCGGCTGTACGCGACGCCCGCCGCGGCGCTGCGGGCGATGCCCCTGGGCGGCGGCGCGGTGCAGGTGCCGCCGAGGGCGCGGGGGCTGCGGCTCGACACCCCGGGCTTCGTCGCGAAGTGCCACGCGCTCGGGCTGCGCGTGGACTACTGGACCATCAACGACCCCGCGGAGGCCGAGCGGCTCCTGGGGCTGGGCGCGGACGGGATCATGACCGACGACCCGGCGGCGATCGCGCCGGTGTTCGCGCGCTGGCGCGAGGCCCGCGGGGAGGAGGCGGTCAGTTGCGTACGTTGACGGTCGTCGCGCGCGTGCTCCCGACGGCGATGGAGCTGCACTGGATGATCCCGTTGGTGCCCATGGCCAGGCAGTTGTCGCAGGGGTTGCCCGAGCAGCCCGAGGGCAGCGCGAGGCAGCGGGCGCCGGTCGCGACGCCGGCGCTGTAGGCCTGCTCGCAGTACTGCGTGCTGGAGATGCAGCGCAGCGTCGTGCCGCCGCCGGAGCAGCTGAACGTGTTGTCGAGCGAGCTGTCGTCCGTGCTGCACCCGCCCAGCAGCGCCGACGCCACGAGCACCGCGCACAACACCCCGACGAACTTCACCGTAGACCTCATCGCAACCTCCGTCGCCGATCGGACCTCCACGGCCCGCGGCGTCGGGGACGATGTAACGCAACCCGCGCCGCCGTGACAGCCCCTCACCCGCCCACGCCGCCCACGCCGCGCATGCGACGCTACGGCGCCGTGCGCCAGTACTCCACCGTCTCGGCGAAGACCGACCCGAGGTGGTCGCCGCCGTCGATGCCCCAGAAGCCGTCGGCGGGCTGGTTGTTGCGCACCCGCGTGCGGCCGTTGGAGGGGTAGTTCACCGGGTCGGTCTGCACGTCGGCGGGGCGCACGCCGCTCATCGCGTGCTGGTGGCAGCCCACGCAGTTGGAGCGCACCAGGCCGGGGCCCGCGTCGATGTACGGGTTGGAGCACCACGACGGCGCCCCACGGCCCTCGTGCACCGCCCGCAGCGCGGCGGCCAGGGAGGGGGCGTCCTGGGCGAAGCCGCCGGCGGGGTCGGGGTCCTGCTCGTCGAAGTCGGTGGCGACGCACATCTTGTACGACGACCACGGGCCGCCGAGCGCGCGCACCGCCGCGGGGCGGTCGGCGCCGAAGTCCTGGTCGGGCGTCGGCGACCACCAGAGGGTGATGTTGAGCCAGTGCGCGAGCTCGCGCGTGCGGATGTGCATCCCCGCGAGGCGGAACGAGCTCCCCGCCGCGACCCGCATCGTGTACGCCTGCGTCTCCGCGGGCTCGGCGGTGCCGTCGCCGGCGCCCCAGCTCGCGTCGGCGCCGGGCGCGAGGCGCCGGGCGAGCCCCGCCGCGGAGGTGTCGTAGGTGGGCAGCGGCATCCCGAGGTCGGTGCGCCGCCACTCGAGCGCCACGGTGGCCGCCGCCGGGGGAAACACCCCCTGGAGGCACGCCGCCGCGGCGGCCGAGGGCGGGGTGTAGCGCACGTCGAGCATGCCGCTGGCGGAGGGGGCGCGCGTGGCGACCCGCACCATGAACAGCCCCGGGCCCTGCACCGTGCAGCCCGTCGCGGCGGCAGCGGTGCAGCGGGCGGCTGCGGTGGGCGTCACGCCCTCGAGCACGCGCAGCTCGGTGCCCTCGGCGATGTCCGCGACGCGCGCGGTGAGCTCGCCTCCGGTGGCCACGAAGAAGGGGCCCAGCACGCGGGCGCCGCACGGGGGCAGCGTGACGGGCTCGCGGGCCACCTGCTGGCTCGCCGCGGGGCCGTCGGCGAACGCGGGCGGCGCGCCCTCGGCGATGCAGCGCAGCACGTCGGGGTAGCTCGCGATGAGGTGCCGCACGGCGTCGGGGCTGAGGGCGATGCGCTGCACCCCGGAGACCCCCGCGACGGACGCGGCGGTGGCGAGCGCCGCGGCGTAGGCGTCGAGGCGGGGGGCGGGCCACTCCGGGAGGGTGGTGACGAAGGTGGTGTTGAAGCCGAAGGCGCCGTCGAGGGCGTCGTCGCCGAAGCGGGTCTGCGCGATGCGGCCCGCGCGGTCGAGCCCGCCGTAGAGGCGCTGGAAGACGCGAGTGACGTCGGCGCGGTCGTACCAGGTCTGGAAGCGCGGCACCGTCGCGCCCGGGAGCCCTGGCTGCTGCGCCAGCGGGACCGGCGCCAGCACCCGCGCCACGGCCTCCCAGGCGACCGCGCGGCGGGCCCGCTGGGAGCGCCGCAGCTCGTCGGCGCGCGCACCGAGGGCCGTGTCGGCGGGGTAGCGCGCCGCGAGCCCGAGGAGCCATCGCCCCTCGGCGCTCGCGGGCATCGCCTGCGACTCGACGCCCTCGCAGGCGGTGGGCGCGGACGCGGGGGCCTGCCCGCACGCCGAAGCGAGCACGGCGAGGAGCGCGGCGCCCGGCGCCCGAGGGTGCGTCATGGGGTGAGCAGGGCGGCGTCGCTCGCGATGACCTGCTCGCGCTGGGTGCCGAGCGTGCGAACGAGGAAGTAGATCCAGCCGTCGGAGCGGAAGTGGGGGTAGAGCGCGTACTGGCCAGGGGCCATGTTGGTCACGCGGATGGGGCGGCCGGTGCGCAGGTCCATGATGTAGACGTTGGCCGCGCCCTGGGTGGAGTACTCCGCGAAGCCCGGGTCTTCGGAGCCGGTGAAGCCCAGCTCGCGCGCGTCGGCGTCCGCGGTGGGGCCGCCGCCGATGTAGTGGTGATACGCGATGAAGCGCTCGTCGAAGGAGAAGCCCGGCTTGGCGCCCTGCACGCAGTAGCGGGCGAGCTCGCGCACGCTGGCCATGACGGCGGAGCCCGTGCGGCTCGCCTGGAGGCGGTGCAGCACGTAGCCCTGGTAGTCGCCCGCCTCGTCGACGAAGCGGGTGATGAGCAGCCGCGACGAGGGCGAGATGACGCCGTCGCCCTGGAGCGGCGTCGAGACGCTGCGCGAGCCGACGTTGGTGAAGCCCGCGCCGGTGTTGGCCATCAGGGTGATGGAGGTCTGCGCGGTGGCGGTCCACCGCTCGTTGCGCGGGGTCTCGGTGAGGGTGGGCGAGTGGCCGCCGTCGTCCCACGCCGCGGTGCCCGCGGAGGAGGCCCAGTAGTCGCCGCCGTCGAGCGACGCCGCGAGGTGCTGGTAGAGGCTCGCCGAGCTGCCCGTGCAGGGCGAGCCCATGCCGGTGATGGCCACCGAGGTGGGGGTGCCGGTGGTGAGCGCGCTCATCGGGCAGTTGCGGCCGCCGGGCTGGTACATGAACCCGCTGTTGTCGGGGTAGAACGCCGGGTCGTACATGGCGCCCGCGGCGGTGATGTCGGCCTCGCGCGCGAGGTCGCGCATGCGGGTGCTGCGGCCGACGAAGCGACCGTCGGCGGAGCTGCGGGTCCAGAAGCCCGAGCGGGTGTTGGAGCTGTAGAGCAGGCGGAGGTGCGCGCCGGTGATGGCCGAGCGGTTGGCGCCGATGTTGGTGTCGTCGGCGAGGGGCACGGTGGCGAGGCAGTCCTGCGGGCGCGCGGCGCCGGCGCAGCCGTGCATCATCATGCCGCGGCTGCGGTTGAGGGCGCCCCAGCCCATCGTGGACATCTCCGTGACGTGGGCGGCGACCTCGGCGGAGATGCTCCCGCACTCACCGGCCGGCACGTCCGACGGCAGCGGCACGTCCGCCGGCGCGGGCGTGTCGTTGTCGACGACGTCGGCGGGCTTGCCCGTGTCGACCGGCGTACCGGCATCGACCGGAGGGGGCGCCGGGTCGTCCGAGCAGCCAGCGAGCGATGCGAGCAGGGTGATGGACACGAAGCGGATGAGGGAGGTGGTTGCAGAGCTCATTGGGGCGGAGTCTAGGCCAGCCGCGCGACTTGTGAAGAGGGAGGGGCGCGAACAATCTGCGCTGCCGTGCCCGCACCTGACGAGCATGGCCGAGCCAGCGCGCATGGGTGTTCAGCTGGGGGCGATCTGTGCGCTATGGTGCGCGGCGACCCATGAGCACACGAATCCCACGCTCCCGAACGCGCGCCCTGGCCCTCGTCACCAGCGCGCTGCTCGCGTCCGGCGCCGCGCAGGCGCAGCAGTACATCAACCTCCCGGGCACGCAGCCCGGCGGCCTCGCGGAGGGCGCCGCGCTGGAGGACGCCCGCTCCTGCGGGGTCACCTGCCACTACTCGCGCGACGCCACGATGCCGAGCCCGCTGCCGTACGACGGCTGGTCGAGTTCGATGATGGGCAACGCGATGCGCGACCCGCTCTTCCTCGCGGCGCTCACCATCGCGGAGCAGGACCTCCCGGGCGCCGGTGACTACTGCCTCCGCTGCCACACGCCGCCGGGCTTCGTCGGCGGCCGCACGCGCAGCTCCGCGAGCGCCTCGCGCGGCACCGACCTGGAGACGGCCGACCTCGACGGCGTGACCTGCGACAGCTGTCACCGCATGACCGAGACGGCCAACCTGGGCAACGCGCAGTACGTGTTCTCGCCGACGGAGACGCGCTTCGGGCCCTACGCGAACATCGAGAGCATCCGCCACCCCGGCGCGGCCTCGACCTGGCTCGCCGACTCGCGGATGTGCGGCACCTGCCACGAGATCACCAACCCCGCGCAGCCGCTGCTGCGGGCCGACGGCACCGACACCGGGCAGCGCTACCCCCTCGACACCACCTTCAGCGAGTGGTCGCGCTCGGACTACGCGGTCGCGGGCTCGCCCGTCGCGGCCACCTGCCAGGACTGCCACATGCCCCGCATGGGCGCGCCCGGCTTCTCGGCGACGAACACCACCGCCATGATGCGGGACAACCCGCGGCGCCACGATTTCTCGGGCGCCAACGCGTGGGCCCTGCGGGTGCTCGCGGCGATGCGCAACGACGTGACGACGGGCGACTTCTACGACCCCGAGGCGGTGCCCTTCTACGAGGCCGGCGCGGCGCGGGCCGAGGCCATGCTGCGCTCGGCGGTGACCCTCGAGCTGCGCTCGGCGCCCACGCAGGCCGACCCTGGCGCGGCCATCGAGGTCGTGGCGCGCATCACCAACCGCTCGGGCCACCGCGTGCCGACGGGCTACACCGACGGCCGGCGGGTGTGGCTGGAGGTCGCGCTCGTGGACTCCAGCAACCGCGCGACGGTGGTCTCCGGGGCCTACGACGCCGCCGAGGCGCACCTCGACGAGGCCGACCCCCAGCTCAAGATCTTCGAAGCCTTGCCGGGCCGCGTCGGGATGGGCCGCTCGGAGCACATCGCGCTGCACAACACGACCATCCGCGACACGCGCCTGCCGCCGCGCGGGTACCGCCCGCTGCCGGGCCACGAGCCCGTCGGCGTCGACTACTCGGGCGGCGAGGGCGGCGCGCTGCGGCACTGGGACGACGCGCGGTACACCATCACCCTGCCGGCGACGGCGCGCGGGCCGGTGACGCTGCGGGTGCGGGCGCGCTACCAGGTGACGACCCGGGAGTACGTGGAGTTCCTCGCGCGGGAGAACCGCACCGACGACCGCGGGCGCGAGCTGCTGCGGCGCTACGAGGCCTCCGGCCGCGCGGCGCCCTACGACATGGCCGAGGCCACCGCGGTCATCATGGTGGGCGCTCCGCTGCCGGAGGACGCCGGGACGGTGCGCGACGCCGGCGGCGCCGACGGGGCCGACGGGGCCGACGGGGCTGTCGTACCCGCGGCGGCCAGCGGCGGCTGCAGCTGCCACACGGGCGGCGACCGGCCCTCCACCCGCGGCGGCGCGGGCGCCCTCTTCGTCGCCCTCGCGGCGGCGCTCTCGTCGCGGCGCCGGCGCGCGCGGCGCAACGACGCGTAGCTCACCCCACCCGCTCGGGCTCGATCTCCAGCCCCACCCCGAACACCTCCCGCACCCGATCCTGCACCCGCGCGGCCATCGCCAGCAGCGCGCGGGTCGTCCCGCCGCGGTTGACCAGCGCCAGCGCGTGGCGGTGCGATACCCCTGCGCCGTCGATGGTCCAGCCCTTCGTCACGCCCGCGCGCTCGATGAGCCACCCCGCGGCCAGCTTCACCCGCCCGTCGTCGGTGGGCCACCGCGGCATCGACTCGCCCTGGCGCAGCACCCCCGCCGCGCGCGCCAGCACCGCCTCCGCCTCCGCCTCGGTCACCACCGGGTTGGTGAAGAACGACCCCGCCGTGCGCCCCTCGGGGTCGTCCGCGTCCCAGACCATCCCCTTGGCGCGCCGCAGCGACAGCACCGTCTCGCGCACCCTCGCGAGGCTCCGGTCCCCATCGCCCAGCGCCTTCTGGAGCTCGCCGTAGCGCACCGAGGGCGCTCCCCCGCGGCGCAGCGCGAAGGCCACCGACAGCACCGCGTAGCGCCCGCGCGCCTCGCGCTTGAACACGCTGTCGCGGTACCCGAAGGCGCACTCCCCCGGAAGCAGCGTGCGCTGCGCGCGGTCGCGGCGGTCCCACACGCGCACCGCCGTGATCACCTCCGAGACCTCCTGGCCGTACGCGCCGACGTTCTGTATCGGCGTCGCGCCCACGCAGCCGGGGATGCCCGAGAGGCACTCCACGCCCGCGAGCTCGTTCGCCACGGCCCACGCCACGAAGCCGTCCCAGGGCTCGCCCGCGCACAGCAGCACCCGCGCCGTGTCGCCCGCCTCCACCAGCTGTCGCCCGCGGGTGGCGACGCGCACGACCGTCCCGTCGAAGCCCTCGTCGGCCACCACGAGGTTGCTCCCGCCGCCCAGCAGCAGCAGCGGGGTGTGGGCGTCGTCGGCGGCGGTCACGGCCTCGATGAGGTGCTGCGTGCTGCGCGCCTCGACGAAGGCCCCCGCCGGGCCGCCGAGGCCGAGGGTGGTGTACGCCGCGAGGGGGACGTTGCGACGGACGTTCACGCGGTGATCGCCCGCAGCCGCTCCTCCAGGAAGGCCTGCGCGGTGATGGGCGCGTAGCGCGCGGGACGCTCGGGCGTGACCGTGGTGGCCGCGGGGGCGAGCACCACCTCGGGCCGCGGGTGCGTGAAGAAGGGCAGCGAGTAGCGGGTGACGTTCGGCCCCGAGGGGTTGACCACCCGGTGCGTCGTCGAGGGGATCACCCCGTTGGTCGCGCGCTGGAGCATGTCGCCCGCGTCGAGCACGATCTGCCCGGCGAGCGAGTGCACCGGGAGCCACGCGCCGTCGCGGGTCTGCAATTCCAGGCCGCCGGTGGTGCTCTCCACGAGGAGCGTGAGGAGGTTGATGTCCTCGTGGGCGGCCGCGCGCACGGCGCCCGCGGGCACGTCGGCGGGGACGGGCGGATAGTGGATGAGCCGCAGGATGCTGTTGCCGTCGACGGCCATGTCGGCGAAGTGGCCGTCCGGGAGCTGGAGGTAGCGGGCGACGGCGCGGAGGCCGGTGAGGGCGACGGACTCGAGCGCGCGGTAGAGCTCGAGCGAGACCTCGCGGAAGTCGGCGACCGCGGGGTGCCCGGGCCAGACGTTGGGGTCGTAGAAGGGCGCGTGCTCGGGGCGGATGGTCTCCTGGCCGACGTGCCAGAACTCCTTGAGGTCGGCGAGCGCGGCGCCGACGGCCCGCTCGCGGCCGAAGGGGACGTAGCCGCGGTTGCCCTTCGAGGCGGGCACCACGCAGGCGTCGAGCGTCGCGGGCGGCAGCGCGAAGAGGCGCGCGGTGACGTCGAAGGCGCGGCGGATGAGGTCGGGCGGCACGCCGTGCTGGTCGAGCGTGACGAAGCCGAACTCGGCGAGCCCGGCGCCGAAGCGGCGGACGAAATCGGACTGCGCGGCGGCGTCGCCGTGGGTGAAGGCGCGGAGGTCCACGACCGGGATCGAGCGCATGGTCGGCGGAGGGGTAGCACACCCGCGGCGGCAGTTGGCGCGCGGTCGGCCGCGCAGGAGGGGGCGTTAGCGCAGCGGCGACTCCAGGAGCATGCGCGCGAGGGCCTCGTAGTCCGGGCGGCGCGGGTCGTCGGCGCGGAACACCAGCCGGAAGTGGTCGAACTCCGGCTTCACCTTCGGGAAGACCACCCGCAGAGCCCCGGACTCGACCTTCTTTCGCACCAGGTACTCCGGCAGCACGGCCACCCCGTCGCCCCGCAGCACCAGGTGCTCGATGGCGGCGATGGTTCCCATGCGCAGCACCTTCGCGAAGCGCATGCCCGCGCCCATCGCCCCGGACGCCTCACGCCAGTACCGGAAGAGCGGCATCTCCGCCGACACGTCGATCAGCGTGTGCGCCGCGGCGTGCTCGGGCCTCGTCAGGGGGCTGCGCGCGAGCAGCGCCTTCGAGGCCACGAAGACGTAGTCCTCGCGGTGCAGCGCGATGGCGTCGAGGGCCGGGTCGCTGAAGCGCGCCGAGAGCACCGCGCAGTCGACCTCGCGGGTGCGCACCCGTAGCAGCAGGTCGGCGGTGAAGCTCACGTAGAGGTGCAGCGTGAGGTCGGGCCGCTGCTTCGCGAGGCGCGGCAGCTGCGGCAGCAGCCAGCTCATACCGAGCTCGTGGCGGGTGCCCAGCACCAGCTCGGACGGCGCGGGGCCCAGCTCGCCGCGCGCCGCCCGCAGGCAGGTGTCCGCCGCCGCGAGCGTGCGCCGCGCCTCGGGCAGCATCGCGAGCCCCGCGGCGGTGAGCGCCACCGAGCGCGTGGTGCGCGCGAAGAGGCTGTGGCCCACCTCGTCTTCGAGCTGCTTCACACGCTGGCCGAGCGCGGCGGGGGTGAGCGCGACGGCCTTCGCGGCGGCGCGGAAGTTGAGCGTCTCCGCGGCGGCCACGAAGCACCGGAGGTTGTCCATCGAGGGCAGCGGCATCGCGGGATCGTATACCCATGCGATGCAATCAACGATGGCCTGTATCGATGGGTGACACAGCGTCGGCGAGCCCGCGCCCGGGCTTCGAGCGCGGCGCGGCGGCGCTGGCGACGCGCCAGAGGCTTGTTCAGTAGGGTGTACGATCCATGCGCAGTGTAGCGGGAGTGCACAGGGCGAGCGGGCGGCGCTATGATGGCGACCAACTTGGACCCCCTCCGCACCGACACCTCCGTCCTCGATGGAACCAACGCGGGCGGCGCCACCTCGGCGCGGCTGCTGGTCGAGGAGACGGGGCGTCCGCCGCGGGTGGTGGTGGTGCCGGTCGGGGCCGAGGTGCGCGTCGGTCGATCGCCCTCGGTGGAGGTCCCGCTCGACGACACGCGGGTGTCGCGCGAGCACGCGGTGCTGCGCTTCGACGGGCGCGCGGTGCTGGTGCGCGACGAGGCCAGCAGCAACGGCACCTTCGTCGACGGCGTGCGCATCACCGGCACGCGCGCGGCCGAGGCGGGCGCGGTGATCATGATCGGCAGCACGCGCATCGTGGTGGTGGCGTCGAGCCGCGACAGCGTGCGACCGGAGACGCACGGGCCGGTGGTGGGCACCGTCGCGAGCGGCAGCGACGTGGTGGCGGTCGACCCGGCGATGGTGAGCCTGCTGGCGCTCGTGCGGCGCCTCGCGGCGAGCGACCTCCCGGTGCTGGTGCAGGGCGAGACCGGGAGCGGCAAGGAGGTCGTCGCGCGGCTGCTGCACCGGCACAGCCGGCGGGCGGGGCGGGCGTTCCTGGGGGTCAACTGCGCGGCGCTGCCGGAGTCGCTGGCGGAGAGCGAGCTCTTTGGCCACGAGCGCGGGAGCTTCACCGGCGCCGACGCGCGCAAGGGCGGGGTGTTCGAGCGGGCCGACGGCGGGACGCTCCTGCTCGACGAGGTGGGCGAGCTCTCGACGCCCAACCAGGCGCGGCTGCTGCGGGTGCTCCAGGAGCACACGCTCACCCGCGTGGGCGGCACCCGGGCGGTGCCGGTGGACGTGCGGGTGGTGGCGGCGACCAACCGCGACCTGCTGGTCGACGTGGCCCGCGGGCGCTTCCGGGAAGACCTGTACTTCCGGCTCAACGGGGTGACCGTGGCGGTGCCGCCGCTGCGGTCGCGACCCAGGGACATCGTGCCGATGGCCGAGCGCGTGCTGGCCGAGCGCGGCGGTGGCTGGCACCTCGGGCAGGGCGTCGCGGCGGTGCTGCAGTCGTACCGCTGGCCCGGCAACGTGCGCGAGCTGCGCAACGCCATCGAGTGCGCCATCGCGCTGGCCGAGGGGTCCGAGCTGCGGGTGGAGCACCTGCCCCCGGCGGTGCGCGGCGACCTCGAGCCCACCGTGGGGGACGAGCCCTCCGGGCTGCGCACCAAGGTCGACGACCTCGAGCGACGCTCCATCCTCGCCGCCCTCGACGCCGCGGGCTGGAACCAGTCCCGCGCCGCGCAGAACCTCGGCATCTCGCGCCGGGGGCTCATCTACAAGATGGAACGACACGGCCTGAAGGCGCGCCCCGCCAGCGGGCACGGGGAGTGAGGCCGCGCACGTGGCTCGCCTCCGCACCAGCCTCGCCGGCCTCGCCGCGATCGCTTCGCTCGGGTGCTCCATCGCGCTCGACTTCAGCCGCGTAAACCTCCCCGCCGCGCGAGACGCGGGCACCACGGCGGACCTCGCCCCCTTCACGGACCTCGCGCCCGACGCCGCAGACGCACCAGTCGCGATGGACGCGCCCGACGCCGCAGACGCGCCAGTCGCGATGGACGCGCCCGATGCCTCCGATGCGCCCGACGCCTCCGATGCGCCCGACGCCTCCGATGCACCCGATGTCTTCGATGCACCCGATGTCTTCGACGCGCCCGAGGTCTTCGACGCGCCCGACCCCTTCGACGCGCCCGACGTCCGCGATGTGCCCGTCGATGTCCGCGTCGACCGCCCCGACGTCGGGCCCCCGTGTGACGCCGACCTCTCGCGCGATCCGCAGAACTGCGGCGCCTGCGGCCGGCGGTGCACCGTGACGCCGTGCATGCTGGGCGTCTGCAGCTGGTGCCGCCCGCCGCTTTCGCTCTGCGGGCTCTCCTGCTACGACCTCTCTACGTCCACCCAGCACTGCGGCTCGTGCTCGACGCGCTGCGGCGGCTCGACCCCCAACTGTTGCCAGGGCGTGTGTCGCTCGCGGTGTAACTGAAGGAGGCGCCGGCATGATCGACCCAAACACGGAGATCGACGCGCGCTACCGGGTGGTACGCCTGCTGGGCGAGGGCGGCATGGGCGCCGTGTACGAGGTCGAGCACCTGGGCGTGGGCAAGCGCCTGGCGATCAAGATGCTGCACGCCCACTACGCGCGTCAGCCCGAGGCGGTGAAGCGCTTCGCCCGGGAGGCGCGGGCGGCGGCGGCCATCGGGCACCCGAACATCGTCGAGGTGATCGACACCGGGGTGCACCAGTCCGAGCCGTACATGGTGATGGAGCTGCTGCGCGGCGAGACCCTCGCGGAGCGCCTCGCGCGGGCCACGCCCATCACCACCCGGGAGGTCTGCTCGGTCATCGGGTGCATCCTGTCGGCGCTGGCGTCGGCGCACGCCAAGGGCATCGTGCACCGCGACCTGAAGCCCGAGAACGTCTTCCTCGCGGAGTACGCCGGGGCGACGACGGTGAAGCTCCTGGACTTCGGGGTGTCGAAGTTTCGCCACGAGGCCGGCACGCTCTTCGAGACCACGCAGGAGGGCCTGCCGGTCGGGACGCCCGCGTACATGGCCCCGGAGCAGTGGATGGGGCGCCGGGACATCGACCACCGCGCCGACCTCTTCGCCGTCGGCGTGATGCTCTACGAGATGCTCACCGGGGGCTTCCCCTACGAGGGCGCGAGCCAGGGGGAGCTGTTCCTGGAGATCGTGCGCGGGTCCGAGCAGCCGCCGCCGCCGAGCACCATCGCCCCGGGGGTGCCGCGCGCCATCGACGCGGTGACCCTGCGCGCCCTGCGCCGCGAGCGCGAAGAGCGCTTCCAGTCGGCGCGGGAGTTCCTCGACGCCCTCCGCCCCTTCGGCGCGGAGAACATCCCCGTCTGCGAAGACGTCCCGGTGCGGGAGTCCCTCGACGCCAGCTCCACCGCGCCGCGCCGCACCGTCCGCCGCACCGTCGCCACCCTCGACGGCGCGCGGGTCTCCGGGCGACAGATCACCGTGCTCTCCCTGCTCCTCTCGGTGGTGGTGCTCGGCCTGGTGGTCGTCGCCGGAACGCGCTCTGGCCCGCCGCCGCGCGGCCTGCACGCCGTCTCTCCCTCCGTCCCGCCGATCACCGCCCCGGCCGTCCCCGCGGTGCTCCCCGCGCCTGCGGACGCCGTCCCCGCGGCGCTCCCCCCCGCCCCGGCGCCCGCGGTCGTCCCTGCGCCTGCGGTCGCGGAGCAGGAGGTCGCGGTCGCGCCTCGACGCCGCGGGCGACACCGCCGCCGCTCCCGCGCGCCCGAGTCGGACTCGCACCACGCACCGAGCGCCCACGCACCGAGCGTCCGCGCACCGAGCGTCCGTGCTCCGCGGTCGCGCCCGGCGGGCGGTCGCGGGTCGCTGCACATCTCGCGAGAGTTCTGACGGATGGGCGGTGGCCATCGGAGGTGGGCGGTCGCCGCCCTGGCGCTCGGGCTGCACGGCGCGGCGCGGGTCGCGGGCGCGCAGACCGACCCGTTGGAGGCCGCGCGGGCGCACTTCGAGCGGGCGGTCACGCTCTTCGAGGCGGGCGACCCCCGGGCGGCGCTGGCGGAGTTCGAGCGGGCCTACGCGCTCTCGGCGCGGCCGTCGCTGCTGTTCAACCTCGGCGCGACGCACCAGGCGCTGCACGAGTATCCCGAGGCGGTCGACGCGCTGCGGAGGTTCCTGGCGGCGACGGAGGGGCAGCGGTCGCGGCAGCGCACCGAGGCCGAGCGCGCCCTCCGGGAGCTCGATGGCCTCATGGCGCGGGTGCGCGTGACGTGTGACCCCGCGACGGCGACGCTGACCCTCAACGGCCGCGCGGCGACGGGCGAGGTGCTCAGCGTCGGCCCCGGGCGGCACGTCATCGAGGCGAGCGCCCCGGGGCACGTGACGCAGCGGGTGGAGGTGACCGTTGCGTCGGGGGATCAACCCTCCCTGCGCCTCGTGCTCCCGGTGGTGCCCGAGCCCGTAGCCGTGGCCGTGGCGCCCGTCGTAAGCCCCCCCGCGGTGATCCCCGCGGTGATCCCGGTGGCTGCGAGGGTGCAGCAACCCGCCCGGCGGCCGTGGTTCACGCGCCCGTGGGTGTGGGCCGTGACGGGCGGCGCGCTCGCGGTCGGGGCGACCATCACGGGCGTGGCCGCGGTGGGGGTGAACGACGACTTCCAGATGCGGGTGCAGACGGACGCAGACGTCGACCGGATCGCCACCCGCGGGCGGGCGCTGGCCGTGGCGACGGACGTGATGGCCCTGGGCGCGGTCGCGGCGGGGGTGACCGCGCTGGTGATGCTGGCGAGGGGAGACGCCGCGCCCACGACGACGAGCGTGAGCGTGGCGCCTTCATTGGGTGGGATCGGGGTGGCGGGGCGGTTCTGACCTACGGGCTCAGGCCCGGTGGGTCTCGTCGTAGTGGGAGAAGGCCATGATGGCCGAGCCGCGGCCCTGGGTGCGGCTGCGCAGCTCGGTCACGTACCCGAAGAGCCGCGCCAGCGGGACCGCCGCGTCGATGACCCGGAGGGGCCCTCGCGCGCGGAGGTCATGGACGGTGCCGCGGCGGGACTGCACCGACGCGAGGGCCTCGCCGATGAAGTCCTCGGGCACCGTGACCTCGACGGACATCACGGGCTCGAGCCCGATGACGCCGGCCGACTTCGCGGCCTCCTGGAAGGCGCGCGACCCGGCGATCTCGAAGGCCGGCCCGCTGGAGTCCACCTTGTGGAACGACCCGTCCAGCAGGCGCACCCGCACGTCGACCATGGGGTGGCCGGTCGCCACGCCGCGCTCCATCGCGCCGCGCACGCCCTTCTCGATCGAGGGGATGTAGCCCTGCGGGATCACCCCCCCGACGGTGTCGTCGGTGAAGACCAGCCCGCTGCCGCGCGCGCCGGCTTCGACCGACAGCGCGACGTGCGCGAACTGGCCCGTTCCGCCCTCCTGGCGGACGTGCCGGTACGTGGCCTCGGCCGCCCCGCGCACGGTCTCCCGGTACGCGACGCGGGGTTCGCCCACGCGCACCTCCGCGCGGTGCTCGCGGCGGAGGCGCTCCACGACGATCTCCAGGTGGAGCTCGCCCATGCCCTTCAGGAGGGTCTGGCCCGACTCGGGGTCCGTGCCCACGTGGAGCGACGGGTCCTCGTGTGCGAGCCGCGCGAGACCGGCGGTCATCCGGTCGCTGTCGCCCGCGGTGCGGGCCTCGAGGGCGACCTCCACCATGGGCTCCGGGATGGTCAACCCCGCGAGCACCATGGGCTGGTCGACCGCGCAGAGGGTGGTGCCCGTGCGCACGTCGCGCCACCCGAGCACGGCGGCGATGGACCCGGCGGGCGCCTCGGTGATGGCCGTGCGCTCGTCGGCGTGCACCTGCACCAGCCGACCGACGCGCTCGGTGCGGCCGCGGCGGGTGTCGAGCAGGGTCATGCCGGGGCGTAGCGTCCCGGCGTAGACCCGCACGAAGGTGAGCGTGCCCTGCGCGCGGTCGCTGACGACCTTGAACGCGAGCGCGCACACCGGGGCGTCGTCGAGCGGCGGGCGCACGAGCGCGGCCCCGGTGTCGGGGTGGGTGCCCTCGACGGCAGGGAGGTCCTGCGGCGAGGGGAGGTACCGCACGATGGCGTCGAGCAGCATCTGGATGCCCCTGTTCTTCAGCGCCGAACCACAGAGTACGGGCACCAGCCGACCCTCGATCGTCGCCTTGCGCAGGGCGCGCTCGATGTCGTCGGCGGTGATCACCCCGGGGCCTCCGGCGAGGTACGCGTCCGTGAGGGACGGGTCGCACTCGGCGCAGGCCTCGATGAGCTGCTCTCGCGCCCGGGTGGCGGCCTCGCGGTGCGACGCCGGGACCTCGGACACGGTGAAGGTGCGCCCGCTCTCGTCGTCGTAGGTGACGGCGCGGTCGCGGACGAGGTCGATGAGCCCCGCGTCGAGCGGGAGCTGCACGGCCACGGGGCGCGCGCCGAGCCGGCGGCGCATGGAGTCGAGGCACATCGCGAGGTCGGCGCCGGGCTTGTCGACCTTGTTGACGAACGCGATGCGGGCCACGCCGTAGCGGTCGGCCTGTCGCCAGACGGTCTCGGTCTGGGGCTCGACTCCGCGGGCGGCGTCGACGACCGCCACGGCGCCGTCGAGCACCCGCAGCGAGCGCTCGACCTCCATGGTGAAGTCGACGTGCCCGGGGGTGTCGATGACGTTGATCTGGTGCCGCTGGCCCGCCTGAGCGCCGTCGCGCACGGCCCAGTGGGTGGTCGTGGCGGCGGCGTTGATGGTGATGCCCATGGCCTGCTCCTCGGGGGAGAAGTCCATGGCGGCGGTGCCGTGGTGCACCTCGCCCGCGCGGTGGATGCGCCCCGTGAAGAGGAGCACGCGCTCGGTGATGGTGGTCTTGCCCGCGTCGATGTGGGCCATGACGCCGATGTTGCGGACGCGGTCGAGGGTGATGTCGCGAGGCATGAGAGTATCCCCTGGCGTCGACTCCATTGGAGTCGATGCCTTCATTGATGGTTGATGGAATGATGGCCGCGTCGACGCTCGCGTGACCTCACCCGCGCTGCCGCGCACCCCTCTCCATGAATGGAGAGGGGCTCCGTCGAACGGTTGCGTTTCGCGACGAACCGTCAGGCGAGAACAGCCCCTCTCCATTCATGGAGAGGGGCGCGCAGCAGCGCGGGTGAGGTCACGCGCGTGGCACGCGACCCCGGTACCTGGTCAGCGGAACGGCTGTAGAAGAGGACGTCTCGTGACGGCGACTCAGCCCGCTCCGCGCGACCGATACGTCAGGATCAACCCCAGGATCGGCCAGTCGCAGGCGCGACGACCGACCTCAGAGCGACCCGACACCGGGCAGGCGAGGATGGTGGGATGAGTGGACATGACGTACCTGACCGGGGGGAATAACCGGGTTGTCGCTAATGGTCAAGCGGGTGGTGCTCAATACAATCCCAACAGGTATCGCAGCGCGCCCGCGGGCTCGAACTCGATTCCGCCGGTGAGCTGCCACGCCGGGGCGCCGGTGAGGTCGACCGTCGCGCCGACCCACAGTCGCGCGCCGATCATGTAGCGCGCGGTGGATCGCGAGTCGGGCTCCGGTCCCGTCTCGTCGCCGGGCTCGCGCAGGCTGAAGGGCGCGCGGTAGCCATAGGTGAGCGTCAGCGCGGCGAGCGGGGACGAGCGCGCGCTCGCGACGTCGTGCTCGCGCCACGCCCAGCCGAGGCCGGCCCGCGCGCTGAACACCCCTTCGCCCGGGAAGTGGAACATCCGCAGGGGCCGCGGCGCGGCGCCGAGGAACAGCTCCGCCCCGGCCACCGCCTGCACGGTCGCGAAGGTCGACGTCGTGGCCTCGACGAAGGGGCCCACGCGGAGGTCCCCGTCGCTGCCCACGTCGAAGGTCGCGTCGCCTCCGAGGCGCAGGTCGAAGACCGAGCGGCTCGCGTCGCCGACCACCAGGGCCCCACCGCCGAGGCCCACCCAGGACGAGACCTCGACCGTCGGGCGCAGCCGGGGATAGCGCGGCGGGGGCTGGTGCGCCGCGGCGACGGCGGGCAGCGCGAGGGCGAGCGCGAGCGCGAGGGGTCTCCGGGGGGTGGCCATGCGACGGGAGGGTACACAGTCGGCAGCAGCGCCGGACGTGGTTTAGAGTCGCGCCCACGATGGAATACCGACGCATGGGCCGCAGCGGCCTCAAGCTCTCCACCCTGTCCTTCGGGTCGTGGGTGACCTTCTCCAACCAGCTCGACGAAGACCTCGCGACCGACTGCATGAAGGTCGCCCGCGAGGCCGGCGTGAACTTCTTCGACAACGCCGAGGTGTACGCCCGCGGCGAGTCCGAGCGGGTGATGGGCCAGTCGCTCCGCAAGCTGGGCTGGCGGCGCGGGTCGTACGTGGTGTCGACGAAGTTCTTCTGGGGGCTCAACAAGGGCCCCAACGAGCAGAACACCCTCAACCGGAAGTACCTGCTGGAGGCCATGGGCGCCTCGCTGGAGCGCTTCGGGCTCGACCACGTCGACATCGTGTTCTGCCACCGGCCCGACCCCGAGACACCCGTCGAGGAGACCGTGCTCGCGATGCACGACCTCGTGGCCCGGGGACAGACCCACTACTGGGGCACCAGCGAGTGGAGCGCCGCGGAGTTTCGCGCCGCGTGGGACTTCGCCGACCAGTGGCGCCTGCACCGCCCGGTGGTCGAGCAGCCGCAGTACCACCTGCTGCACCGCGAGCGGGTGGAGAGCGAATACGCGCCCCTGTATCGCGACCTCGGGATGGGCACCACCACGTGGTCGCCGCTGGCCTCCGGGCTGCTCACGGGCAAGTACCTCGACGGAATCCCCGAAGGGTCGCGCGGTGCCCTCAAGGGCTACGAGTGGCTCCAGAAGGACCTCGTGAACCCGGGGCACGCCGCCAAGGTGCGCGCGCTGATGGCCGTGGCCGAGTCCGTGGGCTGCACCCTCGCGCAGCTGGCCATCGCGTGGTGCGTGAAGAACCCCCACGTCACCACGGTGATCACCGGCGCCAGCCGCGCGTCGCAGGTGAGCGAGAACCTCAAGGCCCTCGACGTGGTGCCGAAGCTCACCCCGGAGGTCATGGCCCGCATCGAGGCCGCGCTGGGATAGAGTCCCCGGCCGATGAGCCTCACTCCCCCGAAGCGCGAGCGCCACTACGACACGAAGGCCCCCGATGGACCCTGGGACGCCGTGGTCATCGGGTCGGGCATGGGGGGAATGACCACCGCGGCGATGCTCTCGCGCCTCGGCCGCCGGGTGCTGGTGCTGGAGCAGCACTACGTGCCCGGCGGGTTCACCCACACCTTCAAGCGCAAGCGATGGAGCTGGGACGTCGGGGTGCACGCCGTCGGCGAGGTCGACGCCCACGCCGTCACCGGCCGCGTGCTGCGCGCCCTCACCCGCGACCAGCTCCAATGGAGCTCGCTCGGCGGCGTGTACGATGAGTTCTACTTCCCCGACCTGCGCATCGACTTCCCGGACAACAGACAACGCTTCGAGGACAACCTCCTCGAGGCCTTCCCCGCGGAGGCCGACGGCATCGCGAAGTACCTCCGCACCGTGCGCGAGGTGTCCGGCGGCATGCGCAGGTACTACCTCTCGCGCCTGCTGCCTCCGGGGTGGGCGGGCGTCACCGACGGGGTGATCGCGCCCGACGCCACGCGGCTGCTGCTCACCCGCACCCGCGACGTGCTCGACGGCCTCACCCGCGACGATCGCCTGAAGAGCGTGCTCACAGCCCAGTGGGGCTATTACGGAGTGCCGCCCGAGCGGAGCTCGTTCGCCATCCACGCCCTGGTGGCGAGGCACTTCCTGCATGGCGGGTTCTACCCCGTGGGGGGCTCCGGGCGCATCGCCGAGGCGCTGCTCGCCACGGTGGCCGCGGGCGGCGGGTTCACCCGCATCAACGCCGCGGTGGAAGAGATCTTGATTGAAGACAACCGCGCCGTGGGGGTTCGCTTGAAGGACGGAGAGGTCATCCGCGCGCGGCGGGTGATCAGCGCCGCCGGGGCGCTCACCACGGTGACGAAGCTGCTGCCCGAGGCCGAGCGGGCGCAGCCGTGGGCGCGCTCGATCGCGGGGTTGAAGCCCTCGCCGTGCCACGTGTGTTTGTATCTCGGCTTCAAGGGAGACATCACCAAGGCGGGCGCGTCACCGGCCAACAAGTGGTTCTATGAGACCTGGTCGACGGAGCGGCCGGAGTGGGACGTGGCCGATCCCACATCGCGGGCGCCGTGCCTGTACACGTCGTTTCCTTCCTTGAAGGACCCGACGCACGACCCCGGCCCCGACGTGCTGCACACCGGCGAGGTGGTGACCTTCGTTCCCTACGACTTCTTCAAGCAGTGGGCGGACGAGCGATGGAAGCGCCGCGGCGAGGACTACGACGCCCTGAAGCGCGACCTCACCGAGCGGCTGCGGGCGCAGTTTCTCGAGCACATGCCCGCGCTGGCGCCGATGCTGGCCTTCGCGGAGCTGTCGACGCCGTTGTCGACGGAGCACTTCACCCGCGCGCCGGCCGGGGCGATCTACGGCATCGAGCCGACGCCCGAGCGCTACCGCAACCCCTACCTGCGCCCGCGGACCCCCGTGCGCGACCTGCTGCTGTCGGGCAGCGACATGGCCTCCGTGGGCGTGATGGGCGCCTTCGTGGGCGGTGTGCTGAGCGCCATCGCGGCCGAGCCGGTGCGCGCGCTGCCGTGGCTGCGCGGGGCCAGCCGGGTGGGGTGAGGCGCTCGATCACTCCGTCGCATCGCGGCGCAGCACGCCGAAGTGCCGCACGAAGAGGTCGGGCACGTCGAGGCGCTCGCCCGTGCCGAGCTCGCGGAGCATCCCCATGCGGATGAGCTCGGTGGTGACCGTGCGGCCGTCACGCGGGGGCGTGGGCTTCGGCGCGTCGAGCGTGTCGTGTTCGAGCAGGGCCTCGATGTCGGTTCGCGCCATCGGGAGCGCGCGACCCTTCAACGCGAGCAGCCGGTCGACCCACTCGTAGACCTCGCGCACCTCCTCGACGCGCCGCGAGCCGACCACGTCGAGCGCGCTCACCGCGTCGTCCACGGCGAGCAGGTGGTTCCAGTGGGCGCGCGGCGCCCGGCCCTGGGCGAGCCGCGCGGACTCGCGGAAGAAGCCCAGCATGGAGCGGGGCGCCACCCGGTCGCGGCCGTCGCGGAGACGATTGGGAATCCACTGCTGGACGGTGCTGCGCGTGCCGTTGACGGCGACCACGGACCGGAGCGTCTCGGTGAGCCAGCGCTTCGTCGCCTCGTCGCTCGGCTCGTCCGGGATCCACCCGTTGGTCCCCTGCTCGCGGAAGGTCACCCCGAAGGACTCCAGCCACCCCCGCACGTCGTCGCCCTGCGCCCCGAGCTGACGCAGGACGAGGCGATACAGCGAAGGGACGTCCCATTCGAGGCGCTCGGCGCGCCCCATGAGCTTGCTCACATCGAGCGTGTCGAAGAGGCGCAGGTCGAAGAGGTCGGCGGGGAGGAAGATCTTGGCGCGGATGTGGCGATAGCGGGTCGAGAAGCTCGTCCAGAGCCCCAGGAGGGCGCGGATGAAGCGCAGCCGAACCGACGGCTCGAAGGCGCCCACCATGTCGAGGTCATCGTACACGGCGGTGACAGCGACGTCGTCAGCACCAATCTTCGCAGCCGCCGTCGCGAATCCCTGCTCTGCCTCATCAAGATTCGAGACCATCTTCGCGCGCGTGACCGTGCTCATGCGACCCATCGCTGATGGGTTCTGACGCATCTTGGTGATGGTGTCATAGAGTGGAGTCAGGTCGCTTGAGGACCAGACAGCGTCACCTGACAAGTGATGCAGCTCGGCGTTTAGCTGAAATACGAGCCAACCCAGCCAGAAGTCGCGTAGCGTTTCGTCATCGACGCCTCGAACGAACGGGTCGAGGATGTTCGCGTCGGTGTGGCGGGTGCTTCGTTGCGAGAAGGCATCGAAGCAGAACGAGAACTGCATGCCATGCGCGAGGGCGTTGGCGCGTGCCTTGGCAGGATCCATGTGGTGTTCAGTCAAGAACGCCGCCAGTGAGCTCTTCCCGCTCCCCCGTGCGCCGAGCACCACCACCACCGACGGGTCGAGGATGCGCTTCGCCGCCTTGGGCATCAGGAAGGTCTTCGGGTCCCCCGGGTCCGCCATCCCGATGGCCGCCATCGCGTCGAGCAGCCGCGCGCGGTCGGGCGCGTCGCTCATGACCCCGCATCCTCCTGCCCGCTCTCGGCCAGCAGCACCACCTGCTCCCAGACCCGCTTGAAGTTCTCCCCCTCGAGGTCGCGCACGATCACGTCGAGCCGGTCGTTGCGCTCGATCGCCTCGACGCGCTGCACCGTCCACGGCCGGTGGTCCCCGTCCTCCGCGGCCAGCTCGGGCACCTTCGACGCCGGGAAGAGCCCGTGCCGCACGAACATCCCGTGCGTCTCCCCCTGCATCCGCGACCGCTCGGCCTTCGCCTCGTCGACAGACACCGGCGCCATCGCGTGCACCAGCACCATCCGGGACGCCGCGTCGCGCCGCCGACGGGAGAGGGCGCCGAGCACCACGTCGAGCCCCGCGAGGCCCTGCGCGTTGGCCCGGCTGAACAACACGTCGAGGTGCGCCAGGCCGTGCAGCGAGAGGCCCGCGAGGTCGTGCAGCCCCGCCCGCGCGTCGAGGAAGATCCACTTCGGTGCGACGGTCTCCCGCACGCGCTGGAGCATCGCGAGCAGCGCCTCGCGCACCGGGATCTGAGGCGCCTCGGTCCCCGTCGCGGCGCCCGAGAAGTCGAGCCGCGACAGCTTCTCCAGGTACCTCCCGTCCAGCCGCCCGGCGGGGAACACGTCGATGAGATCGCCGAGGTTCTCCGGGAGCCCGACGGCGCCGCGTCGCACGGAGCCCACGTCGACCGCGCCGGTCGCGAGGTGTTCGACGAGGACGTCGAGCACGCCGAGGTCGGCGTTGACGCCAAACAGCGATCCGACGCCCGGCGCCTCGAGGTCCAGATCGATGACGGCCACGCGCTCGCCGCGGCGCGCTGCCTGGATCGCGCAGGACGCCAGCGTCGTCGTGCGCCCGACGCCGCCCTTGAACGAATAGAACGCCACCACCGTCGGGGCGCCCGGCTCCGCGGGCCACGGCGGCGCGACCTCCCCTTCGAGCCACGGGAGCTTCCCCATGCGCCGCTCCAACAGCCGCCATCGTCCGGGCGTGGCGCTCCGCTCGACGCCCAGCGCGTCACGCCACTTCGCCGAAGGCCACTCCGGCGCGAGGTCGAGGATGCGCTGCGCGACGCCTCGCAGCGGCACCTTCCCGGTGCGGGTGCACAGGGTCTCCTCGGTGAACCACGGGCCGACCTCCCGCCGGACACGCGCGGTCAGCGCGACGAGCACGGCCTTGTCGTCGCTATCGAGCTCGACCGCGAGCCGGATCCTGCCCCGCAGGTCGCGAACCACCGCGACCTTCAGCCCCGACGGGCAGTCGTCCCAGGACTCCAACGCGCGAACCACCGCGGGGAGCACCTCGTCGAAGGTCACGCCTTCACCTCCACGAGCGATCCCAGCGAATCGATCCGGCCGTCAGCCCAGAGCTGCGCGACCGTCGCCGTCGTCAGGCGCTCGGCGGCGTCGAGCAGCCGCCTCGCCTTGCGCACGGTGACGCTGTCGCTGCGACCGTAGCGGATGTCTTCGCGCCACTCGTTGAGCACCGGCTCCGATGCCCTCCAGTCGAGCAGCGTGTAGCGCGACGCGAGCGGGTCGAGGTCGCAGAACCATTGCAACGCCGTCTCCGAGGGCTGATCGAAGCGGTGGCCGATGGCGCGGTTGCGCACGCCCTCGTCGCGGTCCGGCCAGCGCGCGAGCGCCGCCTTGCGAGCGCACTCCGGGCCGTACCCCGCGAGATAGGCCGCCTGCACCGGCGAGGCGGCCAGCAGCGTTCGGGCGTCGTCGAGGTGGCGCAGCGCCGCCGAGACCAGCGCCGCCTGCGTTGCCGAGAGTTCGTGTGCCCAGCTCATCGGCGTCAACTCATACACCCGGAGCCTCCCTCTCCGCAGCGCCCTACCCCAGCGCCGCCGCCAGGCGCGGCAGCACCTCGCCCGCGGGCGCGTCGACCCGCACCGTCGCGTGCCCGTCGCCGCGGCTCTCGCCCAGGTTCACGATGGCCACCGGGATGCCCCGCGCTGCGGCCCGCAGCACGAAGCGGTAGCCCGAGAACACCATCAGCGACGAGCCCGCCACCAGCAGCGCGTCGGCCGCGTCGAGGCGCGCGAAGGCCTCCTCCACCCGCGGCTTTGGCACGTTGTCTCCGAAGAACACCACGTCGGGCTTCAACACCCCGCCGCACGCCTCGCACGCCGGCACCACGAAGCCCGCCACCGCCGCCGGGTCGAGGTCCGCATCCCCGTCGGGGGCGAGCGAGTGCGCCCGCTGGTCGGCCCCGGGGTTGAGCGCCAGCAGCCGCGCCTGGAGCGCGTCGCGGTCTTCGAGGGCCCCGCACCCGAGGCAGCGGGCCTCGTGCAGCGCGCCGTGCAGCTCGATGACGTCGCGGCTGCCGGCCTTGCGGTGGAGGCGGTCGACGTTCTGCGTGAGCACGCCCGTGAGCCGGCCGGCGCGCTCCAGGGCCGTGAAGGCGTGGTGCGCCGGGTTGGGCTCGAAGCCCCGGAAGCGGGGCCACCCCAGCGCGCTGCGCGCCCAGTAGCGGGCCCGCGTCGCCGGGTCGGTCAGGAAGGCGCGGTGCTGGATCGGGTTGCGCGCCTTCGCGCGGGTGAGCGGGCCGCGGTAGTCGGGGATGCCCGAGTCGGTGGAGATGCCCGCGCCGGTGAGCACGCACACACGCCGCCCGTCGAGCAGGCGGACGAGGTCGTCGGGGTGGTGGCTCATTCCGATGGGAGATCGTGGGACGGCGGCGTGCGCGCGACAAGGCACGCGTCGAGGAGCGACTCGCAGGGCCACCGCCCCTCGTCGGGCCAGGCGCGCTCGGTCATGGCCTCGGCGCGGCGGAGGTAGGCGTCCGCGGTGGCGGTGTCGCCGCGGCGGTCGTGGCAGCGCACCAGCCCCGCGAGCACCCCGCGCAGGAGCCCCGGCGGCGCCGACCCGTCGAGCAGCGCCAGGGCCTCGGCGTAGCGCGACACGGCCTCGTCGGTGAAGCCCAGGCGCTCCTCGCACCAGGCCAGCGGCGCGAGGAGGTGCAGGCACACGGCGAGGTGCTGGTGCTCGCGGGCGAAGGCGAGGGCGGAGAGGAGGTCTTCGCGCGCGGCGGCAGGGTCGCCCGCCCGGAGGTGGCGCTCGGCCAGGGCGCCGCGGACCGCGAGGCGGGTCGAGTGCGCGCCCTCGGCGCTGGCGTGGCGCAGCGCGACGCCGAGGTGCACCCGCGCGGCGTCGAGGTCGCCGAGGGCGGTGTAGCAACGCCCCAGCTCGACCAGGAGGAGCGTGATGCTGGCGTGGCGCTCCTCGAGCTGACCGAGGGCGCGGGCGACGAACTCGATGCCCCGCGCGGGCCTACCACCCCGGCGGTGGAAGCGCCCGGCCAGCACGAGCAGGTCGTTGACCACGGCACCCGCGGACTCGGCGCGGAGGAGCTTCGCCCGCGGCACCCAGGCGAGCACGGCCGGGTCGTCGTCGGCGATGGCGTCAGCGACCTCGCGGAGCGCGTACGCCGCGAGGTCTTCGCGCGAGACCCCGTCGGCGAGGTCGACGTCGTTCACGGCCTGCGCGCCGCGGTGGATGAGCGCGGCCGTGAGGGCCTCGCGCGCGTCGTCGAAGTTGCCAGCGGCCAGGAGGCGGTCGACCTCGGCGAGCGCGTCGTCGATGCCCGGCGCGTCGGGGGTGCCGGGGATGGAGGGCTCGCGGTACGCGTCGTCGTCGGGGGCGGGCGCGGGAGGCGCGTCGGACTCCGCGAGCAGCACATCGGCCAGGGTGAGGCTGTGCCGGTCGGCGGTGTCGCAGGGCCCGCGGCGGGCCAGGTCGAGGTTGAAGCGGCGCATCCCGCGCACGATCACCTCGTCGTCGAAGAGGCCGAGCGCGGCGGCGGCGCCGACGGCGCTGAGCACCACCTCGATGTCCCCGGAGGGGCGGGAGCGCAGGTCGGCCACGGAGAGGCCCGCGCGCGTGGCGAAGCGCGGCAGGTCGAGCGGGTCGAGCCCGAGCCGGAACGAGAAGGTGAGCTCGTCGTCGGCGGTGACGGTGCACACGTCCGCGGGGCCCACGTCGACCCGGGCGAGCACCAGCGCCTCGTCGGACTCGGGCAGGCAGGCGCAGGCCCAGAACGCCCGCTCGCTGCGCCGCGGCGCCGGGATGGCCCAGCGAACGTAGCGCTGTAGCACCGCCGCCACGTCGGCCCAGACGACCATCGCCCGCAGCTGCTCGGCCCGCGGCGCGTAGCGCCCCCGCAGGTCGGGGTCGTCGACCCGGAGGCCGTCGCGGTCGCGCCAGTCGACCTCGGCCACCCACCGGACCTGCTGCGCCGGGGACATCACGCTGTCGAAGTCACAGGGGAGTTGCACGGGCTCACTCATGGGCGTTGACCTCGGAGGTCCAAACGCTCGGTCTGTGGACCCGGGGTCAGGGTGTCAAGCCGTTCACCGTCCCCGCGGCAGCCACACGTGCACCGGCCCGAAGCTCTGCGCCTCGGTGTAGTTCGCCAGCACCCACTGCGCGAGCGCGGGCGCGTGGCGCTCCAGGTCGGCCAGCGCCGTGGGCTCGGTCATCCACGGCGAGCGGTCGATGAACACGCAGGCCGCCGCGCCGTCGCGCTGGAGCCGCCCGAGGTCGGCGGCGATGGTGCTCCGCTGCACGGCCTCCAGGGCCCGCACCCGCGCCGCCGGCAGCCCCTCGCGCCGCGGCGACACCAGCAGCCCCGCGAGGTCGATGCCCGCGTTGCTCAGCGTCGCGACGGCCGGGCGGCGGCGGGCGTAGAGCAGCACCGCGGCGTCGTGGCCGTAGACGTACACCCGGGCGTCGGGGGGTGTGCGGGCGCGCAGCCAGTCGGCCCCGAGGCGCAGCTCGCGCGGGAAGTAGTCGGGGATGCCGAGCCCCGGCCCCGGCGGCAGCGACTCCAGGCGGCCGTCGGCGATGCGCTCGTACTCCAGGCAGGTGGGCAGCAGCAGCGCGCTCGTCGGCAGCAGGCTCGCCGACCAGAGCGCGAGCGACGCGCCCGCGAGGCCCACCCCGAGCGCGGGGAGCGCCCGCCGGGGGGCGCGCTCGGCCGCCGTCACCAGCAGGTGCGCCCAGAGCAGCACCGTGGCGCCGATGGAGGGGATCACGTGGTAGACGAAGCCCTTGTGCTGGAGCAGCACGATGAGCACCGTCGCGGCGGGCGCGAGGATGAGCGGGAGGTCGCGCCGGGGGAGGGCTCCGAGACCCAGCAGCGCGAGGCCCAGCACCGTCGACGCGACGCCCGCGCGCAGCCAGTGGAAGGGCTCCGCGGGGTCGAGGAGGATCTCCCGCAGCGTGCGGTCGTAGACGCCTTGATAGAAGAGCGGCCCCTCGACGAAGCCCAGGCGGAGGTAGTCGCGCAGGCTGCCAAAGGCGAGGGTGAACGCGAGGGCGGGGAGGGTCCCGACGAGGCCGCCCAGGAGGAGGTGGAGCGCGGCGCGCGCGCGCTGGCCCGTCGGGAGTACGGCTAGGGCGCCGACCATGAGGGGCACGCCCAGGAGGCCGAAGAAGGGCTTGAGGGTGGTGGCCAGGCCGACGAGCGCGCCGGCCGCGAGCAGGGCGCCGCGGCGGCGTGCGGCGGGGGCGTCGTCGAGGGCGAGCGCCCCGAGGGCGGTGGCCGGGAGCGCGAACCACAGGGCCATCCCGTCGCGCTGCGAGAGGTGCCACGGGAAGAGCCGGAGGTACTCGGACGCGAGGGCGGCGGCGGCGCAGAGCGCGACGACGGGGCGCAGGGCGGACGCGCGGCGGGGGAGCAGGGCGGCGGCGAGGGCGGTGGAAGCGAGCAGGGCGCCGAGCTCGAGGCGGCGGAAGCGCCCGTCGTCGAGGCCGCCGAGGTGCATGAAGAGCCAGTGGATGGCGTGCGAGAGCGGGGCGTTCATGTCGCTGAGGTCGCGGTAGTCGACCGCGCCCCGGGAGATGGCCCACGCGATGAACTGGAACTGCGCCGGGTCGCGCGCCAGCGGCGAGCGGAGGAAGTGCGAGCCGAGGGTGGAGAGCGTCGCGGCGAGCAGGGCGAGCGCGGAGAGGCTCAGGATGGCGGGGGCGATGCACGGGGTCGCGGCGGTGGCAAGCGCGCGCAGGCGGGGCGGCAGGGTGGGCACTGGGGCGCGGAGCATACGCCGGGGTAGCGCCGCGCACCCTGCGGCATTTCCCGGGTCGGCGCGGGGCGGAAGGGATACGCGAGCTCGGCATTGCCGGGACCCTGGATGGCCTGCGCACAATGCCGCGCGATGAGCGATCGGGATGTGGTCACCATCAAGGAGACGGTGCTCGTGGAGTACTGCACGGCGCGCGGGGTCGTGGCGCGCGGCGAGCTCTTCCTGCGCCCGCTCGACGCCGCGGGGCGGGGCGAGCGCCTGCTCGATGTGCTCTCCGGGCGGGCCTTCGTGCCGGTGCGCACGGGCGGGGACGCGGTGGTGTTCCTGGCGCCGCGGCACCTCGCGTGGGTGCGGCTCGACCTGCTCGCGGCCCTCGACGAGCTCGACCCCGAGGCCGAGGACGACGTCACCAGCGCGGTGGCGCGGGTGGTGGTCGAGCTCGCGCACGGCGACGCCATCGAAGGGACGCTGCGCTACGCGCTCCCGGCGATGACCCGCCGGCTCGGGGACTACCTCGAGCGCGCGGCGGCCTTCTTCCCGCTGCACACCGACGACTGGATCTACCTCGTGAGCGCCGCGCAGGTCGCGTCGATCACACCCCTCTCGGAGAGGCGCTGATGGTGCGACACATCGACCGGTTCATCGCCGCCATGCGCCGCGAGGAGGCCGACGAGCTCATCTTCGCCACCGGCGAGCCGGTGCGCGTGCGGCACGGCGACCAGGTGCGCGTGGTGCTCGCGCAGCCGGTGCGCTCCGACCAGATCCTGGCCATCGCGGTGGAGTTCGCGCCGCCGGGGCTCACCGCGGGGCTCACGGCCGACGGCGAGGCGTGCTTCGACTTCGACGCCCTCGGCGGGCCCATCGTGGCGCGCTTCCAGCGCCGCTGCGAGCAGCTGGAGGTGGTGCTGCGCGAGCACCCGTCGGTGGTCACCCCCCCGCCGCCGCCGGAGCTCGCGCCCGCGACCATCGCGCCCCCGCCGCCGGTCTCCATCGCGCCGCCTCCCGTGACGGCGGCGGCGTCGGTGCGCTGCCGCGAGGCCCGCATCGACCCGCTGCTGCGCTCGCTGCTGGGGCTCAACGCGTCGGACCTGCACCTCACGGCGGGGATGCAGCCGCGGGTGCGCGTCGACGGCGACATGCGGGTGCTGCCGGGCGCCGACGTCTCGGCGATCACCGGCGACACCATCCGCTCGCTGCTGCTGGAGATCGCCCCCTCCGAGGCGCAGGACCGCTTCGCCGAGACCCGCGACGCGGACTTCGCGTACGAGATCCCCGGGGTGGCGCGCTTCCGGGTGAACATGTTCCGCGACCGCCGCGGGGTGAGCGGGGTGCTGCGGGTGGTGCCGTCGCGCATCCTGACGGCCGACGAGCTGGGGCTCCCGCCGGCGGTGCGCGACCTGTGCAGCCTGCCGAAGGGCCTGGTGCTGGTCACCGGCCCCACCGGCTCGGGCAAGTCGACCACGCTCGCGGCGATGATCGACCTCATCAACGACTCGCGCCCCGACCACATCATCACCATCGAAGACCCGGTGGAGTTCGTGCACGAGTCGCGCAGCTGCCTGGTCAACCAGCGCGAGGTGTACGCCGACACCCGCAGCTTCGCCGCCGCGCTGCGCGCCGCCCTCCGCGAAGACCCGGACATCGTGCTCGTGGGCGAGCTGCGCGACCTGGAGACCACCTCCATCGCCATCGAGACCGCGGAGACGGGCCACCTGGTGTTCGGCACGCTGCACACCAACACGGCGATCAGCACCGTCGACCGGATCATCGACCAGTTTCCCAGCGACCGGCAGGCGCAGATCCGGGCGATGCTGGCGGTGTCCCTCCGCGGGGTCATCGCGCAGACGCTCTGCAAGCGCGTGGGCGGCGGGCGCGTGGCGGCGCTGGAGGTGCTGGTCTCCTCGCACGCCGTGGCCAACCTCATCCGCGAGGGCAAGACCTACCAGCTCACCTCGGTGATGCAGACGCAGCGGCAGGCGGGCAACCAGACCATGAACGACGCGCTGCTCCAGCTGGTACAGTCCGGCACGGTCACGCCGCAGGAGGCGCTCGCCAAGGCCATCGACCGCCACACGCTGCGCGGGATGATCGACCGCGAGGCCATCACGCCGCCGGAGGTCTGATACTCATTTGATACCAATCTTGCCGCTTTGGCGGCCGCCCGTTGGTGGGACACGCCGCCCGTTTGACGCTGGGGTTCGCGCGTTGGCGCTCACCCCAGGCTATCGCACGAGGGCGCCCCCGCAGTCGCGGGGGCTTTCGAACAGGAACATCACTTCGAGTGTGCCCGCC
>JAUSAZ010000016.1 GCA_030652255.1 Myxococcales bacterium | reverse complement strand
GAACGGAGGGGCATCCCCGGACGTAGACGCGGCGCCTCCGGCGCGTATCAGGCGATGCCCGTTCGGAGCCCCGGACACCGTCCGGGGCGGTCCTCCTGTTATTGCCTGGGGTGACGCGCCATCGCGCGGAACCCCAGCCTGAAAGCGATTCGCACACGATGAGGGCAACGATGAGCGCGGGGCGGGGGCAAGGGCTCCAACGACGCAGGGGTGGTGGAGGACTGGGGAGGTCGTCGGGCGCATCCGCTCAACCACGACCTTTCACACGTCCGAGCCCTTGCCCCCGCCCCGCGCTTGGCTTTACCCAAAACCTGGGATGGCTGGCGTGGTCGCCCTCGGAGAGCTCCCCTCCGGGATGGAATCTCCTCTCGACGAGTGGGCGCAGGAAGAGTTGGCTTCGCTGGACTTCGGCCATCGGGCGCGCAATCGCCGCGCGGTCCGGGTGCTGGATGCGATGGTCCGTCGGCCGCTGGGGACGCCCTGCGCGACGTTCCCGCGGGCAGCGCTGCGCAAGGGCACCTACCGCTTCCTGGCCTCCCGGCACTGCGCTCACACCGGGCTGATCGACGCCATGGGCCGCGCCACCGCGCGGCGCTGCCAGGGCCTGCCCTTCGTCCTCGTCGCCATCGACGGCTCCAGCGCCGCCCACACCGACCGCGACGGCACCCACGGCGTCGGATCCATCGGGTCGCGACGATCCCGAGGGCTCGGCATCAAGATCATGGCGGCCGTCGCCATGACCCTCGACGGCGTCGAGCTGGGCCTCGCGGACCTGCGCCTCTGGGCCCGACCCATGACGCCCGATCCGGTCCCTCACAGCGCCCGCGCGCTCGAGGACAAGGAGAGTCACCACTGGACGGCGTGCCAGCACGCCTTCGAGCGGCGGCTGCGCGCCGAGGGCGTCGAGGCACGGCCCTGGTACCTGATGGACGCCGAGGCCGACGCCCTCCACGTCCTGCTCCGCGGCCTGGAGGGGACGCGCTTCACCGTGCGCATGACCCACAACCGCAACCTCGCCGCGCGGACCTTGGATCGGTCCGACCGCGCCGAACTCAAGGTGCTCGATGCCTTGGCAGGACAGCCGCCCGACGGGACGATGTGGCAGCACATCCCGCACCCCCACAAGGGCCCCGCGCGGACGGCGTGCCTGACGGTGCGCTGGCTCTCGGTGGGCGTGCGGTTGCGCGAGCAGCGGAGCGGCCGCCTCGCCGGGAACGTGCCGCTGACGGTGGTGTGGGTGCGCGAAGAGGTCGGGGTACCGGAGGGCCAGGAGCCGCTGGAGTGGCTGCTGTGGACGAGCGCGCCGGTGCGGACGTTCGAGGAGGCGGTGTGGGTGGTGCGGACGTACGGGCGTCGGTTCCGGATCGAGGGGGTGTTCTTGGGGGCCAAGAGCGGCGCGTGCGCGGTGGAGCGCGCGCAGCTGAAGTCGTTCGAGGGGCTTGCCCGGTGGATCACGCTCGGGTTGTCTGTGGCGGTGCGCCGCCAGAGCTTGCTGCATCGATCGCGCGAAGAGCCCGATGTGCCCGCGGACGTGGCGTTCAGCCGCGACGAGATCGACGGGGCGTTGCTGCTGTATCGACTGCACCGCAAGAACGCCGAGCAACCCGGCGAGACCCCGACGCTGGGACGCATGGTGACGCTGATCGCCGAGCTGGGCGGCTACGTCGGGCGGTCCAGCGGCGGGCCGCCCGGGCTGGTGAACTTCAGTCGCGGAATGGATCGGGTCGAAACCGCCGTCTGCCTGCTGCTCGCGCAGCGCCAAGGGCCAACGCCGCCCTCGCCCGATGGTATTGGGTAAAGCCAAGCGCCCCGCGGGGGTGAGGGCGCGCGGCAGCGCGGTGAGGGGGCTCGCGACCCCAGCGCACATCAAGCCTTCAAGTCCCCCGCGACGGCCTTCTAGCCCGGCGACTCCAGGCTGATGCGCCCGAGGGTGCCCGCGCGAAACTCGTGCACCAGGATGTCGGCGGCCTTGTAGAGGTCGATGGTTCCGCCGCTGCGCAGGCAGCCGCGGCGGCGGCCGATCTCCTCCAGCAGCGCACCCGCCGAGGCGGGCGCCTCCTTCAGCTTGTAGCGCGCGACCACCAGCGCGGGGTAGCGCTCGAGGAAGTACGCCGCCGCGAAGAGCCCGACGCTCTGGTACTCGATGGCCGTGTCGGGGATCGCGCCGCCGAGCGCCAGCCGCAGCGTGGCGTCGTCGTCCTGGATCTTCGGCCAGAGCAGCCCCGGGTTGTCCGACAGGAGCATCCCGTTGGGGAGCGTCACCAGCTGGATCTCCTTGGTGACCGCGGGCTTGTCGCTCACGGCGGCCACGTCGCGCCCCATCAGCGTGTTGATGAGCGACGACTTGCCCACGTTGGGGATGCCCACGATCACCGCGCGCAGCGGCTTGTCGGCGCCGCGCTCACGCTGCGAGAGGCGCTCGCAGAGGGCCGGGATGCGCGAGCGGGCCTCGCCGACGCGCCCGAGGCTCGTGGCGATGGCGAGCACCGTGGGGTCGCCCTGGAAGTGCGCGAGCCAGGCCTCGGTGACCGCCGGGTCGGCGAGGTCGCTCTTGCTGAGCACCTTCACGCAGGGCTTCGTGCGCCGCAGCTCGGCCACCACGGGGTTGGCGCTCGCGGCCGGCATCCGGGCGTCGAGCACCTCGATGACGACGTCCTGCGAGGGCATCATCTCGCCCAGCAGGCGCCGCGCCTTCGTCATGTGCCCCGGGTACCACTGGATCGCCATCGCCCGCGCTCCTAGCACGCCCGCTCTCAGTACGTGACCCACCGCTGGTCGATGCGCGGGCCCTGCGCCGTCGGCATCATCAGGGTGTAGTGCGCCGTGCGGCCCTCGGGCGCAGCGCCGACGCTGCCCACCGCGACGATGGTCACCTCCTCCAGGGTGCGCACGAAGGGCACGTGGCCGCTGCCGCAGATGATCACGTCCGCGGGGTCGTCGCCGATGAGCGCGCCCACCTCCTCGTCGTCGAGGTCGGGGGTGATGGCCTCGTCGGGGTCCATGGGCGAGCCGTGCACCACCACCCACTCGCGGCCGTCGGGCATCTCCAGCCGCAGGGCCTCCGGGAGCCGCCGTAGCTTCGCGAGGATGAGCTCGCCGAGGGCCTCGCGCGTCTCGGTGAAGCGCCGCGCCGCCGCGCGCTCCTCGTCGGACTTCGGCTGAAGCCGCGCGGGCTCCATCAGCGCCAGCGCCCGGTCGGTGGTGCCGCGCACGCAGCGCGCGTGGACCTCCATCAGCCGCATCCAGACGGCCAGCGCGTCGTCGCCCGGCAGCAGCAGGTCGCCGGCGACGAAGATGCTCTCCACGCGCTCGTCCTTGAGGGCCGCGAGCACGGCGTCGAGCGCCGCCAGGTTGCCGTGCACGTCCGCGAGGAACGCCATCGGGCCGCGCACGCCCTCCATCTTCCAGGTCCGGTCCGAGGGGGTCGACGTCATCACGCAACCCTTTACGTCCGCGGCGCCCCCGGCGCCAGCGCTACCACCGCCGCGGCGCGCTCAGTCGTCGTCGTCGTCCCCGGCGGGCGCCCGCTGGCTGGCCCGCTGCGGGTCGCGCACGACCTCCACCTTCGTCGCCCGGCGCTTGTCCCCCTCGCGCACCACGAAGCGCAGCGAGTCCCAGAGCACCACCGTGCCCACGGACGGCACCTTGCCCGCGCGCGCCGACAGGAATCCCCCCAGGGTGGTGTAGTCACCGTCCTCCGGGAAGCGCACCGAGAGCCGCTCGGACAGCTCGGTGACGGCCATGCCCGCGCTCACCAGGTAGCGCCCCGGGGCGATCTCGACCAGGTCGGTGTCCACCTGCTCGTCGTGCTCGTCGCGGATGTCGCCGACCAGCTCTTCCAGGATGTCTTCGAGGGTCACCAGCCCGAGGATGGCCCCGAACTCGTCGACCACCATCGCCAGGTGCATGCGCTTCAGCTGCAGCTCGCGCAGCACCGAGGTCACCGGCTGCGTGTCCGACACCATGATCACCGGCTTGCGCGAGAGCGCCTCCAGCGAGCGCTCGCCCCCCTTGCCGGGCGCCTGCGTGGCGACGCGGAAGAGGTCCTTGGTGACCAGCACGCCCACGACGTTGTCGATCTGCCCGTCGTAGAGGGGCACCCGCGAGTGGCCCTCGTCGCTCATGCGCTCGACGGCCTTGTCGAAGTCCGTGTGGATGTCGAGCGCCACCACCTGCGTGCGCGGCACCATGATCTCCCGCGCGGTGAGCTCCTTCAGGTCGATGACGTTCTGGAGCATCTCGCTGCTCACCGCGTCGACGGCGCCCGCCTGCTCGGCGGCCTCGACCACGTACTCGACCTCCTTCTCGGTCATCTCCCCGACGTGCTCCTGGCTGCGCTCGGCCAGCCAGCGCCGCATCGCCTTGCCCACCAGCGCCATCGGGAACGCGAAGGGCGCCAGCACCCACCCGATGGGCCGCACCCACCCGAGGGCCTGCGGCGCGATCTGCCGCGCCCGGTGCCGCCCGATGGCCACCGCGGCCTCCGTCAAGAGCCCGTACACCGTCGCCACGGCCAGCACCCGCAGCACGATCTCCCACCACGGCGGCTGGTCCTGCATCGCCACCGCGACGATGAGCGCCGTCGCGAGGATGGGGCAGATCACCCGGCCCGCCAGCAGCCGCGAGAGCACCCGCATCGGGTCGGCGAGGTAGGTCTCCAGCCGCTTGCCCTTGGAGCCGAGCTCGTCGCGCAGGGCCCGCATCCGCGCGTCGGGGAGGGCCACCAGCGACGACTCGATGGTCACCAGCACCGCCCCCAGCGCGAGAAACAGCATGGCCCCCAGAACCGCCGCCACCTCTGGATTACCGCCACTCACCGATGTTTACGCAGTCCGATCGCCCGCCTAAGGGGGTGAACTCCCCTTCGAGGTGCGGCGCACGCTATCACCCGCCTCCCCGGCGTGCCAAGCGCGCCCACCGGGGGCGGGGCCTCGAGCGCTCCGAAGCGGAGGGACCGATGGACTGGACGATCACCGAAGGCGAACTCGACCACGACGACGTCCGCGCCCTGCTCGCGCAGCACTTCGCCGAGATGCGCGCCGAGTCGCCCCCGTCGGCCTGCCACGTCCTCCCGGTCGACGCGCTGCGCGACCCTGCGATCCGCTTCTTCACGCGGGCGCTGTAGCGCGTCGTCCTCCGACCGCGGGTCGCAGGGGAGGGGCATCCGGGCGTCACCAGCGCAGCGCCGAGAGCTTCGTGACCGCGAGCAGCGCCGACGACGCCAGCAGCGCGAGCGACGCGGCGATGCGCAGCCGCAGCGCCGTCAGCACGCGCGCGGGGTCCAGCGGAACCCGCGAGAGGGCCTGCTCGACGTCGCCCGCGCGGTAGGCGCTGGCCTCGCGGGCGGTGCGGCGCAGGAGGATGCCGTCGTTCTCGACGCCGAGGAGCCGCATCCACGGGCGCCCGGGCGCCGGGGCGGGCGAGCTCGCGAGCGGGACGATGACGAAGTCGCCCGACGCGAGCACCTGCCGCCAGCGCCGCATCCACCGCGCGCTGCGGACGAGCACGCCGAGCGCCGCCACGCTCGACAGGGTCAGCAGCCCCAGGAGCGTGGGGCCGAGGGCCACCGCCGCCATGCCGTCGTAGGAGCCGCGCCGCGCGCGCACCGTCGCGACGTAGAGCGCCGTCTCGGCGAGCGAAGCGAGGCACGACGCCGAGGCCGCGAGCATCAGGCGGTCGCGCGCGTCCTCCGAGTCGTGGTCCGCGCCGCGGTGCATCGCGAGGGCGACGGGAGCGAGCAGGAGGGCGTGCAGCATCGGCTCGCCGAGCCAGTCGGTGACGTCGACGACGCCGCCGTGGCCGCGGGGGTTCGACAGGAGCGGGGCGCCCAGCCTCCACGTGACGAGCGAGAGCACGAAGAAGCCCAGGACCGAGAGGCCCGCGACCCCGACGCCGTCCGCGCAGCGCCGGAGGAGCAGGGCCAGCGCGGCCGCGAGCGCCGCGGAGAGCACCACGCGCTCGTCGCCGTCCCCACGCGCGCCGAGCGCCGCGAGGAGGGGCCCGAAGACCGCGAGCATCGCGACCGCGCACGCGACCCATCGGAGCACGGAGGGGGAGGTTCTCACGCGAGCATCGAAGCACGGACGCGCAGGGCCTTCGAGGGGCGACCTGCGACGACCGCCGCTGTGCCCTTCGGGGCACCGCCTCTACCGCGGACGGATCCGCGCTCGCTCCGCCCGCCGCGCGTCAGCCTCCGAGCCCGTGCTCCTTCATGATGGCGGCGTTCTTCGCCTCGGCGCGCTGCAGCGCGGGGCGCGCGGCGAGCCGCTCGGTGTAGGCCGTGAACGCGGGCTTCGGCTCCACCATCTTGAAGCGCAGCATGTAGCGGAGCGTTCCGCCGAACACGACGTCGGCCATGGAGAACGTGTCGCCGAGGATGAACTGCCGACCGGCGATGGCGGCCTCCATCGCGCTCAACATGGAGTCGAAGCTTCCCCAGCCGACCTGACCGGGACGGGCCTCCCAGCCGCTCATCTTCGCCGTGGCGCCGGGCTCGATCACCGACGGCGCGAAGAACGACCAGCGCAGGTAGGTCCCCCGCGCGGGGTCGTCGACCGCGGGCGCGAGCGTGCCGTAGGCGTAGCGGTCGGCGAGGTAGAGGGCGATGGCGCCGGCCTCGGTCACCACCTGCTCGCCGTCGGTGAGCACGGGCAGCTTGCCCATCGGGTTGAGGGCGACGATCTCGGGCGACTTCTGCGCGCCCGACTGGATATCGACCCATCGGAGCTCGTAGTCGACGCCCACCTCTTCGAGCGCCCAGACCGTGCCCGCCGCGCGGGAAAAGGGGTGGTGATAGAGAACGATCGACATGGTTGCGCTCCGTGAATGGGGGGCGAGGATGTTCGCCCGCGCGATGGTCTAGGCCAGCACCGCCGAGGAGCGCCAGTCGATTGCGGGGCGCGACCGTCGCTCGCGTGGGCATGCGTGCTCACGTCCGTCGCCTGCACCGAGCGCCCGGCGTCCCCCCGCGCGGGAGCTTCGCCATGGATGACCTTGCGCCACCGCGCGCAGGGGATGCGCCGACGCCCTCGCCCGTGGACCATCTGCCGCGCAGACCCGAGTGGCTCGTCAATTGCTCAAGGTCCGGGCGCTGACCTTCACCAAGGCGAGTGACATGAAGCGAATCGTGATCCTTGGGGCCGGAACCGGCGGGACGATGATGGCCAACAAGCTCGTTCGGGCGCTGCCCGAGGACGGGTGGCGCACCACCGTCGTCGACCGCGACGACGTCCACATCTACCAGCCCGGGCTGTTGTTTCTCCCCTTCGGTCAGTACCGCGAGGAGGACATCGTCAAGCGCCGCAAGAACCTGCTCGACCCTCGCGTCGAGCTGCGCCTCGGCGAGATCGACCGCATCGCGCCGGACGAGAACAGGGTCGTGATGCAGGGCGGGGACTCGCTCCCCTACGACGTGCTCATCGTCGCGACGGGCAGCCGCATCCTGCCCGAGCAGACCCAGGGGCTCACCGGCGTCGGCTGGAAGGAGACGGCCTTCGACTTCTACACGCTCGAAGGGGCGCTCGCGCTGCGCAGCGCGCTCGAGGGCTTCAAGGGCGGACGCGTCGTGCTCAACGTCGCCGAGATGCCCATCAAGTGCCCGGTGGCGCCGCTGGAGTTCCTCTTCCTGGCGGAGGCGTACTTCACGCAGAGGGGCATCCGGGACAAGGTCGAGATCGCCTACGCCACCCCCCTCGAGGGCGCGTTCACCAAGCCCCGCGCCTCGGCCGCCTTCGGCGACATGCTCACCCGCCGCGGCATCGACGTGCTCGGCGATTTCGCCGTCTCCGAGGTGGACGGGGAGAAGCGGGTGCTGCGCTCCTACGAGGGCCGCGAGACCAACTACGACCTGCTGGTGTCGATCCCCGTGCACGGCGGCGCGGAGGCGATCAGCCGGAGCGGCATGGGCGACGCCGGGGGATGGCTCCCGGTCGGCAAGCACACGCTGCAGAGCCCGACCTTCGCCAACGTGTTCGCGCTCGGCGACGCGACCAGCCTGCCCTCGTCGAAGGCCGGCGCGGTCGCGCACTTCCAGTCCGAGGTGCTCTTCGAGAACGTGCTGCGCTTCATCGCCGACCGGGAGCTCGCCGCGACCTTCGACGGCCACGCCAACTGCTTCATCGAGACCGGCTACGGCAAGGCGATGCTCATCGACTTCAACTACGAGACCGAGCCGCTGCCCGGGCGCTTTCCGCTCCCCGGCGTCGGGCCCTTCACGCTGCTGGAGGAGAGCGCCATCAACCACTGGGGCAAGCTCGCGTTCAAGTGGGTCTACTGGAACGTCCTGCTCGAGGGGAAGGAGCTGCCCCTCGACCACCGCATGCTGCTCGCCGGGAAGTGGAGCTGAAGCCATGGACACGACCGACACCAACAAGGCCATCGCGCAGGTGCTGGCGCGGCTCGATGCGATCGACGCTCGCCTCGACCAGATCGTGGGCCGGCAGAACAAGTCCGACGAGCTCTTCAGCGAGATGACCCCGATCCTCCGGGACGTGATGGGCACCGCCACGACGCGGCTCGATGAGCTCGACAAGAAGGGCTACTTCGCCTTCGGCCGGGAGGCGCTCGGCATCGCCGATCGGGTGGTCACCGGCTTCGCGCCGGGGGACGTGCGCCAGCTCGGCGACGCCGTGGTGGGCATCCTGCAGACGGTGCGCGCGCTCACGCAGCCCAACGTCCTCGAGATCGCCTCGCAGGCCTCGGAGGTGCTGGAGCGGTCCGATCAGGCCGAGCCCCTCGGGCTGCTCGGCATGGTGCGCGCGACCCGCGACGACGACGTGCAGAAGGGCATGGCCGTGATGATGGACGTGATGCGGCACGTGGGCCGGGCCGCCCGCGCCGTCCGCGACGAGCACCGGCCGAGCGCCGCGGAGGAGAAGAAGGCGAAGCTCGCCGAGGTGCTCGGCCCACGGAAGAAGAAGGCCCTCGGCGTCGAGCGGCAGCTCCCGCCCTCGGCGGCTCCGCGCGCGGCGGCGCCCGCCAGCCTAGGGCCGCCCGCGGCCTGCGCGGTGCCGTCGAGCAAGCCCCGGGAGGTCGCGGCGGTGATCGACGGCGTGGCCTTCGGCGCCGACGGACACCTCGTCGACCCGAAGGTGTGGACCGAGGAGATCGCCGTGAAGGTCGCGGCGGTGCAGGGCGTCGAGCTCGACGAGGCGCGCTGGGCGGTGGTGCGCTTCGCGCGGGCGGACTTCGTCGCGACCAACGTGTCGCCCAACATCCGCAGGATCACGCAGGGCACCAGCCTCGCGACGAAGGACCTCTACACCCTGTTCCCCAAGGCACCGGCGCGCACCATCGCCAGGATCGCCGGGATTCCCAAGCCCGCGGGCTGCATCTGAGGAGAGACCCAGTCATGGAAACGGCCAACAACAAGCGCAAGGTCGCGATCATCTGCTCGCACGGCGGCCTCGACGAGGTGTACCCCGCGCTCATCCTGGGCAACGCCGCGCGCCAGTCGGGCATCGACGCGTTCGTGTTCTTCACCTTCTGGGGGCTCGACGCGATCACCACCAGCAAGGTCGACCACCTGCACGTCAACCTCGCGGGCAACGCGTCCTCGGGCATGCCCACCATCCTCGGCGGACTGCCCGGGATGGAGACGCTCGCCGCGTCGATGATGAAGAAGCAGATGGCCGAGCTCGACCTGCCGACGGTGAAGGAGATGCTCCAGATCCTCGATGAGTCGGGGGCCGAGCTCTACGCGTGCGAGCTCGCGATGAAGATGTTCAAGCGCACCCGCGAAGACCTCCTCCCGCAGGTGAAGGACGTCATCACCGCCGGGGACTTCTACGACCTCGCCGAAGGCGCGCAGATCATCTTCACCTGATCGCCTCCCTACAGCGCCGTCCGCACGCGCGCGGTGGCTCCGACGGTCAGAGCAGCGTCCACGCCGCGGCAAACATCGTGTTGGGCAGCGGCCCCGGCGCGTCGAAGCGCAGCCCGTAGGACGTGCGCACCTGCGCGGGGGCGTCGCGCATGAGGTAGAGGATGACCGAGCCCGTCGCGCCGTCGGGGCCGCGCAGCAGGCTGTGCACCTCGTACCAGCCGGGCGCGCCGCACAGCGCAACGGTGCAGTCGACCCAGGAGTAGGGCGTGAGGTCCCAGTCGGCGCCGCCGAGGGTGATGCGGCCGACGCCCTGCGCGTCGAGCGAGATGCCGGGGCCCGTGATGGTGGCGCGCACCACGGGCTCGAAGCCCTCGGGGAGCCCCCGGAACGGGCGCAGCCGCGCGGTCACGGTGTGTTGCATCGCGCGCACCTCGCAGGGGTGGCGCGTGACGTCGTCGAAGTACTGGATCGACGTGGTGAGGCCCTCCAGGTAGACGCCCGCGGTCTGGCCGTTGCGGCAGTAGATGAAGGCCACGCGCAGGTCGTCGGCGTCCGTCGCGTAGAGGTGCACGAGCTGGTAGCCGGCCGACGACCAGTCGACGGTCTGCGCCACGAGGGCCGGGCGCGCGACGCCGTCGAGGGTGAGGTCGCCGACGTTGCCGGTGACCTCCGCGCGCTCGTAGCCGCCCACCGGCTCGGAGAGGCCCGAGTAGTGGAAATCCAGGGGGAAGGGGCCGGTCCACTCCGCCGCGGTGGCGTCGGCGGTGGCGTCGGCGTCGGCGGCGTCGGTGGGTGCGTCGGCGGTCTGCGCGTCGACGGGCGGAGCGGCGGGCGCGCCATCGGAGCACCCCGCGGCGAGCGCGACGGCGATCAGGGCGGCGGAGGGTCTCATGGCGAGGTGACGCCGGGGGGGGTGGGCGTCGTGGGTGCGGCGGGCGGCGCGTAGACCACCTCGATGGGACCGGGCGGACCCGCGGAGGGCGGCGGGCGCTGCGCCACCGCGGCGGGCGCTGCCGGCGGCGGCGTGGGCGCGGCGCGTCGGCCCGCGCAACCCAGCAGGACCACCGTGACCAGGGCGCACGAGACTCGCATGGCGCGCGAGGGTAGTGGCCGAGGCCGGGGAGTCAATCAGGCGCCGCTCAAGGGCGTGTCGATGCGGGCGATCCGTTCGCTCCGCGGCTCCCATCGAGCACCTCCCGGACCTTCCGCGTGAGCGCCTCGATCGTGAGGGGCTTCTGCAGGTAGGCGAACTCCGCCTCGATCACCCCGTGCCGGACGGCCGCGTCGTCCGTGTACCCCGACATGCAGAGCACCCTCATCGCGGGCCGCGACGGGGCGAGGCGTTTCGCCAGGACGGGGCCGCTCATCTGGGGCATCACGACGTCGCTCAGCAGCAGGTGGATCGGCCCGGCCTCCTGCTCGCTCAGCAGGATCGCCTCCCCGGCGCTCCGCGCTTCGAGGACCGTGTAGCCGTGTCGCCGCAGGATGCCGCGGGCGACGTCGCGCACCTGGTCCTCGTCCTCGACGAGCAGGATGGTCTCCGTCCCCCGCAGCGTCGTCGGCGCGCCGGACGTGCGCGACTCGTCGACGTCCTCGTCGACGCGAGGCAGGTAGACCTTGAAGGTCGTCCCGAGCCCGAGCTCGCTGTACACCCACACCGTCCCCCCGCTCTGCTGCACGATGCCGAAGACCGTCGCGAGGCCGAGGCCCGTGCCCTTCCCCTGCTCCTTCGTCGTGAAGAAGGGCTCGAAGACCCGCGCGAGCGTCGCCCGGTCCATGCCCGTGCCCGTGTCGCTGACCGACAGCATGACGTACGCGCCCGGCTTCGCGCCGAGGTGAACCGTCGCGTACTCCTCGTCCAGCACGACGTTCGCCGTCCCCATCGTCAGCTTGCCGCCCACGGGCATCGCGTCGCGCGCGTTGACGGCGAGGTTCATGATGACCTGCTCGATGGAGCCCCGGTCGGCCCGGACGTGCCCGAGCGACGCGCCCGGCACGAGCGTGAGCTCGACGTCCTCGCCGAGCAGGCGCCTCAGCATCGCGTCGACGCCGCCCAGCACGTCGTTGAGGTCGAGCACCGCCGGCGCGACGACCTGCTGGCGGCTGAACATCAGCAGCTGCCGGGTGAGCTCCGACGCCCTGGCACCGGCGCGGCGGATCTCCTCGACGTCGCCTCGCGCGGGGCTCCCGGGGGCCATGTCCGCGAGCATCATGTCCGAGTAGCCGAGCACCACCGAGAGCAGGTTGTTGAAGTCGTGCGCGACCCCGCCCGCCAGCTGACCGACCGCCTCCATCTTCTGGGCCTGCCGCAGCTGTTCTTCGAGCTTCTTGCGCTCGGTGACGTCCTGGACGAGCGACCACATGCCCGCGAAGGCGCCGTCGCTCTCGAAGATCGGCGTGTTGTGCCACTCGCACACGACGGTGCCGCCCCGGCTCAGGTTCTCGAACTCGCCGTGGGCGTCGAGGCTCCCTTCCCTGATCCTGTCGTGGAGGCGCGCCACGATCGGCTGCAGCTCCGGGGACACGATGACCTCGAAGGGGTGCCGGCCCAGCACCTCCGCCTTCGTCATCCCGAAGACCCGCTCCGCCGCCGGGTTCCAGTCGGTGTATCGGAAGTCACGGTCGCTCAGGAGGTAGGCCAGGGGCATGCGCTCGATCTGGAGCTGGAGCTGATGGATCAGCCGGTCGCGCTCCGCCTCGGCCTGCTTGCGGTCCGTGATGTTCCGGCTGATGCCGATGAGGCCCGTCGTCTCGCCCGCGGCGCCGCGCAATGGGACCTTCGTCGTCAGGTACCACCGGGGATTCCCCTCGCGGTCGAGGCTCTGCTCCTCCCGGTTCAGCACCGCCCGGCCCGTCAGGACCGCCAGGTCGTCGGCGTGATACGTCGCGGCGAGCTCGGGCGGAAACTGCTCGAACACGGTCTTGCCAGCGAGCTGGTCTTCGCGGTCCATCCCGAACAGCGCAAGCGTCGCCGGGTTGCAGTTCACGAAGCGGCCGCTCGTGTCCTTGGTGAAGACGACGTCCGGCAGCGTGTCGATCAGGGTGCGCAGGAGCGTGCGTTCGCGATCGAGGGAGACCCGCTGGGCGATCTCGGCCCTCAGGGCGTTGTCCAGGGCCGTCAGCACCGCCCCGACGGCGAGCGTGATCAGCGTGTTGACCAGCGTGAAGTTGATGGTGATGACCGCCCACTCGGCGAAGCCGTGGCTGCTCCAGTTCGGGAGGACCATCTCGGGCGCCGCGTAGCCGAGGCCCCCGACCGCGAGCAGGGACGCCGAGCTGAGGAGGGCCGCGCCGAGGCCGACCCGCGCGCCGAGCAGGAGCACGGTGACGACGGAGAAGCCGAAGAGATAGATCTGGCTGATCGATCCCACGCGAACCAGGAGGCCGACCCCGAGGGTGTAGGCGATCAGGCAGACGATCGCCGCGCGCCAACGGTACGGAACGCGATCGAAGCGCAGCAGGCCGATCACCCCGAACAGCGCGACCGTGTCGATGACCACCAGGCCGACCGACCCCTGCTTCAACAGGAAATAGACGCTGGGCACGTAGACCACCAGGCCCAGGCCCACGCTCACGCGGAGGATGAGGGTGAGCAGGCTGGTCCGCATCTGGTCGGGGTCGATCACCGAGAGGCTTGCGAAGCGGCTGCTCAGGGACATCGGGGGGATTGCCTTTGGCACCAGCGGGGGCTCACCGGCCATGGACGTTAGCCGTTGATGGTCCGACGCGCTCCCTCCGGTGGCCCCCGGTTCGTCCGACGCCCGGTGCAAGTGTACGACCTTCGCGTCGCGGACGAAGGTACCCTCGACCACCCCGTCGCGCGCGGCGGGTGAGCTACAGACGTCTGTAGCTGCGGCTACAGACGTCTGTAGGTGAGCGGCCGGTCGTGGACGACCTCGCGCATGAGCGGGACCGTAGCTGGCAGCGCTGCCAGTTGCGGTAGCTGCCGCGCCGATGGGCGAACGAGGAACCCACGAGATGCGCAACCAGCTTCGGTCGAAGGGAGCGCAACCCGCTGTGGGCCGGGGTGAGGGCCAACGCCCGAACCCCGGCCCGCAGCGGGTTGCGCCACTCCCGAACGACACCAGGTGCGCATCTCGTGGGAGGAACGCGCAATCGGGCCCGCGAGCGGGCTCCGCTCACCCGAGCGGGAACCGCCGTTCCATCGACGAGCCCTCGCGCAGGCTGAGCCAGGTCCACAGCCGGTCGGGCGGGTCGGCGTGGTGGAAGTAGGCCTCGACGCCGGGCCCGTCCGGATCGGAGAGCGACCACACGACGTCGTTCTCGCGCGGGCCGCGGTGGCGGACCGCCCCCGGGTGCGTCGCCCAATGCTCGGCCGGCCTCATCGCGCGCGGCGCGTCGGGCCGCGGCGACGAGCGCGCGGGGAGCGCCCTCACCCAGACCGCGAGCGCCGGATCGTGCCGGCGCAGCGCCCGCATCGTCGCGACGAGCTCGGCGACCGTCCGCGTGTGGACCGTCACGATGCGCCCCCAGCGCGAGCGCAGCACGTAGCGCCGCTCGTCGCGCCACTGCACCTCCGCGGCCCGGCGCGTCTCCGTCAGCAGCGGGACCTCCAGCGTCGACGCGATCTCGTCGGCGGCCTCGACGCCTTCGAGGGTGACGACGTAAAGCGGCCCACCCTTCGACCATTCAAAGAGCCGGTCGCGCCCCGAGAGCACGAGGCTGGGGCGCTGGAGGTCGTCGTCGGGCGACAGCCAGAGTTCGTGCCGACCGTCCCACCCTTGCGCGAGGGCGCGGTCGAGGACGGCGCGCACGTCCGCCGGGAGCGCGAAGGTGTTGTTCACCGGGTAGGTGGGCGCGCGGGCAAGAAACCGGGCCCGGGCGGCCATGCCCCGCGGGCGCCCCGGGCGGTCGGCGTCGGCGTGGAGGACCACCACCGAGATGACGCGCTCCCCGTCGCGGTCGGAGCCCATGCCCGCCCGGTAGAGGTACGAATGGCCGTCGACGACGAGCAGGCGAAGCTTGCGGCGGTCCATGTTCCTCGCGCCTCGAAGGTGTGGATGGTGACGCGACCTGTCGAAGGTCGGCTGGAAGGATCGGTCTCGCCGTCCCAGAAACGCCAGCCAGAGATCCGTACGCCGCGCGGGGTCGGCCGTCTGTCGGATGGTCCGCTCGATTTCGCGCGACGCCTCGGCCTGCGCACCGAGTACCGACGGCGCCAGGGGCGCTGGCGCTTGGAACGTCACCGAGCGACGTGCGATCGTCAGTCAGGACGATGACCGCCCAGGAACAATACCAGTCCCTCTACGACGGTCTCCGCGCGCTGGACCCCCTCCTGGTCGAGGCGATCGCCGACGTCGATCGCTCGCTGGTTCGCTCGTACCTGGCGTTGGGCCCCTGGGAGCGCTTGCGCCTCGGAGCGCGCGCCGCGGAAGAACTTGCGGAGCTTGCGGCATGCCGACGCCTCGCCTCGAATCGCTGATCGATCGCCTCACCGCCGGGGGGGTGGAGTTCGTCATCATCGGCGGCGCCGCGGATTCCGTGACGGATCCGACGGGTCCCGGCCGCTCGCACCGTTCATGCGACCAGCTCCGCGCCTCGACTTCCTTCGCGCTCGCTCCTTCGCGGCGGTGAGCCATCCAGCGTCCGATAGATCGCCTTTGTGGCCATAATGCAGTGCAAATGCAGCGTGCCCTTCGGGGCCTCGGTGAGCTGGGCGCCGTCCGGGGAGGACATCATGGCCACGAGCTCGTCCTGGCAGGCCTTCACGAAGAGCTGGTCGGGCGTGATGGTGGCCTTCTTGCCCTGCGCCTCGGCGCGGAGCTTGACCACCTGCCCGAGCATCTTCTCCTTCACCCGCCCGAGGAACCGCCGGGTGACGTTGAGCTCGACGTCGGCCTCCAGCAGCGAGAGCCGCACGTCCCGGAGGGCGGCCTCGATGTCGGCCTCGGTGAGCTCCGCGACCCCGGTGAGCTTCTGACGCGCCTTGCGAAACCCTTCGGTCAACGTCTTGAACATGGTCCTGGTTGCTAGGGCCGCGCTGCCACCACGTCAGCGGGGATTCCATCAACCCTGGGCCGACCACTACCTCCCTCCCGGCGTGGGCGCCGCGAACCCGCGCGGGTGGGGCCCACGTGCCCGCGAAGCACGGCCACGCCCCCCAACGGAACATCGAATTACTTCGGGCCGCCGCTTCTGCCCGGCGATGGCACCTCGAATTGATTCGATCTACCGGGCCGCCGGACGGTGCGGCTACCTCCCGACTCGCAACGACTTCTTGGAGGTATCGAATGAAGAAGACTCACACGGCATTGATCTCGGGCGTGCTCCTGCTGACGGCCTGCGGCGACAACGCGACGACCCCGACCCCCACCGCGGACGGCGGCGGCGTCCAGGCCGACGGCGGCGCCCGCAACTTCGGCACCGAGACCGCGACCGGCCCCCGCGTCGGCGGGACGCGCACCGGGATGATCACCGTCGGCGGCAGCACCGGCGTCGGCTACGACATCTCGGGCGACGGGACGCCCGACGAGATCGACATCGACGGCGACGGCATCTCCGACGGCGAGGACATCGACGGCGATGGGGTCATCACGGTCTGGGACGACCTCCGCCAGGGGTCGGCGCCCTCGGCCAACCCCGCCAACGAGGCGCCCGAGGTCGACCCCGATCTGTTCGAGACGCTCGACCCGGCGTCGCAGCTCTCGAACAGCTCTTCGACCGGCGCCGTCACCGAGCCCGCCCGGGTGCTCCCGATGAACTCGGGCGACCTGCTCCGCTCCATCAGCCAGGGCAATCAGGGGTCGTGCGCGGCCTTCGCCGTCGCCGCGGCGGCGACCCTCACGCGCCATCGCCGCGAGTCGGCCGCGATGGCCGGCCTCGACGCCAACACCCTCTGGGCCTCGCCCTCCTGGCTGTACACCCGCATGGTTCAGCGGTTTCCGACCACGTGCAACCAGGGCACGAACGTCGGGCAGGGGCTCGACCTCCTGGTGCTGGGTGGCTCGGCCACCCTCGCCGAGCAGGCCTACCGATCGGGCACCATGCCGATGCTCTGCGAGCCCATCGAGCCCAACGTCGCGCAGAACGCCGACCCCTACCGCATCGGGTCGCGCACCTTCGTCCCCAACGGCCCGCGCTTCCGGGCGCAGGTGCGCGAGGCGCTCGCGGCGGGCCTCCCAGTCGCCTTCGGCGTGGCCCTGCCGCTGGGCTTCGGGGAGTTCCGCTCGACGGTCGCCGGCGTCGACGTGACGCAGACCTTCCGGGGCATGGGGCGCTGCATGGACTCCGTCCACTGCGGCGGCCACGCGATGGTGTTCGTCGGATACGACGACACCCGCATGGCCTACCGGGTGCTCAACTCGTGGGGTTCTGACTGGGGTGACAACGGCTACCTGTGGTGGGACTACGCCTCCCTCGAAGCCCTCCCCCAGCTCGAGGCCAACGTGATCGTCCCGCTGCCCGACGCGCCCACGCCGCTCGGCGCCCCCGACCCGACGGGCTTCTCGGTCACGCTGCCGACGGGCGGACGGCCCGTGTTCACGACGCTCACCAACGGCAGCGGCGAGACCGACCGGCGCATCATCATCCGCGCCCGCTTCAGCGAGCCCATCAACCTCACGGCGCTCGTTCTCCAGCTCCCCGACTCGGGCGCGATCACCACCGCCGTGTCCACCACGATGATGTACGGCGACCTCGCGGCCTGGGCGGCCGAAGCGATGCCCCCCGCCGGCGCGATGGCCACCCTCACCGTCCGCGGAACGCTTCGCAACGGCATGGCGGTCGAGCGCCCGCTCACCTTCATGGTCCCGGCGTTCACCGCCGCGAACTGAGCCGAAGCGCCCTCGACGCCGACCCCGTGACCCGAACACCGTGGACACTGACACCCCCGGGCTCGCGGGGTCACTCGGTGATTGACACCTCCCGCGCCGCGACGCTTCAGTCGTCCCGCCCCATGACCACGCCCGACGAGGCCAGCCCCGACGACTTCGCGGCGGTCGCCGACGCGCAGAGCCGGGCGCTCTCCCGCACCGTCTGCCTCGCGGGCGCCGTACTCACCGTCGCGCTCTGGCCCTTCGACCTCCTCGTCGGCGCGTCGAACCCGCGCGCGGCGCAGACCCTCTTCGCCATGCGCGTCGAGCTGCTCGCCCTCTACGCCGTGTTCTTCGCGGCCTCGTGGGCGCTGGGCCGGCGCGTGGGCGGCGTGCTCCTCGCGGCGCCCCCCGCGGTGCTGGCGACCGGGGTCTTCGGCCTCGCCATCGGCCGGCTCGCGCGCGACGACAACTACTGGCTCACCTCGCTCTACATGCTCCCGATGATCTGCATGCCGCTGCTCATGCCGCCCGGGCAGCGCATCGTCGTGGCGGCCCTCTGCGTCGCCACGCCCCTCGCGGGCTTCGCCCTCACCTTCCGCGGCGCGCTCTCCGCCGCGCACGTCGCCCACGCGCTGGGCCTCTTCTTCATGGCCGCCACCTTCGGGGTCTACGCCGGCGACGTGTACTACCGCCAGGCGCGCGAGGCCTTCGGGCTGCGCCGCGCGCTCGACGGCAAGCGCGCCGAGCGTCGCCGGCTCGCGAGCGACCTCCACGACAACCTCGGCCAGGAGCTCACCGCCATGCGCCTGGAGGTCGAGACGCTGAGCGCGGTGGCGCGCGACGAGCCCGCCGCGAGCCGGGTGAAGCGCGTCGCGGGGTCCATCGAGCGCTCGCACCGGAGCGTGCGGCTCATGCTGGAGTCGCTGCGCCCGCGCATCCTCGACGACGACGGGGTCGAGCTGGCGGGCACCCGGGTGCCGGTGGCGCTCCCCACGCGGAGCCCCGAATGATCCGGGTGTTCGTCGCCGACGACCACGCCATCGTGTGCGAGGGGCTGCACGCGTGGTTCGATACCATCCCGGAGCTGTCGTGGGCGGGCTCGGTCGGCGACGGCCTCGCGGTGCTCGACCTCGCCGCGGAGAGCGAGTGGGACGTGCTGGTGCTCGACCTGTCGCTCCCGGGGCGCTCGGGCACCGACCTGCTGCGCGAGGTGCGCGCGCTGCGCCCCACCCTGCGCGTAGTGATCTACTCGATGTACCCCGCGGAGGAGTACGCCGCGTGGGCCCTCGCGGCCGGGGCGTCGGCGTACGTCTCGAAGTCCGAGCCGCTCGCGGCGCTGCGCGACGCCGTGCTCGACACGCGCGTGAGGGAGCCCCGCGTCGGCCCGGAGGCGAAGCTCCCCCACGAGCGCCTCTCGGTGCGCGAGCGCGAGGTGTTTCTCGCCCTCGCCCGCGGCCTCACCCCCTCGGAGATCGCGTGGGATCTCGAGATGGCCCCGAGCACGGTGAGCACGCACCTGAAGTCCGTGCGCGAGAAGCTCAACGTCCGCTCGACCTTCGACGTGGCCCAGTACGCCGCGCGCCACGGGATCACCGGCGCACCGAACTGATCCCCTGTCTCGGGGGTGCCGGACGGGCCCCGATGCGGTCTACCATAGCGGCCGTGACCGGGCGCCTCGACGCGAGACTCCGACGCCTCCTCCTCATGCTCAACCCCGAGCGGGTGCTCGACGCCGAGGCGCGCGCCGAGCTCGCCAGCCAGGACCGCGCGATCAACCTCGGGCGCGCCCGCGCCTGGGCCCCGGTGCTGCTGGCGCTGCATACGGGCCTCACCTTGTTCTACGCGCGCCTCGCGGTCACCACGGAGCTCGAGCGGGCCTGGCGGCACGGCGTCGTGATCCTCCTGGGGGCCGCCACCATCGGGTACGCGGTCGCGCTGCTGTGCGCGGTGATCAACCGCGGCCCCGCGCGCGCCGTCGCCGACCGCATCGGCCCGATCATCAACCTCATCGCGCTGTCGCACACCGCGCTCTTGGCGATCAACGCCCAGCCGATCAACGGCAACGTGGGGCAGTACGCCGCGATGCTGCTCGGGACGCCGTACCTCCTGCGCTCGCCGACGCCGTGGTTCTTCGGCGTGGCGGTGACCAACAGCGCCGTCCTCGCGGCGGGCATCGTGGCGGCGCAGCCCTCGCCCCTGCTTCGCAACCATAACGTGATGCTGGTGTTCACGTTCACCCTCTGCGCGGTGGTCATCGCGCGCATGCACCGGCAGTCCCTGGTCAACGAGCTCCAGCTGCGGCGAGAGCTCGAGCGCTTCAACGCCGAGCTCGCCTCGCGCGTCGAGGCCCAGACCGAGGAGATCCGCCGCTTCGCGATGCGCCTCGACGAGGTGCTCGAGATCGAGCGGCGACGCCTCGCGCACGAGCTCCACGACGACCTCGGCCAGGAGATCACGGCCCTGCGGCTGGAGGTCGAGGCGATGCGCGCGTACACCACCGACGAGCGGCAGCTCGGGGGGCTCCTTCGCATGGCCGGGGCCATCGAGCGATCGCACGGGAGCGTGCGGGCGATCCTGGAGTCGCTGCGCCCCCGCATCCTCGACGAGGAGGGCCTGGAGCGCGCGATCCACTGGCTGGGCCGCCACCTCCGCGAGCGCACCGCCTGCGCGGTGGCGGTGGAGGTCGACCTCGGCGACGAGCCCGACGCGCAGGTGGGCCTGGTGGCGTTTCGCGTCGCGCAGGAGTCGCTCAACAACGTGGCGCGACACGCCCGCGCGACGAGCGTGTCGGTGTCGCTACAGCGCCGGGGCGACGCGCTCGTGCTGGAGATCGCCGACGACGGGGCGACGGACGAGCAGGGCCCCATCCGCCCGGGGCGAGGCGTGGCGGGGATGCGCGAGCGCGTGTCGAGCCTCGGGGGCGAGCTGTGGGTCACCGCCGCCCCGACGCGGGGGACGCTGGTGCGCGCGACGATCCCGCTCGGCGCGACGGCGAGCGTCGAGGGCGCAGCGGCGGCGAACTGAGGCAGTGTTCAGCCCGATGGGGCGGGCGGCGGGACGGACTGCGCGTCCCACGCCATCGGCAGCCGGGCGAGCACGCGCGTCCCGCGGGGCTGCATCCGCTCGACGCTCAGCGCCCCGTCGACGCTCAGCGCGCGCTCCATGAGGTCGGACCGTAGCCCCGTGGAGTGGGGTCGGGTCAACCAGCCCGCCGCGGTGCGTGGCGCTGACGCCCGGCTGAACCCTGACGCGGCACCCATCCAGCGTCCGAGCCGTCGCACAGACGACCATAATCCAGCGCAAGTACGATAGGTTACAGAATCCGTATTACGTGCAGTAATAACCTGTGAACGCGCTGATCGCGCCGCGACCACATCCGGGTGGGCGGGACCGGCGCGATGCCTCGAGCCCTCCGGGGCGATGGATGCCCTGTTCGCTCAGCGTTCGCAGGGCGGGGCGTCGAAGCCCGGCGGCCAGCCGGTGGTGGCGTCGCAGCGAACGAGGCCGACGAGCGCGCCCCGGAGGTCCGCGGAGCTGAGGTCCGCGCCCCGGAGGTCCGCGCCTCGGAGGTCGGCGTCGGTGAGGTTTGTCACGCCGATGACGGCTCCGCGGAGGGTCGCGCCGGCCAGGGTCGCGCCGGTGAGGGTGGCGCTGCTCAGGTTCGCGCTGGTGAAGCTCACGCGGCTGAGGTTCGCGCTGGTGAAGTCCGCGCGGGAGAAGTCCGCCCGGCTGAGGTCGGCGCCGCTGAGGTTCGCGCCCGCGAAGTACCCCGCCGGGAGGTTTCGCTCTCCCGACAGCAGTCGCTCGTGGTCGGTCGGCGGCGAACCGCACGCACCCGTCACCGTCAGCGCGGACAGGAGGAGGGCGCGGCGGATGGTCGACGGGTCCATGAGCGGTCACCACAGCTGGCGCCCGGTGCTCGCGACAACGCGCGGCGGTGCTGCCGCCGGGACGGGCGCCGGCGGGCCCCGCCGCCACCCCCGCCGCCACCCCCGCCGCCATGGCGGCGCCGTCACGATACGCTGGTTTTCCAGCGCTACGGTGACGGCACGCGCGGTGCGATGGGTGTAGCCTGAGGCCCTATGGTGACGCGACGGAGTGACGGGGTGGACGTGGTGTTCAGGGTCCCGTTGTGGTCCGAGCGGTGGGTGCTCGAGGACGGCGTGACCATGCCCGAGACCAGCGAACATCGACTGACCTGTGAGCTGCTGGAGATGATCCTCCGCGCGTGGATCGCCCGCACGGCGCGCGACGCGGCGGTGTACGCCAACATCGCGCTGCGCTGGGACGAGGAGCACCCCGCCGTCGGCGTCGACCCGGACGTGTGCCTCGTCGACCCGACGCCGCCGGACGCGAAGCTCCGTAGCCTGCGCACCTGGGAGCCCGGGCACGCGGCGCCGCGCGTGGCCGTGGAGGTGGTGAGCCGCGACACCGCCGAGAAGGACTACCTCGAAGGCCCGGCGAAGTACGCCGTGAGCGGCACGCGCGAGCTGTGGGTGTTCGACCCGGAGCGGCGCGGCCGCGGGGCGCTGGGGCCGTCGGTGCTGCAGGTGTGGCGGCGCATGGACGACGGGGCGTTTCGACGGGTGTTCGCGGGCGACGCGCCGGCGTACTCCGAGGAGCTCGGCGCGTGGCTGGTGGTCACCGACGGCGGAACGCGCCTGCGCCTCGCGGACGACGAGGCCGGCGAGCGTCGCTGGCTGACCGGCGAAGAGACCGCGCGGGCGCAAGCGCAGGCCGATCGGGCGCAAGCGCAGGCCGATCGCGCGCGGGCCGACGCGCTCGCCGAGCGGATCACCGCGTTGGAGGCGCAGCTCAACGCCAGCGATCCAGCACCGCGCGGGCCATCCCCCGCGCGCTGAACCACACGAACCGCCCCGCCCCCCCCATGCCCACCGTCCACGGTCACCCGCCGCGCTCCCCGGGGTTTGGGACGGGCTATGTCCATCTCGGCGAACGCGTGTTGACCGCGCGGGGCGCGCGGCCTACTCCCCTCGGTGCCGCGATGCTGGTGACACTGCAGGTTCGGGATCTGGCGATCATCGACGAGGTCGAGGTCACCTTCGGGGCGGGGCTCAACGTGGTGACCGGGGAGACCGGCGCCGGGAAGAGCATCCTCATCGACGCGCTGTCGCTCGTGCTGGGGGCGCGCGCCTCGGCGGCGGACATCGTGCGCACCGGGGCGACGCAGGCCGAGGTGACGGCGGTGTTCGCGGTGCCGGGCGACGACCCGCGGCGGCAGCGCTTCGAGGAGGCGGGCCTCGCCTGGGACGACGAGCTGGTGGTGCGGCGCATCGTGGGCAACGAGCGCACCGGCGGGCGCTCGAAGGCCTACCTCAACGGGCGCATGGTCTCGCTGGCGCAGCTGGTGTCGCTCACCGCGGGCCTCGCGGACATCACCTCGCAGCACGACCAGCAGACCCTCACCGACCCGATGACCCACCTGACGCTGCTCGACGCGTCGGCCTCGCTGGAGGGCGCGCGGGCGCGCATGGCGCGGGCCCACGGCGCGATGGCCGAGGCCACGCGGGCGCTCGAGGGGGTGCTGCGCACGCTGCGCGACCGCTCCGACCGGGAAGACCTGTTGAAGTTCCAGGCGAAGGAGATCGACGCGCTGAAGCTGGTGCCGGGGGTGGAGGAGCTGTGGGCGGCGGAGCGCGAGAAGCTGCGCCACGCGTCGAAGCTGGCGGACGGCACCACGGCGGCGGAGGAGACCCTGTACTCCCGCGACGGCGCGGTGCTCGACGAGCTGGGCGCGGTGGTCGACGGGCTGTCGAAGCTGGCGGCGGTCGACCCGGCGCTGTCGGGCCCGCTCGACCTGGTGAGCCAGGCGCGCACGCTGGTGCAGGAGGCCGCGCGCGAGCTGGGGCGCTACGGCCGCGCGGTGCGGGCCGACCCCGAGCGCCTGGGCGAGCTCGAGGAGCTGATGCAGTCGCTCTCGCGGGTGAAGCGCAAGTACGGCTCGACGGTGGAGGAGGTGCTGGCCTTCCGCGCGAAGGTGGGCGGCGAGCTCGCGACGCTGGAGCAGGGGGAGGGGAAGGTCGCCGAGCTGGAGGCCGCGGTGGATGTCGCGCGGGCGCGGGCGCAGTCCGAGGCGCGGGCGCTGAGCGAGGCGCGGCGGGTCGCGGCGGTGAAGCTGGGCGCGGCCATCAGCCGCGAGCTGGAGACGCTCGGGATGGGCGGCGCGCGGGTGGTGGTCGACGTGGCGCACGCCTCGCCGGGCGGCGCCGAGCTGGTGGTCGACGGCGCGCGGCTGACGGCGGCGGGCATGGACCGGGTGGAGTTTCTCATCGCGCCCAACCGGGGCGAGGAGCCGCGGCCGCTGCGCAAGGTGGCCTCGGGCGGCGAGCTGTCGCGCGCGCTGCTGGCCATCAAGCGGGTGCTCACCGACGTGGGGCCGCAGACGTTCTATGTGTTCGACGAGGTCGACGCGGGGGTGGGCGGTGCGGTGGCCGAGGTCATCGGGCAGAAGATCAAGCAGGTGGCCGGGCGCCACCAGGTGCTGTGCATCACGCACCTGCCGCAGATCGCGGTGTACGGCGACCGGCACTTCGTCGTGAGCAAGCGCGAGGTGGGCGAGCGCACGGCGTCGACGGTGCGCGCGCTGGGCGAGGCCGAGCGCATGGAGGAGGTCGCGCGAATGCTGGGCGGCATCCGGGTGACCGACCGCACCCGCGAGGCGGCGGCGGAGATGCTGCGCGCCGCGGTGGAGTGAGGTCGCGGCCACGCACCAGCAGCCGTGATCCGTGAGAGCCTCGCGGGATGAACCCCGACCAGTCCCTCCCTCCCGTTCTCGTCGTGGTCCTTGGTGACAAGGTCTTCGGCCTCCACCCTCGCACAGGCGAGCAGCAGTGGCGCGCCGCGCTCGACCCGGTCCCGTCGGGCGTGGGCCTCGGCCGCGTTGCGGTGCACGGGCCCCACGTCTTCGTCCTCTCCTCGGCGCTCCACTGCCTCGACTCGCGCACCGGCGAGCTGAAGTGGAAGAGCCCGCTCCCCGGGCGCGTCGAGAGCGGCACGATGCTCTTCTCGCACGGGCTCCTCTTCGTCGGTAACAGCGGCGAGGCCGCCTGCTTCGAGGCCAGCGACGGCAGGCTCCTCTGGCACGAGCCCTTCAAGGGCGAGGGCATCCGCAAGGTCTCCTTCGTGCTCGGCGACGAGTGCGCCCAGCCCGACGGTCACTGACCGCCGTCGGCCGAGCGGATGGGCGGCTTCTTCAGGCTGCGGGTGCGTCCGGGGGTCGTGCTGGCCGCGGTGCTGGCGGTGGCGATCCCTGCGGAGGTGGTGCTTCGCTGGCGGGGAGGGCCCGGGATCGCGGCGGCGCTCGCGCAGCGGCTGTCGCCCCGGGCGACGGTGCGCGAGCGGGTCGATCGCTACGAGGCCGCGGTGCGCGCGCGGCTCGCGGGCGACCTCCAGCGGGCGGGCGTCGCGTGGCCGCCGCGGGGCGTGTGGCTGGTGGCGCTGAAGACCGAGCGCGTGCTGCGGGTGTACGTCGCGGGCGCCGATGGGCGACCGCGCCGGCTGCGGGAGTACCCCATCCTGGCGGCGAGCGGCCGGGTCGGGCCGAAGCTGCGCGAGGGTGACCTGCAGGTGCCCGAAGGCATCTACGGGGTCGAGTCGCTCAACCCCAACAGTCGGTATCACCTCGCGCTGCGGGTGGACTACCCCAACGCCGACGACCGGCTCCACGCCGCGCAGGAGGGTCGCCGGGGCCTCGGCGGCGACATCATGATCCACGGGAGCAGCGCCTCGGTGGGCTGCCTCGCGATGGGCGACGAGGCCGCGGAGGATCTCTTCGTGCTCGCCGCGCGGGCGGGAGTCTCCCGCGTGCGGGTGTGGATCGCGCCGCTCGACCTGCGCGCGCACCCCGGCTGGGTCGCGCCCCCGGGGACGCCGGGGTGGATGGCCGGGCGCTACCGGGCGCTGCGCGAGGCGATGGCGACGCTGCCGCGCTGACCCGCGCAGGGCGCGTGATACGGTGCGAGAATGGTGATGCACGCGACCGCGCTGAAGCGCCGGGTGACGCTGGCGGAGTACCTCGCCTTCGAGGAGGCCGCTGAGGAGAAGCACATCCTCTGGGACGGCGAGATCTTCCCGATGTGGGGCATGGCGGGCGCCCTGCCCGCGCACAACGTGATCGCAGGAAACGCGTACGCCGCGCTGCACACGGCGCTCCGGGATCGCGGCTGCCGACCCTTCAACAGCGACCAGAAGATCTGGGTTCCGCTCAAGGGCGGCGTCGTCTATCCCGACGTGTCGGTCGTCTGTGGAAAGGCCGCGCTCCACACCGGCACCCGCGACACCTTCGACAACCCCGTGGCCGTCGTCGAGGTGCTCTCCCCGGGCACCGAGGCCTTCGACCGATCGGAGAAGTTCGAGGGCTACCGCTCGGTCGAGACGCTCCGCGACTACGTGATGCTCGCGAGCGGCGACGCCCATGCCGAGCACTACGCCCGGGGCTCCGACGGCGGGTGGACCCTGCGGGAGTACCGCGCGGGGGGCGTCTTCTCGCTGTCGTCAGTGGAGGTCGTGCTGCGCGTCGACGAGCTCTACGAGGGCGCGTTCGACGTGACCGACGCCGGGTGAGGGGATCGTCGGGGCCTACTGCGCGCAGACCAGCGAGGCCTGCGCGCCGGTCGGCGTCGTGTCGCCGTCCGTGAAGGCGATGCGCTGCGGGCAGCTGGGATTCGTGGGGTCGGGGGTGGTGTCGTAGAAGAACCCGTGGCTCCCCGCGGGCGCCGCCATGCCCGGGACCACCGCGACCTGGTCGACGACGCAGACCGCCTGTCCGCCGACCGTCCCGCCCGCGCCGGGAGCGCGGCGGCGGCCGTGGGCGGGGGTGCACCACTCCAGCGGGTTGACCGTCGGCGGGAGCACCTCGCGCACCTCGCAACGCACGCCGGCCGCCCTCGGGTCTGCGCACAGCGGGCCGGTGGAGCACCCGAACGCGCTGGCGGCGCCGCAGCACGTGGCGGGCGCCGTGGGCACCGCGCGCGCGAGGCAGCGGCCCGAGAAGCGGCGCTGGATGCGCTGCGCGATGCGGCCGAAGGCGTCGGTGTAGTCGTTGCGGCAGATGGAGCTCACGGTGCCGTTCTGGTAGGCGGACTCGAAGCGCCGGGCGACCTCGACGATGCGCCGCGACGGGAGCGCGAAGTACTGCACCGCCGTGTCGCACGGGGGGCGCATCGGGTCGTAGGCGCTGCCCTCGCGGCGGCACGCGGGCACCACGCGGGTGGAGCAGCTCGGGTCCATGTTGCGCTGCCGCATGGAGACGGGGCCCTCGGCGGACATCCCGGTGTACCCGTCGGAGCCGTCGGGGTTGTTGCCGAGGAGGGCCGCGAGGTCGGCCTCGCCCGCGGCGTCGACCGGCGGATCGAGGGGGATGCCCGCGATGGCGGCGAAGACGACGTTCTCGGGGCGGTTGGGCTTGAGCGAGGTGAATCCGCGGGTGGGGATGCGCGGGTTGATGTAGCGGTCGAGGTTCCAGGTCGGGTCCTGCGCCGAGCCGGGGGCGTACCTGTAGAAGCGGAGGTTGAGGTCGGTGCTGGCCCACGCCGCGGAGGTGTTGTCGAAGACGCCGATGCCGTCGGTGCACGTCACGCCGCTCTCGGCGTAGCGGCAGTCGCGCACCGAGCCGTCCTCCTCGTCGCTGAAGACCACGATGGCGAGCACCGCGTCGGGGCGCACGAAGCCCGCGTTGGGGTCACGGTTGCCCGCCTGCGCGCGCGGGTTGTGCACCACCAGCGCGCGGTAGGCCGACTCCAGCGGCTGCTCGAGGCCGCAGCCTGCGATGGAGAGGTATGCGTTGCAGACGAAGTCGTCGTGAAACTCCCCGGCGTCGGTGCTGCCCCCGGCGAAGGTGAGGAAGCTCGGGTACTGCTCGGGGGAGTTCATGCAGCGGGCGGGGCGGACGCCCGCGGGTGCGGTGGTCCAGGGCTGGTGCGAGCGCATCGCCTGGCCGTTGCGGATGGGGTTGAGCAGCCCGTCGTCGCCGATGTCGCTGTTGGCGCACGAGGGCAACGTGCTGCCGGGCGTGCCGAGGTCGGACGAGACAACCCCGACGTGCAGGCTCCGCGCGGGGGGAGCGTCCGGGAGGCCGTCCATGTTGCGGTCGGGCGGGGCGAGCAGGACGCCGACGAAGGACCCGAAGCTGCGGGCGAGGTTGGCCTGGTTGGCGGCCATGCTGTTGGAGTTGTCGACGACGAACAGGATGTCGACCGAGTCGATCGCGTTGTTCTGGATCGGCTGCGAGAAGGTCCCGCTGTCGGGCGTCGAGGGGACGCCGCCGTCGGTCGGAGGGTTGGAGACGCCGTCGACGGGCACCGGGGTGTCCGCGGGCGCGCTCCCGCCCCCGTCGGCGTCACCCGCGCGCGCGGTCATCGCGCAGCCCGCCGTCGCCAAGGCCATCAATCCCCACCGCCCCAGAGTCGTAGCGCCCATGAAGGACCTCCAACCTTCGGGGCTATCACACGCATCAGACGCCGCATAGGCTGCGGTTTTCAGGGCGCTCGTGCGGGCCGATGGCCTCCGGCAACGGAGTTGGCGGACGTCGGCAACGGTGTCGATGTGGAGGTGGCAGCGCGCTGCCTCGCCTGCGCCCGCGCGCCCCGCGCAGAGGTCACCAGTGGGGGTGCGCGGGGTCCATGAACGCGATGGGCGCAGCGAGGCACGCCGGGGGGATTCCGAAGGCGTCCACCAGGCCCACGGCGTCGGGCTGTAGCGCTCGCAGGAGTTCTTCCCCCTCCTCGCGGAGCGCGCGCTCCTTGACCCCGTCGAAGTACCCTTCGGTGAGGAAGAACGCCGCCTCCGCGCGCAGCAGGGTGATGGCGTGGAGCGCGCCGAGCCGGTCGAGCCGCTCGCGGACGGGCCCCGCGGGCATCGCCGACACGGCCTCGTCGAACCACGCCAGCGCGAGGCGGTCGGCGTGGGCGCGCGCGAGTGCGACGAGGTGCTCCTGCACTTCGAGCATGGCCTCGTGCGGGTCCATCTTCGCGCCGAGCCTCTTGCGCAGGCGCGCCGCCGCCGTGGCCAGCAGGCGCTCCTCCCGGTAGCGCAGGGCCGCGAGGTGGAACCCGCGGTCGCGCAGGTGGGTGTCGTCGGTGCGGCGGACGGCCACGGGGTTCTTCTCGGCGACGGCGGTGCGCGCGCGGTCGAGGAGGTGGCGCGCGACGCCCCCGAGCCCGGTGCCCTCGAAGCGGCGCCGGAAGCCCGACAGCAGGCTCTTGGCCACGAGCTGGAGCAGCACCGTGTTGTCGCCCTCGAAGGTGGTGAAGATCTCGACGTCGGCGCAGAGGTCGGGCAGCCGGTTGACCGAGAGGTACCCCTGTCCCCCGCAGGCCTCGCGGCAGCCGCGCGCCGTGTCCACCGCGTGCCAGCTCGCGAGCGCCTTGAGGGCGGCGGCCTCGGCCTCGATCTCGCGGGAGTCCGGCGCGTCCTCGTGGGCGAGCGCGGCCTTGCGTTGCAGCGCGCCGAAGCGCGCCTTGAGGGCGTCGATGGCGAAGTGCAGCACGTACGTGGTCGCCAGCCGCGGGAGCAGCCGCCGCGCGTGGGTGGGGTAGGCGAGCAGCGGGACCTCGCGGCCGTCCGTGGCGCCGAACTGCCGCCGCGCGGTCGCGTACCGGATCGCGATGGAGAGCGCGACCTTGGCGACCGAGACGGCGCCCGCGGCGATGGAGATGCGGCCGCCGACGAGGGTGCCGAGCATGGTGAAGAAGCGCCTGCTGGGGTTGGCGATGGGGCTCTCGTACGCGCCCGACGCGTCCATGCGCGCGAAGCGGGCGAGCAGGGCGCCCTCCGGCACCCGCACCCGGTCGAACCACAGCCGGCCGTTGTCGACGCCGTTGAGGCCCATCTTGTGGCCCGAGTCGCCCGCCCGGACGCCCGGCAGCAGCGCGCCCCCCTCGTCGCGGATGGGCACCAGGAACGCATGCACGCCGTGCCGCTCGCCGTCGGCCTCGAGCTGCGCGAAGACCGTCGCCATGCGGGCGTTGCGGGCCGCGCCGCCGATCCAGTCCTTGCGCGCGGCCTCGCGCGGGGTGTGCACGACGAAGGTGCGGGTCGCGCGGTCCCAGACGGCGACGGTCTCGAGCGACGCCACGTCGGAGCCGTGCCCCACCTCGCTCATGGCGAAGCAGCCGGGAAGCGCGAGGCTCGCGACCGCGGGCAGGTGCTCGCGGCGCTGCGCCTCGGTGCCGAGCGAGTAGATGCTCCCGCCGAAGAGCCCGAACTGCACGCCGAAGCGGATCAGCAGCGACAGGTCGCCGAAGGCGAGCGTCTCGAAGGTGGTGACGAAGGCGGCCAGGTCGTGCTCGTCCGTGGTGACGCCCGGGTACGCCCCTTCGCCCAGGTGGAGGTGGGCGGCCTCGGCGAGCCAGCCCGAGACCTTCTCGCGGTACGACTCCACGGAGAGGCCGTAGGCGCGGCGCGACGGGTCGGACAAGAACCCCCGGGCCTCCGCGCGCGGCGCGGCGTAGACCCCGTCGAGCACGGCGGCGAGGGCCGGCACGTCGAAGGTGGCCGCGGCGTCGACCTTGCGCTCGCCCTTGCCGACGACGGGCAGCGGCGCGTCCTCGGGCCCGTCGAGCCGCTCTTCGAGCTCGGCGAGCGCCGAGGCGAGGGCGCCCTGGTCGACGCCCTCGGGCGCCATCGAGGCGCCCAGCGCGACGAGGTCGCGGCGCTGCTCGGGAGAGAGCGTGCCGGCGACGGACTCGATGGTCTGGAGCACGGCCCTCAGTTCGGAGGCGGAGGGAGGGTCGGAGGGATCGAGCCACGCGGCGAGCGCGAGCCGCGCGGCAGGCCGGAGCCACGGCGTCGACCCGATGCGCGCGCGGAGGGCGTCGAGCTGCGCCGCGTCGAGGTCGCCGTCCGACCACGCCACCCACAACAACGGCAGGAACGGACGGATCTGCGGGTCGTCGAGGAGCGCCGTCCGGGCGGAGGCGCGCTGCGGTGCGGTCGTCGGGCCCGGCTGCGAGGACGTGGAGTGCGTCATGGGTACCGGAGCCTGTGGTCAATGCGCGCGCACGGCAACGGGGCGCTGCGTCGGCCAGGGCCGAGGTTGTCGACGTCGTGGTGGATGAGATCTACGCGGGGGTGGAGTTCGCACGCGAGGCGAGCGCCGCGGCGAGGTCAGGGTGGGCCCTCTCCCCCCGGCGGCGCGCTTCGCCGTACGCTCGCCCGGGTGAACAACCCCCGCGCGCGCCTCGAGGCCCTCGTCGATCACCTCGGCCTCCGTCCCCTCCCGGACCCCGCGGTCGACGCCGAGGTCGCGGCGTGCATCGCCTCCCCGGGCCTCGACGACGGCGTCGCCGACGACACCGTGGTGCCGTACGTCACCATCGACAACGAGGGCTCGCGCGACCTCGACCAGGCCCTGCACGTCACGCCCGACGGCGACGGCTTCGTGCTGCGCTACGCCCTCGCCGACGCGTCGTACTACGCCCGACCGGGCACCGCGCTCTGGCGCCGCGCGCTCGCCCAGGGGTCGAGCTACTACCTCCCGGGCTTCGCCATCCCGATGCTCCCGGAGGGCCTCTCCGAGGGGATCGTCTCGCTCAACCCCGCGGTGCTGCGCCGCGCGGTGGTGTTCACGCTGCGCGTCGACGCGGCCGGGCGCTGCGTCGCGGCGGGGGTGCACCGGGCGCGCATCCAGAGCCGCGCGAAGCTCTCCTACGAGGGGGTGCAGCGGTGGTTCGACGCGGGCTGCGCGGGCGACCCCCGCTGCGACGCGCCCGAGGTGCGGGCGTCGCTCCTGGCCTTCGCGGCCCTCGGGCAGCGGCGCATCGACGAGGCCGCGGCGCGCGGGGTGTTTGCGCTGCAGCGCTACGAGGCCGACGTCGACCTCGACCCCGACGACCCGCGGCGGCTGCGCGCGATCACCCGCGACCGCAACGACGTCGAGCGCTGGAACGAGCAGGTCTCGCTGCTCTGCAACATGGAGGGCGCGAAGCTGTTGCAGTCGCTCGGGCGCGACGACGACGACGTGCAGGCGGTGTATCGCGTGCACCTGCCGCCGCTGGGCGACCGGCTCCGGGAGCTGGAGGAGATCCTCGGGGCGCTGGCCGAGCGCCGCGCCCTGGCCGAGCGCTGGCGGTGGCGCCGCGGCGCGGACGACCTCGCGGCGTGGATGGGCGCGCTCCCGAGCGGGCCCGGGAGCGAGCGGCTCACGCAGGCCGTGCAGCGGCTGGTGCGGTACACGTACCGGGCGTCGGAGTTCCAGGCGCGCAGCGGGCCGCACCACGCGCTCGGGGTCGACGGGTACGCGCGGATGTCGGCGCCCATGCGCGAGGCGGTCGGGGTGTTCTCGCACAAGGAGCTGCTCGAGGCCCTCAAGCTGGTCGCGCCGCGCCCGCGCGCCGAAGACCTCGCCGCCCGCGAGGCCGTCATCGCCTCCGCCAACGAGTCGCGCCGGCGGCAGGGCGAGATCGACAAGGCCGTCGACCTGATGGTGCTCGACCAGCTCCTCGGCGACGACCTCGCGGTGGAGCCCGCGCGCCGCCCGTGGCGCCGAGGCACCGTCGTGGGCGTGCGCCCGTCGCGGGTGTACGTCGCGCTCGACGGCTGCGCGGTCGACCTCAAGGTGTACGGCATCGACCTCGAGCGCACCTACGGCACCGCCTTCCGCGACGACCGCCGGGTGGCGATGCTCCCCGCGCAGTCCGACCGCGGCGCGCCGGCCTTCGTGATGGGCGACGACGTCGAGGCCCAGGCGCGGCAGTGGGACGCCGAGCGGGCGCGCTTCGTGATCCACCTGCGCCCGGTCGCGCCGACGGGCTGAACGCCTTACGGGGCGGGAGCGGGAGCGGGCGCGGGCGCGGGAGCGGGAGCGGGAGCGGGAGCGGTGGGCGCGGCCACGGCGGCGTCGGTGGCGATGAGGACGCGCATGAAGCAGTGCCGCTGTAGCGCCGGGAGCAGGTTGCGGCAGCGCATCGACCCTTCGGCCGACTGCGGGGTGTTGAAGGCCATGCAGCGGTTGTTGACCCACTGCGAGGTGGCCATGAAATCCTGCGGGTGGGGGACGCCGTCGCACAGGCCGGCGGTGGGCGCGGCGGCGGAGAGGCACGCCGTGGTGAAGGTCTGCACGGCGATCTGGCACTGGATGCCCGGGCAGCGCTGCACCCGGGCCATGCCCTCGTCCATGCACTCGCCCTGCTGGTGGCCGCGGGCCCAGGCGCGCGCCTCGGTCGACTGGCGCTGGGCCTCCTCGGCGAGGCCCGTGAGGGTCTTCTTCGTGAAGCGCACGAAGAGCACCGAGCCGACGACGCACGCCAGGATGAAGACCCCGACGATCGAGAGGATGATCTTTGCGGTCTTGCCCACTGGGTGCTCCCTCCCGCAACGCGGTAGCCCGCGGCCCGCCCGGTCGTCAACCGCCGCCCACCCCTTCGCGCGCGCCTCCCGCGCCGACGAGGGGCCGCAGCCGATGCTTGACACCCCTCCGACCCGCCGCCTAGCGTGCCGCCACGATCGTGCGACGAAACGGGCTTCTTTTCGCTGCGGCGCTGTGGACGGCCGCCGGGGTTGCGAGCGCGCAGGAGGCCGACACGCCCGGCGGGGCGCCGCTCCACCTGCACTCCGAGACCGCCCGCATCGTCGACGTGGTCGACTCCTTCGACGCCGGGAGCCAGTTCGGGCTGCGGCTCACGGCGGGGTACCAGTTTCAGCGGCGCGACCTGCGCGTGCAGCGCGAGATGCGGGTGAGCAACCCGGGCACCAGCCTCGGCGTGCCGCAGTACGCCGACGTCGCGGACTACACCCGCAGCACCCACACCCTCCTCGTCAACGCCGAGGTCGGGCTCTTCCACGACCTCGCGCTCACCTTCGGCCTGCCGCTGGTGCTCACCGACGCCCGCAAGCTGCGCCCGCCCGCCGGGGTCTCGGTCGACAGCGCCCGCGCCGCCCTCGCCGACGGGTGGACCGAGGGGCCCGGCACCCCGCGCGCCACCAGCCTCTTCGACCCGTCCTTCGACAGCCCCGAGCGCTCGGGCATCGACCAGGTGCGCCTCGGGTTGCAGTGGTCGATCTTCAACCAGCAGCGCGACCGCAACCGCCCCACCTGGACGCTCTCCTTCGAGTGGCGCCCGCCGGTGGGCGCGCTCCTCCGCCCCTGCCGGCAGACCGCCTCGGGCACCTTCTGCCCCGACGCGTCGAGCGTCCCCGCGACGCCCGCGTCGGGCAACACCGCCCCCGCGGCCGCCACCCGCTCGGCGCCCTCCAACGCCAACCCGGGCGTCTCCCGCGGCCTCCACGGGGTGTACTTCCAGACCGTGGTGGCGCGTCGCTTCGGCTACGTCGAGCCCTACGCGGGCTTCGACTTCCTCGCGGAGTTTCCCATCCGCGACAGCGCCTTCCGCTACGCCGACACCCCCCTCGGGCAGCTCTCCAACTTCCCGCCCATCGTGGGCACCCTCACCGCGGGCATGGAGATCATCCCGTGGGAGAACCGCGAGACCTGGCAGCGCCTGCTCATCGACCTGCGCTTCCGCGGGTCGTACTACTCCCAGGGCCGCGATTACTCCGCCCTGTATGACGCCCTCGGCTCGTCGCTGAGCCGCCCGCTCAACCTCCCGGGCTGCCCCTCCAACGCGCGCCTCTCCGACGGCACCTGCCAGGCCGAGCGCAACGTGTACTTCGACGGGCTCACCACCACCGCGTCGCACGTCGTCATCGGCGGCAGCGCGATGGTGTCGGTGCAGCCGGCGAAGTTCCTGCGCTTCACCCTCGGCGCCGCGGTGGCGTGGACCTCGCCGCACACCATCACCAACACCGACGCGTGCAACCCCGGGCAGACCGTCCCGGCCGACCACCCCGAGTGGCGCGGCGGCTGCCAGGGCAGCAGCTCGCCCGACCCCACGCACCGCCCGGTCATCGACTCCGCCGGCGGGCGCTTCCGCACCACCAACGACCTCACCTGGGATTTCTACGCCGCCATCGCGCTCACCCCGCGCATCTGGTAGCGCCCGTCACATCGCCAGGTTGGCCACGCACACCCGGTTGGCGCCCGCGTCGGCGCTGAGCCCGCGGCACACCGTCCCGGGCCGGCAGTCGCCGTCCTCCGCGCACGCCCGCAGGCAGCGCCCCGTGACGCCGCCGTCCGTCGCCGTCGCCACGCCCGGCACGCACACCCCGTCGAAGCCCGGGCAGTCGCGGTCGACGGTGCAGGGCAGGGTGCACACCTGCGCCGGGGCCCCGCTGGTGCTCGCCGTGAGCCGGTCGCAGCGGGTCTCCAGGCCGCAGACGTCCCCGGGGTTGCAGCGGCCGTAGCTCAGCGGGGGCTCGTACTGATCCACGCACGCGGCGGTGAGCACGAGCAACAGCAGGGGGTGGAGGGGGCGCATCGCAGCCGTGGAGCATCACGCGATTGGCCCGCGGGTCAACAGCGCGCAGGCGCCGCCGCCACCCGGGCGACGCACCCCCACCAGTGGCCAGCGCGCCCGCCACCGGCGCGTGAGGTGACCACGGCGCTCGCCCGGTCCGTCGGGTGATCCGTGCGCACGATGCCGTCGCAGCGCGCGTCTGTGCCGTGTCGCGCGCCGCGGCGCGTGCCTTGCTCAAGCACCTCGCGACCCTTACCTGGCGACGACGCACGTCGCCGACGAGGAAGCGACCGCATGAACACCCGTGGCACCACGCCGCACCTGCACGCCCGCGCCGTCGGCGTCCCCGTTCTCGACGCCCTCCGCGCGGTGACGCTCCTCGAGCGCATCCAGATCGCCTACCTCCTGGGGCTCCTGCTCGCGGTGGCCCTCGGGGCGGGCCCCACCCGCCGCGAGGCGCTGGCGTGGCTCTGCTTCGACCTCGCGGTGTTCTGCGGGGCGGTCGCGGTCTTCCGCGGCGACGCCCCCACGCGCTTCTCGACGCTGGCGTACCGCGCCACCGCCTGCGTGCCGGTGATCGCGACCTTCGCGCAGCTGCACATCATCCTGCCGGCGGCGACGCGGTGGCGGCGCCTCGACGACCGGCTCCTGGGCGCCGACCTGCGCTGGCTGCACTACGAGCCTGCGGTGGCCTGGGACGCCCACGTGACCCCGGCCGCGACGGAGTGGCTGTCGTTCTTCTACCTCAGCTACTTCGCGCTGCTGGCGCTCCACATCTTCCCCATCGTGTTCGTCGAGCGGCGCCGGAGCATCGTCGCGGAGTTCACCCTCGGCATCGCCACCCTCTACTGCGCGGGCCAGATGCTCTACGTCGTGGTGCCCGCGTACGGACCCTACGTGCACCTCGCCGGCACCTTCTCGCGCGACCTCGACGGGCCCCTCTGGTACCCGCTGATGCGCCGCCTCGTCGCGTCCGGCGGCGCGCGCGCCGACGTGTTTCCCAGCCTGCACACCGCGGCGCCCACCTTCCTCGCGCTCTTCTCCTTCCACCACCGGCGCGAGCGGCCCTTCCGCTACACGTGGCCCGCGGTGGCCTTCGTCGCGTCGCAGATCATCGTCGCCACGATGTACCTGCGCTGGCACTACCTCATCGACGTCCTCGCGGGGCTCACCCTCGCCGCAGCGGTCTTCGTGTTCAGCGCCCGCGCCATGGATGGCTCGTGGCTTCGGCCACCGCGCCTTCGGGGGGGCGCAGCGCGCGGAGCAGGACGGTGGGAGCGACCGGCTTGACGAGGTGCTCGTCGAAGCCGGCTTCGGTGACCCTGGCGCGCATCGCGGGCTCGCCGTAGCCGGTGAGCGCGAGCAGGCGGACGCCAGCGCACCCGGGGAGGGCGCGGAGGGCGCCGGCCACGGCAAACCCATCCATCCCGGGCAGGCCGATGTCGCAGACCACCGCCTGCGGGCGGAACCCGGCAACCGCCGCGAGGCCCGCCGGGCCATCGTGCGCGACGTGGACGCTGCAGCCCGCCGACTCGAGGATCATCGCCAGGGTCTCGACGACGTCGAGGTTGTCGTCGATCAGGAGGACGCGCAGCGGATCGGCGGTGGCGGGCGAGGGCTCGGGCGCGGCGGCGGCCGGCGCGGGCGCGGGGGCGCGGGGCAGGCGGAGGACCATCTCGCAGCCGCGGCCGATCCCCGGCGACGCCGCGGTGATGGTGCCGCCGTGCAGGTCGACGAGCCCCTTGACGAGCGTGAGGCCGAGGCCGAGGCCGCCGCGGCTCCGGTCGAGGGTGCGGTCGGCCTGGACGAAGGACTCGAAGACGTGGGGCAGTATCTCCGGGTCGATGCCGACGCCCTCGTCGCGCACGACCAGCTCGACCTCGCCGGCCGGCGACGCCGCGACCCGCACCTCGATGGCGCCGCCGCGATCGGAGAACTTCACGGCGTTCGTGAGGAGGTTGTCGAGGATCTGCGTGATCCGTGTCGCGTCGGCGATGACCCACGCGGGCTCGTCGGGCAGGTCGGCGCGCAGGGTCAGCCCGGCGTCGCCGGCCCGCGACGCGTGATCCGCGACCGCGCGGCGCGCGAGCTCGACGACGTCGACCGCGTCGCGCTGCAGGGCCACCTTGCCGCGGGTGATCCGCGAGACCTCGAGGAGGTCGTCCACCATGCGGGTCAGGTTGCCGACCTGGCGCTCCATCACCGCCGCGATGCGCGCGAGCGTGGCCGGCTCGGGCGCCCGCGCGAGCACGTGCAGGCCGCCGCGAAGCGCGGCCAGCGGATTGCGCAGCTCGTGGGCGAGCATCGCGATGAACTCGTCCTTGCGGCGGTCGGCCTCGGCGAGGCTCGCCGCGCGGTGCTCCACCTCGCGCTGCAGCGCGCGCTGCTCGGCGACGTCGTGGAAGACGAGCACGACGCCCCGGGTGGCGCCGCCGGGCTCGCGGATGGGCGCGGCGCTGTCCTCGATCGCCACCGCGCGCCCGTCGCGGGAGAGCAGCACGGTGTGGTTGGCGAGGCCGACGATCAGGCCGGACGCGATCACCTTGGAGACCGGGTTGTCCACGGGCTCGCCGGTCTCCTCGTTGGCGATGCGGAACACCTCGTCGATGGGACGCCCGCTCGCCTCGGCGGACGACCAGCCGGTGAGCACCTCCGCGCGCGGGTTGAGGAACGTGACCCGCCCATCGGGGTCGGTGCTGATCACCGCGTCGCCGATGCTGGTCAGGGTCACCTCGAGCCACTCGCGCTGCGCGCGGAGCTCGTTCTCGACCCGGCGTCGCCGCTCGATCTCGCGGTGCAGGGCGTCGATGCGCTCGTTGAGGGCGAGGAACTGCGCGGCGGCGGCGTCGCGGGGCTGCAGGCGCAGGAGCACGATCGCGTCGGCGCCGTCGCGCCGCGGCCGCAGGACGGCGCCGCTCGCGCGAAAGTGGACGGCGCCTCCCGCGCGCGCGACCGCGAGGGCGCCGGGCACCGCGTCGCGGGTGCGCGCGGAGGCGCGGAGCAGGGCCTCGACCTCCGCCGCCGGGGAGCTCACCAGGTCGGCGAGCGGGCGCCCGGCGATCCCCGCGCCGAGCACCGCCTGGGCGGCGGCGTTGCCCGCGAGCACGAGGCCTGCGCCCGAGACCAGCACCGTGGCGTCCGGCAGGAGGGCGATCAGCTCCGCGAAGGCCTCAACGCTCACCCGTCAGACCTGATGGTACTCGCGGCCGGTCACCCCGGCGGCGGCGGCCTGCCGCAGGTACACGACCACGCGGCAGCCGGGGGCGCCCTCGGCGATCGTCGCCTCGAGCGAGACCTTGGCGTAGCCGAGGTTCTGGGCGGCGATCGATCCGAACACGTTGGAGGTCATCATGCAGAGAGCCGGTCGGCCGTGCACCTTCTCCGCGAAGGGGCAGGCGTCGTTGCCGAAGACGATCTTGTCGTCGTCCTCCTCGATGACAAAGAACTGGCCCTGGATCCGACGCTTGAGATCGATGAGGACGTCGCGCACCTGGGCCCGATCGAGGCTCTCGACCTGCAGCGCCTTGCGGTACTCCGCGTCGATCTGATCGCCGACCCGCTGGCCGACCACGCTGACGAAGCCGGCGGCGTCGGCCAGGCCGACCACGTCTTGCAGCGTGCGCGCGAGCTCGGAGATCATGGTGCGCAGGAACACGTCGCGCTCGAGCGGCACGTCCGCCTGCATCACCGTGAGACGTGCGCTCATCAGGGAATCCTACCCAGCTGCCCCGGATCGGCAAGCGGCGGATCCGCATCCGCGCACCCCCCCTCCCCCTCATCGTTGCCCTCATCGTGCGTAGAGCGCTTGCAGGCTGCGGGTGACGAGCCATCGCGCGGAACCCCAGCCATCCTCACACCTTCGCGCGCCTTGGCTGCCGCGGGTTGAAACCCTGATCCTTCCCGGAATGTTCTCGGCGTTGCGCGCAAGGCCGAAGTCGCTGTTTCGCGGGCCCCCTTCCCCGCTGCCGCGCGCCCTACCATCGGATGATCTTATCGCTGCCCTCATCGTGCGTAGAGCGCTTGCAGGCTGCGGGCTCCGAGCTACCCGCACAACTTCACGCGCCCGGCTGCCGCGGGTTGAAACCCACGG
>JAUSAZ010000065.1 GCA_030652255.1 Myxococcales bacterium | reverse complement strand
TGGAGCGCTCGATGGAGGGGACGTAGGCGCTCACGCGGAGCAGCAGGACAAGCCGCCGAGCATCGCATGGAGTTTCACCGCGGCGGTCGGTGACCTCCCGACGGTTGCGCCAGCAACCGGCGCTCCGCCAGGAAGCCCCGTGCAGACGGGGCGCTCAGTTCCAGGTCCCCACTTCAGCGGTCGCAGGCCCGCTCGCGGGCCGTCCGCGACCGCGGAGTGGGCGGCGTCTCTGCGGCGGCCCAACCCACCGGAACAGCGACGAAACAAGCGTTCCCACGACGGGAGGTGCGCTCGCCAGATGTGTAGAAGCGATAGGGTTGAAACCTGCGGCAACGATGGATTCGTTGGTGAACTCCACGGAAGTCCGCCGCGGACTTCCATCGAACCCCCGCCAGCGGGACTATCGTTGCCGCAGGTTTCAACCTGCGGGCACGGCCCTCCCCTCACCCGCAGCCGTTGGCCCGCATCCGGGCCCGCGCGTCCTCCGCCGTCACCGAGCGCGGCGTCGCCGCACCCCAGCGCTCCACCACCTGTCGCCACGCGGCGCAGGCGCCCGCCCGGTCGCCCGTCGCCGCCCGCGCCACCCCGAGGTCGCGCACGGCCCGCATCTGGTCCACCGGGAAGCGCAGCGCGTAGCACGAGGTCGCCGCCCGGGTGAGCGCCGGCAGCGCCTCCGCGGCCCTTCCCGCGAGCAGGTACGCCCGACCCACCACCGCGTCGACGTGCATCCCCGGCAGCAGCGCGTACGGCGGAACACCCCCGAAGCGGGCCAACGCCGCCAGCGCCTCCGCCGCCTCCGCGCGCGTCTCCACCCCCGCGGCGTACTGCGTGATCCACACGAAGCCGCCCACCTCGGGCAGCGAGCCCTGCCGCCGCTCCCACCACGCGCGCCGCGCCGCCCGCTGCGCCGCCGCCGCGGGCGCCGACAGCGTGCCCGCCCGCACCTGCACCGAGAGCAGCGCCTGCGTCGGGTCGCGGCTCAGCGCGCGGTCGTCGGTGCGCGGCGTCACCTCCCAGGCCTCGCGCCGCTCCAGGAAGCGCTGCGCCACCCGCGCCGCGTCCGCGCCCCTCCCCTGCTCCTCCAGGATCATCGCCAGCGCCGCCGCCGACGCCGCGTGCTCGGACTCCGCGCGGCTCGCCTCGACCAGCGCCTCCACGGCCTCGCCCCGCCGCGCCGCCTCGCCGAGGTCACCCGCCAGCGCCGCCAGCGCCCGCGCGTCCTCCTGCTCGGAGCGCGCACGGCGCTCGGGCGCCTGCGACGCCCTCGATTGCAACAGCGTCTCGCGCACGGCGTCGAGCGGGCGCCCCTGCCCCGCCAGCCCGTACGCCAGGAAGCGCTGCGCCGAGCCGCCCTCCCGGCTGATGAGCATCCACCGCCGCGCGGTGGTCTCCACCGCCGCGCAGTCGCTCACGGCCAGCGCCAGGTACACCTGCTGGCGCATGCACGCCGTGGCCGAGGGCGACACGTCCAGGCACTCCTCCAGCGTGCGGCGCGCGCCCGCCAGATCGCCCAGGTAGGTGAGCGAGTCGGCCAGCGTCGAGCGCGCCGGGACGTGCCCCGGGTCGATGGCGCTCACCCGCCGCTGCGACGCCACCGAGGCGCGCAGGTCGTGCTCGGCCTGCACCCGGCCCAGCGCGGAGAGCACCATGACGTCGTCCGGGAAGCGCTGCGCCACCGCCGCGAGGCGCTCGCTCGCCGCCGCGAAGTCCGTGGGCGTCTCGGTGTACGCTGGCGCGACGGCGTCGAGCAGCGCGCGGTCGCGCTCGTCGAGCGACGCCCGGTGCGAGAGGGCCTGCAGGAGCGCCTCGCGGCCGCGCTCCACCCCCCGCGCGAGGGCGATGCGCAGGTGCGCCGCGGCGAGGTCGGGGTCGAGCGCCGCGGCCTGGGTGAAGCGCTCGAGGGCGAGCTCCTGGGCGCCGTCGCGCGACGCCCGCAGCGCCTCGGCGTAGCGGCGCAGGGCCTCGGCGCTGGCGGAGCGCGGCGGCGGGTCGGCGGTGATCGGGCGGCGGCCCCAGGACGCCTGTGGTGGTTGTTGCGCGACGAGCGGGCGCGGGCCGCGGCGCCGGGGCGCGGGCTCACGCAGCGCGAGGGCCCCGACGGCGCCGAGGGCCCCGAGGGCCACCAGGCCCAGGGCGGCGAACACCACGCGCTTCTGCACCCGCGGGCGCGCCGTGGCGGCGGCGGCGGGCGCGGGCGCGGGCTCGATCGCGGAGGTGTGCGGCGACGAGGTCGTCGGCGCGAGCTGCGGGGCGGAGCGCGGGCCGGCGGGCGGAGGCGGCGCCCCGGGCGAGGAGACCAGCGAGCGCGACGCGGCGGGCGCGGGGTCGAGCGCGTCGAGGTCGGCCAGCAGGGCGCGGGCGCTGGCGTAGCGGTCGTCGGGGCGCTTGGCCATGCAGCGCGCGATCACCTGCTCGACCTCGGGCGGCACCGCGGGGTTGAGGAGCGAGGGCGCCGCGGGCTCGTCGCGGCAGAGGGCGATGATGACGTCCAGCGCGGAGTCGCCGCGGAAGGGCCGCGCGCCGGTGACCATCTCGTAGAGCAGGACGCCCAGCGAGAAGATGTCCGTGCGGGCGTCCGTGGGCTTCCCCGAGGCCTGCTCGGGGGACATGTACCCCGGGGTGCCCATGATCTGGCCGGGCATGGTCATCGCGGCGGCGGTGACGTCCTGGTCGTGGCCCACCGCGGCGGGCTCGTCGAGGCGCGCGAGGCCGAAGTCGAGGATCTTCACCTCGCCCTCGTCGGTGATCATCACGTTGTCGGGCTTGAGGTCGCGGTGCACCACCGAGCGCTCGTGGGCCCGGGCGAGGGCGCGGGCGACGTCGCGCGCGATGCGCAGCGCCGCGGCGAGGGGCAGCGGCGCGCCCGCGATGCGGCTCGTGAGGCTCGCCCCCTCGACCAGCTCCATCGCGATGAACACCCGCCCCCCGGCCTCGCCCACCTCGTACACGGTGGCGATGCAGGCGTGCGTGACCGCCGCCGCCGCGCGGGCCTCGCGCTCGAAGCGCCGCCGCCGGTCGGCGTCGCCGCTGAAGGCCGGGGGAAGCACCTTGAGCGCGACGGTGCGACGGAGCTTCTGGTCCACCGCCCGGTACACCACGCCCATGCCCCCCTGGCCGAGCTTCGACTCGATCAGGTAGCTCCCGAGGTGTCCTCCGATCAGCTCGTCGCTCATGGAACCCGCGCGCAGACTAGCACCGCCCCCCGTCGCCCCGGCCCCTTCCGGCGAATCGTCCACGGAGCTGTAAGACCGGCCCAATGGCGGCGTTGTTCACGCACTCGAAGGAGGTTCGTCGATGCGCTGCTCATGGGCTCGTGGGGTGTTTCTTTCCGTGCTGTCGGTCTCGTCGGTCTCGTCGGCCCAGCGGCCGCCCGACCGCCCCGAACAGCTCACGCTCGCGGTCGAGCCCCTGATCCTACGCACGCCGCGGGAGCAGCCTCACCTCACCATCGCCGGGACCTTCGGCGCGCTCGAGCACGGCACCACCGGCACCCTCGCCGCCTACGGCTACGACCGCGGCGCCGCGATGTCCCTCGGGCTCAACGCGCGGCTGGTGTTCCCGCTGGAGGGCTGCCGCTGCATGACCCACGGCGTCGACGCCAACGTGCTGTGGTCCAACGGCACCACCCTCGGCGCGGGGGGCCACTCCGCCTGGGAGCGCGGGATCATCGACCTCGGGTACGCCTTCCGCGTCGAGCTCCCCTGCATGCGCCGCGGCACGCGCCGCTGGTGGGTGACGGGCACCGTCGGCGTCTCGGGCATGCTCGCCGACGCGGGCCTCGGGGATGTCGCCGCGGCCGACACCGCCGGGCTCAACGATCGCACCGCCGCCAGCCAGCGCTACGACCACCTCGCCCTCGGCTGGCACTTCGGCGCCTCCATGGAGGTGGTCTTCGACAAGACCCTGGTGGGCTTCGGCGTCGACCTGCGCGACCTGCGCGGCCTCGACACCGACCAGGCCCGCACCTTCCTCCTCGGCGCCAACCTCCGGGTGGGCCTCGACCTGGGGCTGTGATCGCCGCGGGCTGACTACGCCGCCGCGGGGGCCTTCGGACGGCCCAGCCCGATGAGCTTGGCGAGCTCGATGGCGGGCACCGGCAGCAGCGAGAGGCCCACCGTCACGGCGACCTCCGTGGCGGTCCAGTCATGGTCGGTGCGAAACACCGGCTGGAGACCCGGAACCACCAGGGCCATCACGTGGATGGCGCCGGACACCACCACCGCCACCACCAGCAGGGGGTTGGAGAACACCCCCAGCTTGAAGATCGACGCGGTGCGCGAGCGGCAGTTGAAGGCGTGCGCGAGCGGCGAGAGCGCCAGCAGCGTGAAGACCATCGACAGCTTGGAGCGCTCGGCCTCGTGGGGGGTGCTGCCCGCCCAGATGGGCAGCGTGTAGATGACCATCGCCGCGGCGGCCATGAGCGCGCCCACCACCATGATGCCGATCCAGTCGTTGCGGCCCATGATTGGGGCCTCGGGGGCGCGCGGGGCCTCCTGCATCTGGCCCGACTCCGGGGGGTCGACCCCGAGGGCCAGCGCCGGGAGACCGTTGGTCACCAGGTTGATCCAGAGGATCTGGAGGGCCGTCAGCGGCGGCACCGCGTTGGGCGAGAAGAAGCTCGCCGTGAAGACCGCGATGCAGAGCCCCGCGTTGGAGCTCAGCAGGAAGAAGATCGACTTCTGGATGTTGCGGTAGATCGCCCGGCCCTCGCGCACCGCCTCGACGATGGTCGCGAAGTTGTCGTCCTGCAGCACCATGTCCGCGGCCTCGCGGGCGACGTCGGTGCCCCCGCGGCCCATCGCCACGCCGATGGCGGCCTGCTTGATGGCGGGCGCGTCGTTGACCCCGTCGCCGGTCATCGCCACCACGTCGTGGCGCCCCTGGAGCAGCTGCACGATGCGAAGCTTGTGCTCCGGGTCGACCCGCGCGAACACCCGCACCTGCGGCAGCACCTCGCCCAGCGCCGCGTCGTCCATGGCCCGCATGTCGTCGCCGGTGAGCGCCCGGGCGCCCTCGCGCCAGAGCCCCAGCTCCTTCGCGATGGCCACCGCCGTGATCGGGTGGTCACCGGTGATCATCACCACGCGGATGCCCGCGACGCGCGCCGCCTCGACCGCCGCCTTCACCTCGGCCCGCGGCGGGTCGATCATCCCGACCATGCCCAGGTAGGTGAGCTCCCGCTCGGCCTCGTCGCGGTCGACGGCGCCGTCGCCCAGGCGTCGCTCGGCCATCGCGAGCACCCGCAGCGCCTTGGCGGACATCGCCTCGGCCTTCGCCAGGATGGCCGCGCGCCGCGCGTCGTCGAGCGGCACCACGCCCTCCGCCGTGAGGCACTTCGTACAGAGCGGCAGCAGCACGTCGATGGCGCCCTTGCTGCGCGACACCACCACGTCGGCGCCGTCGGCGCGCTCGCGGGTCACCACGGTCATGCGCTTGCGGGCGCTGTTGAAGGGGATGGTGAGCAGCGACTCGCGGCCCTTCATCGCCTCCTCGCGGTGCACGCCGGCCTTCTCGCCGAGCACCAGCAGCGCCCCCTCGGTGGGGTCGCCGGTGAGCTGCACCTCCGCGCCCGGGCGGCGCAGCAGCGAGGCCGTGTTGGCGAGCACCGCGGCCATCACGGCCTGCTTCGCCGCGTCGGGCAGCGCCGGCATCGTCTCCCCCGCCGCGCGGAACTCCCCCGCCGCGTGGCCCCCGTCGCCCGTCACCTCGATGTCGAGGCCCTCGACGACGAGCGACCGCACGGTCATCTCGTTGCGGGTGAGCGTGCCGGTCTTGTCGGTGCAGATGACGGTGGCGCACCCGAGGGTCTCCACCGCGGCGAGCTTGCGCACCACGGCGCCGCGCTGGGCCATGCGCTGCATGCCGAGCGCGAGGGTGATGGAGGTGATGGCCGGCAACCCCTCGGGGATGACCGCCACTGCGACGCTCACCGCCGTCAGCAGGAGCACGTGCCAGGCGACGACACCCTTCACGAAGCCGATGATGAACAGAAGCGCGCTCAGGCCGAGGGTGACCCAGAGGATCTGCGCGGAGAACTGGTCGAGCCGCTCTTCGAGGGGCGACTGCTGCTTGACCACCTCGCTGAGCATCTTGCCGACGCGGCCCACCTGGGTCTCGCGGCCGGTGGCGACGACCACGCCGCGCGCCTCGCCGTGCACCACGGTGGTGCCCGAGAAGGCCATGGTCACCTGGTCGCCCACGCCCGCGTCGGCGGGCACCGCGGCGTCGACCTGCTTCTCGACGGGCGTGCTCTCGCCGGTGAGCTCACCCTCGACGGTCTGCAGCTCGGTCGCGCACACCAGCCGCAGGTCGGCGGGGACCTTGTCGCCCGCCTCGAGCAGCACGAGGTCGCCGGGCACCAGCTGCCGGGCGTCGGCGTGCACGATCTCGCCGCTGCGCCGCACCTTGCAGCGCGCGGCGGAGAGCTTCATCAGCGCGTCGAGGGCCTTCTCGGCCTTGCGCTCCTGGTAGAAGCCGATGAAGGCGTTGAGGATGACGATGGTGAGGATGGCGATGGCGTCGCTGAAGCGCGCCAGGCCCCGCGGGCCGCCGGGCTCGTGGCCCATGGTGGCGACCCCGACGGCGATGCCCGCGGCCACCAGCAGCGTGCCCACCAGGGGGTTGAGGAATTGCGCGAGGATCTGCTTGATGACCGAGGGCTTCGGCGGGGCTGGGAGCGCGTTGGGGCCAAACTGCTCGCGCAGGCGCTTCACCTCCTCGGTGGTGAGGCCACGGTCGAGGTCGGTGCCGCGCTCGCGAACGACGTCTGCGACGGACATCGCGTGCCATGAAAATTGCTGTGCGGCCATCAGTGGGCGCGCACCATAGCGGAACGCCCTCCCCCCGCAACACTTCGCGACCGCCCGGCCCGAACCTCAGGGCGGGCCGGACAATCGCCCCAGGGCCGCCGGGTCGAGGGTCGCGCGCACCCTCACCCGGTCGTCGTCGGCGCGGGCGGTGAGGTCGGGCAGCGCCCGTCGGGCCCCCGCGAGGGCCGCCGCCACCGCGGTCGCGCCCGCCGCGCCGTCGCAGCGCACCGTGGCCTCCAGCACCGTCGCCCCCCCGTCGGCGCCCACCCACGCGCTCACCGCGAGGGCGTGCGCGAGCGCGGGGCCGAGCGACGCGTCGGGGCTCAGGCGCCGCACGCCCGCCACCAGCGCGCCCGGCGGGACCTCCGCCCACAGCCCCGCGAGGTCGGGCGTCACCGCCGTGGCGTCGGGGTGCGCCGCCGCCTCGACGAGCATCGCCCGCAGCGCCGCCGGGGGGCCGAGCGCCACCACCCCCGCGGGCAGCCGCCAGGTCTCGGCCCTTGTTGAACGCGCGCCCCCGCCGTCCCCCGATGCCCGCGCGGACAGCGCCAGGACCGGCACCCCCGCCTCGATGCGCTGTTGAACGTCGAAGGTCTCGCCCCGCCGTGGCCCCGCGCAGCGCCGGAAGGTCGCCTCGTCGACGGGGCCGTCGGCGAGCAGGGCGAAGTCCTCGATGGCGGTGGAGGTCCACACCACCACGAGGCCCGTGACGCGGTCGCCGAGGGCGCCGGCGCAGGGGTCGTCGCCCGCGCGCGCGGCCTCGAACCACGGCGCGAAGGCAGGGGTCCGTCGCATCGCCGCGACGTCGAGGCGCAGCACCGAGCGCGCCTCCCGGGGCACCATCGCCCCCGCGCTCGCGGGCCCCCGGTGCCCCGGCGGTACCGTCGGCGTCGCCTGGGCCGTGGGAGGTCCCCCTCGGCCGCGGGGCCACGCCAGCGCGGCCGCGGCGAGCACCATCACGGCCAGCAGCGCCCCGCCCACCCGCCGTCGCTCGAGCGGCGACTCATCCATGGCCGGTCAAGCGCTCGGTCGTCCGTGGATCAAATCCCATCGTGTCCTCTCTTGCCACCTTACGCCCGCACCGCTAATCAAACCGACACCCATGAACCGCCGCGCGCTCGCCCTCACCCTCTCCGTCGTCGCCTCGGCCTGTAGCGAGACCCAGACGGTCCCGCCGCCCTTCGACGGCGGCGCGACAGACGTCGGCACCCCCGTCGACCGCGGCACCCCTGTCGATCGTGGCACCCCCGTGGACACCGGCGTCGACGCCGGCACGCCCGTGGACACCGGCGCCCCCACCGACACCGGCCCCGCGCCCGACGTGCCTGGCTGCACCGATCAGCCCCCGCAGGGCGAGCTCACGGGCACCCCCTGGTGCGACCTCGCGCTGCCCGACGTGGCGGGCGTGACGGTGCCCGAGGGCTTCTGCGTCCGCCGCTACGGCAACGTGCCGACGGCCCGCGTGCTGGCCTTCGCGCCCAACGGCGACCTCTTCGTGACCTCGCCGAGCACCGGCACCCCCGGCGGGTCGCCGCCGGGCATGGGGGCGATCATGGTGGTCACCGACGACAACCACGACGGCCTCGGCGACACGCCGCGTGCCTTCCTCAGCGCCGTCGAGGACGTGCACGGCCTGCTCTTCCGCCGCAACGAGCTGCTGTACACCACGATGTCGACGGTGATGAGCATGCCGTACTGCAACGGCGACCGGGCCGCCACGGTGGCGCGCGACCGGCACACCCGCATCGCGACGCTCACCGGCGCCGTGCGCTGGACGCACACGCTCACCGAGAGCACCGACGGCCGGCTGATGGTCTCGATGGGGCAGTACGACATCTCGCAGTGCCCGGCGCCCGACGCGCGCGCGGGCTCGGTGCTCCAGATCGGCGCGGGGATGCCCGAGGCGGGCACCACGGTGGTCGATGGCTTCCGCAACCCGATGTACATCCGGTGCAAGGAGTGGGGCGCCTGCTACGCCGCCGAGCTCACGGGCGACGGGTGGGACAGCATCGGCGGGCGCGAGAAGCTCATCGAGATCCGCCAGGGCGACCGCTACGGCTTCCCGTGCTGCGTCGACCGCGGGGTGCCCGTGCCGGGCGCCACCGCCGCGGGCACTTGCATGGACGTCGCCGCGTCGGTGCAGACCTACCCCCTGCACGACACGCCCTTCGGCTTCGACTGGGCGCCCGCCTCGTGGCCCGCGCCCTACGCCAACAGCTTCTTCGTCGGCCTCCACGGCTGGGTGGGGAGCTGGACCAACGCGGGCGTGCAGTGGGCCCCGGTCGACGCCACGACGCACCGTCCCACGCGCCCGACGGAGTTCTTCGTGCGCGGCTTCGGGCGGCGCTCGGCGGGCGGCAACGACCAGCGCGTGAGCGACCTGGTGTTCGCGCGCGACGGCCGGATGTTCTTCGCCGACGACCAGAGCGGCGACATCTACTGGGTAGCGCCGCGCACCCTGCGCATGCCCGCGCGGTAGTACCGCCGCAGCAGGCGACGTGAAGGGTTGGGGCGCTGGGGTCGTGGGGCCCACGACCCGACCCGTCAGAACTCCCGCGACGCGGTATCAGGGCTCGTACGCGCCGAGGGCCGCGGCGTCGATGATCGCGGCGATGAAGTACCCCACCCCCATGCCGATGTAGATCGGGACGTTGACGTCCGAGACCCGGGCCGACTCGCCGGTGGCGTAGCCCACGAGCGCGCCGAGGCCCACCACGCCCGCGCGCAGCCCGAAGGACCCCAGCGCCGCGATCGGCCGGCGGTGCACCGCATGGACGATCGGCGCCCCGAGGAACCCGACGCTGGCGCCGGTGATCGCGGCCTCGGAGGACTCCAGCCCCGCGCCGAGGCCGATGAGCCCGGCGCCCAGGAGGTCGACGAGCAGGAGGGGCGCGCGGTAGGTGACCACGGTGACCGCAGGCGCGGCGGGGCGCAGCGCCACGGGCGGCGGCGCGACGACGGGCGGCGGCGCGACGACGGGCAGCGGCAGCGGCAGCGGCGGCGGCGGGGCGGGCAGCACCGGCGGCGGAGGCGGAGGCGGCGGGGGGACGGGGCGGAAGCTCACGCGCACCTGCTGCTCGGTACGCGCGATGACGTCGAGGCCCGCGCGGAAGGGCAGCACGCCGTCGCCCTCGCCCTGCACCTCGGCGTGGCCCGCGAGCACCGGGAAGGAGACCGCCCAGAGGCGCTGCGCGAGGTCCTGGCCGTTGACGCTCAGCCGGAGGTTGGGCGGCGGGTTTTCGGGCAGCACGAGGCGCACGCGGCCCACCATCGCCTCGGTCTGGGTGACCACGGCGCGGCACGCGGCGACGATGCGCGGGCGGTTGCGCACGGCGCGGTCGGCCTCGGTCTCGACGAGGCACAGGGTGGCGGCGTCGAGGGCGTCGAGGGTATGCCCGAGGGCGAGGTGCTCCTGCGCGACGAGCATGCGGAGCGACGGGGTCCAGCGGATGCGCCCCGCCTCGACGCCAAACGCGAGGGCCTGGTCGTGGAGGCCGACGCGCTGGGCGGCGTCGGCCTGCTGCACCAGCGTGCGGCGGACGGCGTCTTCGGGGCCCGTCTGCGCCGCGGCGGGGCGCGCCGCGAGGCCGAGGACCGTGCAGAGGGCGAGGGCGGTTGCGGTGCGCGTCATTGGGGCGACCGAGGTGATACCCGAACGCGCCGAGCGGCGCCCTACCGGATGATCACGAAGGTCTGCTGGTTGAGGGCGACGAGCTCGCCCTGCGCGGTCCAGAGCTCGCGCAGCTCGACGGCGAAGCCCTGCCGCACCGCCGGCGCGCTGCCCCGGTAGAAGAGCGGCGCCGTCGGGTCGAGGGTCGCCGGGTCGGCGAGCAGCTCGAGGGTGAACGCGACGGTGGCCATCGGCCGCGGGGCGAGCTCGCGGGCGAAGGTCGCGGGCCAGAAGGCGTCCATGAGGCCGATGATCTCGGGCGCGCCGAGGGCGACGGGCTTCACGAGGCGCACCCATCCCGCGGCCTCGCTGCGGTCGCCGCCGGCGAAGGGGTAGCTCCCCGTCGGGCGGAACTCATACATCCGCGCGAAGTGCGGACCCAGCGGGGGGCGGATGGGCGCCGGGTCGACGCTGGTCCAGTCGGGGCCCATGTCGGGCGCGGCGAGCTCGGTGCCGTCGCGATCGGTGCTGCGGGCGCGGCCCAGGATGGCGCTGGCGCGGGCGAGCACCTCGTCGCCCTGCGCGAGCCACGCCTCCCAGGTGGACACGGCGTTGCCCCGGCGCAGGGCCTTCACGGTGATGTCCGCGGGGCCGGGGAGCACGGGGCCCACGATCTCGCCGGTGAGCGCGCGCAGGGTGCGGTCGGCCTCGGGCTCGGCGTGGAGCATCGCGCGGGCGAGCGTCCCGAGGACGAGGCCCCCGAAGGCGCCGCGGCCCTGCTGCCAGCCATCGGGGACGGTGGTGACATAGCGGCCGTCGCCCGCGGGCGCGATCTGCGTGGCGAGGGTGAAGTCGTCGGTGGACGGAGGAGCGAGCTCGTCGGTCATGCGACGGTGGGTTAGGGGCTCATCGGGGCGGCGTCCAGCGGCGACCGTTCCGGAGGTGCGGCGTCGACGGCGTCAGTCGGGATCGCAGTACGGCGCGTCGGCGGGCGCGGTGCAGTGGTGGTTGGCCGGGCAGATGAAGGACGCGCAGGGGTCGCGCGAGGGCTGCGGGGCGGGGCGGGGCGCGATGGACACGCAGCGCGGACGGAGGGCGGGAGCGGGGCTGTCGCCGTCGACGAGCTGGACGCGCGAGGACTCGCAGCGGGTGCCATCGGGGCAGACGGCGGTGCGGCAGGGGTCCGAGGCGGTGGTGGGAGCAGGAGAAGGAGAAGGAGCGGGAACGGGAGCGGGCGCGGGCGCGGGCGCGGGGTGGACGGTGGGCTCGGTGGGGGGTGGGGATGGGGCCGTGGTGGCGCACGCGGCGCCGGAGAGGATCAAGACGGAGAAGGCGAGAGGGTTGCGCATCGGCGCCGGAGTAGCGCAGCGGGGACCGTCGGGTCAATGCAACGTATCCTCGCCAATCCGCCGACTTACTGGCTACGATACGCTCCATCATGGGCCGCACCACCACCCCCTCCCTGCCCACCGTCGCCCGCGGCCTCACCCGCCTGGGCGAGAGCATCCGGCTCGCCCGCCTGCGCCGCGGCCTGAGCGCCGAGCTCGTCGCCGAGCGTGCCGGCATGGCCCGCACCACCCTGCGCTCCGTCGAGCGCGGCGAGGCGGGCGTCAGCATCGGGGCCTACGCCAACGTGCTCCATGTGCTCGGTCTCCTGAAGCAGCTCGCCGCGGTCGCGGAGGACGACGAGCTCGGTCGCAAGCTCCAGGACGCCGCCCTCGACGCCCGCAAGCGCGCCCCGCGGAGGCCCCGCTCGACCCCAACCACCCCCGCGACGAAGGAGCCCGTCACGTGAAGGGGGCACGCCGCTCCGTCGAGGTCTGGGCCGACTGGGACGGCCTGTCGTCGATCGCACGGGTCGGCGAGCTCCACGCGGTGTCGTCGCGGGGCCGCGAGGTCTTCTCCTTCGAGTACGACCCGGCGTGGCTGCACTCCGGCTCCGCGCTCAGCCTCGACCCCGACCTGGGGCTCTACCCGGGGCCACAGTACGCAGCCGGTGAGCGAGCGAACTTCGGTGTGTTCCTCGACTCGTCGCCCGATCGGTGGGGGCGGGTGCTGCTCGATCGCCGGGAGGCGCTGCTCGCGCGCGAAGAAGGACGTCGCGTCCGGCCGCTGCTCGAGCTCGACTACCTGCTCGGTGTCTACGACGGCCACCGGATGGGCGCGCTTCGGTTTCGGCGGGGCGAAGGCCCCTACCTCGACGACAACCGTGAGCTCGCCGCACCACCGTGGGCCTCCCTGCGAGAGCTCGAACACGCGAGCCTCGAACTGGAGCGCGACGACGTGGAGGACGACCCTTCGTACGCGCGGTGGCTGCGCCTGCTCATCGCCCCGGGGAGCTCGCTGGGCGGGGCGCGCCCGAAGGCAGGCGTCGTCGCCGTCGATGGTGCGCTCTGGATCGCCAAGTTCCCGAGCCGCGACGACACCCACGACGTCGGAGCCTGGGAGGGCGTGCTGCACCGCCTCGCGCGTCGCGCGGGCGTCGTCACGGCCGAGGCCCGCGTCGAGCGCTTCGGTCACCGTCACCACACCTTCCTCGCGAAGCGCTTCGACCGCGCGGGGAGCGGGGCGCGGGTCCACTTCGCGTCGGCGATGACGCTCACCGCTCACCTCGACGGTGAGCCGGCCAGCTACCTCGAACTGGCCGAGGTGCTGGCGCGGCAGGGCGCCCACCCGGCGCGAGACCTCGAGCAGCTCTGGCGGCGCATCATCTTCTCCATGTGCGTCTCCAACGTCGACGATCACCTCAGGAACCACGGGTTCCTCCTCGACCCGCGCGGCGCTGGCTGGGCTCTCAGCCCGGCCTATGACCTCAACCCCGTGGCGCGGAGCGACGGACTGGTCCTCAACGTCAGTGAGACCGACAACGCCCAGGACCTCGACCTCGCCCGCTCGGTGGCAGAGCACTTCCGCCTGAAGCCGTCACGCGCGACCGCGATCGTCGATGAGGTCGTCGCCTCCTCCCGCACCTGGCGCGAGGAGGCCGCCACGGTCGGCATCTCCCGCGCCCAGCAGGAGCGCATGGCCAACGCGTTTCGCCTCGTCACCCGCTGACCCCGCCCACCCCCCGATCCCGCTACCGCCCCCCGCCCAGCCGCATCCCCTCGGGCGCCGGCATCCCCGCCAGCACCGACGACGTGGGCAGGTGCTCGCCCGCTCAGGTCGTTGGTAGCGTCACCGTCGCGCTGAAGTCCGTGAGCGCCGTGCCCTCCAGCACCTTCTTCTCCAGCAGCAGCGTCCACAGCGCCTCCAGCAGCGCCCGGTGCGTCGCCAGCAGCTCCGTCGCCCGCCGCTGCTCCGTCGCCAATATCGAGTCGATCGCGTCATCGATCTTCACCTGGCGCTCCTCGCTCGCGCCGGTGCCGCGCCGCCCGGACTCGTCCGCCAGCATCACCCGCGGCCCCAGCGTGCCGCTCATGCCGTACTCCTCCACCATCGCCCTCGCGATCTGGTTGCACTGCTGGAGGTCGGCGTAGGCCCCGACGCTCACCTCCCCCAGCACCATCCGCTCGGCCGTCTGACCGCCGAGGCCCACGCAGATGTCCGCGCGCATCTCGTCCTCGGTCGTCACGTAGGGCCGCGTGCGCGCCGCACGAAGCACGTAGCCCAGGGCGCCCTCCTGGTCCTGCGAGATGCAGATGCGCTCGGGCGGTGTCGCCCGCGGGAGCAGCATCGCCAGCAGCGCGTGACCCGCCTCGTGGAGCCCGATCACCCGCTCTTCCTCGCGGCTCAGGATGATCGCCCGTCGGGTCTTGCGCTGCAGCGCGCGGTCGACGTCGTCGGTGGTGAACACCGCGCTCCCGGTGCGCAGCGACTGGCGCTTGAGCGCGCGGCACACCGACTGGAGGTGGTCGCCCGAGAAGGGGATGTTCTTCTCCCGGTCGGCGAGGCCCTCGGTGCGCCGCACGAGGTGCGAGATCACCGCGTCGCTGAGGTTCAGCCCGAAGCGCTGCGAGTAGATGGTCGCGATGGCCTTGCGGTCCTCCGCCGTCGGCGCCGGGATCTCGATCAGGAACTCGAAGCGCCCCGGGCGCATGAGGGCGCCGTCCACGCTGGTGAGGAAGTTGGTCGTCGCGATGACGAAGACCATCTCGTTCTTGCGGAAGCCGTCCATCTCCGTGAGCAGCTGGTTGACCATGGAGTGCTCCACGCCCGAACCCGTGTACGTCCCGCGCTGCGCCGCGAAGGCGTCGATCTCGTCGAAGACCACCACCGTCGGCGCGCTCTGCCTCGCCTGGCGGAACACCCGCCGAAGATTTTCCTCGGATTCCCCGACCCATTTCGACTTCAGCTCCGGCCCCGACACGATGATCACGCTCGCGTTGATGGCCGTCGCGATCGCCTTGGCGAAGTAGGTCTTCCCCGTCCCCGGGGGCCCGTGGAAGATCACCCCCCGCGGCAGCAGCGACTCGATCGCCGCGATGTCCCCTTCGCTCCCCACCGCCTCCTTGCGGCGGATCAAATCGATGAGCTCCTCCTTCAGCCGGGTCTTCACCTCGGTGTATCCGCCGATGTCCGCGTCGAGGTCCACCGCGGGCAGCTCGATGTCCTCGGTGACCGTCTGCTTGCGGATCTCCGTGTACACCTCCGCCGCCAGCGAGCGCCCCGCCGGGGCCTCGCGCCGCGCCTCCAGCTCCGCGAAGAGCCTGCGCAGCCGCACCGGGTTGAGCCCCGAGACGTACTTGTACATCCCGAAGGGGTCGAAGTCCGTCGCGTGCAGCGCCCTCGCCTCGCGCTGCGTGATGATCCTCGGCAGCGCCTCGCGCGGAATCCCCGTGATCTCCCGCTTCGCCGGAAACACCCCGCGGATCACCTTCGGGATCTCGAAGCTCGGGTCGCGGAAGCCCAGCAGCACCGCCTCGGGGTTCTCGTACAACAACGGGATCGACTCGCGCGCCTCGAGGGTGAGCCCCGTGTGCGTGGTGGTCAGCACGTCGAGGTGCAGCAGCACGATGAGCGTGCGGTCGACGCTCCCGCGGATCGCCTCGGTGAGCTGCTCCAGCATCCGCGGGAGGTTGCCGCGGGAGGGCGTGTCCGGCGCCGGGCGGCCGTCGACCACCACCAGCCGCGGGGCGTCCTTGGTGCGCCGCAGCCGCGCCCGCACCGCGAGGTAGAGGTAGAGCGAGAGCTCCTTGTCGCACTCGACGAGCACCGAGGTGCCGCGGCGCAGGCGCTCCTCGATGAAGGTGATGTCCGCGGCGCAGGCGGCCTCGACGGCGTCCTCCACCCGGAGCGCCGAGGGGAGCGAGGCGATGGGGATCGTTCGGTTCAAGGGGTCTCTCCGGTGCTCTGCGGCACCGGAGCGTAGCCGATGCGAGCGAGCGCGCAGGGCGTGCGTGGTCATGCCCGCCGCGGGGCCCCGCTCGCGCGCCCACGGCGACGTGGTGTAGCTTCCGCGCCCCTATGCGATCGGCCTACTGGTACCGGTGTTTCGCGCCCCTCCTCCTCGGGGCCTTCGTGGGATGTGCGGGCAACACCATGGTCCCCTCGGACGAGGCCGACGTGCCCTCGGCGCTGCCCGACGCGGGGAGCGTCGGGGTGCTCGACAACGGCGTCGCCCCGCTGAGCTGCCCCGACGGGCAGACCCGCTGCGGCGACGCCTGCTTCGACCTCACCAGCGACCGCGTCCACTGCGGCTCGTGCGAGCGCTTCTGCGGCGAGGGCGAGGCCTGCGAGGCCGCCGTGTGCCGCGCGTCCTGCCCGGGGGGTCAGACCAGCTGCGGCGGCGCCTGCGTCGACACCGCCAGCGACCCTGCCCACTGCGGCGCGTGCAACACCGCGTGCTCGGCCCTCCAGACCTGCGCCGCGGGCGCCTGCCAGACCGCCGCGATGTGCGCCGACGGCCAGGTCGACTGCGGCGGCGCCTGCGTCGACACCAGCATCGCCTTCGCCCACTGCGGCGGCTGCGGCCAGGTGTGCGCCGCCGGCGAGCGCTGCACCGGCGGCGCCTGCTCGCCCTCCGCGTGCCCCGGCGCCCAGACCCGCTGCGGCGCGGCCTGCGTCGACACCGCCAGCGACCTCGGCAACTGCGGCGCCTGCGACCGCCCCTGCGGCGCCGGCGAGAGCTGCGCCGGGGGCACCTGCCAGAGCTCGTGCGCGGCGCCCCGGCGCTCGTGCCCGAGCGGGGCGATGACGGTCTGCGTCGACGTCACCAGCGACAGCGCCAACTGCGGATCGTGCGGCACCGCGTGCCCGACGGGCCAGCGCTGCACCGCCGGGAGCTGCGCCTGCCCGACGGGGCAGACCGCGTGCAGCGGGCGCTGCGTCGACACCCGCTCCGACGCCGCCAACTGCGGCGCGTGCGGCACGGCCTGCGCGGCGGGCACGGCCTGCTCCGCGGGGCGCTGCGGGTGCCCGACGGGGCAGACGATGTGCGGCGCGCGCTGCGTCAACCTCCAGACCGACGCCACGCAGTGCGGGATGTGCGGCCGCACCTGCCCGAGCGGGTCGACCTGCAGCGCCGGGGTGTGCAGCACCGTGTGCGCCGCGGGGCAGACCCAGTGCAGCGGCCGGTGCGTCAACGTGCAGACCGACGCGGCGAACTGCGGCGCCTGCGGGACGGCCTGCGCCGCGGGCACGGGCTGCGCCGCGGGGCGCTGCGGCGCGAGCAACGACGCGCGGGCCTCGGCGCGGGTGATCACCCTGGGCGCGGCGGAGACCACGGTCACGGGCACCACCGTGGGCGCGACGCACGACGGCCCGACGGTGCCGTGCGGGTGCACCTCGGGGGCGGACGTGTGGTTCCGCTTCACGCTGGCGCAGCGCGAGGTGGTGTACCTCGACACGGCGGGCTCGGCGCTCGACACGTCGCTCTCCATCACCAACGAGCGCGGCGAGCCGGTGGCGGGGCAGGCCGCCTCGGGCAACAGCAGCCTCGGGCTCTGCAACGACGACAGCGGCTGCGGCACCGGGTCGACGGGCTTCAGCAGCACCTTCAACTCGCGCACCGCGGGCGTGCTGGGCGCCGGCACCTGGTACGTGGCCGTCGGCGGCTGCGGCACCGGCACCTTCACGCTGCGGGTGCAGCACCTGCCCACCACCCTGGGCTCGTACTTCTACGACGACCGGCTGTTGCAGGGCGACCGCACCACCTCGACGGTGCTCGTGGGCACGAGCCGCATCTCGGGCACCTGCGGTGGCACGGCCTCCGGCGAGGACGTCCGGTGGTTCGTGACCTGCGGGGCGACGCAGCAGTTCTTCAGCCTGTGCTCGAGCGACCGTGGGACGTACACGCGCCGCAGCGGCAGCACCTACTACGACCCCGCTATCTACCTTCGCAGCGCGCTCACCGGCTCGGAGAGCGCCTGCAACGACGACGGCGGCACCATGGGCGGGAGCATCTGCCGGGGCACGGGCACCGGGGCCGACTCGGCCGGCTACGGCTCGCGGCTCAACAACGTGAGCACCGCCCGCGGCCTGCACGCCGTGGTGGTCGACGAGCGCACCGGCGGCTCGGGCATGTCGTACACGCTGCGGTACATCGTCCGGTAGGGAGCCCGGCGGGTGTACCGTCGGCCTCCATGGCGAGCGAGGTCGGCCGGGTCCTGACGATCGGCGCGGTGCTGCTGGCGATCCCCGCGGCCTGCGTGGGGGCGCTGGCGCTCTACGGCAGGGCGCTGGCGGAGAGCGAGGTGGGCATCGGGACGCTGGTGTCGCCCGCCGAGGCGCAGCGGCGGCTGGAGGCGGCCCGCGCCCGCTTCCGCGCGATGACCCCGGCGGAGCACCTCGCCGACGCGCGCCGCGCCCTGACGCTCAACTACCGCGAAGACACGCGCACGGGCGGCAACCTGGAGGGCGCCGAGCGCCACCTGGAGGCGATCCCCGAGGGGGCGCCCGAGCACGCGGCGGTGGCCGGGCTTCGGGCGGAGGTGCAGCAACGGCGGCTCAACCTGCGGACGCTGGCGCGGGCGCGGGTGGCGCGTCACGTGGCGGCGCACGGCGCGGTGGAGGGGGTCGAGGCGGCGAGGCAGCGGACGATGCGCGCCGAGCTGGCGCGCGACGTCGATGAGCTCTCTCCCGCGGGGCTCGGGTGCGTGCACGTGGACGGCGAGGCCAACACGACGCTGCGCTTCGACACGGCCTCGTGCGACCAGGGGATGCTCGACGCCATCGCGCCGCCCGACAACGCCGCCGCGCTGCGGAGCTACGGGTTTCGCCGGGTGCGCTGCGCCAACGGGCGCGGCGAGATCGGTCTGTAGTACCGTTCCACAAGGGACTTGAAGGCGTGGGCGGAGCACCCGCTCACGCCCAGGCCTTCAAGTCCCCTGTGGAACGGTACCAGCGCGAGGTGCACATGAGGACCATGGCGGCGTCGCGCTTGATCCCGACCTCGTAGCCCGCTGCCTCGCTGCGCCGCGGTGTGCGGTTGCTACACAACTGATGTGCGCTCCGGGTACGCCCCTCACGGCGCCGCGCAACGCTCTCGACGAGACATCACTGCCGGGCGCCACGGGCACGCTACTTGGTAGGTCCGGGAACCATGGCATCAAGCTTTACCCACCTTCGAACCAGTGGATTTTATTCGACTTCACGACACCAGCACACTCTCTCCTCCGTTGCCCCAGAGGCGCGCCTCGCGCTGTGGCTGGCGACGCTCGTCGGCCTCGCGCTCTCGGGATGTGGGGGCGACGAGGCGGCGTGCGGCCACACGACCGCCGAGGTGCAGGCCCACATCTTCGCGCCCCGCTGCGGAACCAGCGGCTGTCACGAGGGCCAGCGCGCCTCCGTGGGCCTCGACCTCGTGGCGCCCGACGTCGTCGCGAGGCTCCTGCGCGCCACCTCGGAGGACTGCAACGGGCGCCGGATGCTGGTCCCCGGCGATCCCGACGGCTCGTACCTCTTCCAGAAGCTGACCGGCGCGGCGCCCGTCTGCGGATCGCGGATGCCGCTGGGCGGCGCTCCCCTCACGTCGACGGAGGTCGCTTGCGTGCGGGCGTGGATCACCTCGCTCGCCGGCGCCGACGCCGGGGCGATCGACGCCGCGGTGCGCCCGATGTCCGACGCCTCGACGGACGCGACGACGCCCGACGCCCCGATGGACGCGGGCGTGAGCTGTCCCGCCGGGCAGCTCGCCTGCGGCGCCGCGTGCGTGAACCCCATGACCGACGGGATGCACTGCGGCGGCTGCGGGCGCGCGTGCCCCGCGGGCCTGAGCTGCGCGGTCGGCGCGTGCGCCTGCCCCATGGGGCAGAGCTCGTGCGGTGGCCGCTGCGTGGACACCGCCACCGACGGGATGCACTGCGGCGCGTGCGGGCGCGCGTGCCCCGTGGGCCAGGGCTGCTCGGCGGGCGCGTGCGTGTGCCCGACGGGCCAGGGCGCCTGCGCCGGGGTCTGCGTCGCGACCGCGACCAGCGCCCTGCACTGCGGCGCCTGCGGGCGGGCTTGCGGCGCCGGGCAGACCTGCGCGGGCGGGCTGTGCGTGTGCCCGTCGGGGCAGGCCTCGTGCGACGGGCGGTGCGTGGTGATCACCAGCGACGCGTCCAACTGCGGCGCCTGCGGGCGGGCCTGCGCCGTCGGGCAGTCGTGCGCCGGCGGGTCGTGCGTCTGCTCGCCGGGCCAGGCGCTCTGCTCGGGGCGCTGCGTGACCACCGCCGGCGACGCGTCCAACTGCGGAGCCTGCGGGCGCGCCTGCGGCACGGGCCAGACCTGCGTGGGCAGCGCGTGCGTGTGCCCGAGCGGTCAGACGCTCTGCGGCGGGCGCTGCATCACCACGGCGACCGACCCGTCGAACTGTGGCGCCTGCGGCGTCGTGTGCGCCGTCGCCGGCCAGACCTGCGAGGGAGGCCTGTGCGCGTGCCCCGCGGGCCAGGTCGCGTGCGGCGGCCGCTGCGTGGCCCTCGCCTCGGACGCGTCCAACTGCGGCGCCTGCGGACGCACCTGCGGCGCGGGCTTCGTGTGCTCTGCCGGGACCTGCGCCCGCGGCGCCTGCCCCCTCGGCACCACCAACTGCGGCGGGAGCTGCGTGACGGTCGCGACGGACGTGTCCCACTGCGGCGGCTGCGACCGCGCCTGCGCGACGGGGCAGGCCTGCTCGGCGGGGACGTGCTCGTGCCCCGCGGGCCAGGCGCTCTGCGGCGGACGCTGCGTGAGCACCGCCACCGACGCCTCCAACTGCGGCGCCTGCGGGCGGGTCTGCGCGGCGGGCCAGTCCTGCGCGGCCGGATCGTGCGGCTGCCCGGCGGGCCAGAGCGCGTGCGGCGGAGCGTGCGTGAGCACCGCCACCGACGCCTCCCACTGCGGCGCCTGCGGCCGCACCTGCGGGACGGGCCAGAGCTGCGCCGGCGGGGTGTGCTCGTGCCCGGCGGGCCAGGCCCTCTGCGGCGGGCGCTGCGTGAACACGGCCACCGACGCCTCCCACTGCGGCGCCTGCGGAGCGGCCTGCGCCGCGGGGCAGACCTGCGCCAGCGGGCGGTGCAGCTCGTCCTGCCCGGTGGGCGCGACGCTCTGCAGCGGCGCCTGCGTCGACACGCAGAGCAGCCCCACGAACTGCGGCGCCTGCGGCCGCATCTGCGCCAGCGGTCAGTCGTGCTCCGGCGCGTGCGTGTGCCCGAGCGGACAGACCCTCTGCGCCGGGCGCTGCGCGGACACGGCCGCCGACGCCTCCAACTGCGGCGCCTGCGGGACGACCTGCGCCGCGGGACAGAGCTGCGCGTCCGGGCGCTGCGCCTCGACCTGCCCGGCGGGCTCCGCGCTCTGCGGCGGAGCGTGCGTGATGACGGCGTCGGACTCCTCCAACTGCGGCGCCTGCGGGACGACCTGCACCTCGGAGCAGGTGTGCACCGCGGGGGTGTGCGGCTGCTCGGCGGGGCTCAGCCCGTGCGGCGGTCGCTGCGTCGACACCGCCGCCGACGCGGCCCACTGCGGGGCGTGCGGGTCGGCGTGTCCCGCGGGGCAGACCTGCGCGAGCGGGGGCTGCACCTCGACCTGCCCGGCGGGCCAGTCGCTCTGCGGCGGGCAGTGCGTGATGACGGCCACGGACCCGGCCAACTGCGGCGCCTGCGGGCGCGCCTGCGCCTCGGGCCAGACCTGCTCCGGCGGCGCCTGCGCCTCGTGCTCGGCGACGGCGGTGAGCTACGGCTCGCAGGTGCAGCCCATCTTCAACGCCGGCTGCGTCACCGGCTGCCACGGCGGAATGCGCCCGTCGGGTGACCTGACGCTGGTGAGCGGGAGCTCGTACCGGGCGCTCGTCAACGCGGCCTCGGGCTGCGGCACCCGGCTGCGCGTGGCGCCAGGCCTCCCCGGGAGCAGCTACCTCGTCGACAAGCTCGCTGGCACCAACCTGTGCAGCGGCGGCCAGATGCCGCTGCGGGGCGCCGCGCTCCCGAGCGCGCAGATCGACCTGATCCGGACCTGGATCTGCCAGGGCGCTCCCAACAACTGAGGGCCTCGCCGATTCCCCGCAGGACGGCTGTGTCGACGTTGCGCAGCCGCCTGTAAACGCACCGCACAGCGCACGGCCCGAGAGGGCGACGATTCACCGGGGAGACAAGGGCTTCGCGGCGGTGGCTCGCTCGTTGCGACGAGGCTCCGCAGAGACGACGGCGTCGACCCCCTCCCACTCCCTCTCTGGAGTCCTTTGATGAAGTCTGCCTTCCTGTCCGTCCTCGCCCTGGGCGCCCTCTGCGTCTCGGGGTGCGCCGAAGAGATCACCGGCCCGCCGCTCTCCCTCGATCCCGCCGTCGCGCCCGCCACGGTGTGCAACGCCTCCGACACGGAGAACCAGGCGCTGCAGACCCGCGTGGTGTTTCGCGCGACCTCCGGCGCGTCCTTCGCTCCGCTGCCGATCGACACCTTCACGCCCGACGCCTCGCTGGCGATCCCCCGGGTGACGCTCCGCTCGGCCGACGGGCGCGACGTGCCGGTGCGCCAGGTGGAGTTCGTCTCCGCCCGGGAGATGGCGCTCTGGGTGACCCGGAGCACCGGCGGCAGCGGCGCGCTCGCGCCCGGCTCGTACACCGTGTCAGTGACCAACCCCGACGGCCAGGGGGCGCTCACGATGACGGGCTCGCTGCGCGTGGTGCCTCCCCCGACGGTGGCCTCGGCGGCCCGCCTCGACCCGACGGTCCCCACGATGGGCGTCGACGCCGACGAGGCGCAGACCGTCTGCAACGCCGCCGTCACCACGCTCGCCGTCACCGGCACGGGCTTCCGCCCGACGGACCCGACGCCCGTGGTGGAGGTCATCGACGCGCGCGGCGCCGTCGTGCGAAGGGTGGCCGACCGGGACATCCGGGTGACCTCCGAGCGCGAGCTCCGGGTGACGCTCCAGGGCCCGATGGACCCCGCGCAGCGCCTCGCCCCGGGGCGCTACGGCTTCCGGGTGACCAACCCCGACGGCGCCTCGTCGACGGGCGCCCCGTCGGGCGACGCGGGCGTCTCCGCGGGCGACGCGGGCGCCGACCTCACCGGCACGCAGTACCCGCAGGGCTGCCGCTCGACGGCCCCGTCGCTCTTCAACGTCGTGCCTCCGCCGGAGGTGCGCTCGGTGGCGCCGGTCTCCGCGTGCAGCTCCCGGGAGCAGCGCTTCGTCGTGCGCGGCGCCCACTTCCGCCGCGGGCTCACGGCGACCATCGCCGCCATGACCCCCTTCGAGGTGCCCGCGGGCAACGTCGCCTACGCGAGCTCCACCGGCAGCACCAACGACTTCGACACCCTCACGCTCACGGTGCCCGCGGGCGCCGTGGCGCCGGGCGGCGGCTACGCGCTGGCCGTCCGCAACGCCGACTCCTGCGGCACGGCCTTCGCGCCTCAGTGCCCCGAAGGCACCTCGCCCACCGGCGCCGACAACGAGTGTCAGGGCATGGTCGGCACGGCCTCCGGGACCGGACCCCGCTCCATCACCTTCTACGCCGACCCGGTGGTCACCTCGATCATGCCTCGCGGCGTGTGCACGGCGCGGCTCGTCCCGGTGACCCTCACGGGCACGAACTTCCACAGCACCTACGGCGTGCAGCCCACGGTGCGCATCCACGACGTCGCGCTCGAGAACGTGCGCGTCACCTCGCCCACGACCATCACCGCGGACATCCCCATGTCCCTGATGGCGGGCGCCCCGCTCGGCACCCCCTACGACGTCTCGGTGACGGTGCCCGAGGGCTGCGGGGGCAGCCTCCCCCGGGGCTTCACCCTCTTCCCCCCGGTGACCGCGAGCTCGGTCTCCCCGGGCGCCGTCTGCGTCGACCGACCGGGCACCACCCTCACCGTGACCGGGACCAACTTCCACTCCTTCGAGGGGGTCGGCCCGACGGTCACGCTGGGCTCCACGCCCCCGACGGCGCTCACCAACGTGCGCGTCGTCTCCCCGACCACACTCACCGCCGAGCTCCCGACGGCGACGCCCCCGGGCGGCCCCTACGACGTCACCGTCACCAGCCCGGTGGGCTGCGGGGCGACGGTCTCGCGGGCGTTCACCTACCACGCCGCGCCCACGGTGACCGCCGCGGTCGCGCAGGCCTCGTGCACCGGGGGTAACCCCGTGCTGGTGATCACCGGCACCAACCTCCATGCGACGGGCGCGACGCAGCCCACCGTCACCCTCGACACGCCCGCCCCGACGGCGCTCACCAACGTGCGGGTGAGCTCCGACACCACCGTGCTCGCGGAGCTGCCGCTCGGCCTCCCGATGGGCAGCTACACCGCGCGGGTCACCATGCCCGAGGGCTGCGCCGCGAGCTCGGCGCCCTTCGTCTACAACCCCGGAGCGCTCGTCACGCCCACCCTCGCGGGGATGATCCCCTCGCGCGGGTGGAACGGCATCGACATGCCCGTGACCATCGTCGGGACGGGCCTCGCGACGCTCACCAGCCTCTCGCTCCGCGGCGCCGGCGCTGCGGGCGGCGACCTCGCGCTCACGGACATCTCCGTGGTGGGCTCCGACCTGCTCAACGCGACGATCCCCTCCGGCGGCCGCGCGGGCGGACCCTACGACCTCATCTCCACCGTGGCGGGCTGCCCCATCACGCTGCCGCGGGCCTACACCGTCAGCGACGCGCCCGCGATCACCATCACCAGCGTCTCTCCCCCCTTCGGCTGGACCGGGGGCTCGACGCCGATCGTGCTCCAGGGCACCGGCTTCGTCTCGACGCCCCGGCTCTACATCATCGTGCCCTCGCTCACGCCCCGGATGCGCCCGCTCTCGCGGCCGGTGTTTATCAACCCTGGCAGCGTCTCCGCGGTGGTCCCCGCGGGCCTGCCGCCGGGCACCTACGACCTCGCGGCGATCAACCCCGACGGGGGCGGCGGGGTGATCCGCGGGGCCTTCCGGGTGACCATGCTCCCGCCGCCGACGATCAACACCGTGACCCCCGGCGCGGGCACCACGCAGTCGCCCACCCCGGTGACCATCACCGGCGCGAACTTCCGCGCCTCCCAGGTGACGCTCCGCTCCAGCGCGGGCGCCTCCTTCAACGGCACGGTCACCGCGGCGACGGCCACCAGCCTCTCGGTGACCCTGCCCACCAACACCATGACCACGGGCGCGTACATCGTCCGCGTCAACAACCCCGACGAGAGCACCTTCGCGGACTTCGGCTCCTTCGTGGTGACCAACCCCTCGGTGAAGCTCGGCCCCTTCGCCAGCGCCTCGGCGCTCACCACCGCGCGCCGCGGGGCCGCCGTGCTCGCCAGCCAGGTCAACTCCGTGACCCGCTTCCTCCACGCCATCGGCGGCGACTCCGGCGCCGGGGGCACCACCCACGCGAGCGTCGAGTTCGCGTCCGTCGACCTCTTCGGCCGCCTCGGCGCGTGGCGCCTCCAGCGCTACCGGCTCCCCTCCCCCCTCACCGGCGTCGCCACCTCCGCCGTCGAGCGCGGCGGCTTCCTCTACGTGCTCGGCGGGGCCAACGGCTCCGGGGCGCCGCAGTCGACGGTGCTCCGCGCCAGGGTGCTCGACTTCTCCACGGCGCCCGTCATCGCCGACCCGGAGATCACCCGCACCTCCTCCGGCGGCCTCGCGGCCGGCGCGTGGATCTACCGCGTCGCCGCCGTGATGGGCGCGACCGACATCGCCAACCCCGGCGGCGAGACGCTCCCCAGCGACGAGGTCACGGCGTACTTCGTCTTCAACAGCACCGTGCGCCTGCGCTGGAACCCCATCCCCGGCGCGGCCAGCTACCGGGTGTATCGCACGCCTACGGTCAACGGCGCCTCCGGCAGCGAGGTGCTGCTCTCCACGACGCCCTCCAGCGCGACGACCTTCGTCGACGACGCCTCCGCGACCCCATCGGCCGCCGGGCTCGACACGCAGCCCCTCGCGGTCGGCAGCACCGGCGTGTGGGCGCCGCTCGGCACCGCGCTCACCACCGCGCGCGCCACGACGGCGGCGGCGATCGCGCCCGACCCCTCGGGCAACCTCTTCGTGTACGCGCTCACCGGCCGCGGCGCTTCGGGCCCGCTGGCCACCTACGAGTACGCCCCGCTGAGCGCCGACGGCGCCACGCTCGGAGCCTTCACCGCGGGCCCGTCGCCCTTCCCCACGGCGCGCGAGTTCGCGGCCTCGGCGGTGGCCACGCCGCAGTCGGCCCCGTCGGTCTCCTCGGCGGTCTTCGTCTACGTCACCGGCGGCTTCGGGGCGGGCGGATCGCTGCGCACGACGGAGTCCGCCCGGGTCTCCTCGGGCGGGGCGCTCGCGTCGCCCGCGGACACCAACTCCTACGCCATGCGCCGGGGGGCGCTCTCGAGCATGATCGTCAACGGCGAGTTCTACGCGATGGGCGGGACGAGCGGGATGAACCCCGCCTCGTCGGCCCTCGACTCGACCAACCTCTCCACGCTGGCCTCGTCGGGCACCCCCGGCAGCTTCTCCAACGCATCGGTCTCGATGATCACCGGGCGGCAGAACTTCGGCCTCGCGCTGGCCAGCGCGTACTTCTTCCTCGTCGGCGGGACCAGCACCGGCGCCAACGCGCTCACCTCGGTCGAACAGACCATCTACTAAGGCCGTGACGACCGTGAAGCACCTCACCTTCCTGCTCGTGTTCCTGGCGCCTGCGCTCGCGAGCGCGCAGCACCACCGGCGGCATCACCGCCGGCACCGCCCGGACGCCGCCGCCTCCCCCGCGACCGGCGCCACCACCGAAGCCGCCGCCGCGCAGCCCGCGGTCACGGCGCCGCCGACGACGCCCCCGGAGCCGGCGCCGCCCGCCGAGCCTCCCCCTCCTCCGACGCCCGTCGTCGTCGAGGCGCCTCCTCCCGCTCCTCCGCCGCCGCCTCCGCCTCCGCCGTCTCCCTCGGTGCGGCGCTTCGCGCTGGAGTTCGGTCCGGTGCTGGGGCTCGACCTCTCGACCCACGCGCTGGGCATCGGGCCCGACCTGGGCGTCGAGGTCGGCGGGCGCGTGGCCGTCGGCAGCGGCGTGTTCGCCTTCGCCCTGCGCGGAACCTGGCAGCGCTACACCATGGAGCGCTCGGCCGCCGCGCCGTGTTCACCCAACGGCAGCGGCGCCTCCAACGCGGCCGCCGCCCCGGAGGCGCCCTGCGTGTCGTCGCCCCCGGGCGGCGCCTACGACTACTCCCTCTCCGAGGACGTTGTGCGCGTCTCGCTGCCGCTGTCGTACCGCTTCCTGCGCGCGTCGAGCGCCTTCAACGCCTACGTGGGCGTCGCCCCGCAGCTCGTGCTCCAGCGCGCCGAGACCACCGCCTGGAACCTCCTCACCACCGAGACCGCGACCCGCTTCGGGGTGGGCGGCTTCCTCGGCGCGCAGTACCGCCTCGGGCCGGGCTCGCTCTGGCTCGAGGCCGGCTACGCCTGGTCGCCGGTGAAGCACCGGGTGACGGGCGACTCGTCGATCAGCACGGTCACCCTCGCGATCGGCTACCGCATCACGATCTAGCGGGCGAGCGCCGCGCCGAAGGCCGACCCGGCTTCGCCCGTGAAGGTCTCGAGGAGCGTGACCGAGCGCAGCCCGCGGTCGACCCCGAGCAGCTCCGCGACGTCCTCGCCCGGCACGCCGCGGAGCACCGTCGCGCGGCCCCCGGGGCCCTGGGCGGGCACCACCCGCAGCGCCGCGGTGGAGCCGCTGCGCGCGAGCGACCACGGCACCGGGTCGAGCTGCCCGCTCGGGTCGCCGGGGATCATCCAGAGACCCGCCCCGGAGGCCAGGAGGAGCTCCTCGTCGCCGTCGCCGTCGAGGTCGGTGGCGTTGGCGAGCACCGTCCCCGCGCCTGATCCCGTGGGGCCGGGCGACGGGGCCGCGAAGCCGTCCGCGGTGCCGCGGATCCACACGAGGCCCCCGAGCGAGCCGCCGGTGACCGCGAGGTCGACGTCGCCGTCGCCGTTGGCGTCGAGCGCGGCGAGGCCCATGTCGAGCACCCGCGTACCGGCCACGGTGAGCCTCGCGCGCAGCGTGAAGGCGCCGCCCTGCGCGGCCAGCACCAGCACGGCCCCTTCGCCGGGCAGGGCCACCGCCACGCGCCCGTCGCCGAGGGGGCACAGGGCGCTGGCGAAGCCCTCGTCGGCGGGGCCCTCGTAGGTGGCGCCGGCCTCGGTGGGCATTCCGCCGCGGGCGCCGCGCAGCAGGGAGACGCGGTGCCCCGCGACGCTGCCGATGACCAGGTCGTCGCGGCCGTCGCCGTCGAGGTCGCCGACCGCAGCGAGCGTCGCGCCGAAGCCGCTCCCGGGCGCGCCGCGGATCACCGCGCGGGGGACCGGGTCGACGCCGCCGGGGCGCCCCGCGAAGAGCGCGACGGCGTCTGCGCCGGGGGCGCCGACGGCCAGGTCGGGGTAGCCGTCGCCGTCGAGGTCGCCGACGTACGCGAGCGCGGCGCCGAAGAGGGCGAGCGGGCTCGCGAGGGTGACCGGCGCGGCAGCGTCGGAGGGGAACACGGTGACCCGGGCGCCGAGGGGCGCGCCGACGGCGTGGTCGGGGAGGCCGTCGCCGGTGAGGTCGCCGCGGGCGGGGCGACGACGAAAGGCCGAGGTCGCGGCGGAGAGGGTCTCGAGGTCGACGGGCAGGGAGTACGGGGACACCGGAGCGGGGGCGGGCGTGGGCGCCGGCGTGGGCATCGGGAGGGAGGCGGGATCGAGCTCGACGGGCGCGCAGCCGGTGAGGGGAAGGGCGGCGGAGAGGATGAGCGAGAGGGCGGCGGGATGACAGCGCATGGGGGCTCCGCCCCGGGGAGGGAGTGGAGTGGTCGGTGTGGGCGGCAGTGGTGGTCCCCGGGAGCGGCGCCTTGTCGGGAGGGCGCGCGGGGATGGTTGCGGCGGTGGGCGAAGAAAAAATCGAGCGTGGCGGGAGCGGGCGGCTACGTGCGCCAGCCCAGCGCTTCGAGGCGCAGGCGCGCGCCCTTGAGGCCGAAGATCACACCCCCCTCCGGGGGCACCACCGGGGCCAGCAGCAGGCCCGCGAGCAGCGCCGCCATCGCCAGCGGTGCCCGCGCATCACCGCCCGGCGACGGGGCCTTCGCCACGAGCCACGCCCGCGTCGCGCGCGCCACGAGGGCGTCCATCCCCGCGCCGCCGATGGCCTCTGCCGCGCGCTCGGCGGCGGCCTTCACCGCGGGCGCCTCGGTCAGCGGCAGCGTGTGCACCTGCACCACCGTGGGCTCGGCCGCGTCGCCGATGGGGCGGAGCGTGAAGCCCAGCGAGGCCACCGCGGGCAGCGCCCCGTCGGGGTCGCCGAGGCGCTGTAGCAGCGTGAGCTCGGCGTGGATGAGCGACCGGGCCTGGGCGATCCAGCGAGGGAGCTCGACGCGCCCGACGGGGGCGGCGGCCAGGAGGCACCAGTGGTCTTCGGGTTTCATGGGAGTAGAGGGCTACTTACGGTGGAGCGCGGGCCTGTGGTAGCCCCTCGGTGCATGACCCCGGAGGCCCGTCGGAAGTACTTCAACCTCTGCGATCCCGACGCGCCACTCGAGCCCGACGACGAGCGCGTGGTCGACATCGACCAGTTCGGCACCGACCAGGGCCCGGTGCGCGGATTCGCGTGGGTCGACGAGCTGATCCAGGACCTCACGCTCTCGAACACCGCCCGCTGTGACCTGCTGACCGGGCTCCCAGGCTCCGGCAAGTCGACGCTGCTCCGCCAGTTGAAGCGGGAGCTGGAGAAGAAGGGGAAGGACGATCCCAACTTCCTCTGCGTGCTTGTGAACGCCGAGCGGTGGGTCGACCCCAGCGCGCCAATCGACGTGCCCGACGTCCTCCTGGCGATCGTGCTGGAGGTCGAGCGCGCCGTGCTGAAGGCGGAGGATCACGACCCCGATCAAGCCGGCCAGGAGGGAGCCGTCGCGAGAATCTGGAACTGGCTGACCAACACGGACGTCACCCTGAAGCAGGTCGACATGTCGCTCGGCGCGGAGGCCGCGATTCCCGAGCTTGCGAAGCTGTCGACGGGCGCGAAGGCAGTGGTCGAGCTCAAGACCAACCCGACGCTCCGGCAGCAGGTGCGGCACGCCGTGAAGGAGCAGATGTACACCTTCCTCCAGAAGGTGCGGGAGTTCCTGAAGGAGCTGCATCGGCGGGCGGTCGCGCGCGGGTACAAGGGCATCGTGGTGATCGTCGACTCGCTGGAGAAGCTGCGCGGCATCGCCAGCAACTTCGATGCGGTGCTCGAGAGCGCCGAGAAGCTCTTCACGCAGGGCGCGCCCTACCTGCACCTCGCGGACACCAGCCTCGGCGACGAGGCCCCGAAGATCCACGCGCTCTACACGGTGCCGCCCGCGCTGGTGCTGCGGCGCGCGATCGACATCCGCTTCCTGCCGATGATCAAGCTGCGCGACCGGCAGACCGATGCGCTCTACGAGCCCGGATACAAGGCAGCGCGCGAGCTGATCCGTCGGCGCGTGCCGGACAGCATCCTGGCCGACGTGTTCGGCGCCCCGGCGGTGGAGCTGCGCTGCCGCGAGCTCATCCGCTGGTCGGGCGGCTACCCCCGCGAGATCGTGCGGCTGCTCCGCGAGTGCGTGAAGCAGTCGCAGACGGTCGACGAGCGGCTGTTCCGTCGCCTGCTGAGCACGGCGTCGGACACGTACCGACGGACGGTGACCGAGGACGCGCTGCCGTGGCTCGCGCGGGTCACGAAGTTTCGCGGGTTGCAGCAGACCGAGGACGCGAAGCACCGCCTTCTCATCGCGCGCGCCCTCTCCGACAACCTCGTGCTGCGCTACAAGAACGACGAGGAGTGGTTCGACGTGCACCCCGCGCTGGCGGAGATGCCCGCGCTCGTCGCCGCGCGCGAGGCGCTCGAGCGCGACCTCGCAGCGCCGCCGAAGCGCACCGATGGCTGACCCGCCGCGGCAGGACGACGCCACCCGGTCGCTGCTGTTGGAGCAGTTCGCGGTGGAGCAGTTCCTGTTGGGGCTCTCGCTGGTCGACCGGTTCCTGCTCGATGTGTTGATCGTGCCGACGCCCCGCGTGGCCCGGGCGGTGCTCGCGCTCCTCCGTGATGAGCTGCCGGCGCGTCGGGCGGAGCCGCTCGACGTGCGGGTGTTCGCGCCGGACCCGGCGAAGGCATCCGCGCTCGATCCCGTCGAGGCGTCGGCGCTGATGGCGGACGTTCTCACGCCGCTGCTCCAGCCGGCCGAGCCGACAGCGGGGCGGATGACGCTCACATGGCTGGACGCCTCGGACGCGCGCGCGATCGACGACGAGGCGTGGACGGAGTTCTTCCATCGGCTCAACGAGCGGCGCAACGCGGTGGTGGAGTCGCAGCCGGGGCCGCTGGTGCTGGTGCTGCCATATCGATTGGAGCGGACGCTGGCCCACGCGGCGCCGGATGTGTGGTCCGTGCGGAGCGGCGTCTACCGGGTGCAGGTGGTCGACCTGGAGACGCACGTGTTCGATGTGGAGACCGAGCGGCATCGACCCATCGGGGCCGCGCACGCGGCAGACAGCGCACCGAGATCGCTGACATTGGCGATCGCCTTGACGGGAGAGGAGCCGGCGCGGTTTGATGACAAGACGCGGGCGTGGGTGTTCTCCGAGACCGTGTCAGGCCTCGTAAGAGAAGGCAGGCTGGCTGAGGCTGAGTCCATCGCACAAGCGTCGCTCGAGCGGGCCAGGCGGATCGCTGAGCTTTCGCCTGGTTCAAATCAGGCACTGCGTACGCTGACTGGAGTCCTAGACGAACTTGTAGATCTCGCACACAGTCTTGGTGACAAACCGCGACTTCGAGAGGTCGTTCGTGAACGTCTGGCCATCATTGACCAGATGACAGGAGAGGGCGAACCCGTTGAAGCCGTGCTCAGACTTCGGGCGAGGGCACGTGCCTTTGCCGCGGTGATGAACGGCGAGGCAGACCTAGCTCTCGCCCTCTCGGGTCTCGACGATGCTCGGCGTCTTGTTGCCGAGCATGGATCGACACGGGACAACCTACGTTTACTCGCAGAATGCTTGCTGTGTGTCGCCGAGCTGGAAATGAATCTAAATCATGGGGACGAGGCTCTGTCCCTCGCGAACGAGGCCCTCGCATGCATCGTCGACACAAGCGGTTCGCTAGTCCGATCGCCAAGTAAAATATACACCCTGGAAATAGAGATCAGGATACTCCGGGCGCGGGCCCTCTCTCGACTCAACCGTCACGACGAGGCGATTTCTGACGCTCGGGTGGCGCTGGATCAGACCAGAGAAATCCAACGCCTCGCACCGCGCTGGCTCCACTGTGCACGCCTGGTGAGTCTTTCGCTGCGTCAACTCGCACATGTATATCGCAGGCAAGGAGATCTAACACGAGCTACGGATAGCCTGACTGAACTCCGGAAGGTCGCGACCAGCATGTTTCGTAGCTGGCCTCAGAGCATTTTGGCCGCATACGCCTTGCTTTCTGCATTGCAGGAGTCCGCTGAAGTCGCACACGAGGCAGGCTCTCCTGAGCGCGCCGCCCTCTGGACAGACGAAGCTCTCTCCCTGGCTGCGTCCCTCGCCCAACGCCTGCCCACCGACGAGAGTGTTCGATCCAAACAGGCCGCCCTCCTCGCCCTCCAACACCATCTCCAGCCCCTGACCGATCCGACGTAGATTCCCAGCCATCCACCCTTCACGGATCACCCACCCGATGCAGCGACGCACCCTCGGAACCAACGGCCTCGATGTCTCCGCCCAGGGCCTGGGCTGCATGGGCATGAGCGCCTTCTACTCGGGCCGCGACGACGCCGAGTCCATGGCCACCCTCGAGCGCGCCCTCGACCTCGGCGTCTCCTTCCTCGACACCGCCGAGATGTACGGCCCCTTCACCAACGAGGAACTCCTCGGCCGCTTCCTCCGCGGGCGCCGGCAGCGGGTCCAGCTCGCGACCAAGTTCGGCATCCGGGTCGACCCCGACCGGCCCGCGGGGCGCACCCTCGACGGCTCGCCCGCCAACGTGCGCCGCTCGATCGAGGGCAGCCTCCAGCGCCTCGGCACCGACGTGATCGACCTCTACTACCTCCACCGCGTCGACCCCAGCACGCCCATCGAGGAGACCGTCGGCGCGATGGCGCAGCTCGTCGCCGAGGGGAAGGTGCGGCACATCGGGCTCTCCGAGGCCGGTCCCGAGACGCTCGAGCGCGCCGCGAAGGTGCACCCCATCGCCGCAGTGCAGACCGAGTACTCGCTCTGGAGCCGCGACCCCGAGGACGGCGTGCTCGCCGCCTGCCGCCAGCTCGGCATCGGCTTCGTCGCGTACAGCCCCCTCGGCCGCGGCTTCCTCACCGGGCAGATCAAGCGCTTCGAAGACCTCGCCGAGGACGACTACCGCCGCCAGAGCCCGCGCTTCCAGGGCGACAACTTCCAGAAGAACCTCGACCTCGTCGCGCGCATCGAGGACATCGCCCGCGAGAAGGGCTGCACCGCCTCGCAGCTCGCCCTCGCGTGGGTGATGGCCCAGGGCGACGACGTGGTGCCCATCCCCGGCACCAAGCGCCGCAAGTACCTCGACGAGAACGTCGCCGCGAACGCCGTCACCCTCGACGCCGCCGACCTCGCGCGCATCGACGCGGCCGCCCCGCCGGGCTCCGCCGCGGGCCTGCGCTACCCCGCCGCCATGATGAGCGCCATCCCCCGCTGATGCGATGACCGCGGCGTCGAGGGCCGCGGTCAGGTGCTCCCCGTCGAACACCGCCCGGCGCGGCGCGAACTGTATTAGGGTCCGCGCCCCCCGCGGGGAGGGCCCCGCGGATCACCGGAGATCAACGATGCGTACGAACTTCATTCTTGGGACGGCACTTCTTATGGCGGGCATGGTCGCGGGCTGCAGCGACGACCCGGCCCCGACCGACGCCGGCACCGACCTCGGCAACACCGTCGACACGGGCGCCCCGGCCGACACCGGCACCGCGACGGATACGGGCAGCCCGGTCGACTCTGGCTCCGCGACGGATACGGGCGCCGCGGTCGACACCGGCAGCGCGGTCGACACCGGCGCGGGCACCGACGTCGGGACGCAGACCGATGCGGGCACGGACTCGGGCACGGCGACGGACACGGGCCCCGCGGACTCGGGCGCGGGCACCGACGCGGGCCCTGCGATCGCGACGATCAACGGCTGCACCCCGGCGATGTACGTCGACCACAGCGCGGGCACGCGCACCATCACCTTCGGCAGCTCCTTCACCTACGACCCGCGATGCATGACCATCACCGCGGGCCAGACGGTGACCTTCTCGGGCACCTTCAGCAGCCACCCCCTCGTCGCCGGCTCGGTCTCGGGTGACCCCGCCGGCACGACCCCGAACCCCATCACCAACACCAACACCGGCGCGAGCGCGACCTTCACCTTCGCGGCGCCGGGGCTGTACCCCTACTTCTGCAACTTCCACCAGCCGGGCATGGCGGGCGTGATCCAGGTCCGCTGACCTGACCTGTACCCCTCCGCGCGACTACCGCTGGCAGAGCGAGATCGGCGTGCCGTCCAGCGCCCGCCCGCTGTCCCTGCAGGTCATGCCGGTCGGGCACAGCCGGTCGTTGCAGAAGCGGGTGCAGTAGCCCGGCGAACCCGGGCTCGGGCTCGTTCCCTGGCAGAGCCCCGAGACACAATCCGCCCCGATCATGCACGCCCCGCCGATGGGCACGTTGCCCGTCACCGAGCGGCGGCACACCAGGTAGATGTCGGTGCCGTCGACCCACGGGCGGCACGCGAAGCCGCTCGGACACCCGCCGGTGGGGGTGCAGCCCTGCACACAGACGTTGGTGTCGCTGTCGCACACGCCGCTGCGGCAGAGCGGCGTGGACCCCGACCCGCACGACGCGCCGAGCTCGTTGCTCCCGGAGATGTCTCCGCCGGTGATCTCCAGGGGCGGCACGCAGATGCGCTCGCCGTCGACCAGCTGGCAGCGGTACGGCGGCAGGGCGATGATCCCGAGGCCCGTGACGTTGACGGTCATGCGCCGGGGACAGTCGCTGTCGCTGGCGCAGCGCGACGTGCAGCCCTGGAAGCCCCCGGGGGTGCCCACGCAGATGTTGGAGGTGCAGTCGATGGCGCGCGAGCAGGGCTGCTCGGCGGACATGCACACCCGCTGTCCGCCGCCGGCGTCCTGGCAGCCGTAGCCCGCGGGGCAGTCGGCGCCGGTGCGGCACTCGCGGGTGCAGTGGGCCTGCACCCCGCCCACCGGGTTGCCCACGCAGAAGCGCGCGCAGGGCACCGCCGTCCGCGCGTCGCAGGCAGTGCCGGTGTCGTCGGGGACACACCGCGCCGCCTCGCCCGCCGGGGGGCTGTTGCAGACGAAGCCGTCGGCGCAATCCAACGTCGCCACGCAGCGACGGGTGCAGAAGCGCGCGCCACCACTGGTGCGGAGGCACTCACCCGAGGCGCAGTCCTCGTTGACCATGCACGGGTCGAGGTAGGCGCCGCGCCCCGGCGGCGGTCCCGTGTCCACCGGCGTGACCGGGACGTCCACCGGCCCGCCGAGGTCGACCGGGGGAGAGCCCACGTCCGTCACCACCGGGACGTCCGTCACCACCGGGACGTCCATCACCACCGGGACGTCCATCACCACGGGCACGTCGACGCCCGCGTCCGGCGGCGGACCCGCGTCGACCGGCGTCTCCCCGCCGTCCTTCTTCTCGACGACGTCGGCGGTCACCCCCGCGTCGCCAGCGATCGCCTGGCACCGGCCGCGGTCGCGGTTGCAGAACGACCCGTCGTTGCAGTCGCGGTCCTCGAAGCAGTCGTAGCGGCACTGGTTGTCGTACCCGCAGTAGGTGCCCGCGTTGCAGTCCGAGTTGAGCTCGCAGGCCCCGGAGGCGCACCGCGTCGTCGCGAGCGCCGAGGTGACCACGAGGGCGGCGAGGCGGAGCGCCGCCGACCAGGCGCTGCGGACGTTGCGCGGAGGTGCCATCGGGGCGCGACTGTAGAACGCGATCGGGGTCGCGGGCGATGTCCCGTCGATGCTAGGGTTCCGCGCCGATGGATCGACGGCGGGCGCGCGCGGGCGGTGGGGTGATCGCGGCGCTGACCTCCGCCATCGCCTGCACCCGCGGCCCGGCCACCACCCGACCGCTGCCGCTCGCCGAGGTCGCCCTCGCCCGGGCCACGGTCGACGCCAGCGCCCCGGCAGCCCCGGTCGAGGCCGCCCAGGAGCCCGTCGCCCAGGGGCCCGACGCCCAGGGGCCCGACGCGGGCGCCCCGCCCCCCGCGGCCGCCCCCGACGCGGCGGTAGCTTTACCCGATGGCGTAAGGCGCTTCCGGGCTCAGGACGAGGACGCGCTGCTCCAGGCGATGCGCTCGCGGCCGGTGCTGCGGGTGCTGCACCGCTTCAGCAGCACGACGCTGGTGTTCCACTGCGACCTGGGCGACGGGGTGGAGATCGCGTTCAAGCCGGCGCGGCGGGGCGAGCACCAGTGGTGGAAGCACGAGGTGCTGGCCTACCGCCTCGCGCGGGTGCTGGGCATCACCGAGCGGGTGCCGCCGACGGTGAGCCGCCGGGTGCCCGCGGCGCTCCTCGAGGGCTTCGCGCACGACCGCGACCTCATCCGCGAGCGCGACGGCACCATCCGCGGCGCGGCCATCTACTGGATGCCCGTGCTGCACCACTCGGGGCTGCACACCCCCGAGGCGCGCGAGCAGTGGACGCCGTGGATGTTCGCCCGCCACGACATCCCCGCGCAGCACCGCCGGCGGGCCGGCCAGATCGCGGCGCTCATCGCCTTCGACTACCTCCAGGCCAACTTCGACCGGTGGAACTCCGCCAACGTCCCCCTCGACGAGCGCGGCGACCTGGTGTTTCGCGACAACAACCGGGGGTGGTTCCTGGACAACCTCCTGCTCACCGACCGCGGCGGAATCGACGGCATCGAGCGCATCCCGGGGTGGATGCTCCCGGGCATCGAGCGCGCCACGGCCGACGCCGTGCGGGCGGAGGTGCGGCGCGACGGGCTGCCCTTCCACCGCCTGGAGATGGCGCGTTACTGGGCGGCGTATTCCCGCCGCCGCGAGGCGCTGCTCCGGCGCGTGCGCGAGGCCGTCGCGGAGCATGGCCGCGAGCGGGTGCTGTTGGACGAGTGACGGGCCGTTGGGCTATGTGCCCGGCGTTATGTCCACCGACGGAATCGACGGCCACACGCCGCGGCGAACCTTCGCGATCATCTCGCACCCCGACGCGGGCAAGACCACGCTCACGGAGAAGCTGCTGCTCTACGGGGGAGCCATCCACCTGGCCGGGGCGGTGCGCGCGAGCAAGGCCCGGCGCCACGCCACCTCCGACTGGATGGACCTGGAGAAGCAGCGCGGGATCTCCATCACGTCGAGCGTGATGCAGTTTCCCTACGCGGGCACGCGCTTCAACCTGCTCGACACGCCGGGCCACCAGGACTTCAGCGAGGACACCTACCGCACGCTCACGGCCGCGGACTGCGCGGTCATGCTCATCGACGTGGCGAAGGGGGTCGAGGCCCAGACGCGCAAGCTGTTCCAGGTGTGCCGGCTGCGCAACACGCCCATCGTGACCTTCATGAACAAGCTCGATCGCCCGGGCCAGGACCCCTTCGACCTGATGACCGAGGTCGAGCAGCTCCTGGGCATCCGGTGCGTGCCCATCACCTGGCCCATCGGGATGGGGCCCGACTTCAAGGGGGTCTTCGACCGCGAGAGCAACCAGGTGCTGCTCTTCCAGCGCAACACCGACCACGGCGCGAGCATGTCGGAGCAGAAGACCATCGCGGCGGACGACCCGAAGCTCGAAGAGATCCTCGGAGAGTCGCTCTACAAGACCTTCAAGGACGAGTCCGAGCTGGTGGCCGGCGCGGGCGAGCACTTCGACGTCGAGCGCTTCGCGAAGGGAGAGATCACCCCGGTGTTCTGGGGCAGCGCGATGACCAACTTCGGCGTCGAGCCCTTCCTGGAGAAGTTCCACCGCTTCGCGCCGCCGCCGGGGCCGCGCGGCTCGTCCAAGGGGCTCATCTATCCCTCGGACAAGCAGTTTTCGGCCTTCATCTTCAAGGTGCAGGCGAACATGGACAAGGCCCACCGCGACCGCGTGGCCTTCATGCGCGTGTGCTCGGGGAAGTTCACCAGCGGGATGTGGGTGCGCCACGCGCGGCTCGGCAAGGAGGTGCGGCTGTCGCGTCCGCAGCAGTTCTTCGCGCAGGAGCGCAGCGCCGTCGACGAGGCCTGGCCGGGCGACGTGCTCGGGGTCTTCGACCCGGGGATGTTCCGCATCGGCGACACCCTCCTCACCGGCGAGAACTTCTTCTTCGACGCCGTGCCGCGCTTCTCCCCGGAGCACTTCGCCCGCCTGCGCGCCAAGGACCCTTCGCGCCGCAAGCAGTTCATCGCCGGCCTCTCGCAGCTCTCCGAGGAGGGCACCGTGCAGGTGTTCAACTCCCCCGGCCAGGAGCAGATCCCCGTGCTCGGCGTGGTGGGCCAGCTCCAGTTCGAGGTGCTCCAGCACCGCCTGGAGAACGAGTACAGCGTCGAGGTCATCCTGGAGCCCCTGCCCTACCAGCACGCCCGCTGGGTGCGCGGCGAGGGCGCCTCCATCGACAACCTGGAGGACAAGGGCTACGGCGCCTGCGTGCTCGACCAGGACAAGCGCCTGGTGATCCTCTTCAAGAGCGACTGGGCCCTCGGGGTCGCGCAGCGCGACTACCCCAAGCTCACCTTCTCGGCCACCGCGACGTGGGAGCACGAGTAGGACCCACGGTCCGCTTCCGCAAGCCCCCTCCGAGGCCCTCCGGGGTCGATTCTTCACCCTCCGAAGTACGCTGAAATTCCCGCGTTTCGATGACGTTTTTTGTCATCGGCGACCACTGTCCGACGCGCTCCCTCCGGGCATACGCTCGAAGGCCGGAAGGAACGCATCCCATGCGCCAATCTCGTTCTCCCTTCGTTGTCATGGCCGTCGCCCTGCTCGCGATCGCGGGCTGTGAAGGACGAAGCGTCGTCGGAGGCCCCACGCCCCGCGACGCGGCCGCCGTCGATGTCGACGTCACGACGACCGACGCGGCCCTCGACGCGTCGCCCGACGCCGTGGCCTGTCCCGCGCCGCTCACCGCCTGCAGCGACCGGTGCGTCGACCCGCGGGTCGACCGCGCCAACTGCGGCGCCTGCGGCATGGCCTGCGGCGCCAGCGAGCTCTGCCAGAACGGGGCGTGCATCCCCGACTGCGCCGTCGGCGAGCGGCTCTGCGCGGGCCCCGCGGGCGGCGACGGGGGCGCCGGCGCGGCGCGCTGCACGTCCATCCAGACCGACCGCATGCACTGCGGCGGCTGCGGCATGGCCTGCGGCGCCGACCAGGTGTGCTCCGGCGGCGTGTGCACGTTCATGTGCACGGGCACCGCGACGGAGTGCACCACAGCCCTCGGCATGGACGGCGGGGTCTTGCGCTACTGCGCCGAGCTCCAGACCGACCGCGCCAACTGCGGCGCCTGCGGGCTCACCTGCCAGGAGGGCTACTCCTGCCAGGCGGGTCGCTGCCGCATCCGGTGCTCCGAGCTGCTCACGCCCTGCATGACCCCCGGCGCGGACGCCGGGGCGATGGGCGGCGGCGAGGTGTGCGCGGACATCACCAACGACCTCGCCCACTGCGGCGCCTGCGGCACCGCGTGTCCCTTCGGGCAGTTCTGCGTGCGCGGCGTCTGCGGCACCACCTGCGGCGCGGGCTTCACCAACTGCTCCAGCGTGTGCCGCGACCTGCAGACCGACCGCGCCGGCTGCGGCGCCTGCGGCAACGTGTGCAGCTCCGGCGAGGTGTGCACCGCGGGCCGCTGCGTGGTGTCCTGCGGCGCCGGGCTCAGCAGCTGCGACGGCGTCTGCCGCGACGTGACCAGCGACGTCAACCACTGCGGCGCCTGCGGCACCCGCTGCGTCGCCGGCCAGGTGTGCTCGCGCGGCATGTGCCAGGTCACCTGCGGCGCGGGCCTGAGCGAGTGCTCGGGCGTCTGCCGCGACCTCCAGACCGACCTCGCCCACTGCGGCGCCTGCGGGGTGACCTGCGCCGCCGGCCAGGTGTGCTCCATGGGCGCCTGCCAGGTGTCGTGCGTGTCGGGCACCACCAACTGCGGCGGCCTCTGCCGGGAGCTCAGCACCGACAACGCCAACTGCGGCGCCTGCGGCACGGCCTGCCCCTCGGGCACGGTGTGCTCGGCGGGCGTGTGCCAGGTGTCGTGCCTCTCGGGGCTCACCGACTGCGGCGGCATCTGCCGCGACGTCTCGAGCGACAACGCCAACTGCGGCGCCTGCGGCAACGCCTGCCCGTCGGGCACCGTGTGCTCGCGCGGCACCTGCACGGTGTCGTGCGGCGCCGGGCTCAACAACTGCGACGGCGTGTGCCGCGACCCGCAGACCGACCTCAACCACTGCGGCGGCTGCGGGCGGCCGTGCGCCGCGGGCCAGGTGTGCTCCGCGGGCACCTGCAACGTGACCTGCGTGGCGGGCACCACCAACTGCGACGGCGTGTGCCGCGACCTCGCGGCCGACCGGCTCAACTGCGGCGCCTGCGGCACCACGTGCCCGTCGGGCCAGATCTGCGCGGCCGGGGTGTGCACGGTGTCGTGCCCGGCGGGCCAGGTGGACTGCGCGGGCACCTGCCGCGAGCTGGAGACCGACCGGCTCAACTGCGGCGCCTGCGGGGTGGTCTGCGCCTCCGGGCAGGTGTGCTCGCGCGGCGCGTGCACGGTGTCGTGCGTGGCCGGGACGTCGAGCTGCGGGGGCGTGTGCCGCGACCTCGAGACCGACGTGAACAACTGCGGCGCCTGCGGCACGGCCTGCGCGCCGGGGCAGGTGTGCTCCGCGGGCGTGTGCACGGTGTCGTGCGGCGCGGGCACCGCCAACTGCTCGGGCGTCTGCCGCGACCTCACCACGGACAACAACCACTGCGGCGCCTGCGGGCGCGGCTGCGCCTCGGGGCAGGTGTGCTCGCGCGGGATGTGCCAGGTGTCGTGCGGCGCCGGTACCTCCGACTGCGCGGGCGTCTGCCGCGACCTGCAGACCGACGTGAACAACTGCGGCGCCTGCGGCACGGCCTGCCCGTCGGGCACCGTGTGCTCGCTGGGCGTCTGCCAGGTGTCGTGCCTCGCGGGGCTCACCAACTGCACCGGCGTGTGCCGCGACCTCGGGAGCGACAACGCCAACTGCGGCACCTGCAGCAGCTCGTGCCCGTCGGGCACCGTGTGCTCGCGCGGCACCTGCACGGTGTCGTGCGGCGCGGGGCTCACCAACTGCGGCGGCGTGTGCCGCGACCTCCAGACGGGGGTGAACGACTGCGGCGCCTGCGGCGTCGCGTGCGCCGCGGGCCAGGTGTGCTCCGCGGGCGTGTGCACGGTGTCGTGCGGCGCGGGCACCACCAACTGCTCGGGCGTCTGCCGCGACCTCGGCACCGACCGCACCAACTGCGGAGCGTGCGCCCGCGCGTGCCCGTCGGGGCAGGTGTGCACCGCCGGGGCGTGCGTCGTGTCGTGCCCCGCGGGGCAGGTCGAGTGCAACGGCGCCTGCCGCGAGCTCGCAACCGACCGCGCCAACTGCGGCGCCTGCGGCCGGGTGTGCGCCGCGGGCCAGGTGTGCTCCGCCGGCACCTGCACGGTGTCGTGCGTGTCGGGCACCACCAACTGCTCGGGCGTGTGCCGCGACCTCGGGACGGACACCAACCACTGCGGCGCCTGCGGCCGCACCTGCCCGTCGGGCCAGCTCTGCTCCGCCGGGGCGTGCACGGTGTCGTGCGGCGCGGGCACCACCAACTGCTCGGGCGTCTGCCGCGACCTCGGCACCGACGTGAACCACTGCGGCGCCTGCGGCCGCGGGTGCGCCGCGGGGCAGGTGTGCTCCGCGGGGGTCTGCGCCGTGTCGTGCGGCGCGGGCACCACCAACTGCTCGGGCGTCTGCCGCGCGCTCGCGAGCGACAACGCCAACTGCGGCGCCTGCGGCCGGGTGTGCGCCGCGGGCCAGGCCTGCGTCGCGGGCGACTGCGCCGTGTCGTGCGCCGCGGGCACCACCAACTGCTCGGGCCTCTGCCGCGACCTCACCACGGACGCGAACAACTGCGGCGCCTGCGCGCGGGTGTGCCCCGCGGGCCAGCTCTGCCAGGCCAGCGCCTGCGTGGTGTCGTGCGCCGCGGGGCAGACCAACTGCGCGGGCGTGTGCCGCGACCTCACCAGCGACAACAGCCACTGCGGCGCCTGCGGCCGGGTCTGCGCCGCGGGCACGGTGTGCACCAACAGCGTGTGCGCGGTGTCCTGCGCGGCGGGCACCTCCAACTGCTCGGGCGTGTGCCGCGACCTCGGCACCGACCAGAACAACTGCGGGGCCTGCGCGCGGGTGTGCCCGGCGGGCCAGCTCTGCTCGGCGGGCACCTGCGCCGTGTCGTGCGCCGCGGGCACCACCAACTGCTCGGGCGTGTGCCGCAACCTCCAGACCGACAACGCCAACTGCGGGGCGTGCGCGCGGGTGTGCCCGGCGGGCCAGGCCTGCGCGGCGGGCGTGTGCGCGGTGTCGTGCAGCGCGGGGCAGACC
>JAUSAZ010000061.1 GCA_030652255.1 Myxococcales bacterium | reverse complement strand
CGGAGCTCTCCGAAAACCCCGATTGCTCTCGGCGTCCGCGGCCTCCTGTCGCGCGACGTGACCGGTCGAGGACTGCGAAGTAGACGAGCTCGGCGACCGTCAGCGCCCGTGTTTATCAATCAAGCCCGTGAACGGTTACGTTTACCGGATCCCCCGCCACATACGCATACAGGTTCCGCCCATCGATGGCATCCCGCTCCCCCAGCGGATCCCGCGTGAGCCACTGCCGCAGCCGCGGTGAGTACACCCGTGCCGGCGCGAAGACGAGCCCCGTGGGCCGGTGCACCACATGCCCGGTGAACCCGAGGTGCGTGTCGTACGCCGCCCCGCCCGAGCCCGGCGCTACCACGGTCTGCTCGCCCCACACGCCGTAGCGGTACGTCCGCACGCGCGTGCCGCCTGTCGCCAGCCCGATCACGCTGCCGCGCACGTCGCGCACCAGCGCCAGGTGCGCCCCGCTCTGTTCCATCCCGTCGGGCCGGTAGGTCCGCTCGATGGTCGTGCTCCCCGACGCCTCGATGCGCTCGCCCAGCAGCGCCGCGCCCCGCCAGCGCAGCCGCACCGTCTCGGCGCCCTCCACCATCGACGTGAGCCGCCCGCTCGCGTCGTAGCCGAAGGTCCAGCTCTGGCTGTCGGACACCCGCGTCACCGTCGTCAGCCGGTCGTGCGCGTCCCAGCCGTAGGTGAACTCCCCGTCGCCCGTCACCCGACCGCGCGCGTCATGCGACAGCGTGTGCGTCGGCGACGCGCTCGGCCCCATCGCCCGCGTCAGCAGCCGGTCGCTGAGCGAGAAGGTCCTGCCCTCCAGCAGGCTCCAGCTCCAGCCGGTGCCCCAGTCCTGGTACCGGTTCATGCTCGTGGGGTTGCCCCACGCGTCGAAGTACGTCTCGTTGCCGCTCTCCAGGTCGTAGGTCCCCGAGCCGTGGTTGACGTACTCGGAGTGGAACTCCAACCGCCGCGCGGCGTTGTAATAGAAGTACCGCAAGTCGCGCTCGCTCTGCTCGGAGTTGAGCCGACCGTCGGACGTGAAGGTCAGGTCGAGCTTCGCCAGCGTCTGCCAGGTGCTCGCGTTGAAGAACCACGAGCTGTGCATTCGGTGGTCGTCGGACGACGAATGGTAGATGAAGTCCTGCACGCAGTTGGTGCGCGGCAGGTGCGCGTACGACGGCCTGCGCGAGGTCACCGAGGAGGTGTACTCGTGGGTCAGCACCGGGGTCACCGGGGTCGTGGCGTTGTTGATGATGCCGGTGAAGCGGCCCGCCGTGTCGTACGCGTAGCCCAGCGTCTCGCCCCCGTGGACCGTCTGCGCCAGCCGCCCCAGCACGTCGTAGCCGTAGGTCGTCTCGTGGGAGTCCGTCAGCGTCATGCCCGTGTGCGTGAGCTCCTCCAGCTCCACCACGCGGTCGGCGTTGGGCAGCGTCGTCGTCGGCATCGGGTCCTGCACCTGCGTCGTCGCCCCGTAGCTGTACACCCGCTCGACCGAGCCGCTGGCGTTGACGGCCTCCGTCGTCGTCACCCGGCCGCGCAGCACGTCGTAGGTGACCTCATCGCGCTCGCTGCACCCGCTGGTGTGGCAGGCGCGCGTCATCCGTCCGACCTCGTCGTAGTCGAAGGTGGTCGGCGTGGCGGCGCCGGGCTCCGTGACGGAGGCGAGCTCACCCGCGGCGTTGTAGGTGTAGAGCGTGTCCTCGTAGGCCCCGCTCACCCCGCGGCGCAGGCGCGTCGGGCGCGTCGAATAGCTGGTCACCATCGGGTTCAACGGGAAGCTCCACTGCGTGGTCGGCACCGTACTCCCGCCCGAAGCGCGGCGCATCTCCACGCGGTGGAACCAGTCGCCGTCCACCACGTCGTAGCGGTAGCGCGTCGGGTCCGAGCCGCCGCTCGTGGTGCTGTACCGCAGCCGGTGCAGCGCGTCGTAGGAGCGCACCGACGTGTTGCCGTCGATGCCCGTCACGCTCGTCGCCTCCAGCGCCACGAAGGGGTTGCCGTGGCTGTCGAGCGCGAGCGCGCCGTCCTCGTCGCGGTAGCGGTAGTCGAAGGTCACCGTGCGGCTGCCCGGCGCCGTGATCGTCAGCACGCGGTCGAGGTCGTCGTAGGTGAAGCTCCGGGTGATGCCTTCGATGCTCGTGGTCGTCGCGGGCAGACCCCGCCCGTTGTACGTCGTCGACGAGGTTCCCGCGGGGCTCGTGACGCTGGCCAGACGGTGCGTGGTGCGGTCGTATCCGTAGGTCACCGTCGAGGCGTCCGGATGGAGAAGATCTACGGCGCGCTCGTCAGCGAATCAGGCAAGGCCGCCGCAGAGCGATTCTTCCCGAAGACGCGCGTAGCGAAGGAAAAGCCCGCGCCGACGCCTCCGCCCGTCGTGTAGCGGCGTCGACACAGCGCGCCGGGGCCCCTCCGCGGCGTCGTGAGACGGAGCCACGAGCGCGCGAGGGGCCTTGCGCACGATGGGACGGACGGGAGAGCGCGCGACGGCCCCCGGGGGCGGCGCCTGGAGCTCGACGAACGGCCCCCAGGAGCCCCCGCGCGACGCACACACGCAGGCGGCTACATCGCGGTGACGACGCCGCGGCGGACGGTGAAGCGCCAGATGCCCGGCGGCCCACCCCCAACGTTGGTGCTGCGGCAGACGTCGAGGATCGCGGGCGTGCGGGACGCCGGGAGCGCGACGAAGTTCATGCGGTCGCCGGCGTCGAAGCCCACCTGCGCGGGCGTGCCGCCGAAGCCCCCGGTGCCCCCGGAGGCGTCGCCAGTGATCCACTCGCAGCGGTCGTAGCGAAACTCCACGTCGAAGTCGCCCGCCGCGACGGCGCTGCGGTCGGTCAACACCAGCTGGAAGGAGTTGAGCCGGTCGTTGTGCGCGTTGAAGTAGCCGACGTTGAACCAGGTGGCGATGAAGCGCCCCGGCTCCGTCGCGAAGCAGATGCTGTTGCGGCTGGGCTGGCCGCCGCCGCGGGTGTCCACGTCGGCCCACCAGGGCGCGATCATGGGCTGCGACGCCACCGGGAAGGGCTCCGGAGTGTAGCTGGGGAGCGCGGCGCGGAAGGTGATGTTGCCGTTGGTGTTCACATACACGGAGTTGTATGTCGTCCCGAAGAAGTTGAGGCCCATCGCGAAGGCGGGGCGGATGTCGACGGCGACCACCGCGCCCATCCCCGTAGGCCCCGCGTACGAGCCGTCGTCGTTGGGGTGCAGACAGTTGGTCGCCAGGCCGAAGCCCGTCGGGCCGCCGAACCCGGAGAGGAGGCGCGAGGCGCAGGCCACCGACGACTCGCACCCGTTGGCGGCCACCCCGTCGCACTCGAAGAAGCCCGCCACGCAGGCCGTGTGGCAGACGCCCGCGCCCGCGCAGCCGCCCACGCGGTTGGGCCCGGCGGCGCAGGGCGACTCGGTGGTGCCGCGGCCGTCGGGGTTGCACACCGAGCGCGCCGTCGGGGACGTGCAGGTCGCCGCGCCGGGCGTGCAGAGCACGCAGGCGTTGGCCACGCAGCGCTCGCCGGACGGGCAGTCGGTGGCGGAGAGGCATGCCACGCAACCGCCCGAGGCGGCGTTGCATAGCGGGGCGGGCGGGCCGCAGTCCGAGTTCGTGGTGCAGCGGGGCGGGCGCGGCACACACACGGACGCCCGGCACACCTGACCGTCGAAGCAGTCTGTGTTGGCCAGGCAGTCCACGCAGCGCCCCAGCGGGACGTCGCACACCTGCCCCGGGCAGGTTCGCGAGCTGGTGCAGCGGACGTCCGGCACGCAGCGGTTCGACGCGCACACGGTGCCCGCGGTGAGGCAGTCGGCGTCGCGCACGCAGTCGACGCAGACAGCGCGCAGCGGGTCGCACAGGAGGTTGAGCGAGAGGCAGTCGCGGTCGGAGGCGCAGCGCGACGTCGAGGCGTCCACCGCGGGGAGGTCGGAGGGCGCCGGCGCGTCCGTCGGGCCGAGGGCATCGTCGGGCCCGGCGGCGTCGGGCGGCACGGGCGCGTCGAGCTGCGCCACGTCGAGCTCGGGGACATCGCTCGCTGAGACGTCGACGGCCTTCGCGTCGATGGGCGCGACGTCACCCGCCGGGGCGTCGACCGCCGGGACGTCGAGGGTCGTCAGGACGTCCGAGCGCCCGGCGTCGGGCGTCGACCCGGGGCCGGTGACCACCGGCGACGAGCAGCCCGCGACCAGCGCGAGGAGCCCCATGGTGAGCGGGAGGCAGCGTTCATGGATCATTCAAGCGATCTCCTTCGATCGGACGCTTCGATCGCCCGATCTGCCACCGCCGTCAACGGGCGACCCGTCCGCTCGCATGCCGCCGCGGCGCCGACGCGCGCGTTGACCCGTCGCGCGCAATGGGGTTCCACTCCGCGCGATGCTCACAGATCGTCGCTTCGCCTTCGTCGGCGCGGGCAACATGGCCGAGGCCCTCATCCGCGGCCTCATCGCCTCCGGCGCCGTCCCCGCCGGGCACATCACCGCCTCCGGTCGCCGCCGCGATCGCATCGAGCGCACCGCCGAGCGCCTCGGCATCACCGCCGCTCCCGACAACGCCCGCTGTGTCGCGGGCGCCGACGTCGTGATGCTCTGCGTGAAGCCCCAGGTGCTGCGCCCGGTGCTCGAACAGGTCGGCCGGGACATCCCCCGCGACGCCCTCGTCATCAGCGTCGCCGCGGGCATCGGCACCGGCGCCATGGAGGCCCAGCTCGCGCCCGGTCAGCGGGTGGTGCGCGCGATGCCCAACACCGGCGCCATCGTGCGCCAGAGCGCCACGGCCATCGCCGCGGGCGCCAGCGCCACCGAGGACGACCTCGCCGTCGCCAAGGACATCTTCGACCGCGTGGGGCGCACCGTGGTGGTCGACGAGGTGCACCTCGACGCCGTCACCGGGCTCTCGGGCAGCGGCCCGGCGTACATCTTCCTGATCATCGACGCCCTCGCCGACGCGGGCGTGAAGGTGGGCCTCTCTCGCGACGTCGCCCTCGAGCTCGCGGCGCAGACCGTGATGGGCTCCGCGCAGCTGCTCCTCCAGACCGGCGAGCACCCCGGCAAGCTCAAGGACCAGGTGACCTCCCCCGGCGGCACGGCCATCGCGGGGCTGCACACCCTCGAGGCGGGCGGGCTGCGCACGACGCTCATCACCGCCGTCGAGACCGCCACGCGGCGCTCGAAGGAGCTCGGCGAGGCGGCCGCGGCATACACGCACAAGTAAGACCCCCCCACCGGGAGCCCCCAATGTCCTCGGACGACGGCCTCGAGATCAGCCACGAGACGACGGACAACCGCGACGGCTGGGCGCTCTCGCTCCGCAAGACCGTCGCCCGGCGCCCGCACCTGCTGGGCGACGAGGCCCCGCGCCGCCCGGTGCTCATCGTCCCGGGCTACGGGATGAACTCGTTCATCTTCGGGTTTCACCCGAGCGGGCGCTCGCTGGAACACCACCTCGCGTGGCGCGGCTTCGAGGTGTGGAGCGTCGACCTCCGCGCCCAGGGGCGCTCGCGCTCCACCGGCGGCGCCCTGAGCGGCTGGGGCCTCGGCGAGCTCGCCGCCATCGACACCGCCGCGGCCGTGGCCCATGTGCTCGATCGCACCGCGGTCCCCTCGGGCCGGGTCGACCTCGTGGGCTGCTCCCTCGGCACCACCATCATGCTGGCCCACGCCGTGCTCGACGACCGCGAGCGCCTCGGCTCCCTCGTGGCCTTCGGGGGGCCGCTCCGGTGGTCCCGCGTGCACCCGCTGGTCTCCGTGGCCTTCCGCTCGCCGCGCCTCGCCGCCGCGCTGCCCTTCCGCGGCACCCGGCGCCTCGCGGGCCTCGCACTGCCGCTGCTGCTCAACACCGGGCTGCTCTCGATCTACCTCAACCCGAAGAGCTCGGACATGACCCGCTGGCGCGAGATGCTCGCCACGGTCGAAGACCCCATCCCCCAGATCAACGGCGAGATCGCGCAGTGGATCCTCGACCGCGACCTCACGCTCCACGGCACCAACATCACCCGCGCCGTCGAGGGCCTCGGCAACGACCTGCTCTGCGTGGTCGCCCGGCAGGACGGCATCGTGCCCGCGGAGACCGCCCGCTCGCCCTACGTGCACTCGGGCGCCGCGGTGAAGGCGCTGCTGGAGGTGGGCGACGCCGCGCTTCCCCACGCCCACGCAGACCTCTTCCTCTCCCGCGAGGCGGAGGCGAGGGTGTTCGAGCCGACAGCGCGTTGGCTCGCCCGGCCGACTTCCGTGATCCTGGGAGTGTGATAAGAGCGGCGCTCCCATGAGCGACCCCTCCAACCCCACCGACAACTTCGCCGCCCTCTTCGAACAGTCCGGAGGCGTGCAGAAGCGCAGCGGTCCTGCCGTGAAGGTGGGGGCCCGCGTCGAGGCCGTGATCGTGCAGATCACCCGCGACGCCGTCTTCGTCGACCTCGACCAGAAGCGCCAGGCGTACATGGACCGGGCGGAGATCCTCGGCCCCGACGGTCAGCCCACCATGAAGGTCGGCGACAAGCTCGTCGCCCACGTCCTCGAGATGGACGGCAAGTCGGGCTCGGTGCGCCTCGGCCGCACGCTCGGCAAGGGCGGCGACATCGGCGGCCTCGAGCTCGCCCGCGAGCAGGGCATCTCCGTCGAGGGCAAGGTCGTCACCATCAACAAGGGCGGCGCCGAGGTGGAGCTCAACGGGGTGCGCGCGTTCTGCCCGACGTCGCAGCTCGACAACCGCTTCGTGCAGGACCCGTCGACCTTCGTCGGCAAGACGCTGCACTTCAAGGTCACGGAGATCCGCGAGGGCGGGCGCAGCATCGTGCTGTCGCGCCGCGCCCACCTCGAGGTGGAGTCCCGCGAGGCGATGGACCGCCTCATGACCACCCTCGCCCCCGGCGCCATCGTGAAGGGCACCGTCACCGGCGTGCGGGAGTTCGGCGCCTTCGTCGACCTCGGCGGCGTGGAGGGCCTCGTGCCCGCGAGCGAGCTCTCGCACGACAGCCACGTGCGCCCGAGCGACATCGTCAACGTGGGCGACGCCATGGAGGTGCAGGTCAAGGAGATCCGCGGCTCCGGGCGCGACACCAAGATCACCCTGTCGCTCAAGGCCCTCTCGGGTGACCCCTGGGATGCCATCGAGGTCATCGCCCCGGTGGGTCGCGTCGTGGCCGGCGCGGTCACCCGCCTCGCCGACTTCGGCGCCTTCGTGCGCCTCGGCAACGGCGTCGAGGGGCTGCTCCACGTCTCGGAGCTCCCGGGCCGCGTCGACCACCCCTCCAAGGTGCTCGCCGAGGGTCAGGCGATCCTGGTGGTCGTGCGCTCGGTCGACCGCGGCGCCAAGAAGATCTCCCTCGCGCTCGCCCCCGACGGCGCCGCCGCGGGCACCGCCGCGCAGGCGATGTCCCTCCCGGTGGGCACCATCGTGAAGGCCACCGTCGACCGCATCGAGACCTTCGGGGTCTTCGTACAGGTCGAGGGCTCGCGCGGGCGCGCCGGCCGCGGGCTCATCCCGATGTCCGAGCTCGGCGTGCCCCGCGGCGCCGACCTCCGCAAGCTCTTCCCCGAGGGCGGCGCGGTCACCGCCAAGGTGCTCGAGACCGGCGAGGGGCGCCTGCGCCTCTCCATCCGCGCCATCGGCGCCGACGAGGAGCGCGCCGCCTACGACGGCTACCAGCGCAGCACCAAGGGCCCCGGCAAGACCGGCGCGACCCTCGGCGACCTCCTCAAGGCCCGCGTCAAGCGCTGAGAAGGTCCGCACAGACCTGCTGCGCCCCCGGATTTAGCGGTCGGGCGCGCTCCAAATACACCAGTATTCCTCGCGCGCCCTCCCTCGTCTCCGGGTGCTCGCTACGGTCTTTGCGGACCTTCTGACCCCGCGCCCCCCCCCAACCAATCACATCCCCGCGCGCACGTCCTCCGAGAAGCCCGTCGCGCCGTCCGGCGCGTCGCCCGCGCCGCCGCGACCGCCGCCGCCGCCGGTGCCGCCGCCGCCGCGCACGCAGGTGAGCCCGGTGATCATCGGCGCCGAGCCCAGGTAGTACACACACACCGACGGGCCCCCGGGGCCGCCCGATCCGCTGCCCGCGTCGCCGCCCGCGCCGCCGCGCGCGCCCGCGCCGCC
>JAUSAZ010000058.1 GCA_030652255.1 Myxococcales bacterium | reverse complement strand
TAGTCGGCGTAGTGGAGGAAGAGCTCGACGGCGTCGGTGACATCGCCGGGCGGAAGGAGCACCGAGAGGCCGATGGAGGCGGGGAAGAGCTTGCGGAGCTTGGGCTCGGGGGCGGACTCGGACTGCTCCTCGTCGTCGGCGTCGTTGCCGGCGCCGAACTCGTCGTCGTCGGTGGGGTTGCCCGGGTCGCGGTCGCCCGAGGGTGCGAGGAACCCAGTGAGGTAGAAGCGCGACGGCGGGCGGGGGAGCACCTCGGCGGAGTTGGGGTCGCCGTCGAAGGGGCCCACGAGGTCGGCCGCGAGGGCGTCCACGAGGTGGGTGCGGACGGCGGCGCTTCCCGAGGGCGGTGCGGTCATGGGCGGGAGCATCGCTTAGGGGAAAGCGGGCGAACAGCGGGAAGAGATGGGCGCGGGCAGGGGGACGGACGGGATATGTCAGGGGGGACCGTGTGTGTGGGCCGCACGGTCGGGCGGGGCGCTGTCGACGGTCTGCGTGCTCTGCTACGGTCGCTGCGTCGTGAGTGACTCCGAGCGTACTTCCCAGAATTTCCCCGGTGATTGGCCAGAAGGATGTCCTCCGGGCGAGGCGGCGCTTTGCGTGGGCGACTACTACCGCATCGTCCGCGGCGAGCTCGTGACGTCCGAAGACCTTCGCAGTCACCGCGAGCTCGGCAAGCTCCCCTCGGCGCCGCCCTGTTTGCGAGCGGGTCTCTCGACCTTTCGCTCGCTCGACGATGCCGAGCGGATGGCGCTGCTGTTTCCCGTGCTGGGCGGCTTCGTCGCCCGGGGCGCCTTGAACGACTCCTACGGCGTCTCGTTGCTCACACCGGGCCGCCAGCCCTCCCACACGACCGTCTGGCCCTATCAGCAGACCCAGCGCACCGAGCCGTTTCGACAGGTGTCGCCGGTGCGGAGGCCGTCATGAGCACGATCTGGGACGTCGCCGGGCGTGAGGTAGACGCGGGCTTCCTCGGGACCTTCGAGCCGACTGAGGTGCTCGTCGACATCGATGGCCCGCGGTTGTTCGTCGCGCGGACGGTCGATGGTGATGACCTGCTCGTGTACCAGATCGCGGAGACGGAAGGCCGTTACGGATGGATCGTGGTTCCGACCGAGGCGCGGTCGGTCGAACGGGTCCGCGAGGGCGAGGTGGCGCTGCTCGATGCGCTTCGGCAGCCGTGGGCCTGGCTCGTCACGCAATCGTTCGCGGGCGCGCTCGATGGAGTCCGCCGGGTGCGCTTCGACGACCTTCCCTCCGCCTCGCTACCTGGCGAAGGCGTCACGCTCGTGGCCACCACGCAACCCTTCCTCGCAGTGCGTGCGCAGGGTCCGACGCTGAGCTCGCGGGATGTGCCCGCGAGCGTCGTGCGCAAGGTCGTAGACGGCGCAATGCACGCGATGAAGGCGCTCATCGAATACGCCCTGGAGATGTCGCCGCCCGAGGGACGTCCCTCCGACCGGCTGCGTCGGTACTACGATCTGCCCACGCGACGACTGGCATTCGGGAGCTTCGAGGCCGTCTTCGGTGAGCCGGTCGCTCCGAACGAGCAACCGCTCCTCCCCTCCGAGAGGCTCGCGCTCGATCGGGCCGGAATGCTCTTGCGACGTGGGATCGCGGCTCTTCAGCACGAGGTAGTGGACGGCGACGGTGCGGCGATCGACCCCGAGCTCGGCGTCGCCCTCGATGCGCTCTCGGGGCTGCTGCCGCCAGCGAGCGGAGTCGTCGAAGAGATGCAGATCGGTGGACGGCTGGTGGGCGATTCGTCCGTGCGCCTCTCGCGCGAGCACGGCGTCCGCGCGCGGAAGTACATGCGTCGGATGCGACCGGCGGTTGAGGCACTGGTCGTCCAAGGCCTGGTGAGGGAGCTCGACAAGGACGCGATGACCTTCATCGTGCGCTCGACGGACCTGACGCAGGAGTGGCCGTGCCGGTTCTCGTCGGCGCAGCGGGATGATGTGTTCACGGCCTTCGCGGAGGACACGCCGGTGGCGGTGTCTGGGCATCGGCGGGCGGGGAAACCGCAGGTCGAGGTGCTCGCCATCGAGGTCGTGTAGCGCGTCGACGGCACCCGCGTCGGCGACGGCCGTCTCAGCCGATCACGCGGCCCCACGCCTTGACGATGTTCTTCAGGTCGCTCGTCGCGAGGTGGAGCGCCTGCGCCCGAGGGGCGGGCACGATCGCGACCTCGAATGAGTAGTTCATCGGACACTGCACTCCGCTGGAGGGATCGTCGGCAACCGACAGGTTCAGCTCGTCGCCTCGCTTCTCGATCAGCCCGGACAGGTCTGTCGAGTTGCTGTGGAATGCCAGGAAGTACTTCCCGGCGAGCGGGTCATGCTCGTAGACCGCGAACTTGAACGACGCCTCCAGGCTCGCCGCGCCGCTGAACACGAGCGGCGCGAGGCCCTGGCGGTTTGCGGTCGAGACCTGCCCCGAGAAGCAGACCGCGTCCGTCACGCCCGTCTCCCAGAGGACCTCCGTGAGCACCGCGACGACCTCGAGATCCGCCCACGGGCTCGTCGGGTCCTTGCACGTCAGGTCCGCGCTGAAGATGGAGCCGCCGAGTTCGAGCCTCGTGAGGAAGCCCACACGCGTCTGCCGGTCACCCTTGAACTCGAATCCCTGGGCGACGTCCAGGGTCCTGCGGAACTGCGGCATCCCCGTACTCCCTCCTCTCTCAAGCCTTTCCGCCGAGCGCCACTTCGAGGCGCAGCTCGACGTCCATGCCCTCGAACTGGGCATGGGGCAGCGCCGAGATCGTCGCCTTGTACCATCCGTGCGGACCGGGCCTGGGCTCGACCACCACGCTCACCGCCTTGAAGGGGTAGTAGCGCAACGTCAGGTCGTCCGGGTTGACCACCGTCGTCACGAAGCGCGACAGCCAGCCCGACAAGACCTGTTGGATGTACGGCGCGTCTGCGGTGCTGCCGATGTACTCGCGCATCATCGCCTTCACATGGTGGGCGATGGGAGCGGTCGAGAACGTGTAGGCGAGGTTCGCCCGGAGGTGGGCGTCGCGGGTCGCGAGCTCATCCAGGGAGTCCCGCGGTCGCATGATCGACGGGGCGCTGAAGAAGGTCGCGCGGGCCTCGCCCTTGCGGCGGACCAGCGAGATGAACCCGTTCGTGGCGAACTGGTACTCGCGATGGTCGGGGATCGTGATCTGCACCGGGTCGAGCAGCACCTCGATGCCGTCGGGGCGCCCGTAGGTGTACGCGCAGAGGCCCTCGACCGACCCGCCGCCCAGCGGACCGCGGATTTGTTGCGCCCAGCCGCTGGCCTCGTAGGAGCGGATGATGTTCCGCGCGAAGAGGACCGAGGCGTAGCCCCAGAGGAGGTCAGCCCCGCGAGCGGCGCTCTCGGGGGAGACGGTCTCGACGTAGCCCACGGCGTTGCCGGATGGGTCCCCTGCGCGCCCGGAATTCCAGGGCGGACGAGCGAGGTAGCCCGGAAGCGCGAGCCCGATGTACGCAGACCCATCGCGGTCTCGCAGCTCGCTCCACTTCGCCATGCGCGGGAGGTTCATCACGGCGTCGAGGTCCGTGACCGCGGCGAGCTCCTCCATGCTGTCGCAACCGAAGAAGCTCGCTCCGACGTTCGAGACGTAGGGGCAGTGCGCCGCAGCGCAGACGTTCATCAGCGTGCGAAGGAGGTCCGCGTCGTCGGCCGGGTGTTCGTAGAACCCGATCATCACCGCGAAGGGGCGACCGCCGTAGCGGTCGTACTCGTCGACGTAGACCTTCTGGAAGAGGGCGCTCCCGAAGGGGTCCGCCTGGTTTGCGGTCATGTCGTCGTGGAGTTCGTCCCTGGAGATGTCGAGCAGGTCGATGATCACGTCCTCGGCGGTCACGCAGGTGACGAGCTCGGAGAGGCCGCGCCAATTGCGCTCCAGGGACCTGAACCCCTCGTCGTGCAGCACGGCGTCGAGGAGCCCCGGCTCACGCCGGAGCTCGGGAAGGTTGGCGACGACGCCGTCAGGGGTGAAGGCCGCCAGCGAGGTCAGCGGGAGCGCCCGCGTGGCCGCGGCGACGATCGACCCGGCGCTTGCCCGCGGGGCGGTCGGGTCCACCCTGGGGCCCAGGCCGTAGACGCCCTGCGACACCCCCACGGAGAGCAGGTCGAAGCAGTCCCGCGGCACACGGATCTCGACGCCATTCAGGAAGGCGGCGAGGCGGCCAGCGGGCTCTCCCGTCCCGCCATCCGGGAGGTCGACGGAGAACACCCCGGTCAGCCGGAGGGTCCAGTCCGGCGCGGTCGCGAAGTCGGCGTCGAGGGCGAAGACACCGTCGAGGGCGCGCGCCTTGATGGTCCCCGCGAGCACCAGGCCGGCGACGTCGATGTCGGCCGCGCCGTTGTCGGCGCGGGGGCTCACGAAGCGCGCGGTCCCCGACACCGCCACGTCCGAGGCCACGTCCGCGAGCGGGACCCGCACCTCCGCGGAGAGGCTCTCGATGATCACCCGGCCGGGGATCTGCGTGGCAAGGGAGCCGGGGAGCCGGCAGCACGGCGCCAGCGCGGCCATGACGTCGTCGACGCTCGGCGCGTCCGGGGATCGGACGAAGGAGCGAATCGCCCGCTGCTCCAGCGAAGCGAGGGCGCCGAACTCCCGCCGGAGCCTGCCCGTGAAGTCGCCGAGCACGAGAGCGCGGAACGGCAGGCGCCTGGGCGTCGGTGTGCCCGAGATGTTCGACAGGTAGGTGAGGTTCAGTCGGGAGAGCGACGGCCCGGGTGGTGGGCTCGCGCCTTGAGGGATGTCGCTCACCACGGGCCTCCGCTCGCCACCAGCGGAGCCAGGACACGGTTGACCCGGGCCTCGGTGTCGGTGATGGCCATGAGCGGCACGGCGAGGCAGCACTCCTCGGCGGTCCCTCGGACGGCAGGGTCGAGCACCGACCGGAAGAGCGAGCCGTCGCGGGCGACGTCCGTCCAGGTGATCATCGCAGCGAGCGCCGGGTCGCTGGCTCCCGTGCGCGGGATCGATCCACCCCATGATCGTACCGACGCGACTGAGGGCAGGGGAGGGCTTGCACGGCTGGGGGGCGGACTCGACTGCTCGTCGTCGGGGTCGTTGCCGGCGCAGAACTCGTCGTCGTCGGTGGGGTTGCCCGGGTCGCGGTCCCCGGAGGGGGCGAGGAAGCCCGTGAGGTAGAAGCGCGACGGCGGGCGGGAGAGCACCTCGGCGGCGTTGGGGTCGCCGTTGAAGGGGCCCAGGAGGTCGGCCGCGAGGGCGTTGAGAAGATGGGCGCGGACGGCGGCGCTCCCCTGCGTCGGTGCGGTCATGGCGGGAGCATCGTAACCCCTCCGCGAGGGGCGTCTTGATGGCCTGACAGGGCCGTGGTTGGCGCCGACGCTCCAGGTTCTCCGTGTCCCTCGCCGGCGTGGGCTACGGTGGCGCCCGCAATGGATGAGGCGACGCTCTGGTCGAAGCTCCGCAAGATCGAGGCTCTGCACGCGGGCACCACCAGCGATGGCGAGCGCGAGGCCGCACGCCTCGCCGCCGAGCGCATCCGAGCCCGGCTCGCGGCGCAGCGCACCGAGTGGCGGGACATCGTCATGTCCTACAGCTTGCACGACCCCTGGAAGCGCAAGCTCTTCGTCGCCCTCTGCCGTCGCTACGGCCTCTCGCCCTACCGGGAGCCGGGGCAGCGCCGCAGCACGGTGCTCGTCCTGGCGCCCCGCAAGTTCCACGACAAGACACTCTGGCCCGAGTACCTCGCCCTCTCGGCGGAGCTGGAGAAGCACCTCGCAGACCTCACCGAGCGGGTCATTCGCGAGGCCATCCACGACGATGTCAGCGAGGCCAACGAGGAAGAGCCCAAGGGACTCCCCGAGCCCGGCCCGTGAGCACGGCTTGTCAGGCGGCTGCGGCCGTCGCCGTCGCCGTCGCGGCCTTCACCCTCGCGGCGTAGCTCTCGGGAAGCAACACGCTGAGATCCTTCTCCCCGGCGAGCAGGCGCCGCAGCGTGTCGCGCAGGTAGGCCCGCGGATCGATGCCCATCTTGTGGCACGTCGTCAGCAGCGTGAGGGCGTCGGCGTTGCGTCGTGCGTTGTCGTCATGACCCACGAAAAACCAAGTCTTCCTGTTCAGGACGTGGCGTCTGAGGTCGCGCTCCGTTTCATTGTTGGTGAGGTCCATCGCGGCGTATTCAAGGAAGCGCGCGAGCCTCGACCACTGGTTGCGCAGGTACCCGACGGCCGTGCCGAGCAGGCACTTCGGCTCGACCTGCCCCCGACATCCTTCGCACCACGCGCGCAGCTTCTCCATGAGCGGCGCGCTCTCTCGTTGCCGTCGCAGGAGGCGCTGCTCGACGCTCTCGCCCGCGCGCTTGGACTCCGCGTCGACGTGGAAGATCGCGCCGATGATCTCGATGGCGGCGATCGCCCGCTCGTCGCCGCCGCGCAGCGCCGCGATGAGCTTGCGACGCGCGTGCGCCCAGCAGCCGCCGCGGATCGCGCCGCAGCCGTCCTCGGCCTCGATGACGTTGTTGGTGGCCGACCCGTCGCACATCGCGAGCGAGAGCTTGTAGCCCTTGAGCCGCTCCTTGAGATGGTCGGCGTGCCCGGTGGGGGCGACGAAGAAGAGCGCGTAGCGGTGGTCGCCCGCGAGGCTCCAGAGCGAGCCGGTGCGGATGCCGCGCGGGTGCTCGTCGTCGAGCACGCGATACGACGTCGCGTCGAAGGAGACGTACTCCGATGAGAGCACCTTCGCGGTGATGTGCGCGACGATCGGATCGAAGAGGTCGATGAGGCGACCGACGGAGCGCGCGAGCGTGTTGGCCGAGAGCGGCACGCCCTGCTGACGCGCCACGCAGGCCATGCGCTCCCACGGGATCGCGTGGTCGAAGTGATCGACGCACGCCTGCACCAGGAGCTCGTTGCCCAGCTTGCCGCGGTCGAGCACCTCGTCGCCGCGCGGCGCCGTGCGCACCCACTCGTGGCACTTCGGGCAGGAGATGGTCTCCCGCTCGATGCGCTCGACGATGTACTGCACCGGGCGGATGGAGAGCTTCTCGCAGTGCTTGAAGCAGAGGGTCTTGCCCTCGACGCCACAGTGGGGACAGGTGCGCTCGCCCTCGGGGACGCGCTGCCGATCGACGACGCGCTCCATCCACTCGGGGAAGGTGCCGCGCCCGTGGCGGTGCTTCTTCTCCTTGTCGGGGCCGCGCTTCTTCCGGGTCTTCTTCTTCTTCTCGTCGTCGGGCTTCGCGGCCTGTCCCCCGTCGTCGTTGGCCACGAGGATCTTCGAGAAGGGCAGCTCGGCCTGCAGCGCGCTGGTGCGCTCGGAGTGCGGCCGCGCGCGGCGGCTCTGCGCGAGCTGCTGGACCAGATCGGTGTTGAGGTCACGCATGCGCGTGAGCAGCGCGAGGATGGCGTCGATGAGCGCGACGATGGCGCCCTTGGCGACCATCTCCGTGATGAACGTCCGCACCGCCACCAGGTCCGGGACCAGCGGCGAGGTGAGCGGGCGCGTGGCTTTCTCCGCCGAGGCCATCGACGCATCAACGCGGCGACGTCGGGAAGAATTCCAACGAGGTCGAAAGAAAGGATGGAGGGCTGTCGATTATCGAGCGGGCGTCTGCGGCGACCAGCGCGAGCGGCGTTTCGCGTCGCGCAAGTCGATGCCTTCGAGGATGAGCAGGAGCTCGGCGGCCTCGATCGCGAGGTGCGTGCCGGGGGCGTCGGAGGAGGGCGCGCGAAACGTCCCCTTCTCGAGCCTTTTCATGGTCAGTACGTACCCGTCGCGATCCCAGTACAAAACACGGACGCGGTCGGCGCGGCGGGAGAAGAAGGCGAAGACGTCGCCCTGGAGCGGGTCGCGGCCGAAGTGACTGCGCACCATGTTGGCCAGACCGTCGATCCCCTTCCTCCCATCAACCCGCGCGGTGGCGAGGTAGATGCGGAGGCCCGGCGGCAACGTCAGCACGACGAGGTCTCGGCGAGGGCGGCGACGAGGCGGGCCAGGTGGTCCACGTCGATGTCCTCACGAACCCGGAGCACCACACCGCCGCGCAGGATCTCGATGTGCGCGTCGCGATGCGGGGGGACGGGCTGGGCGACCTCGACGAAGGCGGGCACCGATGCGGGCGGCGAGGCCGACAGGCGCTCACGCCAGTAGGCGAGGCGTCCACGCGAGATCCCGCGCAGGGCGCAGAACTCGGTCGGCGTCAGCCCGGCGGTGGTGAAGTCGTCGAGGACGGCCGTCGCCTCGGCCTCGGTCCAGTGGTGCCAGCGGCGGCGTGCGGTCTTCGGGCGTCGGGACATCGTGACCTCCGCACGCAGGCGTAGGACGACGTCCAGGGAGCCCGAAAGACGGCCTTCGCGGAGGGGTTACGGAGCATCACCCGCGGAGGGCTACGGTGGCCAGAGACGCGCGCAGCGAGGTGGACATTGACTGTCAGCGGGTGGACGGGTGGTAGCCAGCGGCACCGGTTGGAGTGCATCTTCGGCACATGCGCACCGCGGCAGCCATCGACCAGGGTGTCTCGTACGCGGACTATCTTCGCCTCGAAGCGGGGGGCGATGCGAGGCACGAGTGGCTCGACGGCGTGGTCTACGCCATGGCCGGCGGAACCCTTGAACACAGCGCGCTCTCGGCGTCGGTCATCACGCTGCTGACCCTCTCGCTGCGAGGGAAGCCGTGCCGGGTGTTCACCAGCGACGCGCGGGTTCGCGTGCGAGCCACCGGGCTCGGCACGTACCCCGATGCCTCCGTCGCCTGCGGATCGATCGAACACGACGCTGACGACCCCGACGCGCTGGCGAACCCACTCGTGCTCGTCGAGGTACTCTCCGACTCCACCGAGGACTGGGACCGCGGCGGGAAGTTCGCCCACTACCGGCGCATCCCTTCGCTGCGGGACTACGTGCTCGTGGGTCAGCGCGAACCGATGGTCGAGCATCACTTCCGCAACGCCGACGGCACATGGACGACGCGCGACCTCGGGCCTGGTGACGTGCTGCGGCTCACCGGCGTCGCGGCGGAGATCGCCGTCGACGAGATCTACCGCGACCCGATGGCGGAGTGATCCGTCCGAGCGCAGATCACCAGGTCTCCCCGTGACGCTTGCGCGCCTTCCGCGCCCATAGCCGAAGCACTCCGCCGAACTCGCAGATCTGCCCGCCGCGCGATGTCTCCAACGCCCCCACCGCGGCGCGCAACGCGCCCGGGGAGAGGCTGCCCCCGGGGTGCGCCGCGCCCAGTCGGCTGAGCTCGCGATCGAGAAGCGCACGACGTCCCTCGACCAGCACGCGATGGTTCAACCCGAGGGCCCCCTCGAGATCGATCTGGAACCGCGGGTCCGTCGAGGTCAGGCGCCCGTTGCTGGTGCAGTGCAGCGTCGCGACGTGCGCGGCATCCAGGGGGTTCAGCGCGATCACGGCGTCCCCCTTGCGGGCATCGCAGGTTTGTTCGGACGGTGCCTTCCCGATGCCGCCCAGGCACACCCCCAGGAGGTTCGTCCAGGACAGGCCCAGCGCGGGGTAGCGCGATCGCGGCTGCCAGTGCTCGACCTTCATCGCGGGCACCGGGCGACCATCTGGACGGGTCGGATGTGCTTGCTCGTCCGGGACGATGCGCCCCATGCAGTACGCGCAGACCCGCAGCTGGTCGCGCAGCAGCGCCGCGCGAATCTCCGTCTTCACCAGGGTGAAGTTCGCCCCGTCGAACACGGCCCCGGGCGTCGCGCGGTAGGCCCGCAGCGCCGTTGGTTCAGCGCCCTTCGGGATCGCTCGCATCGAGTCGCTCCACCACGTCGAGGACCTTCCGCAGGCGCTGCACCTCCGGGTCACGGTCGGTCACCTTCGCGGCGAGGGCGTCGAGCCGTGCGCGCGCGGCGTCGATCGTTCCGTCGTCGAGCAGCGCCACGATCGCGTCGAGCTCGGCGACGACGTCGGCCGGGTGCGCGGGCACGCCGAGCACCTCCCAGAGAATCGCGTTGGAGTCCCGTCCCTCGGTGGGCGCGACCGGGCGGTAGCACGCGAAGTCCTTCACCACGACCACCGCGTCGTTGGGAACCTCGCTCAACACCTGCGGCGAGTGGGTCGTCACGATGAACTGACAGCGAGGGAAGGTGCGCGTGAGGCCGCCGAGCACGCGGCGCTGCCACGAGGGATGCAGGTGCAGCTCGATCTCGTCGATGAGCACCACGGCCTCCGCCGAGAGCGCGTCGGCGAGGTCCGGGTTGGCGATGGCGAGGCGGCGGGCGACGTCGGCGGTGAGGGCGAGGAGGTTGCGCTCGCCATCGGAGAGCTGGTCGAGGAAGAGGGCCGCGCCGTCCTTGTCGACGGTCATGCGAAGGGCCGCGCGGTCGACGCGCAGGCGCGAGAAACCGGGCAGCAGCGCGGTCACGGCGGAGCGGACGGCGTGCAGTTGCGGGTCGACCCAGGCGAGCGAGTCACGGTCGACCTTCTCGGCGTTCTCGAAGTCCTCGCGGTCGCGAAACCAGCGGAAGAGGTCGACGAAGCCCGCACTGCCGTCTCCGAGGGCGCCGTCGAGGGCGTCGAAGGTAGTCGTCGCGTTGGGGGTGCCGTCCTTCCAGCGCGAGCTCAGGTCGGGCGCGGCGTTGCGGGTGCTGTGGAAGTAGATCGCGAGGCACTGGGCCGGAACGGAAGGCGCGAGGCTCGTGGCGGGCAGGGAGCTGAACTCGCTGGCGAGCACCGCGAGGGGACCGTGGCGCTCGGCGGAGGCGGTGATGCGCGCGTGGGCGGCGCCGAAGGCGAGCGTGGCGGCGAGGGTGGTGGAGGGGGCGTCGCGACGGATATCCATCGGGCGGAGCGTTGGGACGAGCATCGGGCGCTGGATAAGCTGGACGGCGACAGCGCCGACGATGACCGAAAGGGCGTCGAGGAGCGAGCTCTTGCCGGCGCCGTTGACGCCCGCGAGCACGGTGAGCGGGCGGGCGAGGTCGAGGGTGACGTCGGCGAAGCCGTGGAAGTCCTGGAGGTGGAGGCGCTGGATGAGCATGGCGGGTGCGGGCGGAGTGTATCGCCGGGAGCACGGAGGGGCCGGGTTTCCGTCGAAGGTCAAATGGGGGCCTGTAACGGCCACGAGCACCTTGCGAGACGGACGCCTATGGGTGATGACCACGTGCTCGCGGCCGTCGCTGTCGCCGACCAACGCGCTCGCGCGCCGCATAGTCGTCTTGAGTCGTGCGGTTGCCTACTGCAGTAACGTGTCGGCGCACCTCATCGGCGATGCCGCGTCTCCACCGCTCACTGCTGGCCCGGGGGGGTTGTACGCGATCTCACTCGCGGGGATCCCTCAGGGGTAGGCCACCTAGCTGGAGCTTCTCGATGGGCTCGAAGCAGCGCAGGCAGAGGTTAAGTGCAGTGCCATCACTGTTCGTCGTTGGCATACGAGAATCCTGCCGAATTGCACTGGTCGCGAAACTCCCTGCTCAATAGTCGCAGGGCGACTCTCTGCTCCTCAGCATCTCGTGCAATGGTAGTGAAACATCCTTTCAGAGTGGACTGACCATCGGAAATCCTAAATTCAATATCACCAAAATCGGAGGAGAGAGACAGCTTGCAGGTCTCTGCCAGCTTGGGATTGTAATATGTTGACCCGACGCGTGCTACAAATTCATTTACTGCCGCCGCAGATCTGACAAGTGCTCGCTTGATGGCGATGGAGGGCTGGTGGCCGGAATCCTCCCATGCGGCGGCAATGCCGGTGCCTCTTCGTCGCTTGCGCATCCGCTCCAGAACATCAGGATCAAGATACTTACGAGGCCAGACCTTCTTGTCAGCGCGACATGCTCGGACGTCAATCGAGGCAGCATCGAGGATAAGAGGCGTAACATTCTGCAAGAAGCAACTCGTCTCCAGTTGAGAAGCCATGACATCGGCGCTTTCTTCGCCCGCGGTCACTTTGACACCCAGTACTTGAGCAAGTAAGTCCACCCATGCAAGCCACACATCTTCATGCTGGTAAAGCGCGGAGGCACGACTCAGTGATTGGTGATCAATCGTCGTGTCACGCAGTTGATAGTCCCACAGAGGAAGCGCTGCGTGCTTGTCGAGAAAACGAAGCACGACTCCCGTTGCCTCGTACATTCTCGACATGCCCGGCGCTTTCGAGGAATAGGGAAACATGCCCTGAACTGCATCTGACAAGTCCTTCGTCAAGTACACGTGGACTTGATTCAGCTCAACGATGTCCTGAAAGTATTTGAAGGTAACGAGAAAGTCATTGCAGGCCGCCTCAAAGCCCGCCTCATGCGTGGGGTCGGCGGAGAAGATGTAGCAACTTGGCTCTGCCAGTAGTCGAGTCATGACTTAACTCGGCCGCCCATCCGGATTGCAAGAATGTCCTTCAGGGTCCGCTCTGCTTCGTCGTTAAAGCCTCGTGGCCACGTATCAATCCCTCCGTCCTTGCGTAGTTCGACACGGCGCACCGAACTTCCAAAGCCATCTCGTTCAACGAATAACACCGACACGTCTTCAGCATTGTCCAAATGCCCTTGGGCAACGATCAGCCGAATGCGATTTATTAAGTGCTCGGAGTGAGTCTCGATGACTATCTGACGGCCGCTTAAGGCGCACGAAGCAAAGAAAGTTGCCAGTTGACTCTGCACCGAGGGATGAAGATGCAACTCAGGCTGTTCGATCAGGACGGTGCTGCCAATCGGCGCAGCAAGGCAAAGAACCAGGATAGGGAGAAGCTGAGAGACTCCTACGCCAACGTTAGTAAGGTCGGCTTGGACCTCCGAATCGTCCTCGGTGCCGATAATCTTGCAGACGGTGCCGTACTTTGTTGTGGTGTCTACTTTGAGGTTTCCAAAAATGCCGAGATATCGCCCCCACGAAACAACGGCAGAATAAAGACTGACTTCAGTCACGACAATTGGAAACGAATCGGGAGCGGGAACCAATACTGGTTCGTCGCCAAACCACCGAAGGCAATTGATCGCTCGCTCCCCGCGCTGACCAACATCATGCGCCGCCTGTGGAGGTTCGGAAGCGTAGAGGTTGCGCGGCTCATCACGTAGAGGGCCAAGATGGAAAAGAAAGTCCTTGAGGAATCGACTGGCGTCCAGTTCGGTTGGGCACTTCTCTTCGTCATCCGTCAAGCCCGAATAGCGGTCCCACGATTCGGCGGGGAGTGGCAAAAGAGCTCGCTGGTGCTCTCGGCTCTCTTTGGCGACCTGGCAGATCAATGAGCGTGCTGCAGCATGCATCGCAACATCCGTCTCAAACGACAGATAGCGGCGAGCAACTCCCACAATTCCACTCCACTGCGGGTGAATGTCAGTAATTTCCGCGAACGCAGAATCCGCTTCTGTGTCGACCTCATATCCATCGCTTCCGGCCGGCAGCAAATACCTCAATCGACTCAAGTACTTTAGCCTCAGCGCGTGGGCGGACTTCTTCGCTGCGGGACTGGACACGGAAAAATCGCTGGCCAACCTGATGGCGAGGACGGCGCTATGGCCGATCAAGTGCTCGGCGATCATTTGGTCGGGGGCATTCTCTACAAATCGAATTGCTCTATCAAAGAACCTTCGACTGTCGGAAGTTCCCGGGACGGAGTGCAGCATGCGAACCGGATCTCTCTTACTTCGATGCTTAGCTCTGGGATGGAGCGTCGCGTAGGAGCCGATTCGCTTGATCATAACTGACAGCAGTGTTCGAATGGTCTGTTGCTCTGCCGGTTGCCCGACTGGAACTAATCCGTGAGCGGGAGCGAGTCCCTCGACGGTACAGCGAAATCGATTCACCCTGACCTGTTGCCTGCCGTATCGACTGACATGAATTGCCGGGTCAAACTCAAGACAAAACGGAAATTGATCGATGTTCATGCCGTCTGGCAAGAGCGCGACGATCTCGTCGCGTCTCTCGTCTTCAGATGCCGTGGTCAGTTTGAACTTGTATGGAATCCGCTTGCCGTCTATTCGAAGCAAGTCGGCCGTCCACTCCATCGCGGTTAGCTTTGCGCTGTTAGGGGACGTCGGAGTGCCTTCGAGTTCCACCGTCAGTCGTCCCTTCACCGCTAGAATGCCGTCGAACGAACCCCAGTACGAGCTATCTGTCCACCATTGTGATTGATGAAGTGCTCTGCGATTGCCGAACGACGTTCCCGGAAGGATGGCGCCGAGCGTTTGGATGGCATGCTTGGCGTCTTGAAGTGCAATTGTAATCTTTACTGGATTGCCTTGGTGCTTGTAGGACCAGTCTTGATAGGATCCGACAGATGCGTATCTGCCGTTAAGATATAGCCCGGCAAGGGTCGTGGGAGGCGACTCAACTGCCTGCTTGAGAAGCAGGATTGATTGGAAAATTGTGCTCTTTCCGGAGCTGTTTGTCCCGGCAATGATAGTTATCGGTGCTAGCCCAATTTGAGTAGGCTCCGAAAAAGACTTGATGCCTTCGATCTTCATTTCACCGATCATTTGAATCTCCCTGTCAATCGTCTAGTCTCGGCTAGCGCAGTTGCGTTATCAACGTCAAGTGCGCAACGTCGTGACGGCGTACCCAATCCCCAACTCCCCCTGCCCACTCCCGCTCCCATCCCCGCCCGCCCCTGCCGCGCCCGCCTTCTTCCCCCGCTTCGCCCCCTTCGCCTTCCCGCCCACTGCCGCCCCCGCTGCCGTGCTCGCGGCCTTCTCCTCCGCGGCCCGCTGTGCATTCAGCGCGAAGAGCCGATCGATCACCTCATCCTCGAAGCGCGCCACCGCTGCCCGCTCCGCGTCCGTCCCCGGTGTCCCATACGGCGGAACCACCAGATCGTCCCACCCGTACCCTGCGAGCACCGCGCGGTCCATCTCCTCGTGGAGCCGCCGCAGCGCGACCACCCGCCCCTCCTGGCAGCGCGGGTCCTTGAGCTGGTTGTACGTCTGCGTGAGCCCCTGCTGCGTGTCGATCATGTACGCCGCGCGCGCCGTGTAGAGCCGCTCGCCGACGTCCTCCAGCGCGGGGATCACCGCCCGTGGATCAGCCTGGGGGAAGGGGAAGGTCTCGAAGCAGTCGCTTGCCGCATATCTCAGGTCGGTCCGCATCGACGACGACAGCAACCGTGCCCACGGTTCGTGGACGCGCGACTGGAGTGCCGCGAAACCTGATCGGCAGTTGATCGCAAATACATAGAGCGTCTGATTGAAGAACAGCGATGTGTCCTGAAACGTGAACGACAGGTGCTTCGTGACGTTCGCCGTGACAAGGCATGTCTTCATCCCCTTCAGCGCGGCGTACATCGCGCCGCCGCTCTCCCCAGGGCGCCACCAATAGGTCTGATAGGTCTGCCGCTTGTTCTTGTCGCGGTCAGGCTTCACCTTCACTCGCGCGATGTTCAGCAAGTCCGGCCATCGCTCCGCCGACTCCAGCGAGTGACTCGTGAAGTCGATCATGTACCTCGCTCGTTCGCTGCCGAAAGACTGGTTGACCTCCTCTCCTCCGAGGATCGGCCGAAGAATCTCGGCGTTGCCCTGGTTCGACGCGATGAGCTGGTCGTATTCCTGGCGCGATACCGCAAGCCCATCTCCGACGAGCTTGCCGCCCATGAAGCTGAGGTTCTTATTCGACGCGAGCGTCTGAGCTTCCGCACGCTCGGGTGCCTCGCTGAGACGCGAATCGATGGACGTCACGTGGCGCCCGTTGAGCCGAAGGCGTCCGATACTTCGGGCGATGTCTCCGATGGCAATGTGAACGATGGAGACAGCGACCGAGGCATCGCCCGGCCAAGGGAAGCTGGAGTGAGCGTCGTAGATCGTACCCCCGTGGTCGACCAGATGCCGTAGCGCCACGAGTCGCGAGTCGCCTTGCGCGATCGTGTTGGTCGCGATGAGGCCGAAGCTCCGTAACCCCTCCGCGAGGGGCGTCTTGATGGCCTGACAGGGCCGTGGTTGGCGCCGACGCTCCAGGTTCTCCGTGTCCCTCGCCGGCGTGGGCTACGGTGGCGCCCGCAATGGATGAGGCGACGCTCTGGTCGAAGCT
>JAUSAZ010000040.1 GCA_030652255.1 Myxococcales bacterium | reverse complement strand
CAAGGGAAAGCCCGCGGCGGGCTGGTCACTGTGCCTGGACATCGGACAGGCCGCTTGCGGCCTTCACCTTAGGCTGCCGTGGGTTTCAACCCGCGGCAGCCAAGGCGCGCGAAGGTGTGAGGATGGCTGGGGTTCCGCGCGATGGCTCGTCACCCCAGCCAGCAAGCACTCTACGCAGATGAGGGCAACGATGAGCTCCCCGAGGGAGGCGCTCAGATCCAGTGCAGGGCGCCGAGCAGGGCGAGCCCGCCGAAGAAGAGCGCCACGCCCGTGCGGGCGACGGTCTTCGGCGCCGGGGCCAGGCGGATCGGGGCGACGTCCAGGTGGGCGATCGGCATCCGCAGGGAGAAGGGCTCGGTCACCGACGCGGGCGGCACCGTCGGCTCCGCGGCGGGCTCTGCGGCGGGCTCCGCGGCCTGGCCGTCGTCCCTGAACTCCGCCGGCAGGATGTCGCTGATGCCGTCGAAGGAGCTCGGGCGCGGCAGCAGGCTCGCGGCGATCTCCGGCGTCACGTCCCGCCACAGGGCGCACGCCGTCAGCGCGTCGCGGAACTCCCGCATGGTCGCGTAGCGCTTGTCGAGGTCGCGCTCGAGCGCGCGGTGCACCACCGCCTGGAGGTCGGCCGGCACGCTGGGCCAGTGGTGCTCCAGCGGCGTGGGGCGGCCGTAGATGATCTGCGCCATCACGGCGTTGGGGTTGTTGGCGCCGAAGGGCAGCGTGCCGCAGACCATCTCGTAGATCATCGCGCCGACGCTCCAGATGTCGGTGCGGGCGTCGATGGACGTGTCGCCGAGGGCCTGCTCCGGGGACATGTACCAGGGCGTTCCGAACACCATCCCGGTGGCGGTGCGCGCCATCCGGTCGAGCTCGCCGATCACCTTGGCGATGCCGAAGTCGATGACCTTCGGGATCACCTCGCCGTCGTCGGTCTCGTGCAGGAAGACGTTCTCGGGCTTGATGTCCCGGTGCACGATGCCCGCGGCGTGGGCGGCGATGAGCGCGTCCATCACGGGCAGCGCGACGGCGACGGCGGAGAGCGGAGAGAGGCTCCCGAGCTCGTTGAGGCAGCCCGCCACGTCGGTGCCGCGGAGGCACTCCTGGACCATGAAGCGCGTGCGCAGCGCGGGGTCGTCGCCCACCGCGAGCACCCCGACGATGTTCCGGTGGCCGATGCTCTCCGCCGCGCGGGCCTCGCGCTCGAAGCGCTTCACCAGGTCGTCGCGCTCGTAGAGGTCCTCGCGCAGGGTCTTGAGCGCGATCAGCGCGCCGGTGACCTCGTCGCGCGCCTGGTAGACCGCGCCCATCCCGCCGGTCCCCAGCACCTTCCGGATCACGTACCGACCCGCGACCTTCGTGCCCGCTTCCAACATCGTGAACGCACCCATGGCTCGAACCTCCTGCGTGCTTCCGATCAGACCGAGAGCGTGGCGCGCATGCGCTGGATCGCCCGGGAGTGGAGCTGCGACACCCGCGACTCCGAGACGCCCAGGCGGACGCCGATCTCGCGGAGGCTCTCGCCCTCCTCGTAGTAGAGCGTGATGATCTCGCGCTCGCGCTCGGGCAGCGTCGCCGCCGCCTGGAGGAGCTGCGCCTGGCGCTGGCGGGCGTCGAGGGCCGCGTCCGGGGCGAGGCCGTGGTCCGGGGCGTCCTCGGCGCCCTGGCCGTGACCCGTCGCCTGCAGCGCCGTCGCCGTGGAGACCTGCGACACCTTCTCGCGGAGGTCGGAGAGGCTGAGCCCGAGGATGCTGGCGAGCGAGCTCTCGGAGGCCTCGCCCCGGGCGGACGCCTCGCGGCTCGCGCGACCGAGCTGCCGGGCGAAGCCGCGCTGGGCGCGGGTCAGGGGGTCGTTGCGGCGGAGCTCGTCGAGGAGCGCGCCGCGGATGCGGTGGTCGAGGAAGGCGTCGAGGGTCTCGGCGCGGCACGGGTCGTAGCGCAGGAAGCCCTCGACCACGCCGAGCATCCCGGCGCTGATGAGGTCGTTGAGGGAGATGTGCGCCGGGAGGCGGCGGGCGAGGCGCTTGGCGTGGGCGATGACCCGCACGAGGTACCGGCGAGCCAGCGCGTCCGTCAGCTGCTCCCGCGACTGCCCCTGCGGCTCGACCCGGGTCTCGGTGCAATCGAGGCCGTTGGAGGAAGAGAGCGAGGAGTCGTTGAACATGGCTGCTTGTCTCCGTGCGTGGATGCGCGATCGCCCGGTGCAGGGCGTCGCAGACTTCGCGGGATCGGCGCTCCCCCAGAGGAGGCCGTCGGGCTCGGAGAGGGCTATTGGAAGAACGGTGCCAACCCCCGGAGGCCCCCGATCGACGACGCGATCCCACGGCACACGAAGGCTTCGCGGGCGCAAAAGCAGGGGCGCTCCCTCGCGACTCCGCGTCGCTGTCCGATGTGAAGCCTCTACAGCGCATCGCCAGCGCTCCGCAGCCGACGCGGGGCCAGGCTATGTTTGCGCGCGCCACGGTATGGAGCGGTCGCCATGGTTCCATGGCCTACACCCCCATCGAGACCCGAGAACACCTGGACCTACATCGTGGGTACTCGGCGACCGCGGCGCTGGCACGTGGTGACCGTCGCCCGCGGGTGACACCATCGCGCCGCGATGCAGCCCTCCGACGACGACGCCGCCCTGGTCGAGGTCCCGGCCGCGCTCGCGAGCATGCGTCGCTTCGCGCTCGACGACGCCCTGCTGCTCTTCGACCGGCGCACCGGGCTCACCGCCGTGTGCGACGGGCCCGAGACCGTCGGGCTGCGGATGCGCGTCCCTCGCGTGGTGCAGTTCGCCATCACCAACGCGTGCAACCTCGCGTGCGCCTTCTGCTCGCGCGACGCCTCCGCCGCGAGCGCCTGGAGCGCCGACGGCGCCTTCGCGCTGCTCTCCGAGCTGTCCGCGCGCGGCGTGCTGGAGGTGGCCTTCGGCGGCGGCGAGCCGCTCGCCTTCAAGGGCTTCGCCTCCCTGGTGCGCCGCCTCCACGACGAGACCGGGCTCGCGGTGAGCCTCACCACCAACGGCACGCTCCTCACCGACGCTGTCCTCCGCGAGCTCGCGCCGTGCGTCGCGCAGCTCCGCCTCTCGGTCTACGACGACGTCGAGCACCGCCCGCTGCTCGCGCGGCTCGCCGCATCTGGCTTGCGCTTCGGCGTCAACTGGCTGGTCACGCCCGCGCGGCTCGCCTCCGTGGAGGCCGTCGCGCTCGACCTCGTCCACCGCGGCTGCCGCGACCTCCTCCTGCTCTCCTACAACGGGCGCGACCCCGCGATGCACCTCTCCCGCGCGCAGTCCGACGCGCTCGCCGCCCGCGTCGCCCTGCTCTCCCGCGCGCTCGGGGGCAGAGGCCGGGTGAAGCTCGACGTGTGCTGGGGCGAGCGCATGGAGGCCGTCCCGCAGCTCTTCGGCACGAGGCCGTGCGCGGCGGGGCGGGAGTTCGTGGTGCTCACCAGCGACCGGCGCATGAGCGCGTGCAGCTTCCACCACCGGTCCTTCGCCGTCGCCAGCGCCGACGACGTGCTGCGCGTCTGGCGCGACGAGCGCGACGCCCTCGCCTCCCCGGCCGAGCAGCCCGGCTGCGCCCGCGCCGCGGGCTTCGGCCTCGACGGCACCGCAAACCCCCGCGCCCTCCCGGTGCTCTGATCCAGTCGGCGCGGAGGACCCGCAGCGCTCACCCGTGGGTCGTGTGGCCCGCGGCGGTCGCGAAGAGGTACGTCCCGAAGCCCAGGGTGTCGCGGCCCCAGCGCAGGTAGATCTCCCGCCACCGGGTGATGCGCGCCTTCATCGCGGGCGCGTCGGGGTCGTCCGGGTGCGCCGCCACGTAGCGCTCGACGGCGTTGGCGTAGCGGCCCTCGAAGTGGTCCCACTCGTCGGCGCTGCTGGTCATCGCGTAGCGGGCGATGAGCCCCTCCTCCATCGCGCCGAAGACGTTGTCGGCGTGTGTCCCGTAGTGCTCGCGCGGCACCCCGAAGGCCTCCAGGTACTCCGCGGCGGGCTCGCGCGCCCAGTACCCCTCGCCCACCAGCAGCATCCCCCCCGGTCGTACCCACGCCGTCATGCTCCGCAGCATCGCGCGGTATCCACCGTCGGGGATGGCGCCGACGTTCATCACCAGGTCGAAGGTGCCGAGGCCCTCGGTGAAGTCCTCGATGGCCCGCTCGTGCAGCGCCGCGGTGGCGGGCGGGGGCAGCGCCGCGAGGCGGGCGCGCGCCTCGGCCAGCAGCGGGGCGGAGCGGTCGACGCCGACCCCGTGGGCGCCGTAGCGGGCGAGCACCCGCCGCAGGATCTCCCCCTTGCCGCAGCCAAGGTCGAGCACCCGCGCGCCCGGCGGGAGCCCGAGCAGCGCGATGAGCTCGTCGAGCCGGCGGCCGTCGATGGGGCTGCACACGTCGTGGTCGGTGAAGGCGATGGCGGAGAACTTCGCGCGGTCCATGGGGTGGGCATTGAGCACCACGCGGACGGGGGGGTTGTCTACCCGCGGGGCGCCGCGCGCCCACGCCGTCCCAGCGCCCGGCCGCGGGTCGGCATCGACGACAGAGGCTGGTATTCCATCGGTCGATGAAGAAGCGAGAGCAGCGCCAACGGAACGCCGCCACGCGCGCTGCGCTCGTCGCAGCGGCGATGCTGGGGGCCACACGGTGCGCGGGGCCGCGTGGGATGACCCCGCCGACGGTCGCGTCCAGCGCAGCGACGACCCGCGCGACGACGGAGGCTCAGGTCGCCATCGCTCCGGGCGCATCGCAGGTGGACGCGCCGAGGCTGGTCGCGCCGACCTCGCTCGGGGACGTGACACAGCGGAGGCCGACGCTGCGCTGGACGCTCCCGCCGTCGGCGGACGGGGCGGTGGTCGAGCTCTGCCACGACCGGGCGTGCGCCAGGGTGATCGAGACGCTGACGGTGCGAGGGACCAGCGCGAGGCCGGGGACGGACCTCCCGGCGGGCCGTGCGGTGTTCTGGCGGGCTCGCGGGAGGCGCGGCGGCGAAGCGGGGCAGGCCCACGGCGCGACGTGGAGCTTCCATGTGCCCGCGCGCGCCGCGGCCGTCGACACGAGCTTCAACCCGCGCAGCGACATCAACGGTGACGGCTTCGATGACGTGGTGGTGTCGGGCCCGAGGTACGAGGAGCGCAACGGCGCGTACGTCTACCGGGTGAGCGTGTCGTTCGGCGGCGCGTCGGGGACGTCGGCGGCGCCTCCGCAGGTGATCGAGGGGTGGGAGTCGGGGGACCGCGCGAGCCTGGGGGTCGCGAGCGCCGGAGACGTCAACGGAGACGGCTACGGCGACGTGGTCGTCGGGTGGGGGGAGGCCGACGACGACGGCGACGGCGCGGGCCGGGTGGGCACCTGCACGGGCACGGCGAGCGTGTTCCTGGGCGGGCCTGCGGGGCTCTCGACGACGCCGCAGCGGGTGCTCGGGGAGACGGAGCCCGGCGCGTGCGTCGGCGGCGGGGTCGCGGGCGCTGGCGACGTGAACGGCGACGGCTACGCGGACGTGCTCGTCGCTGCGACGACCGCCTCTCCGCGCGGGCGCGAGCTCGCGGGGATCGTGCGGGTCTACTACGGCGGGTCGACGGGCATCGCCGCGGCCCCTCAGTGGGAGCAGGAGGGAACCCGCGCGCGAGAGAGCCTAGGACGCGCCGTCGCGGGCGCTGGAGACGTCAACGGAGACGGGTTCGGCGACGTCGCCGTCGGGGCGCTCGCGGTGTCACGCTCGAGCGTCGGCGCGGTGCGGATCTTCCTCGGCGGCCCGTCGGGGCTCTCGACGACGCCGCACCGGGAGATCCAGGGACCTCGGGGGCACTGGAGCTTCGGAGGCTCCGTCGCGGGCGCTGGGGACGGCGACGGCGACGGCTACGCGGACCTCGCCGTCGGAGCCCCCGATGCGGGACCCGCCGGGCGCGCGCCCTCGGGGACCGTGAGCGTGTTCAGGGGGAGCGCCGAAGGGGTCGTAGAAGCGCCGCTGCGGGTCATCGAGGGCGGCGCGGCCTGTAGCGGGTTCGGCCGCGACCTCGCGTGGGTCAGGGACGCGGATGGAGACGGCTACGCGGAGCTCGCGGTGGGCGCGACGATCCGGGCGTCCGCGGGCCACGAGGCCGCCATGTCCGCGCAGGTGTTCCACGGGGGGGCGAGCGGAGTCGCCGCGACGCCGCGGCGGGTCATCACCGAGGAGATCGTGGGAGACGGACCCGGAGGTCCGTTGCTCGGCCCAGGCGATGTGAACGGTGACGGCTTCGCGGACCTCTGCGTCACCTTCGCGCGCTCGAACGGCGTGTATCGCGTCACGCGAACGGGGGTCTTCCCCGGCGGCGCGTCGGGGATCGCCGCAGCGCCGCTTCGGGAGATCGTCGAGGGCTCCGGTTCCTGAGTGCCGGCGGACGCGGTCCCGCGGCGCGATCGACCGCGCCGTGCTCGTCAACCACGCACGTCGTCCGCACCGGTCAGGCCGTCGCCTCCGGCCGCCGCGTCGGTCGCCGCCGCTCGATGAGCGCCACGCGGGTCCCGCCGCTCGGCGCCATGGTGACGGTCCGCCGCACGGTCTTCACCGGGCCCGGCGTCTCCAGGCGCAGGCGACGGAGCGCGAGCGGGCCGTCGCGAAGGTCTCGTGGCCGGCGACTGAAGGACTTCGCCCTCGCACCCCGTCGCCGTCGATCGCACCTACGCAGCTCTGCTGGGAGTCGGAGCAGGCGTCACCGCGCCCGTCGCCGCGCACTGAACCCGGGACGGCCCTGCGGGCCTGCAACCCCATGAACGCTGTGGAGGACACCTCGGCCCTCGGGATCCTGCGAGACCGAGGCGAGCGGTCGGAGGTCGCGGGTGGACGGTCGGCGCGCGGGCCATCGGACGCGCTCGGGTGAATAGACTCGTCTGGCATGGAGTTCCTCCGCGGCTTCACCTGCCTCATCCTCGTGGTGCTGGTCCCGGCGCTCACGGGCGCGGCGGCGGAGCGCGAGGGGCGCCACCGCTGGGTGCGAGGCTCGTCGCGCGCGGCCCCCGGTCGACGGCCATGGGCCTCGGCGGGTCACAGGACGGCGCCGCGGCGCGCCTCCTCGATGCTCTGCTCGATGTCGACGCTCGCGAGCTCCATGCGCTCCAGTGCGGCGCGGCCCAGCTCGAAGGCGAGCTCGAGCTCCCCGACCACGGCCTCCTGCGCCCCCATCGCCTGGAGGAACCTCCGGTCCTCGTCGCTGTGCGTCCGCGCGAGGACCGCGATGGTCGCGCTCAGCTCGCGCGCGTATCCGAGGGCGCGGCGCGCGGCCATCCGCTCGGGCATGCACAGGATGAGCAGGCTCGCCGCGCGGAGGTGCGCCCGGTCGAGCACCGAGGGCAGGCCCGCGTCGCCCCACACCACCGTGACCCCCCGCGCGCGCAGCGACTCGACGATGCGCAGGTCTTCCTCGATGACCACGAAGGGCCGCTGGTGCCGCTCCAGGAGCGCGCAGACGATGCTGCCGACGCGGCCGTACCCGCAGACGATGGCGTGCCCGGAGAGGGCCGGGAGGCGCGCCGCGGCGTCGTCGTCGTCGAGCGCCGGGCGGCCCGCCCGGACGACGCGCAGCAGGGCGGGCGCCGCGTTGAGGACGAGGGGCGAGAGCATGATCGTGACCACCGTCGCGGTGAGCAGGAGGTTGAAGATCGTCGTCGTCAGCGCGCCCTGCGCGAGCCCGATGCGCGCCAGCAGGAAGGAGAACTCCGCCGACTGCGCGAGGCCCACCCCGAGCAGCACCGCCAGCCGCGAGGAGCAGCCGAGCCACCGGGCGATCGCGGCCGTCACCACGCCCTTGACGACGACGATCATCGCGACCGTGAGGAGCACGAGCGCCCAGGAGTCGACGAGGAAGCGCGGGTCGAGGAGCATCCCGATCGAGACGAAGAAGATCCCGGAGAAGACGTCGCGGATCGGGGTCGCGTCGCCCAGGACGCGGTGCGCGAGGTCGGACTCGCCCACGACCACGCCGGTGAGGAAGGCGCCGAGCGCGAGGGACACGCCGAGCACCGCGGCCCCGCCCGCCATCGCGAGCGCGACGGTGATCACGGCGAGCGAGAAGAACTCCCGGCTGCGGGACGCGGACGCGCGCCGGAGCACCCACGGCAGCACCCAGAAGGAGAGGGGGACGACCACGAAGAAGAAGAGCGCCGCCTTGCCGAGGAGCGGCCCGACCGCGCGAGAGTCGGGGGACGCGAAGGTGAGGACCGCCACGATGATGACGCTGGAGATGTCCTGCACCGACGACCACGCCAGGCCGAGCTGCGCGTGGCGGCTGTCGAGCTCGCCGCGGTCGGAGAGGAGCTTGCCGAGCACCGTGCTCGAGGAGTTGGAGACCACCGCGCCGAAGGCGTACGCCTGGAGGCCGCTCCAGCCGAGCGCCCGCCCCACCAGGTAGCCGAGCCCGATGGTCACGACGACCTGCGCGAGCGCGCCGACCACGGCGACCTTGCCGACGCGCACGAGCTCGCGCAGCGAGAGCTGCATCCCGATGACGAACATCAGGAAGACGATGCCCACCTCGGCGAGCTCGGTGATCGCCGCCGAGTCGCCCATGACGCCCGGGGTGAAGGGGCCGATCGCGACGCCCGCGAGGATGTACCCGAGGATCAAGGGCTGCCGCAGCCGGAGCGCGACCGCGGCCCCGACGAGCGCCGCGCCGAGGGCCGTGATGAGGTGGGCGAGGATCCCGCCGTGCTCCATCAGCCGACCTCGGCGACGTCGGGGCCTGGGTCGCGCGGAGGCTCCGGCGGGCTCAGAGGAGAGCGCATCGGCGTCACGCGTCGGTCACGGGGCGCTCGCGCACGACCAGCACGTCGGTGTCCGCCTCGTCGAGCACCTGCTTGGCGACGCTGCCGAGGAAGAGGTCGAGCAGGGGCGGCCGGCCGTGCGCGCCGAGGACGATCAGGTCGCCCTCGGAGTCGGCCACGTACTCGAGGAGCACCCGGCCGGGGGGGCCGTACTCGAGCACGACGCGCAGGCGGCCGCGGGCCTCGGGCGGCAGATCGGCGCCGTCGAGGAAGGCCTCGCAGCGCTCGGCGGCGGAGGCCCGGTGCGCCGGGAGCGCGGCGCTGCGGTCGCCCCCGGACATCCCCACGTAGGGGGCGTCGAAGGCGTGGAAGACCGAGATCTTGCCGTCGGGGAAGAGCCCGAGCGCGGTCTCCAGGGCGCTCCGGGAGGGGGCCGAGAAATCCGTGGCGACGGTGACGCGGTGGTACGGCGCCCTCGGCCGGGCGCGCACCACCAGCACCGGCACCGTGGCGCGGCGCACGAGGGCGTCGACGGTGGTGCCGAGCACGAGGCGCCCGAAGGTCTCATCGCGCGCGATGCCCGTCACGATGAGGCCGCACCCCTCCGCCGCCGCGACGGCCAGGATGCTCTCCACGACCGGGCCCTCCTCGACGCGCACCGACGCGCGGACGTCCGAGGGGAGGTCGTCCCGCAGCCTGCGCTCGGTCACGGCGCGCAGGTTGGGCAGCTGCCACCACGACGGCGCGTACGATCGCCGCTCGCGGGCGGCGGCGCTCAGGGGGTCGAGGACCGTGAGCACCACGAGCCGGGCGTCGCGGCGTCGGGCGGCCTGCACCGCCCGATCGAGGGCGCGGTCGCACCTGCAGCTGAGGTCCGTCGCGACGAGGATGCACGAGGGGCCCTGCGGCTGGACGGACGGCTGCTTCATCGAGGTGCTACCCGGGTGGAAGGGTCTCGGATGGAATAAGGCGGAGCGATCGTGGGACCCGCGGCGTCGATGCGCAAGCGCTCCCCGGGGCGCGCCTGGCCTATAGTCCGGCCATGTCCGACGCCGCGTCCCTCCGCGAGCAGGCCCGCCGGCGCGCGCTGATCGTCATCCTCACGGGCCTCGCCGCGGCGGCCGTGTACGTGTTGCTCCCGGTCGGCGTGAACGAGCTCGCGCGCCGCGCCGCGGCGATCTTCGTGGTGGCCTGCGTCTTCTGGGCCACGGAGGCCCTGCCCACCTACGCGACGGCGCTGTGCGTCGTGGCCCTGGAGGTGCTCTTCCTCGCCCACAACGGCGGGGTCGCAGGTGCGCTGCCCTCGCGCTCGGCCTGGCCCGTGGGCCCGGACGGCGCGCCGGTGCGGCTCACCGTCGACGCCTTCTTCGCCCCGCTGGGGTCGCCGATCATCGTGCTGTTCCTGGGCGGGCTGCTGCTCGCCGCCGCGGTGGTGAAGCACGGGCTCGATCGGGCGCTGGCCGTGCGGCTGCTGAGCCCCGTGGCGGGTCACCCCCTCCGGCTGATGATCTCCCTGGCATGCGGCACCGCGCTGCTCTCGATGTGGATGAGCAACACGGCCGCGACCGCGATGATGCTCTCGATCATCACACCCCTCCTGCCCCGCGGACCGACCAGCCGCTACGGCACCGGGCTCGCGATGTGCGTCGCCCTCGGGGCCAACCTCGGCGGGATGACCACCCCCATCAGCACGCCGCCCAACGCGATCGCGACCGGCGCGCTGCGCGCCGCGGGCCACGAGGTGCGCTTCTTCGACTGGGTGGTCGTCTCGCTCCCCCTCGCGGCGGTGCTCGTGGTCGGCGCGGCGGTGCTGCTGTACGCGATGTTCCCGCCGCTGCCGGGCGAGAAGATCGACACGGGGTCCTTCGCGGCGGCCCGGCACGAGCGGCTCACCTGGCCGGCGAAGGCCACGCTGGCGGTGCTGGTCGCGGCGATGGCGCTCTGGGTCACCGAGCCGCTGCACGGGCTCTCGCCCGCCGCGGTGGCGCTGCTCGCGGCGGCGGCGCTCACGGCCCTCGGCCTCCTCGGCCGCGAGGACCTCGACCACCTCGACTGGAACATCCTCATCCTGATGTGGGGCGGGCTCTCGCTGGGCCAGGCGATGCAGTCGACGGGGCTGCTCGCCCACGTGGGGGCCCTCCCCATCGCCCACCTCGGCGGCTTCTCCCAGGCCGCCGTCATCGCGCTGCTCACCGTCTCCCTCGGCACGTTCATGTCCAATACCGCCACGGCCAACCTGATGGTTCCGGTGGCCATGGGCCTCGCCCCGGAGCGGGCGGCGGAGCTCGCCGTAGTCACCGCCTACGCGTGCAGCTTCGGCGTGGCCCTGCCGGTGTCCACGCCCTCCAACGCGATGGTCTTCGCCAGCGGCCGGGTGCCGCTCCGCGACATGATCAAGGCCGGGCTGGTCATGCAGTTCGTCGCGCTGGGCCTGCTGCTGCTGGGCTACCGGCAGGCCATCGCCTGGCTGCTGCGCTGACGCGACGGGGAGGGGGGACGGGGCTCAGCCCGTCGCGCGCAGCCCGGCGGCGATGGCGTTCACCGTGCCGAGCAGCGCGCGCCGCTGGCCCTCGTCGGCGCGGCCGCCCCGGCGCCAGTCGCGGAGCAGGGCGCGCTGCCGGTCGTGCATCGCGAGGAGGCCGCCGTCGCGCAGGGCCAGCAGGCTCGCCACCCGGCCGCGCCGCTCGGCGAGCGGGCCGCCGTAGACCCCGTCGAGCGCCTCGCGCGTGAGGGCGTGCTCGGCCTCGATCGCGGCGAGCACGCGCGCCCTCGTCGCCCCGTCGTCGACGAGCTCGGCGTAGCGCCGCGCGACCGCGAGGTCGGACGAGAGCAGGCTCACGCTGGCGTTGCCCACGAGGTAGCGGAGCGCGGGCCAGTCGAGCGCCCGGGCGACGAGCCGCGCATGCACCCCGGCGTCCTCGCGCGCCAGCGCCGCGAGGCCCGCGCCGACGCCGAACCAGCCCGTGAGCGCGAAGCGGGACTGCGCCCACGCGAAGACCCACGGGATCGCCCGGAGGTCGGCGAGCGTCGGCCGCCCGCTGCGCCGCGACGGGCGCGAGCCGATGCCGCTGGTCTCGATCACGTCGACGGGCGTCGCCTCGCGGAAGAAGGTGAAGAAGCCATCGAGGCCCACCAGGGCCTCGTAGGCGCGGCGCGCGCGCGCGGCCACGAGGTCCATCGCGGCGAGCAGCTCGGCGGGCGGGTCGTCGACGGCGCCGCGGGCGTCGCGGACGATGCGCCGGGCCGTGCCCGCGGCCAGGAGCTCGAGGTTGTAGGCCGCCGCGTCGGTGGTGCCGTACTTCTGGAAGACCGTCTCGCCCTGCTCGGTGAGCCGCAGCCCGCCGTCGAGGGCGTGCGCCGGGAGCGCCGAGAGGAAGCGGTGCGTCGGCCCCGCGCCGCGGCTGAGGGTCCCGCCGCGGCCGTGGAAGAACATCAGGTCGACGCCCCGCCGCCGCCCGACCTCCAGGAGCCTCGCCTCGGCCCGGTGCAGCCCCCACAGGCTGGCCACGATGCCCCCGTCCTTGTTGCTGTCGCTGTATCCCACCATCACCTGCTGCACCGGGCGCGGGAGCCCGGCGGCGGCGCGCGCGCGCTCCAGGCCCCGGGCCACCATCGGCGTGCCGAGGAAGGCGTCGAGGACCGCGGGCGCGCCCTCCAGGTCGTCGATGGTCTCGAAGAGCGGGACCACCGGCACCGGGCAGGACGCCCCGCCGTCGCCCCGCACGAGCAGCCCCGCCTCGCGCGCCAGGAGCAGCGGCGCGAGCAGGTCCGACGCCGAGCGGGTCATGCTGACGACGAGCGCCCCGAGCCCGGCGCCGCCGTGCGCCCGGTGCCATCCCGCGATGGCGCGCAGCGCGCCCACCACGGCGTCCCCCTCGGGGCCGAGCGGCGCGTCGGGCCCCGCGAAGGGCCGCGGGCTCTCGAGCTCGCGGTCGAGGAGCGCGCGGCGGCGGCCCTCGTCCCACTGCGAGAACGCCGCGTCGGGCTCCCCCGCGGCCGCGAGGAGCTGCTCGACGGCGAGGTCGTGCATGCGGCTGTTCTGCCGGACGTCGAGCGACACGAGGTGCAGCCCGAAGGCGCGCACCGCCCGCAGGACGGGCGCGACGTCGAGGTCCGCGAGGCGACCCGCGCCGACCTCGCGGAGCGACGCCCCGAGGGTCTCGACGTCCGCCGCCAGCTCCCCGGCGCGGGCGTACTGCCCCGGCGCGAGGGCCGCGCCCGCGGACGTGGGCAGCCGCGCCTCCATCAGGTTGACCAGGGTGCGCCAGGGCTCCTCGGGGTTGCGCGCGAGCGCCTCGTGGGCCCGCGGGCCGAGCGCGTCGGAGAGCCGCGCGATGGCGTCGGACAGCGCCGCCGGCGTCGGCTGCGACAGCACCGAGAGGCCGAGCCGCGCGCCGAGCCGCCGCAGCGAGGCGCGGTGCAGGTCGAGCGCGGCCTGGCGGTAGTCGACCAGCGACGCGAGCGTCACCTCGGGGGTGACCAGCGGGTGCCCGTCGCGGTCGCCGCCGACCCAGCTCGCGAAGGTGACCGACGGCCCCGGGGGCGCCCGCCCGGGGAGCCCCGCGGCCGCCCACGCGGCGTCGAGGCGGGCGTCGACCGCCGCGAGCGCCGCGGGCATCGTGGAGGTGATCACGTCGACGACCACCGCGCGCTCGTCGCGCAGGTCGGGCTTGCGCACGCGCACCTCGCCGCTTCGAAAGAGCCGCTCGAGCGCCGCGGCCACCTCGAAGCGCTCGCCGGGCCGGAGCGCGTCGAGGGCGCGGTCTCGCGGCAGCAGCGCGTAGAGGTCGCGGACCTGCTCGACCGCCGAGGTGCGCCGCGCCTCCGTGGGGTGCGCCGTGAGCACCGGCTCGACGCGCACCCGCCCGAGGGCCTCCGCGAGCTCCGCGGCGTCGCCCCCGCGGGCGAGCGGCGCCAGCGTCGAGCGCCAGAGCCCCGACTCGACCTCGCCGCGCAGCTCCCCTTCCTCCCGGTGCCGCGTCGCGGCCCGCTGCTCGGCCAGGCTCAGCAGGTGGAACCCGATGGTCGCCGCGCGCACCGCCTCGTCGGACCCGACCACCACGGAGGGGTCGCCGACCAGCGGCAGCGCGGCCGCGGCCCCGGCGGCGCCGGCCTCCGCCAGCACCTCCGCGAAGAGCGAGAGAAGCGCGCGGGCGTCGCGGGTGACCGCCTCGACGTCGACGCGCGACCGGTTGGTGACGTCATGCATGGGTGCTCGCTCCAGGCGAAGGGTTCTGGACCGCGCGGAGCCGGCGCGGCATCGGCCCCGGCATACTCCCGACTGCGCATCGCCGACGCAAGCGGCCGCCCGGAGAGACGCCCCTGCGCGCGCAAGAAACTGGCGCGTCGTCGCACCGATGCCCTAACTGCCCGCCATGATCGTTCGTCGTACGGGTCCCTTCGCGCCGGCCGCGGTCCTGGCGCTGTGCGCGCTCCAGGCGCAGCTCTCGGGCGGCTGCTCTGCCGACAGCGGGTCGCTCCCCGATGCATCCATCGGCACCGATGCGCCCGCGACCGACACCACCGCGCTCGATGCGCCGACCGCCGACGCGGCATCGCAGGACGGCGGCGTCGTCGCTCCTACCGACGTCGTCTCTCCTACCGACGTCGTCGCTCCTACCGATGTCACCTCTCCGCCCGATGTCGTCTCTCCCCCCGACGTCGTCGCCCCTTCCGACGTCGTCGATGTGCCGACGCCTGTCGACTCACCCACGCCCGACGTGCCCTCGACGCCCGACGCCGCGACATCGGACGCGGGCCCCGTCGACGCCGCCTCGCCCGATGCCTGCGCGCCGCGCTGCGCCGGTCGCGTCTGCGGCGACGACGGCTGCGGCGGAACCTGCGCCCCTGGGTGCGCCACCGGGGAGAGCTGCGTCGCCAGCACGGGCCTGTGCGCGGCGCGGGTACCGTCCTGGACGCGCCGCTCGCCCGCGTCGGCGCCGGTCGGTCGCCAGTACGCCTCGACGGCCTTCGACCATGCGCGCGGGGTCGTCGTGCTCTTCGGCGGCGACTCCGCGTCGAGCACCTACGCCAGCGACACCTGGGAGTACGCCGGCACCACCTGGACCCGCCGCACCGTCGCGGCCTCTCCGGTCGGTCGGCAGGCCGCGGTCATGGCCTACGACGAGAGCCGCCGCGTGGTGGTGCTCTTCGGCGGCGACTCCGCGTCGAGCACCTACGCGAGCGACACCTGGGAGTACGACGGCACCACCTGGACGCGCCGCACCCTGCCCGCGTCCCCCGTCGGCCGGCACCACGCCACGATGGCGTACGACAGCGCCCGGCGGGTGATGGTGCTCTTCGGCGGCAACTCCGCGTCGAGCACCTACGCGAGCGTCACCTGGGAGTACGACGGCACCACCTGGACGCGCCGCACACTGCCCGCGTCCCCCGTCGGCCGGCACCACGCCTCGATGGCGTACGACAGCGCCCGGCGGGTGTTGGTGCTCTTCGGCGGCTACTCCGCGTCGAGCACCTACGCGAGCGACACCTGGGAGTTCGACGGCACCACCTTGACGCGCCGCACCCTGCCCGCGTCCCCCGTCGGTCGACACAGCGCGACCATGGCCTATGACAGCGCCCGCCGCGTGGTGGTGCTCTTCGGCGGCAACTCCGCGTCGAGCACCTACGCGAGCGACACCTGGGAGTACGACGGCACCACCTGGGCGCGCCGCACCCTGCCCGCCTCGCCCGTGGGTCGCCACGAAGGGACGATGGCCTACGACGCCTCGCGGCAGCGCACCGTGCTCTTCGGCGGCAACTCCGCGTCGAGCACCTACGCGAGCGACACCTGGGAGTACGACGGCACCACCTGGACCCGCCGCAGCGCGACCCCCGCGCCCGTCGGACGCAACCGCGCGACCCTGACCTTCGACGCGCGTCGCAACGTCATCGTGCTCTTCGGCGGCGACTCCGCGTCGAGCACCTACGCGAACGACACCTGGGAGTACTGACCTCCACACTGCATCCACGACGCACGCTCGGCCCACCCCCCCCCGCTCCCTGGAGAGCCCGTCGATCGTCCGGCTCAGGCTCCGTCCCCGGCCATCCCCGCGCTGACATCCATCGCGGCGTCCATCGTGCCTGGTCCGCTGGCGTCGCCCGCGTCGAAGCCAACGTCCGGCCAGGAGACCTCCCCCCACCCTGGAAGCGTGTCCGGGTTCCCCTGCCGGTCTTCGAACTCCCATTCGCTCACCTCCGATCTCGTGATGGACGTTCCGGCGTCGCAGGACGCCGTCATGTAGAGGCACAACCCGGAGATGCAGCAGTAGCCTCCCGGCTCCCCTGGGTTTCGGCACACCTCGCACTCCTCGCTCAGCGTGCAGCTCGACGGACACGACCCCGCGGCGTCGGGGCCGGCGTCCACGACCCGGTCGATGCCCGTCACGTCCACGCCGCGGTCGGTCGGTCGATGCCCGTGCGATCGGGCGCGCCGGAGTCCACGCGGGCGTCCATGCCCGCGTCCATCACAACGGCACCGAGGTCGATCGCTCCCGCATCCGAGGGCACGGCGCCCGTGCTCTCCGCCGTCGAACACCCCGCCGCCACGACGTACAACCCGACCCACGCCACGATCGTCTGCCCATGGGAGAGTGATGTTACTCCCCTCCGCTCGCCTGGTACCGCGTCACAGGAGTTCTGACGGTTTGAGAGGAGCACCCGCGCGCGCCTGCGGTCACCGGCCTCGCCCTCCGAGGGGGAGCACCCGCGAGGCGTCTCCGCGCTCGTTGGGGGGGGACCGCTACGGCCGTGTCGGGGCAGAAGAACCGCAAGGGTCGCAAGGGTCGCAAGGGGTTTAGGTTCTGGCGGCGCTCCGCGCTTTGGTCTCGCGAGAGGAGCTGAGGGAGCGATGCCGGTCTCCGACACGAGGGGAGTGGTTCGAGCGCCTGACACCAGTAGCCCCTCTCTTCTCCTTTGCGATCCTTGCGACCCTTGCGGTTCTTCTCCCCCGACGCGGCCGTAGCGGTCCCCCCCAACGAGCACGGAGACGCCTCGCGGGCGCTCCCCTCGGAGGGCGAGGCCGGGGATTGCAGGCGTGAGTGGACGCTCCGCTCAACTCTTCAAGTCCCCTGTGGAAAGGGACTAGGGCCCGGCCTCGCTCGCGCTCTCCGCGATCGCCCGGAACTCCGCCGCGTCGAGGTGCTGCGGCGTGTAGCTCGCCCCCGCCATCTGGAGCTGCCGCCAGAACGCCCGCAGGTGGTTGCGCGACCCGCGCTCGAGCGTGTCGAGCGTCGCGCGGACGTCGGCGCGCATCGCCACGCCGCGCATCTCGCGGATGTCGGCGATGTCGAGCTCCTCGATCTCGGCGCCCACCTGGAGCGCCGCCACGCTCGACGCGCGGCCCCGCGCCACGAGCGTGTCGTGGAGCGATTGCAGCGCCGGGTCGGCGAAGCTCCCCGCCGCCCGCCCCGCGCTGGGATCGGCGATGCCGTAGCGGTCGAGCAGGGTCTTCACGGCCTCGGTGTGCGACTGCTCGCTCGCGGCGATGTTGGTGAAGATCATGCTGCGGCCCTGAAGCGCGACGTACACGTCGTGCGCGAGCTTCTCCTCCTCGCGGAGCCACCGCAGCATCGCGGCCTCGTCGGCGAAGCGCGCGCTCGCGTCGGCCGCCGCGTCGCGGGCCGGGACGTCGTAGGCCGCGGCGTCGTAGGCCGCGGCGTCGTTGCGGTTGGCGCCGTTGCCCGGGTTGCCCGCGTCCCCGCAGGCAGAGAGCGACGCGCCGAGGGCGATGACAAGGATGGTGAGGGGGGCCTTCATGGCGGGAGTCCTTCCGATCGGGGGTTCGCAGCGTGGGAGCCAGCGCTGCGGCGCGAGGGTTCGCGCGCGACCGTCAGAATTCTTCCTGCCGGGCTCAGCGGCGGCTGGGCGACGCGGGGGACTGGGAGTTGCGCTCGCCGGGCTGCGAGAGGCGCTGGAGGGCGTCCTGGTCGACGTCGACCTCGGTGCTCTTCACCGTCTCGCGCACGGTCTGGGTGCGCTGGGTGACGTCCTTGTCGACGACCACCTCCTCGACGACCCGGGCGGTCTTCGCCACGACGGGCTCCTCGACGGTCTCCTTGAACTCCATCGTGCCCTCGCGGAAGGCCGACCGGTCGGCGGCGTTGAGCGGGCGATCGACCGCCCTGCGCGCGACCTTCAGGTGCTCGTCGCGAAGCTGCACCTGCTGCTCGACGGGCCGCTCCACCACGCGGCTGGACACCCGCACGGCGCCGCGGTCGACCTCGCGCTTGCCCACCTCGAGGCGCTCCTCGACCACCGGGAAGGCCACCTGCCCGCGGCCGAGGTCGCGGTTGGCGTAGAGCGAGCGCTCGCGCTGGATCTCGTCCGCGGAGAGCACCGGGGCGTTCGCGTCGAAGCCCTTCCAGCCGCTCTCGCGCCACTTCGCGGCGCGCTCGTTGACGTCCACCGCGTGGTGGTCGTTCATCACCGAGGCCACCTGGGCCGCGAGGTCCTCGGGCGCGTTGACGGTCACCAGGGTGCCGCCCCGGCGCACGCCCTCGGCGTAGTGGTGCGCGTGCTCGGCGGGGACGCCCACGTGGGTGAGCGCGCCGATCACGCCGCCGGTCACCGCGCCGATGCCCGCGCCCGTCAGGGCGGCCGCGATGGGGCCCGCGGCGATCACCGGGCCGAGCCCGGGGATGGGCAGCGCCACCAGGCCGACGATGAGCCCGCCGATGCCGCCCGCCATCGCCCCGATGCCGGCGCCGGTCATCGCGTCCTCGCCGCTCGTGGTGGTCTCCGGCGCGCTCTCGGGCGACGCGGCCGCGCTCATCTCTCCGCGGTTCGCCATCAGGCTGATCTGGTCGCGCGCGATGCCCATGGTGGTGAGCTCCCGCACGACGGCCTGTACCTCGTCGCCGTCGTCGAACAATCCAACAATCGTCTTGGCCATTGGTTCTGCTCCTTCGGTTGCGTGTCGTTGATCGCCGCAAAGCCCGCGGCGTAGGGGGAATTCTTCAGTGGGCGTCGGAGGGCCGCCCGGCGCCGGGGAGCGTGTCCCGCTCGACCACGATCTCCTCGCGGCGCAGGGTCACCCGCTGCGGCTCGGCGCGCTCGGTCACCCGCTGCCGCACGATGCGCACCTCCTCCTTCAGCACGAGGCGCCGCTCGACCACGAGCACCTCCTCGAGCACCGGCACCACGATCGTGTCGCCCTCCTGGCGGATGGCCACCGGGCCGTCGACCACGCGGCCCACCGGCACGCGCTCGACCTGCACGGTCTCCCGGGTCACCTCCTGGTCGACCAGCTCGTCGCGCTCGTGCACCAGCTTGCGCAGCCGCACCACGCCGGTCTCGGTGACGCGGCGCCCGACCTCGAGGCGCTCGGCCACCACGGGGATCACCACCGCGGCCGCGTCGAGGTGCGCCCGCCCGATGGAGAGCGCGTAGTGGCCGTCCGGGCGCGGACCCAGCGCGGCCGCGGGCACCCACAGGCGGCGGCCGTCTTCGAGCAGCACCAGGGCCTGCGCCCCGTCGCCCTGGTCGGCCTGCCAGGCCTCCACGCGCCCCGTCAACCCGTCCTCCAGGAACACCCTGGTGCTGGTCTGCATCTCCATCGACATCACCTCCGGCGGACCGTGTCTCAGGCCCATTGGCGGATCGCGAAGATCCCGAGGCCCACGAGGGAGAGCAGCAGCCCGATGAGGAGCGCCAGGTGCTGCCGCAGCCACGCGCTGCGAGGTCGCTCGTAGACGCCCACGCCATGAGGCACCGACACCGGGCCTGGCGAAGCTTCCTGCTCGGGACGAGTGAGATCGACCATCGCGCCTGTGGCTCCTCGCAGCGACCGCTCCCTGCGACCGTGGGAGCCATGTTTGCAGCGATCGGGCCTGCGCGAAAAATGCTTGTTCTACAGCGTTATCGCGGTCTCCGAAGCCTCATGCGCGCTGCCACAAATCCGCCCCACGCTGTGTCACCCTCGTGCAGCTCGTGCGTGCACAGCGGCGCTACGTGCAGAAGCGGCCCGGGTCGCAGGGGGCGGGCGCTGCGGCGTCGCTGGCGTCGAGGCACGCGCGCAGACCGGCCGCCACGAGCTCCGCCATCGGGACGCTGCGGGCGCGAACGGCCCACGGCACCCGCTCGCGCCGCCAGGCGAAGGTTCCTTCGGGCCATGTGAAGGCGGCCAGCACCGCCGCGCGCTCGTCCGGGGTCAGGCAGGGGTTCCCGCCCTCGATCGGAACCACGATGCGCTCGGAGCGGTGGCGCAGGGTGAGGATGCCAGACGCCCCCGGCAGGGAGATGAAGCGCTGGAGCAGCGTGGCGAGGGTGGGGCGCGCGAAGCCCTCCGTGGACGGCGAGCGCAGACCGACGAAGGCGCCCGAGGCGGGCGCTTCCACGGCGGGCGCTTCCACGGCGGGCGGCGGGTCGTGGGGCTGCTGGCGGTCGTCGGTGCTCGGCGGGGGCGGGGGCGCGGTCGAGCGGTAGCGCTCGATGACCAGCACCTCATCGACCGGCGGCCAGACGAACTCATCGACTGGCGGCGACTCCTCGACCAGCGGCGGCGGCGGACGGGTGATGCGGGGCCCCGGCGCGCCGCGCAGGCTCGCGAGCGGCGCCTCGCCCAGGTCGTCGATGATCTCCCAGGGGTGGCCCACGCCGCTGAGCCCGGCCGCGACCAGGGCGGCGCCGACGGCGATGGCGCCCGGCTGGCTCGCCTCGACCGGGACGCTCCATGCGCGCTGGAGGTCGCGGTGCAGCGAGCGCTCGTGGACGCGTCGCCCCGCGCAGACGAAGCGCGTGACCTCCGTCGCCGCGACGCCGGCCTCGCGCAGCGTGAAGCGCGCGACGGCGGTGATGAGGGGGAGGATCCCGTCGGCCTTCACGTTGGCGCCGTCGAGGCCCGCCACGGACTTGCGCGCCCGCACGCGGACCTTCCCCGGGGACACCTCCGCGACCGAGAGCTCGAGCTTGTGGGTGCCGAGGTGCAGGAGCACGCAGACGCCGCCGACGGAGGGGTCGTGGTGCGCGGCGCCGATCGCCAGCGCCGTGGAGTCGCGCACGAGCCGGACCACCTCCAGCGTGGTGTCCTCCATCGAGCGCAGGAGGGCGCGGCGGGCGCGGTCGTTCCAGAGGGCGGGCACCGCGGCGCCGACCAGGGTCGGGGCGTCGCCGAGCGCGTGCTGCAGCGCGAGGAAGAGCTCGTTCGCGGCCTCGGTGGCGTCGTCCTCGCGCTCCGTGACGCCGAGCGACCACTTCCACCGACGGGCGTTGGTGCGCCGGAGCACCGACGCGAGGTCGTCGACGGGTCGCAGGACGATCGTCTGGTCGGGGCGCATCGCCGCCACCGTGAGTCCGGCGGAGTGGACCTCGAGTCCAAGCAGGTGGGGCATCGGGCGACCGCCTCGGCGAGACTCCCGTGCGAGGCGAACGCCCTCACCAGGGATCCCTACACAGACAGAACAGACCCCAACGCCACGTGGCGCGCAAGGTTCGAGCAGTCTTCGCCTTCGCCTGCGGGATTCAACCCACAGCCCGTTGGGGGGGGATGCTCCAGCGCGTCGGCTACGGGGCGCCCCGCCAGGTGACACGCTGGAGCACCACGCGGGCGTAGTCCGCGGAGGAGAGCACGAGCCACAGCGGCCGCGAGGGGTGGGCCACGACGCGCGGGAGGTAGTCGCCGTTGCGGGAGCCCGAGGCGGTCACCGCGAAGGGGGCGGAGGCGCGCAGACCCTCGTCGAGCTCGGCACCCATGGCGCTGGCGCCCTCGCCGTGAAAGGCGGCGAAGGAGGTCCCCGTCGCCGGGCTCCACGCGAGGTCGTAGCCGTCGTACGAGCCGTGCGGCGCGAACACCGTCGCCGCGGCGCCACGGGGCTCGCCGTCGGCGCCGAAGCGCTGCGCCGCGAAGCCGCGCACCCCGTCGCGCACCTGGTACCAGGTCGCGATCACGGCCCCGGCCGCGGCGTCGTAGGCGACGTCCGTCACCTTGGCGAAGGCGATCGGACCGGTGAGGTCGCGCAGCGCCCCCATCGCCGTCCCCGTCGCGTCGAGGCGCTGGAGCGCTACCCCGGCCAGGGCCCCGGAGGTCTGCATGAACACCACGAAGTACGCCCGCGCCGCCGCGCTCCACACGACGCTCGGCTGCTCGGTCCAGACGCTCGGGTCGGTGAAGGTCACCACGTCGCCGCGCGGAGCGCCGTCGGGGCCGATGCGGCGCGCGTGCACGCCGTTGAAGGACCACACCGCGAGGAACTCCGACGCCTCCTCGGACCACGCCAGCGAGACGCAGCTCTCCTGCATCGATCCCGCCGGGCCGATGATGGTCGCCTCGCCCGAGAACACCGGCCCCGAGGGCGCGTAGCCCACGCGTCGTACCAGCGGCGCCACCGCCCGGCCCGCCTCCCGGTGCCACGACGCCAGGAAGCCTCCGCCGCCCCACGCGACGCGCGGGTTCTGGGTCCAGTTGGCGTTGTCGGTGAGCGCGAAGCCGTCGCCGATCTGCCGCCCCTCGTCGTCGAGGAAGGCCCCGCCGATGGGCGCGTTGCCGTACACCACGAGGAAGACCCGGTGCACCGGGTCGTAGGCCGTGTCGACGCCGCGGTAGTTCACCGTCGGGTGGGTGCGCAGCGTGACCGTGTCGCCGTCGCGGGCGGTGGTCCCGAGGCGACCGTAGCCCGCGGGGCGCACGTCGACGGGCACATCCGCGACGACCGCGACGTCGGCGGCATCGATGGGCGCGGCGCGATCCGGTGCGATCCCCCGATCGTCGCTCGGGCGGTCGAGGGCGGGCGCGGGCGCGTCGACCCCGGGCGCCGTCGCATCGACGACGGACCCGTCGCGGGGAGGCGCTACGTAGGGCTCCGCGCTGGCGCAAGCCCCAAGCGCGACCCACGCGACGACACCCGCCCTGCGCACCACCTCGCCGACCACGCCGGGACCGTATCACCGGATGCGCGGCGGTATCACGGAGGCCGACGTTGACCGCGGCGACCGCGGCTTGCGACGATCGTCCCGATGGACACGCTGACGCTCGAACCCGGGCAGATCGTCGACCGGGAGTACAAGGTCGAGCGGCTGCTCTCCCAGGGCGGCATGGGCGCCGTGTACGTCGTGGAGCACGTCACCACCGGCAAGCGCCGCGCCCTCAAGGTGATGCTCTCGCACCTCGTGCGCGACCAGGCGAGCCGCGACCGCTTCGAGCGCGAGGCCCGCATCGGCGCGCGCATCGAGAGCGACAACGTGGTCGAGGTGGTGGACGCGGGCGTCGACGAGGCCACGGGCCTGCCCTTCCTGGTCATGGAGCTGCTCGACGGCGTCGACCTCGACCACGTGATCGAGACCCAGAAGATCATCCCCCCGAAGGGGGTCGCGGACATCGTCGATCAGCTCTGCGACGCGCTCGGCCGGGGCCACGCCATCGGCGTCGTGCACTCCGACCTCAAGCCCGAGAACGTCTTCCTCGAGAAGCCCCGGCGCCGCGGCGTGGCCTTCACGGTGAAGGTCATGGACTTCGGCATCGCCAAGCTCATCTCCGACGAGGTGCGCGAGGCGAGGGTCACCACCCCCATGGGCTCTCCCCTCTGGATGGCCCCCGAGCAGACCCAGCGCGGCGCCGCGATCACCCCCGCCACCGACGTCTGGGCCCTCGGTCTGCTGGTCTACCGGATGCTCACCGGCGTGTCGTACTGGCGCGGCGCCAACGCGCCCGAAGGGAAGGTGAGCGTCGGCACCATGGTGCTCGAGGTGGTGGTGCGGCCCCTCGACCCGGCCTCGCTGCGGGCCCAGGAGATGGGCGTCGCGGCCCTGCTGCCCGCGGGCTTCGACGGGTGGTTCGCCCGCTGCGTGGTGCGCGAGCAGGACCAGCGCTTCGCCAACGCCTCGCTCGCGTGGGACGCGCTGGAGCCGGTGCTCGCGGGCGCGTCCAGGGCCTCGACCGTGCCGCAGGTACCGACCTACGTCGCCCCGGTGGCGCAGGTCGCGACGCAGGCCGCCCCGCCGCAGCACATGCCCACGCAGGTGGCCCCGATGCCGGGCTCGTGGGGCGGTCCGGCGGCGCCCACCGGGCCGCAGTCGTGGTCACAGCCCATCGCGCCGCAGGAGGTGCGGTGGCCCATGGTTCAGCAGCGGGTCTACGCGCCGGCGCAGGGCGGGCAGTACCAGATGGCGACGGTGCTCGAAGTGAACAAACAGTCGTCGATGATCCGCGTCCGGCTCGACACCGGCGCGGAGGGCTGGCTGCCCGCCTCGCAGCTGCGCTCGACCTTCTGACTCACCCCCGGCGGCCCGCGCCCGTAGCGCGTGCGCCCCGACGCGAGAGCGCCATCAGCGCGAAGAGCGCCCCGAGCGCCCCCGACGCGCCGCCCGCGCGCCCGCCGCCCACATGACACCCGCACCCGCCGGTGATCGCCCCGTCCTCGGGCCGCTCGTCCAGCGCAGCGTCCGCGACCGCCGCGCCAGCGTCCGCGACGGGCGTACCACGATCCGTCGCCACGCCGAGGTCCGCGACCACCACTCCCCTGTCCGTCGCGGGGGCGCCGCGATCGGCGGGCGGCGTGCCCACGTCGATGGGCGTCGCCCCGGAGTCCACGCCCGCGTCCATCACCTCGGGCGGGACGTCGTCGCCGTCGTCGGGCATGTCCACCGGCGGCATCGGGCCCGTCGAGGCGCCGCTCCACACCCCGAGCACGTCGACGATCAGGTGCGTGCGCTCGCTCGCGAACACGCACAGCGACCCCGCGCCGAGCGCCGACACGGTGAGCGCGCCCACCGCCGCCTCCGCGGGGTGGTTGAGCGACGAGGTCCCCGGCACCGGCGACCCGCACGGGAACGCCGTCACGAAGCCCGGGCCCGCCGCCGACACCGCGGTGAGGTTGGCCACCACCGCGACCGCGCGCGCGGGCATCCCCGGCATGCGCTGGATGGGCAGCTCGATCACCTGCCGCGCGCCGAGGCGGCCGGTGTAGAGCGACGAGGCCTGCCGCGTGTCGAGCAGCCGCTGCGGGGCCAGCGCCGTGTACGAGAGCGCGCTCGACGGCGTGAGGAAGCCCGTCACGTCGACGATCACGTGGGCCTCGACGTTGGACAGCAGGCAGAGCTGCCCCCCGCCGAGGCGCGACACGACGGTGTTGGCCACGACCGCGCCCGCGGCGAAGTTGACGTTGCTCGTCGGGGGAATGGGGGTGCCGCAGGGGTACGCCGTGAGGAAGCCCGGGCCGGTGCCCGCGAGGGCGACCACGGTCGCGACGACGCCCACCGCGTCGGCGGGCGCCCGCACGTCGATGGGCCGCGGGACGTTGGAGGCGAGCGCGACGTCCGAGCGGGTGTCGAGCACGCGCACCGGGCCGACGGGCGCGAGGCCCGCGCCGGTGGGCGAGAAGGCACCGTAGGCGTCGACGATGAGGTGCGCGGGGTTGATGGTCTCGAAGGTCACCGCCCCGCCCGCGCCGAGCACGGCGGGGGTGGCGTTGCCGTTGGCACCACCCGCGACGTAGTTGACCGTCGACGTGGGCGGCCGGGGCTGTCCCCCGGAGAACACCGAGGCGAAGCCGGGGCTCTCGACCCCGATCGCGGTGACGTTGAGCCAGACCCCGGTGGTGCCCGACGGCAGCGCCGCGGCGGACCAGTCGCCGAAGGTTCCGTTGGAGGCCGGGGTGATGGGGCCGGCGGCGCCGGAGCGGACGAGGCGGGCGGACCCCTCGGGGGTGCGCGTGTCGAAGAGCCGGTGCGGCCCGATGAAGGTGTAGCGACCGGGCGCGGCGGCGGCCGTGACGGAGGGGACGACGGCGCCGGGCACCGCGGCGGCCGCGGCGGGCTCCGGGGGCGGCGGCGGGCCGCAGCGCGGCGGAGAGCCCGCGAGGCAGGGGGCGCCCGACGAGGCGCAGTCGACGGAGGCGCAGTCGGCCTGGATGAGCCGCGTGCCGTCGCAGCGCGCGGTGCAGCTGGTGCCCATGGAGGCGCCGGAGGTGAAGAAGGCCGTGCGGCGATCGGCGCCCGCGAGGCCGAGCTCGACGTGGAGGTGGTCGGTGTGCGGGAGCGACGCGGAGGAGAGCAGGCCGAAGCCGCGCTCGCCGTTCCAGAAGGCGCGGTCCCAGACGACGCGCTGGATGCCGATGTACTCGGCGTTCTCGACGAGCCAGTTGGCGACGGCGTCGCCGCGGGTGTTGTCCGCGTCGCCGCCGGTCATCGGCACCATCAGGTCGATGGCCCTCCCGGTGGCGTGCACCGAGAGCGTCGGGACGCGGGTGGTCGCGCTGTTCTGCCGGCAGCAGTAGGTGCCCCCCGCGCGCAGGTACGTGAAGCGCCGGAGCAGGTAGGTGTTGAGCTCGCGCGTCCCGGGGTGGGCCGGCGTGCAGGCCGGGTGGGTGCACGAGCACGCGAAGGCGTTGTTCGACGTGCAGCGACCGAGCGGCGCCACGGCGGGCGGGTCGACGACGGGGACGTGCTGCGTCGCGGCGATGGAGCGCGTGGAGGCAGTGGGCTGCCACGGCCCGGCGACGGCGATGGCCGAGACCTCGGACTCCGGGTGGCCGTTCGCGACGCAGCCGACGAAGAGCGAAGAGAAGGCCAGGAGGGTGCGACGTCTGGCCATTGGGGGATCGACGGTATCCCCCGACGCATCGGGCTGACCAGTGGGGCCTTCGTGGAGGGTGTCAGAGCGCTGCGCCGCGGGGCGCACGGTCGTCGCGCCCGGCGCGGATGAGCGCCCAGCCCACCAGCACGAGCACCACGCCCGAGGCGAGGAACCCGAGGTCCCACGCGAGCTCGTTGTCGCCGGGGTGGACGTGGTGGATGCCGAGGATCTGGTGGTCGATGAGCCCCTCGACGAAGTTGAACAGCCCCCAGCCCGCGGCGAGCGAGCCCACGAGGGTGCGGCCCGACCAGGGCACGTCGTCCCGCTTGCCCGCGCGCCAGAGGAGCGCGAGCCCCGCGGCCGTCACCGCCCAGGTCAGGGCGTGGAAGAGCCCGTCCCACACCATGTTGACCTTCATGGTCACGAGGTCGGTCGGCGGCCGCACCGTGGAGAGCATGTTGTGCCACTGGAGGATCTGGTGGAGCACGATCCCGTCGACGAAGCCGCCCATCCCGGTGCCGAGGAGGAGGCCGGCGGCGACGAGGGGGCCCTGGTGCGTCTCGCGGTTCATCGAGCGTCTCCGGTGGGATTCGTGGGCGCGCGGCGCGAGCCCGAGCGGTAGGCCGTGGCCGTGACGAGGCCGATCACCAGGAAGGGCGCGAGCGCCGTCAGCAGGTTGCGACCGAAGTCCTCGTCGAAGACCGAGGCCCGGGCGGCGCGGGCCGTCGCACAATCGGGGCACGCGGACGCCGCCGCCGGTGTCGCCAGGAGCGCGAACACCACGAGCAGCGGGTGCGCCCGTCGTGAGCTCATGCGCCTCGCACGGCGCACGCGACCCCTCGCGGTTTGACCAGACCGCCTCGCGTACGCATAGAAGGACCCGCGCGACGCGCTATCGCCGCAACGACTGCGGCCATGTTCGTGCGTCCGCCCACAACACGATGCATGAAGCCCTGCTCCTGGCGAACGCGCTGCCGTGCGCGTGCGCCGAGTTCACCCGCATTCAGGTCGGTCCCTTCGAGCTCCCTGTCGGGATCCTCACGGTGCTCTTCGCCTCGACGGCGCTGCTCCTGGCGCCGGGGATGATCTCCGGCTGGGTCGCCCGGCGCAGCGAGGCGCGCGCGATGGCACGGGTGCTCGCGCCCGACGGCATGCGCTGAGCGACGCCACCCGGGCCCCCGCCCCCCTCGGCGGCAGAGGGCCCTCACGCGGAGGCTCCCTCGGGCCTGCGCGACCCGGCGACGGCGCGCATCGCGAGCGCGGCCACGACCAGCGCCACGATCCAGAGCCACGGCGAGGTGTACGTAAGCGCTGGCAACGTGACCTTCCCGAGGGTGCCGAGCGAGCGCCCCAGCGCGGCGACGGGCTCGTACGCGGCCACGTACACACCGGCGCCCACGAGCATGCCGAGCACGCCCACGGCCGCGTCCTTGCGGCCCGCGCCGCAGGCCGCGACGGCGGTGCCCGGACAGAGGCCCAGCACCGCCATGCCGACGCCGAAGAGGACGCCTCCGATCAGCAACGCAGCGAAGGCCGCGGGCTTGACGTGCAGCTCCGCGTGGCCGCCCCCGACGAGGGCGTAGACGCCGACCGCGCCCACCGCGATGGCGGTCAGCATGATCTTCGCGACGGTCCAGTCGCGGAGGAGGAGCTGCGCCATGATGACCCGGTACTTCGCGACCTGGCCCTTCTGGAGCAGGAACCCGAACACCACCCCCGTGCCGAGGCCGAGGGCGAGCCTGAGCGGCGAGTCAAACACGGCGGGCTCCTTCCCGACCGAAGAGCGCGAAGGCGGTGCCGACCGCGGCGGCGAACATCACGGCGGCGAAGATCCAGCTGGATAGCGCGAGCTGGAGCACGCCGCTGATGGCGTGGCCGCTCGTGCAGCCCTGGGCGATTCGCGCCCCCAGCATCATGAGCGCGGCGCCGAGGAAGGCCCCCGCGTAGCGCGTCGCCCGACCGTCGCCGAAGCGCCACGCCCAGAGCGCCGGGACATCCTCCTTCGGGCGGTCGCCCGAGAGCCGGGAGCTGAGCCACGCGCCAAGGAAGACGCCGCCGACGAGCGTCCACTCCCAGCCGATCTTCGGCGGGCTGCCCTCGGCTCGCTCGGCGCTGAAATACGACCCGTGTTCGAGCGAGGGCGAGGCCACCCCCCCGAGGAGCGCCGCGGCGTGCTCGAACGCGGTGGTGATGCCGAGCGGGTGGTCTGCGGTGGCGAACGCGAACCAGCTCAGCATCCCGATGCCCGCACCCACGGCGTACGGCGACCAGGCAGTGCGCCTCAGCGCCGCCAGGACGCCCACCTGCGCTGCGCTCACGGGCGGGCCTCCAGCGCGGCGCGCCCCGCGATGAGCGCGGAGAGCCCTGCGATCCAGGGCCAGCGCGGGGTTCGGGTCACCTCCGGGAGGGTGACCTTGCCCTGGTTTCCTGCCTCGAGCTGCGCCTTGAATCGGGGATAGAGCCAGGTGAACACGACGGCGCCGGCGAGCATCCCGAGCACCCCCGCGACGGCGTCGCGACGGCCCGCGCCCACGGCCGCGAGGCTCGTCCCCGGGCAGTACCCGAGGAGCGCGACGCCCGCGCCGAAGAGCACGCCGCCGCCCACGATGGCGACGGGCTGCAGGGGCTTCACGGAGAGCTGTGTCTTCCCCGCGCGCTCGAGGGCGTAGACGCCCACTGCACCGACGGCGGCCGCGGTGCCCATGACCGTGGCCACGCGGCCGTCGTGGAGGAGCAGCTGCCGGACGATCATGTCGTGGCGCGCGACGCCGCCCTTCTCCAGGAGCGCGCCGAAGGCGACGCCGGTGCCGAGGCCGAGCAGGAGCTTGCCGATGGGGTCGACGCGCATGGGCCTTACCTCCTCCCGAAGAGCCAGCGCGCGGTGGCCGCCGCGCTCACCGCCATCACCGCCGAGAACAGCCAGCTCGACGCGGCGAGCTGTAGCGTGCCGGTGATCCCGTGGCCGCTGGTGCAGCCCTTCGCCGTGCGGGCGCCGAGCATCATCAGGGCGCCGCCCGCGAAGGCCGCCGCGTATCGCCGACCGACGCCCGGGCCGTAGCGCCGGGCCCACAGCCGCGGCACCGCCCTCGCCTCCGGGCCTTGGCCACGCGCGACCAGCCAGCTCCCGACGGCGACCCCGGAGGCCAGCGCGAACTCCCAGTCGACGGCGGGCGCCTCGTCCCGCGCGGCGATGAAGCGGTTCACCCGCGAGGCCTCGGGGGCGACCTTCTGTTGTGCCAGCACCGCCGCGGTCTCGAAGGGGGTCGTCACCCCGAGGCCCTTCTTCGCCGTCACGAAGGCGAAGGCCTCCAGGGCGCCGATGCCGGCGCCGACCACGTACGGGGACCATGCCTGTCTCTCGCTCGTGCTCATCTACGCTCTCCCTCCACGTCGGGCGTGGTGACAGACCCTGCGGTCCCCTTCTCCAGGGGCAGCTTCAGCTTTCTCCACGCGGTCATGCCGCCGAGGAGGTTCTTCACGCCGCGGATGCCGTGCCGTTCGAGCAGGCTCAGCGCGAGCCCCGAGCGGTGGCCGACGTTGCACGTCACGGCGACGGTGGCCTTCCCTTCGAGGTGCTTGCGGATGCGGTCGAGGTGCTCGTCGAGGTAGCCCACGTAGAGGTGCCGCGCGTTCGGGATGTGGCCCTCCTGCTCGAACTCCTGGTCGTCGCGCACATCGAGCACGACGTGACCATCGAGCGAGGCCTCGAGCTCGCGCGGCGCGATGGTGTCCCCCATCGCGAGGGGCATCCCGGCGTCACGCCACCCCTCGAAGCCGCTGGCCAGGGTGCCCTCGACCGCGTCGATACCCACGCGGGCGAGGTGCTTGAGGGCCTCGTCGAGGTCGTCGGGCCTCGGGAGCACCAGGTAGACGCGCGTGCTCTCGGTCGCGAGCCAGCCAGCGAAGACCGGGAGTCCGTCCAGCCACACGTTGACCGAGCCGGGGATGTGCCCCGCCGCGAAGGCCTCGGGCTCCCGCGTGTCGATCACCAGCCCCTGCTTCATCTCGCTCGCGAAGTCCTTCGCGGCGAGCACCGGGACCGCGCCCGGCTGCTTCGCGAGGGCCCGGCCGCCCTCGAGGTTCCAGACCTCCATGGTGCGGAAGTACGGCGGGCGGGGGATGCGCTCGCGCACCTTGCGCGCGATGAACGCGTCGCGGCCCTCGGTGAAGACCGGGTTGTAGGTGCGCTCGAAGCCCAGGGTGGAGTCGTCGCGCTCGGCGATGTTGCCGCCGCACACCGAGCCCGAGGCGTGCGCGGGCCAGAGGATCGCCTGGTCGCCGAGGGGGCCGAGCTTCGCGCGCACGGCGTCGTAGAGCAGAGCCGCGTTCTCGCCGGTCTTCTCGCGGTCGGGCAGGTCGGTGCGGCCCGTCTCGCCGATGAAGAGCGTGTCGCCCGAGAACACCCCCCAGGCCGCCTTGGAGTCGTCGAGGTAGACGGCGTAGCAGGTGCTCTCGGGCGTGTGCCCCGGCGTGTGCAGGGCCTTGATGCGCACCCCGGCGAGCTCGATCTCCTCGCCGTCCGCGAGCTTGATGTCGCTGTGCCCGAAGAGCGGGTGGTCGAGCGTCACGACCTTCGCGCCGAGCTTCTTCGCGAGCTCCCCGGAGCCCATCACGAAGTCCTCCTGGCGGTGCGTCTCGAGCACGTACCTCACCCGGAGCCCCTCGGCGCGCGCGAGCGCGACGTACTCGTCCGTGTCGCGGCGCGGGTCCACGACGATCGCCTCGCCCTTGCGGCCGAGCACATACGCGACGTGCGCGAGCCCGGGCGTCTTCACCTTGCAAAACAGCATGAATGGCCTCCGCTGAGCAGGCGAAATGCAAGCGGAGCGCCGGGCCACAGGGGGCGTCTCAAGGGGATTTCTTGTGGCGGAGGCGCACAGGTGAGGCGCCGCGAGGCGAGCGCCGCCGGGTCGTCGCTCTTCGCTCGCGGCGTCAGCGCCTGGCGAACCAGCGCCGGAGCTGTCCCCGCCCCCGGCAGGTCGGGCACATCCGCGCGGCGTTGCAGGTCGAGCAGGCGACGCGCGTGGTGCCCGCACAGACCGTGCACCGGCCCTGGAGCACGTAGCGCCCGTCGACCATCTCGACCACCTGGCCGATGTGCGCGCGAGACCACGCGGCGTAGCTTCCGTCGACGTTGTAGAAGCGTAGCCAGAGCGCGTCCGGGGGGTGGCCGTCCACGGCCATGCGCTCCCAGCCGGGGTCGTCGGCCTTGATGCAATGCGCCGGGCACGGGACGCTGCCGTGGGCGCAGCCGTCCGCGCCGCAGGAGACCCGGCCGGTGTGCTCGCACGCCACACACGGCTCGTAGCGGGGATCGATCAGGCGCTGCCCGACGAGGGCGAGGAGCATCAGCCCGAGGACGGCCCACAGGACCGACCGCGTCGCCGCGCCGCGCATGGCGCCGGGGTCGCGGCGCGTGGTGAAGGTTGATCGCATGGTGAGGTCCCCGACGGCGCGGCGGAGGGTTGTTGAGCTTCCCCGCCCGACTGCGCATCTGGCACGCAATCAACCGGGTCGACAAGGGAGCGCCTCGAGGGCCTGGAGTTCGGAGTACGACCTTGCGCGCCCCCTCCGCCCGGGCGACCGTCCCCTTCAACCGCGATGCGCCCGAAGAACCTCCTCCGACTCTTCGACCACAACCCCCCGCCGCGGGAGTTCGTGACCGAGCTCTTCTGCAACCGCGAGGAGCCCATGGAGCTCGGGCTGAGCACCCTCGCGGGCCTGCCCGAGTGCGCGGAGATCCTCGCGGTGTACGGCGAGACCCGCTCGGGCAAGTCGCACTTCGTCCGGGTGCTGCTCGACAAGCTGGAGCGCCGCGAGGGGCGGGTGCGCGTCGAGGTCATCAACGCCAACAACCGGGGCGTCGCGCGGGCCGTGCTCCAGGACGTCTTCCTCGCCCTCTGGCGCATCCTCCACGAGGAGGTGCGCGGCGTCGTAGGGCCCTCCCAGCGCGCGGGCTTCGAGGCCTTCCTCGACGACCTGGAGCTGCGCCGCGCCCTGGTCACCAGCGAGGTCGCCGAGCAGAGCGAGGAGGCCAGCGACTCCGTGGCCACCACCGCCGAGGCCGGCGTCACCGTGAAGGCCGCCGCCTTCGAGGCCCGCGCGGGCGACCGCACCGAGCTTCGCAGCGGCACCGGGCGGCGGCGGGTGCAGCGCGCGCCCACCGACGGCGAGCTGGTGGACTTCATCCGCGACGAGCTCGACGCCCTGCGCCAGCACCAGGTCGACCGCCCGCTGGTGCTGCTCGTCGACGACCTCGACCTGCTGCACCGCCGCGGCCGCGAGGGCTCCGAGGAGAGCTCGCGCCTCGTCGACCGGCTCAAGCCCATCGCCGAGCACCCGCAGATCCTGGTCATCGTGACCGTGCGCGCCGCGTACTTCAACGGCCGCGACAAGGACTTCAACGACTTCGTCCGGCTGCGCCTGCTCAGCGACGACGACCTGCGCGCGGTGTACCGCCGCCACGTCGAGCTCTTCCACGAGGGCGTGGAGGTCTTCGACGAGGCCGCCCTCGACGTGCTGGTGCGCGCGGCCAAGGGGCGCGTGGGGATGTTCCTGAAGTCGTGCCGGGACGTGTCGCGCTTCCACGCCGCGCAGCTCCGTCGGCGGGTCGCGGTGGGCCTCGACGGGGTGCAGTCCTTCGTGCGCTCCGAGCTCGACGAGCTGCGGCAGAACCCTGACAGCCTCCACCTCGTGCCCGCCCTCGAGCGCGCCCTGGAGTGCGGCCAGCTGGAGGTCGAGCTCCCCGGCGACCTCCAGGACACCCCATTGCTCTACTCCGTGCTGCACCCGGTGCCGGGGCAGCCCGGCCGCTACGCCATCAGCCCGCTGTGGGCGGCGGCGCTGCGGCCGCGAAGGGCACCGTCGGCGTGAAGCTCGACCCGACGGTGGCGTTGCAGGTGCGCCGCGAGCTGCGGGTGCTGCGCGAGGAGGGCGAGCGCACCCTCGCGGCGGTGGAGTCGGTGCGCGCCGCGGGCGACCCGGCGACGGCGCGGGCGCGGGCCTTCGACGCGGCCATGGCGCTGCCCGAGCTCGCGGGCGCGGGCGAGCTGGCCTCGCGCGAGGAGGGCCCCCGGGACGACCTGCTGCGCGTGGCCACCGACGACGCCGAGGCGCGCGGATGGGTGACGGCGCTCGTGGCGCGGATGCTCGATCCGCGGGTGTTCCGGGCCTTCGCGTACGTGCTGCCGTACAGCTTCCGCTCGCCGGTGCTGGCCGCCTGGGCGCGCTACCGCGAGCACCTCAAGGCCCGCATGGCCCTGCCCATGTGGGGCGACGGCACCGCCTCGCTGGCGCAGCTCTACGTCCCGTCGCCCTGGTCGGCGCCCTCGGCCGTGCAGTCGAGCGACCCGCTTCCCCGGCTGCTGAAATGGATACAGGAGCCCCACCGCGGCCTGAGCGTGATCCAGGTGCAGGGCGAGGCCGGCGTCGGCAAGTCGAGCCTGATGCGGGTGCTCGGCGCCACGCTCGCGGCCCACGAGGCGGTGCACCCCGTCGCGCTGCCCGCCGAGTCCCTGCGCGAGCTCGACATCCCGCAGGCCCTCGAAGCCGCCGTCGACGGGCTCGACACGGCCTCGCTGCTCTCCCGCCCCGGATGGGTCGACCAGCTCTGGCTGCTCCTCGATGGCCTCGACGAGGTCGTCGCGCCCGACGAGCTCTTCTCCCGCGTCACCCGCCAGGCGCAGGCGATGGGCTTCGCCGGGGTGGTCGTCGCGGGCCGCTCGGGCGCCTCGCTGGGCGCCGCGCGCCGGGTGCTCCGCCTGCACCCCTTCCGGGCGCCGCAGGTGTCGGCGTGGTGCGAGCGCTGGCGCTCCGTCGAGGGCCGCGACTTCCAGGGACACCGCTTCCTGGAGGTCGAGCCCGGGCCCGACGAGCGCGCCGCGCGCTTCGCCACCGTCACGCCGCTGCTGTTGTTCACGCTCGCGCAGGTGGAGCGCGAGGGCTTCCGGCTCACCGCCCCCGGCAGCGACCGCGGGCGCGCCGTGGTCTACCGCGACCTGATGACCTGGAGCTGCCAGCGCCGCGCGAAGGCCCTGGGCGAGGGCGCCTCCGCGTCGTCGCTGCGCCACGCGCTGCGCTCGGTGGCCGAGGGCCGCGCGTCGGCCGCCGCGGTCGAGCCGTGGACCCGTCCCCTCGAAGACCGCTCGCTCGTCGCGAGCTTCCCCTTCCTGCCGGGGGTCACGCCCGCGACCTTCCTGCACCGGTCGTTTGGCGAGTACCTCGCGGCGGAGTCCTTCGCGCTGGCGTGCCACCGGATGACGCAGCCCATCGAGGACGTCATCGCCCCGGGCGAGCACGAGTTCGCGCCCGACCTGCTGGCCCGCTGGGTCGAGGCCGCGGGCGCGGTCGACCTCACGGACGAGACGAGGCGCTTCCTGTCCGTGATGCTCCCCGACTGGGAGGGCTTCGCGCAGGGCAAGCAGCGCCGCCGCCCCGACCGCGTCGAGCGCTGGGCCGCCTTCGAGGAGTCCCTCCTCCGCCGCTTCTTCCAGGAGGACCTCGCCGTCGCGTGCATCCCGCTGCTCCACCGCGGCCTCGGCGGCCTCGACGACATCCGCGCCCGCGCCCTGCGCAACTACTTCGGCGCGCTCTCACTCTCCTCGCGCCCGCACCGCCGCGTCACGCTGCCGCCCGGCGCCGAGGCCATGCTCCCGCAGTTCCTGGGCTGGATCGCGCTCGGGTACTCGCAGGTCACCGACCCGGTCACCCGCTACCTCTCCCTCGCAGGGCGCTCCATCAGCGCCGACCTCGCGCAGCTCGACCTCATGGGCATCGACCTCCACGACACCGACCTCGACGACTGCAGCCTCGTGGGCGCCGACCTCACCGACGCCGACCTCCACGGCGCCTCGATGACCTTCGTCGACCTCACGCGCGCCAGCCTCCGCGGCGCCAACCTCCGCGGCGCCGACCTCCGCAGCGCCGTCTTCCGCGCGACCATCCTCGACGACGCCGACCTCACCGGCGCCGTGCTCACCGGCGTCGACACCAGCGCCCCGGAGTTCGCCCGCGCGCGCGGCCTCAGCGCCCGGTGACGTGCGTGAGCTCCCCGAGGTCGTCGCCGTCCCCGGGGCGGCGGCGAGGGCTGCGTGGTAGCCTGCGCGTACGATGAACGCCCAGGGGAACGGTCTCGCGAAGGCTCGCCTGGAGCGTCGACCGGAGGCGATCACCTACGCCGTGGACGACCTGCTTCTGGCGGTGAAGGACGGGGTCGTGCGGGTGCCGCCGTTTCAGCGAGGCATGCGCTGGGACGCCGATGATCGGGTGGCGCTCTTCGACAGCCTGCTGCGCGGCTTTCCGATCGGTGCGCTCCTGTTCTGGCGCAGGAAGGGGCCCGCAGAGACGCTGCGCTTCGACGGGGTCGAGGTCCACGCGCCCGAGCGCACCGACGCGCGCTATGTCTTTGACGGGCAACAACGGATCACGACGCTCGCGCACGCCGCGCTCTCGAAGCCGGCGCCCGGCGACCGGGTGCTCTACTACGACCTCAGCAAGGGAGACTTCGAGTGGGAGCGCCTGCCGAAGCCAGGTGTGACGCTCCCGGCCCGGCTGGTTCCGGTGAGCGCGCTGCTCGACACCTCGCTCCTCACCGACTGGATCGTGGAGCACGCCACAGCGCTCCCGCCTGAACAGCGCGCCGCGGCCATCGACGCCGGAAAGCGCCTGCGGGAGTACCGCGTGCCCGGCTACCTCGTCGACGCCGAGGACGAGGCGACGCTCCGGGTGATCTTCGAACGCGTCAACCGCTCCGGTCGAAGGCTCACCGACGCGGAGGTCTTCCAGGCGCTCTACGTGGTCGGCGCGCGCTCGGCCGAGGGGCTGGAGTCCGTCTGCGAGGCGGCGTCGGGCCTGTCCTGGGGTCGCATCGACGAGGCCATCGCGTTCAACGTGCTACGGGCGGTCGAGGGCCTCCCCATTGGGAGGGCGCTCGACAAGGACCTCGACAAGGACCGGATGCAACGCGCGGTGCCGCGCGCGCGCGAGGCGGTGCACCTCGCGGCGACCTTCCTCAAGGAGCGCTGCCTCATCCCCCACGCGCGGCTGCTGCCCTACATCCTTCCGCTGGTGACGCTCGCCCGCTTCTTCGACGCGTTTCGGACTCCCTCCGAGCGCTCCCTGACCCTGCTCCGCCGGTGGCTCTGGCGAGGCCTGTCGGGCCTGCACCTGACCGGAGCCACCGTCGACCTGCGGAAGCACCTCAATGCCATCGAGCACGGTGACGAAGACGCCTCCTGCCAGAAGCTCCTCGCGCTGGCGCCGGGGAAGCCAGACGAGACCTTGTTCGATCTGGATGCTCCAGACTTCGGCACCGCGCGGACCAAGGTGCAGGCCTGCGCCCTGATGGCGCGAAGGCCGAGAGACCTCCGAAGCGGCGCCGCGATCGACATCGCCGCGATCGCGAGCGACGAGCTGTCACCGATGGTGCGCGTCGTCGACGACCGGGGAAGGGTCGACCTGGCCGGGCGCATCTTCCACGTCGCGCTGCCCCGCAAGGAGCTGGTCGCGTGTTTGCTGGAGACAGACGACGCGACGCTCTCGTCCCACCTCGTGACTGCCGATGCGCTCAAGGCCTTCGGGCGCGGCGACGATGAAGGGTTCCTCACGCTCCGGCGTGAGGCGATCGTGGCCTGGCTGCATTCGTTCACCGACCGCATGGCCGAGTGGGGGGCGGATGACAGCCCGCCGCTCAGCGCGCTCTCCGAGGAGGACGACTGATGCTGCGCGTCTGGCTCCACGGCACGCACGTCGGGGACCTGAGGCTGCGCTCCGGCTCGCGCTGGGAGTTTCGCTTCGATGAAGGGTACCTGTCGCTGCCACGGCGGCCGGTCCTCGGTCGCTGGTTCGAAGACCAGAACCTCGGAGAGCTGAGCTACAGCGCCACGCAGAGCTACCTGCCACCGTTCTTCCAGAACTATCTCCCCGAGGTGGGCAGCTGGCTCCGCGAGCAGCTCGCCACGCGCGCCGGCGTCGACCCGAAGCGCAACGGACCGTTGCTGGCCGCCCTCGGCGAAGACCTACCCGGCGCGATCGTGATCAAGGAGGTGAGCGACCTCGATGGCGGCTCGGATGAGCCGCCCGCCGTCGATCGCCCGGTGCCGCGGGCCGACGCGCTGCGCTTCTCCCTCGCGGGCATGCAACCCAAGTACTCGGTCACGAAGGAGGGCTCCCGGTATACCCTGCCGGTCACGGGAAGGGGCGGCCGCTGGATCGCGAAGCTCCCCGACCCCCACCACGCGGGGGTGCCTGAGCACGAGTCGGGGATGCTGACGCTCGCCCGGCGGGTCGGGATCGATGTTCCCGAGCATGAGTGCGTGCCGTGGCGGGACATCGACAACATCCCCACCTCCCTCGCCTTCGCGGAGCCGATGGCCCTGCTCGTCCGCCGCTACGACCGGCCGGACGACGGCACCCGGATCCATCAAGAGGACTTCGCGCAGGTGTTCGATCGGCAGCCTGGCGACAAGTACAACGACGGCGAGCAGAACGGACTCGACGCGACCTTTCGCGGCATCGGCAGGGTGATCGCCGCGGTCTGCGGCCCTGACGACTTCGTCGAGTACGTCCGACGGCTGGCCTTCATGGTGCTCATCGGCAACCACGACGCCCACCTCAAGAACTGGTCGCTGTACTACCCCGCCCCCCTCCGGGCGCGGCTCACGCCAGCCTATGACCTCATCTCGACCATCGTCTACGTCCCCGACCAACCGAAGCTCGCGCTCAACCTCTTCAAGCGGCGACGCTTCGACGAGGTGCTCCGCGGGGACTTCGAGCGCCTCGCGGAGAAGTCACACGTCGACGTCGCGCGCACGCTCTCGACCGTCGACGAGACGGTCGCCCGCTTCCACGAGGCGTGGCGCGACGACGCCGCGCACCTCCCGCTCTCCATGGAGCAACGCCACCGGCTGGACCGCCACCTCGCCGCGCTGCCGCTCGGTGGCCTCAGCGCCCGGTGACGTGCGTGAGCTCGCCCAGGTCGTCGCCGCCCACCCGGTAGGCCCGCCCGAAGCCCTGCACGAAACCCCCGCTGCCCACCGGGCTCAACTCCACCCAGTGGAAATCCCCGAGGCCCAGCAGCGTCTCCGCGATCGGGAACCGCTCCCGATACGCCGCCTCCGCCCCGCGCTCGCGCGCCTCGTCCCGCCCCACGAAGCGCGCCTCCACGCTCAGCATCACCCGCGTGAGGGCGTGGTTGCTCCGCGGGTCACCCTCCCGGAACGCCTCGCTCACCATCAGCCCCGCCCGCTCGCTCGCCCGCAGCGCCGCGGTGTGCGCCGACAGCTCGCTCACCAATATCCAGAAGCGCGTCGGCCCCCGGGTGCGCACCCACGGCACCAGCGACACCGCCGGTCCGTCCGCCCCTCCGACGGCCAGGCTCGCCACCGGCACCGCCTCCAGCAGCTGCTCCAACGCCTCGGCGGGATCAGCCATCGCGCATCACCCTCGCCAGCTCGACCTCCCTCGGCCGATGGGCGTAGCCCTCTGGCCGGTCGCCCGGCGGGTGCGCCAGGAAGGCCGCCACCACCCGGTCGATGTACTCCCACAACGGCGTATGCACGAAGCCCAGCTCGGCCTTCGCCCGCGACGGGTCGATGTCCGACATCCACCGCTGGGTGAAGGGCGACAGGTCGCGCGTCACCAGCCCCGCGGCCTCCACCGCCTCGCGCGGCACCGGCACCAGCTTCGCGGGCGCGCCCACCCGCCACGCCATGCGCTCCAGCAGCTCGCGCAGCGTCGGCGTCTCGTCCTGCGAGAGGTTGTACGCCTGGCCGAAGGTGCGCTCGTCGCCCAGCATCCCCGCGACGGCCCGCGCCACGTCCTCGGCGTACACGTGCCGCATGGGCGATTCGCCCCCGTCGGGCAGCAGCACCTCCGCGCCGTCGAGCAGGCGCCACAGGTAGCACTCGATGCGGCGGTGGTAGTCGCCCGCGCCGTTGACCACCGGGATGCGCACCCGCGTCGCGCGCGCCCGCTCGTGGCTCACGAGGTCTTCACACTGGCGCTTGCCGAAGCCGTAGTCCCACTGCGCGCCGTCGACCTCGCCCTCGGGCCGCGCCATCACCGGGCCGTCGTAGTCGACCTCCCGCGCCGGCTTCGGGCAGCCCTCGCGCACCAGGTACACCTGCCCCGTGGAGATGAGCACGTAGTGGCCCAGCGCGGAGCGCGCCACGGTGTCCACCAGGGGCTCGACGTCGCCCGGGACGTAGGCCCCGAAGTCCACCGTGGCGTCGAACTCCCGGCCCTTGATGAGCGACGGCAGCACCCCGGTGTCGCGGTCTCCGAGGAGCGTCTCCACCCGGTCGGCGAAGGGCACCACGCGCGTCCCGCGGTGGAACATCGTGACCCGACAGCCCATCGCCACCAGGCGCCACGCCAGCAGCCGCCCGACGAAGCGGGTCCCTCCGAGGATCAACACCTTCATGATCGTTCCCTTGTGGTGGATGACTCCAGAGATGCGCTCAGGTCCCGCGCCGGACGCGCGCGCCCGGGCGCTGCCAACGCCACCAGCTTGCCACCGCGTTGCCGAATGCGTCGCCCGAGCCGGCGCCCTCGTAGACGGTCACCGCGGTCGCCCCGATGCCCGACGCGCTCCCGATGAACACATGGGCGGCGCCGTCGAAGTTGCGGGTGGGAGAGCTCTCGCTCGGCGTCCCGACGATGAGGTCGTCGTAGCCGTCGCCGTTCACGTCCCCGGCGCCCGCCACCGAAAGGGAGTTCCAGCCGGGCCCGCTGAGCTCCCTCGCCGCGCTCGCCCCGACCCCCGCCGCGCCCCCGTGGAACACCCTCACGATGCCCCGCTGCGCCCCGACGGCGAGGTCGTCGTAGCCATCGCCGTTGACGTCCCCGGCGCCCGCCACCGCACTGCCGAGGGCATCCCCCGCCGCGCCCGTGAGCACCCTGACAGCGCCCGCGGACAGGCCCGCCATGCCGCCGTGAAACACGCTGGCGGTGCCCGCCGAGACGAGCCCGCCGGGGCTGGCGGTCGACGCGCCGAAGACCACGTCGTCGTAGCCGTCGCCGTTGAGGTCGCCCGCGCTCGCGATGCTGCTGCCGAAGTGCTCCTCCGCGGCGGCGCCCTCGATGACCCGCTCCGCGCTCTCCCCGACGCCCGTCGCGCTCCCCAGGAACACGCTCACGGCGCCCGTGTCGTTGCGCGCGGCCACGTTCGCGTACGGCGCGCCGACGAGCACGTCGTCGTAGCCGTCGCCGTTGATGTCCCCAGCGCCCGCCACCGTGACGCCGAAGAGGTCGCCCCCCAGGGCGCCGTTGAACACCCTCGCCGCGACCGCCGAGACCCCTTCGGCGCTCCCGAGGAACACCCTCGCCGCGCCCGCCTCCATGCGCCCGCCCGGGTCTGCGTACGGCTCTCCGACGACGATGTCCGCGTACCCGTCGCCGTTGACGTCGCCGGCGCCCGCCACCGCGCGGCCGAACTCGTTGCCCCGCGCGGCGCCCCCGAGGATGCGGGCCGCCGTCGCCCCGATGCCCGCGGCGCTCCCGTGGAAGACGTACGCCTCGCCCGCGAGGCCGAGGCCCCCGGGGCTGCCGCCCGTCGCGCCCACGACGAGGTCGGCGTAGCCGTCGCCGTTGACGTCGCCCGCGTTCGCCACCGCGAAGCCGAACGCGAATCCTCCCGTCGTACCAGGGCTCTCCAGCACCCGGTCGGCGACCGCCGCCACGCCCGATCGGCTGCCGTGGTAGACGCTCACGACGCCCATCTGCGCGAGCGACCGCACGGTGGCCCACCTCGCCGCGATGACGAGGTCGTCGACGCCGTCGCCGTTGACGTCGAAGTGGGGGTTGGCGCTCGTGTCCACGCCCGCGCTCGCGCTGGTGGCGGGCACGTGAAACAGCCACGTCGGGCTGTATGCCGCGTCGGTCGTCGCCCCCCTTCGCCCGCGCAGCCGCCAGAACACCACGCTCCGCGCCGGCAGGTCGGCCGCCGGCTGCATGCTGCTCCCGGTCACCATGCGCGTCTCGATGATCATCGTGCACGCGCGGTCGCGGCACAGGTCCACCACCGCCCCGTCGTATCCCGAGGGCAGATGCCACCGCAGCGTCGGACGCCGCAGCGTCACTTCGCCCAGGGAGATCGGCGCGATGGGCCGCAGCGCCCCGCTCGTGACGACATCAGGCACAGGCGCGTCGATCGCCGCATCCGCGCGAACGTCGACCCCAGGGACGTCCGTCGAGGCGTCGATCACGGGGACGTCGATCGCAGGGACGTCGATCACGGGGACGTCGATCACGGGGACGTCGGTCGCAGGGACGTCGATCACTGAGACGTCGGTCGCGGGGGCGTCGGTCGCGGGGGCGTCGGCCGCGGGCACGTCGGTCGCGGGCACGTCGGTCGCGGGGACGTCCGTTACAGGGACATCGATCGTGGGGACATCCGTCGTCGGGACATCCGTCGTGGGGACATCCGTCGTTGGGATATCCGTCGTCGGGACATCCGCCGTGACCTCCCCGGCGTCCACCTCAGGACCCGGGTCGTAGATCCAGTTGTCGCGCGTGCATGCCGAGGCGCACGCCACGACCATCAGCACGCCGAAGCACCCCGCGACAGAACCCATGGGTCGACTTCTCAGCGCCGCATCCTTCGATGTCAACGACCGACGCCACAACCGATCGCAACCATCGGGTTGGACCATGCTTCACACCCAGGGCGGCAATCCTCAAAACAACTCGAATTTCCGCGCGGGACGATGATCATCGGTCCTTTCATCTCCCGGGCGTTCGACCGCTCGTGTGTCGTCCC
>JAUSAZ010000030.1 GCA_030652255.1 Myxococcales bacterium | reverse complement strand
GGGAGATCGGCGCGGAGCAGGTCTCCCTCCATAGGCGTCAACCGTCGATTGAAGGGCGGGCGGGGCAAGCCGCCCCTACGCGGAGAGTTCTCGCTGCGTAGGGGCGGGGCTTGCCCTGCCCGCATCGGCATCAATCGGTTGACGCCTATGTCCGCCTCCCCATTGGGGGACTGGCGACGTGCGCGCCCGCCCACGTCGTCGGTCCCCGACCTCGCCCTCCGAGGGGAGGCCGGGGACCGCAGGCGCGGGCGGATGCTCCCCAGCGGACGCCATGGCGGACACCCGCACCTGTCCGATGATCGACGACGAGCAGTGCCTCGGGACACCCTGCCGGATGAGCCCCACGGTCGTTCCGGGGCTGACCGACGGGGTCGGCCTCGTGAGCGGTCAGGGTGCGATCTGCGCGCTGCGACGGGACGGCAGCGTGTGGTGCCGGGGGACGCTGGCACCGGGCCTGGACGGGACGCTCGTGCGCGTCGCCTGGTGACGCGCCCTCAGCCCGTCGGGGCCACGGGCTCGGCGGGCTTCTTCGCGCGCTTCTTCGCGACGTAGCGGGCCTGCAGCCGCGGGACGTGCTGGCCCAGGTCGCGGCCCCAGCGGGCCCCGGCGATGCGCTCGAAGTAGTCGTGCGTCTGCACCAGCAGCGTCCAGAGGCGGTCGCGCAGCACCACGGCGTTCTCCTGGTCGGCGGTGCGGGCGCGCGCGCGGCCGGCGCCCGAGGGGCGGATCTTCTGCACGAGCTCGGTGCCCAGCGTCTTGGCGCGCTTGAGCTGCGCGGCGGTGACGGCGCTCCCGGCGCCGGTGAGCTCGCGGTTGGCGGGCAGCGAGGCGAGGTCGATGAGGTCGGTGGCGGCGTCGACGGCGCCGAGGCCGCGCTCGATGCGGGCGACCTCCTCGGGGGAGCAACGACCCACCAGGGAGAGCGTGCGGGCGTTGGACAGGAGCAGCGCGCGCAGCGGTCGTGCCTCCGCCAGCAGGGCGCGCACCTCGCCGGTCGTGCGCGGGTCGGCGGGCACGCGCCCCGCGGCGTAGATCACCGCCAGCGCGAGGGACTCGACGCCCTCGACGCGGCTCCAGTCGACCGTGAAGCCGGTGGCGTCGATGTCGGCGCGGGCGTCGAGCAACGCGGCGCGGGCGGCGAGGATGTTGTGATGCGCGAGGTGCGGGTCGGCGGAGCAGCGCTGCACCTCGTCGAGGCGAAGCGCGCCCGCGCGGCCGCGGTGGATCTGCACCGCGTCGAGGCTGCCCTCCACCACGGGGGCCGCGGGCTCGGGGGTGAGCGGCGATCGACCCCCTCAGAAAACCGAGCATTCCGCGGGCACATGGCCTTCTACGCAGAGATCCGGCGAACCGGTGGCAAGTCCTGCGCTCCCGTGTCGAACGCACAGTCGACTCCCGATATCGTCCAGCATGACGACGTCATCGATGCCATCACCGTTGACATCGCCGGGGCTCATCGACCCATGCCCAAAGAAGTTCTTGCGCACTTCTTCCGGAGAGGCACGCTCTCTCTCCACCCATACCGGCGCCGAGAGTTCACCGACTGAGCCTGGGAAGATGTACACGCGACCCAGGTTGACCAGGCTTCCATCTGGATCCCACGTGCCGGCGGTCTCAGAGGACACGATCACGTCCGAGAGCCCGTCCGCGTTGATGTCGCCCGAGGAGATGGAGGACCCGAAATAGGCGCCGCGCGCCGGGTCGATCAATACGGTACCCGGCGTCGCCCATCCCCGCACCGGATGGTGGAGGCGAACGAAGTCCCACCCGACAAAGTGAACACAGAGGTCCACGTAGCCGTCTCCGTCGGTGTCTCCGACGGTGTTGGGCAAGCCCCGCGACGGGTTGCCCTGGAAGGGTTCGACGACACGCTCGATGACCGGGTCACCGCTGGCGACTCCGTGAATCATGGCATGCTCTGCTGGAACCGAAGTGGTGCCGGAACCAGAGAAGATGCTGACCGCGAAGACATCCCCGTATCCGTCGCGATCGATGTCTGCTGAATCCGGCCGCTGATTGACGACCACGAGCGGGTGGGCAAGTCGCCCATCCAGCCGGAATGCCCATTGGGGCACCGTGGCGATTCCGACCGAAGAGCCCAGATATCCGAGAAGCACCGATGCTTCGACAGGCGCGAAAAATCCGCAGCCGAAGGCAACCGCGAGGACGACATCCGAGTACCCGTCGCCATCCCAATCGGTGACAGCGGGAGCATACGCCCTTGCGCATCGTCCGAACAGGTTGACGTCAGGAAGACTTCTGGAGCGCAATCCATCCCTCGAACCTGCGACAATCGTAATCCACGAACGAAGTGGCGTGTTGTTATCGCGGTCGTCCCAAGCGAGATCGGCGAGTCCGTCGCCGTTGAAGTCTCCCACCCTCGCCCGCGTAGGGAGGATCCCTGTGACGATATCGGTTGCGACGAGCGCCCGCAATCCCTCCATCGAGCCCGGCACGAAGAGCAGATCCGCCGGCCTCGCCATGGGCATGGGTCGCCGGAACACCATCACATCGTCATACCCATCCCCATTGAAGTCCCGGATCGTCCCCCACGTCGTGTCATTGGGCGCATCCCGCCGCCGCACCCCGAACTCCCACGTATATGACGCCCGCGACCCCACCACGGCCCCGCGACGCCCGAACATCCGCCAGAACACCACGCCCGGCGGCAGCGCCGTCATCGGGCGCGCCGTCGTCCCCTCGGCGTCGAAGGTCTGGATCACCCGAGTGCAACAGCGATCGGCGCACACCTCCACTCGCGCCCCCGTTGTTCCCGCGGGGAGTACCCATTGGAAGGTCGGCCGCTGCGAGGTCACCCGCGACACCGACAGCGGGCGGATGGGCCGCGGCGGCGCGATCGTCGGGTCGCCCGCGCGCACGCTCGCGTCCGAGGTGCACTCGCTGCCCGGGGCGGGGACCGCGTGCGGGTCCACCGGGATCAGGATCCCACCGAAGTCCACGAGCGGCGCGTCGCCCCAGGGGCTGGGCGCATCGGGCGAGTCGGCGGACGCGTCCGCGCCGAGCTCACCGGGCAGGTCGGCGCTCGCATCGAGCACGTCGAGCGCGTCGTCCGCCGGGGCGTCCGCGGGGCCCTGGTCCGGCGGAGGGGAGAGGTCGTTCACCACGCCGAGATCGACGGGAGCCGTGGCGTCCGCGGCGTTGCGGGTGCCAGACCCGGCGCACGACGCGAGGGCGACGCCGAGCAGGAGGACCCGCGCGCCACGGGTGAACACGCCCAGCGGGCTCGTCGCTCCGGCGGGCTCGACGAGGGCGGTGACGGGACCTCGTCTCATGCTTGCCACGAGTGCAGGCTACGAAGGCGCGAGCACGGCGTCGACCGCGGCGCGACCGGATTCGCCTCGGAGCGCTGCCTCGCCGGACTGCGCACCGAGAGCGCAGCGCGGCGCCGTGCTCGTGGGCAACGCGCGGCGCCTCT
>JAUSAZ010000025.1 GCA_030652255.1 Myxococcales bacterium | reverse complement strand
GGAGGCGTCAGGCCGCGCTCGTCGAGGTCATCAACAAGCTTGGACTGCGATGTCGGGAGAGCGTCGTCGTGATCCGGCTGCGCGAACGACCCGCGGAAAGGGCATCGTGACGGTATCCAGGCGGTTCCGCGGATCCCTGCTCAGTCGATCAAAGGTACGGGCGAAGCCCCGCTGATTGGAAGGCAGGGCGGGCGCATGAGGAGTCTTCAGTTTCCGCGAGGTTGGCATTACCCCTTCCCGCATGCAGAGCTCCCGATGCATCGCGTCGAAGCGCTCGCCGAAGGCGCCCTCCCTGCTCGTCCACTTCGCGACGCTGCCTGAGCCGCGCCGCGCGGTGGAGCGGATCACCCATCCGTTGCTGACGATCGTGGGCGTCGTCCTCGTCGGGATGCTCTGTAAGCCCTCCGCGAAGGCCGTCTTTCGTGCCCCCTCGGCGTCGTCCTACGCCTGCATGCGGAGGTCACGATGTCCCGACACCCGAAGACTGCACGCCACCGCTGGCACCAATGGACCGAGGCCGAGGCAACGGCCGCCCTCGACGACTTCGCCGCCGGGCTGACGCCCACGGAGTTCTGCGCTCAGCGCGGCATCTCGCGAAGCCGGCTGGCCTACTGGCGTGAGCGTCTCTCGACCTTGCCGGCCGCCGCCTCGCCGGCCTTCGTCGAGGTCACCCGGTCCATCCCGGCTCGCTCCAACGCGCGCATCGAGATCACGCGACACGGCGTGGTTCTCCGTGTACACGAGGACATCGACTGTTGTCGTCTGTGAGGAAGCGCGGTTTTTTGAAGGGTCTCGACGACGGGCGAGTGGCGGCGTGAGCCGCCACTCCTTCGGGTCGTGATCGCCGGGCCCCGTCAGCCCGTGGTCTTCTTGCGCCGGGCGTTCTTGCGGGCCTCGGCCTCGCGCCGACGGTAGCTCTCGCCCTCGATGGCAATGACGTCGGCGTGGTGCAGCACGCGGTCGATGAGGGCCACGGTGCAGGAGGCGTTCGGGAAGATGGTCGGCCAGTCCGAGAAGGTCAGGTTGGTGGTGAGCACGAGCGGAAGCTTCGTACCCGGTGCGCGATCCCCATGGGGATGACGCCGCTGCGCTGCTTGCGGGCGACCGCGCGCTGTGGTGGGCGCCGCGACCGACGTGACCGACGCCACGCCCACCGGCCGCTGCCAACTCGCGCCCACGCGTCGCGCTGCGCTACCGTCGGTCGCGATGGACGACGCCACCGCGCTCGATCGCATGCGCTCCCTGGAGGCCCGCGTCCTCGGGCTCCCCGACGGCGCCGACCTCGTTGCCGTTCACGCCGGCGTCGAGCGGCTCCGGGCCCAGCTCGCCGAGACGCGCACCCGCGAGCGCGACGAGGTCTTCACCACCTCGATCCCCGACCCCTGCGCCCGCGCCGTCTTCCTCGCGCTCTGCCGTCGGTACGGCCTCAAGCCCCACCGCCATGCGCGGCAGCGACGCGCGACGGTCGTCGTGGCGGCGCCGCCCTCCTTCTACGAGGGCGTGCTGTGGCCCGAGTTCCAGGCCCTCTCGGACGTGCTCTACGACAGCTTCCTGTCGCTCACCACGCGCGCCCTCCAGGAGGTGCTCGCGGTGCGCGGCGACGAGGCCGTCACGGTCGAGCGCGACGAGGGCCCGTGAGTCGCCGCACTCACGCGGCGGTCGCGACCTCGATCGCCTTCCTCCGCTCGGCGTAGGCCCGCGGCGTGAGCGTCGCGAGGTCGGCGCGCTTCGCCGTGCGCACCGCCTCCAGCGTGGCCAGCAGGTACTCGCGCGGGTTCACCCCGTTCACGCGGCAACTCATCATCAGGCTCCACAGCACACACGCGCGCTCGGCGCCCTCGAAGCTGCCGCGGAAGACGAAGTTCTTCCTTCCGACGACGATGTGTCTCAGGTGGCGTTCACTCTCGTTGTTCGTCCACGGGACTCGGCCATCTTCGAGGAAGTGCGTCAATCCACTCCAGTGATTCAACGAGTAGTCGATCGCCTCCCGCATGGGCGTCCGCGGCATCACGCGAGAGCGCTCCTCCTCCAACCACTGGTGGTACTTCTCGAAGAGCGGACGCAGATGCTCGGCCCGCTCCTTCTGCCGCGCCGGCGCCTCCAGCTTCGACCACGCCCGCTCGCGCATCGCCACCTCGCGATAGAAGGCGATCGCGTGGTCGGCGCGCGCCCGGTCGGTCTCGCGCGCGTCGTAGAACTTGCGCCGCGCGTGGGCGTTGCAGAGCGCGACGATGAGCCCCAGCGACCGGCTGTGTCGGCCCAGGTGGACCTTCGCCGCGTCGCTCACCACCACGCCGTGGAAGTCCTCGAAGCCCTCCAGCACCTGGTCGGCGCTCTCGCCCGTCAGCATCCGAAACACCACCGCGCCCTGGCCGTGAATGACATAGGCGAGGCGCCGCTGGCACTGCGGCGAGGCGAAGATCTTGAGCCCCGTGCCGTCGATGCCGATCACGTCGTCGCCGCCGAGCAGCACGGACTCCATGTGATCGACCAGCGGCGCCAGCAGGTCCGCCACGCGACCGCTGAGGCGCGAGAGGGTGCTGCGATCGATGCGCATCCCCTCGCGCAGGAAGATGCCCGCCATGCGGTGGAAGGGCAGGTGATCCTGGTAGTGCATCAGCACCGTATCGACCGCGAGCGACAGGCCCACCGGGCCCGCGCCCGTCACCGTGGGCTCCGGCGCCGGGGCGATCACGACGCCGGCCCCGCCGCACTGCGCACAGGCCAGCTTGGGCCGATGGAAGGTCGTGCGGAGGTAGTGCGCGGGCTGCCGCTCGACCACCACGCGAAGCTCCTCGCTCAACGCCACCAGCGCGCCGCCGCAGCACCCGCAGGCGGTGACGTCGGGCAGCAGCGTGACGTGCTCGTCGGTCACGCACGAGGGGTCGAGCTCGAGGCGGGCGCGCGACGGGTCGGTGCGCACCTTGCGCTCGTGCTCCTTGACGGTGCGCGTGGGGGGCTCGGTCGAGGCCGGAGGATCATTCGCCGGCGCGGGCGCGAGGCCGGGAAGGAAGAGGCCCACGTCGGGGACGACGCGCTCGGAGCTTTTGCCGTAGAGCGCCCGCTTGAGGCGCGCGACCTCGAAGGCCTTGTGCACGAGGTCCGCCCGCAGCGAGGTGATCTGCTCGTCGCGCGCGGCGAGCTGCTGCGCCTGGGCGGCCAGTTGCCCGTGCAGAAGCTCGATGGTGAAGAGCGCCTCGGCCAGATCCACGTCGCTTCAACGTGGGAGTCGAGAGGAGAATTCCCTGCGACGAGGTCGATTCGTCAGGGACGAGGTCGATTGTGGCCTTCGAGCAGGAGGGCGAGCTCGCGCGGCTCGATGGCGACCGAGCGGTCGCCCGCGAGCACGGCGGCGGGGAGGCGGAAGCGGCCGGCGTCCAGTCGCTTGTAGAGGATCACCAGACCCGAGCCGTCGTGGAAAAGTAGTTTGCAGCGGGAGCCGTCGCGGTTGACGAAGAGGACGACGGCGCTGCGCAGGGCGTCGAGGCCGAGCTGCTCGCGGGCGACGGCGACGAGCACGTCGAAGGAGCGGCGGAAGTCCACCGGGTCGAGGGCGGCGTAGAGGGGCCGCGTCGGGGGCAGCAGGATCACCGGTCCTCCAACGCGCGCACGAGCGAGACGACCAGGGCGGGCGCGGTGCCGGTGGGCAGACGGAGGGTGAGACCGTCGCGCAGCACGAGCTCGCAGATCGCCGGGGCCTCGAAGGTCACCGGGACCAGGCGCGGCACGGGCGGCGGCGGCGGGGCCGGGGCGGGCGACGCGGGGGTGGCGGGGAGCGCTGGGAAGCGTCGCCGCCAGCGGTAGAGGGTGTCGGGCTTGAGGCCGTGCGCGCGGGCGTAGACGGGCACCGTCTGGCCGCTGCGCGCGAGCGCCTCGACGTGACGACGGCAGACGGCCTCAGGGGTCACCGGAGCGGGATGAGGAGATCGCATGCCCCCGAGGCTCGCCCATCACGGCAACCCTCACGGCCATGGGGATTGCGCACCGGGTAC
>JAUSAZ010000005.1 GCA_030652255.1 Myxococcales bacterium | reverse complement strand
CAGCTTGTCGAAGGCCTGGATGATGCCGATGACGGTGCCGAAGAGGCCGACGAAGGGGGCGTTGTTGCCGACGGTGCCGAGGAAGGCGAGGTAGCGCTCGAGGTTGAGCTTCACCCGCACCGTCGCGCCCGCCATCGCCTCCTCGGCGCTCTTGAGCCCGCTGTCGAACTCCGCGAGGCCCGCCAGCGCCACCACCGAGGCGGGCGACGACGACTTCTCCAGCCGCGCCTTCGCCCCCGTGAGGTCGCCCTTGCGCAGCAGCGCTCGCACCTCGTCGCTCAGCTTCTCCAGGTCGTCGTCGAGCGAGCGGTAGTACCGCGCTCGCTCCAGCATCACCGCCGCCGACGCCACGAACAGCACCACCAGGACCCACATCACCCACTCCGCGCCGAGCATCGCGAAGGAGGTGAAGAGACGAATGAGGGAGAAGCCGCCAGAGTGCATGGGTGCCCTTCGGATCGTGTCGGTGTGGCGCCGCCCAGGGGCGCGATGGCCCCGGAGGCGACGGTGGTCAGGAGGGGGGAAGCTGGAGCCCGCTCATGACGCGACGACGTTGCCATTGCAACCGTGTTGCGTCAATCCGCGGCGCGGTCACCGCGGGATCTGGTGCTCGCGGGTGCGCTCGTCGTCGAGGGGGTCGGCGGCGGGCGCGGCGGCGGGGACCTTCTTGGCGAAGAGCCCGTCGATGGCGCGGAAGGGCCACGTGAGGGCGTGGCCGAGGGCGGCGATGCGGCGCGAGTGCGCGAGGTCGTCGAAGAAGGAGTAGACGACCGGGGTCGCGATGAGGGTGAGCACCAGCGAGAGGGTCTGGCCGCCGATGATGACGGAGCTCATCGCGCGGTTGGTGCCCGCGCCCGCGCCGCTGGAGATGGCCAGCGGGATCATGCCGGCCACGAAGGCCACGGTGGTCATGAGGATGGGGCGGAGGCGGTCGCGGTTGGCGATCATGACGGCGTCGGCGCGGCCGAGCCCGTGGCGCCGCAGGTCGCGCATGTGGTCGACCTGGAGGATGGAGTTCTTCTTCACGATGCCGAAGAGCACCAGGATGCCGAGGGTGGAGAAGATGTTCATCGACTGGCCGAGCACGACCAGCGAGAAGATGGCGAAGGGCACCGAGAGGGGCAGGGCCATCAGGATGGTGATCGGGTGGATCCAGCTCTCGAACTGGGCCGCGAGCACCAGGTACATGAACACCAGCGACAGGATGAACGCGATGGCGAAGCTCTGGCCGGCGCGGCCGAGCTCCTTCGAGCGCCCCGCGAGCTCGGCGGTGAAGCCGGGCTCCATGTGCAGCTCGTCGCGGGCGGCGTTGAAGGCCGCGATGACGCCCGCCTCGGAGGTGCCGGGCACGACGTTGCAGTAGATGGTCACCGCGCGCTGCCGCGCGAGGCGCTGGATGGAGGCCGGGCCGAGGGCGGTGCCGATCTCCACGACGTCCGCGAGCCGCACGCTGCGCCCGGGGGTCTGCGTGGGGATGGTCATCTGCTCGATGGCGGCGGTGGTGATGCGGGCGTCCTCGGCGGCGCGGATCCACACCTCGTACTGCTCGCCGCCCTCGTTGTAGTTCGACACCTGGAGGCCGCCGACCAGCATCCGGAGGGTGTTGGCGATGTCGAGCGCGTTGACCCCGAGGTCGGCGGCGCGCGCGCGGTTGATGCGCACCCGCAGCTCGGGCTTGCCGGTGACGAGGGTCGAGTCGGCGTCGACCACGCCGGGGATGGCGCGCACCCGGCGCATCATCTGCTCGGAGTACTCCGCGAGGCGCTCGAGGTTGGGGCCCTTGAGCACGTACTGGATGGGCGCGCTGTCGGCCGCGCCGCCGCCGAACACGTTGACCTGCGACACCAGCACGCGGAGGTGCTCCCCCGCGAAGCGCGGGATGACGGTGTTGCGCACCTGGGCCATCATCGCCTGCTGGTCGCGGGCGCGCTGCGTGGCGGGCACGAGGCGCACGAAGAGCGAGGCCTGGTTGCTGCCGCGGCCGCTCGGGTCGCCCGGGGGCGAGCCGACGGTGAGCACGGTGTTCTGCACGCCGGGGAGGGCGCGCACGTCGCGGGCGATGCGCTCGGAGATGAGCTGCGTCTGGTGGAGCGAGGTGCCCTCCGGCGCGCGGATGACCACGTCGAAGCGCGACTCGTCATCGACCGGGAGGAAGTTCTTCTGCACGGCCTTGGCGAGCGGCACCGTGGAGAGGAACACCACCCCCATGAGGACCCCCACCACCCAGCGGTTGCGCATCGCGAGGGAGAGCAGCCGGAGGTACGCCCGCTCGACGGCGCCGTACACGCCGCCGGCGCTGTGCCCCGCGGAGGCGTGCGACAGCGGCAGCTGCCGGGTGCCGGCGAACCACTCCCGGTAGCCCTGGTTCTCCTCCGCGCGCGGCTCCGCCGCCGGGTCGGCGAACTCCGCGTCGAGCTCCTCCTCGACCTCCTTCTCGATCTCCTGCTCGCCGAGGCCCTGCTCGGGGTGCTTCTCGCCGGAGGCCTTGAGCCACCGCGCGGAGAGCATCGGCGTGAGGGTGAAGGACACCAGCAGCGACACCGCGATGGCGAAGCTCATGGTGAAGCCGAAGGAGCGCATGAAGCGCCCCACGATGCCGCCCATGAAGGCCACCGGGAGGAACACCGCGATGAGCGACAGGGTGGTCGCCAGCACCGCGAGGCCGATCTCCCGCGTCGCCAGGATGGCCGCCTTGCGCGGGTTCATCCCCTTCTCGTCGATGAAGCGGAAGATGTTCTCCAGCACCACGATGGCGTCGTCGATGACGATGCCCACCGCGAGCGTGAGTGCGAGCAGGGTGATGACGTTGAGCGTCAGCCCCATCGCCTTGATGAGCCCGAAGGTCGACACGATGGACGTCGGGATCGCGAGCGCGGCGATGAGGGTCGACCGGCCGTTCCAGAGGAAGATGAGCACCACGAGGGAGGCCAGGATGCCGCCGATGACGAGGTGCTCCTCCACCGCGTGGATGGCGTTGCGGATGAACTCTCCCTCGTCGCGCACCACCTCCAGCCGGAAGCCCGGCGGCAGGCCCGGGCGCAGCTCGTCGATGCGCTCCTGGAGCGCGTCGATGACCGCCAGGGTGTTGGTGCCCGACTGCTTGCGCACCGACAGGATCACCACCTCGCGGCCGTCGACGGTGGCGGTCGAGCTGGCCTGCGCCTCGCTGTCCTCCACCCGGCCGAGGTCGCGCACCCGCACCCCGAGTGCGCCGCGCTGGGCCACCACCAGGTTGCCCATCTCCTCGGTGCTGGCCACGCGGCCCATCACCCGGAGCGAGAGCGTCGTGGCGCCCTGGTCGACCGTGCCGCCGGGCACCTCGACGTTCTGCGAGGCGAGCGTGCGCTGCACGTCGACGGCGGTGAGCCCGTACGACTGCAGCCGCGACGGGTCGAGCACCAGGTTGATCTGCCGCGAGCGCCCGCCGAGCACGGTCACCCCGCCGACGCCGGTGAGGGACTCGATGCGCCGGCGCAGCACGCGGTCGGCGTACTCGGTGAGCTCGCGCGAGCTGCGCGGGGCCGAGAGCGCCGCGAGCAGCACCGGGGCGGCGTCGGGGTCCGAGCGCTCGACCCGCGGCTGCTGGATGTCCCGCGGCAGCAGCGAGAGCGCGCGGTTGACCCGGTCGCGCACCTCCTGGGCGGCGACGGTGGTGTCCTTGTCGAGGTCGAACTGCGCCACGACGACCGAGAGGCCCTCGTAGGAGTTCGACCGGAGCGTGTCGATGCCGGAGATGGAGTTGATCGCCTCCTCCAGCTTGTCGGACACCTCCGTCTCGACCTGCTCGGGCGAGGCCCCGGGGAGCACCGTGCTCACGATGACCACCGGGAAGTCGATGTTGGGAAACCGGTCGACCCCGATGCCCTGGATGCTGGCGATGCCCACCACCACCAGCGCGAGGATGAGCACCCAGGTGAACACCGGGCGACGGACGGAAATAGCCGCTAGCCACTGCATCGAAGTACTCCGCCTCTGTCTACTGGTGTTCGGTCACGGCGACGCCGTCGCCGAGCCGCGGGAGGTTGTCCGTCGCCAGCCGCTCGCCCGGAGCGATGCCGCGCTCGATGAGCACGTCGTCGCCCTGGCGCTCGAGCACCGTCACCACCCGCGCCTGCACGCGGCCGTTGGCCACCACGAACACCCTGCTGGTGCCCGCCTCGGAGAGCACCGCCCGCGCGGGGATGGACACCGCCGCGCGCTGCGTGCCGAGCGCGATGCGCGCCGTCGCGAAGAGCCCCGGGCGCAGCACCCGCTCGGCGTTGGGGATCACCGCCTCGGCCACCAGCGCGCGGGTGTCGGTGCGCACCGCCGCGGAGATGTACCGGAGCGTGCCGCGGAACACCCGGTCGGGCCACGCGTCGACCCGCACCTCGACGGCCTGGTCGGGCCGCACCTGGGCGAAGCGCTCCTGCGGGATCTGGATCTCCATGCGCAGCGGGTCGACCTTCACCAGGGTGACCACCGCGCGCTGCGCCGTGACGTACTCGCCCACGTTCGCCGTGCGCTCGGCCACCTCGCCCGCGAAGGGCGCGCGCACCACCGAGTCGGCCACCGAGCGCTGCGCCGTCGCGAGCGCCTCGCGGGCCTGCTGGTAGGCGAAGTACGACGCCCGGGTGCCGTTGACCGCCGACCGGTGCTGCTCGCGCGCCGCGGTCGCCTGGAGCAGCGCCCGCTGGTACTCCGCGTCGGACATGCTGCCGCTGGTGTGCAGCTGCTCGGCGCGGCGCAGGCCGTCGTCGGCGATGTCGCGCTGCGCGGCGGCGGCGCGCACCTCGGCGGTCGCCTCGGGGTCGAAGCGCCCGCTGGCGGCGTCGAGGCCGAGCCGCGCGCGGGCCTGGCCCACCGCCGCGGTGGCGGTCGCCGCGTTGGCGCGGTAGTCGGTGTCGCGCAGCCGGAGCATGGCGTCGCCCTCGCGCACCTGCGAGCCGCGCTCGACGAGCACCGCGGTCACGCGGCCGGGCACCAGCGCCGTCACCTGCGATTGCTGGTCGGGGACGAGGGTGCCGGTGGCGGAGAGCACGTCGGGCACCTGGCGGGCCTGCGCCGTGGCGACGGTGACCCGCACCGGCGCGGCGCTCTCGGCCGCGAGCGCGACCGGACCGCCGCCGCCGGGCCCCTCCGCCGCGGGCTTCTTGCACGCGGCGAGCGGCAGCGCGGCGAGCGCGAGCACCGTCGCGAGGGTCGAGGCCTTCTTGGAGTCTCTGTGCATGTTCCCGGTCCGTGGGTTCGAGGGTTTAGGGCGGATCGCGCGACGGTCGACCGCAGGCCATGAGATGCACCGAACTCGATCGGAGATCAATCGGGTCACGAAGTATTTTCGTGGGGTGCGGATGCCGCAGTGCGTTGTTGCACGATGCGACGGGTTCTTAAGTGCATTGGTGGTAGTTGACCAGGGGGGTTGCATCGGCCAGAAGGTTCGATGCATCGTAGCCCGATGGAATGGCAGGGCGGCCCGTGGGCGGCCCCGGACAGACCCCCCCGCAGGAGGCCGTAGAGCACCCCGATGATCGAGCGACGGTTGGATCACCTCAGCGCCTTGATGGACCAGATGGCGCTGGTGATGCCCCGGCTCATGCGCTCGGGCTGCGACGACACCGACATCACGCCGCACCAGGGCATCCTGCTGCGGGCGCTCGAGGAGCGCGGGCCCATCAGCCTGACGGAGCTCCGGCAGTCGTTTCCGGGGGCCCAGAGCACGCTCAGCGAGATCGTAGGGCGCCTTGCCCGGCTGGGGTTCGTGCACAAGAAACCGCTGCCGTCAGACCGGCGCACGGTGATGGTGGCGATCACCGCCCGGGGGCGGGCGATGGTGGCGCAGCAGCGCCAGGTGATGCGAGAGCGGCACAAGAACGTGCTCGAGAAGCTCTCGCCGGAAGACCAGGACCGGATCGTACAGGCCTTCGAGACCGTCGCGGAGCTCTTCGGGCGCGCGGCGGCGACGGTGCAGAACGCGGAGAAGGACGAATGAGATCAACGGCTCGGTGGTGCGCGGCGGCGGCGGTTCTCGCCGCGGGCGGCGCGTGGGGACAGACGCCTCCGACGGCGGAGGCGGCGGCGGGGGAGGCGCGGGCGCCGGTGGGCCTGCCGGCGGCGCTCACCCCGCAGCCCGGCGGGATGACCGCCGACCGGGCGGCCGCGCGGGCGGTGCGCACCAGCCTCGCGGTGCGGGCGGCGCAGGCCAACACCGAGGCCGCGAGCGCGAGCCGCACCGAGGCGGGCGTCGCGATGATCCCGCAGCTCGCGCTGTCGGCGCGCTACACCCGGCTCTCGCCCATCACCCAGCCCTCGCTCAATTTCGGCAGCGCGTCGACGTCGACGCAGCCCTTCTGCGTCGACTCCAACGGCGGCATCGTGCTGGGCAGCCGCACCGCGGGCGGCGCGCTCACGTGCCCGTCGGGCGCGGGGCCCATCCCGAGCGCCGCCCCGACGACCCCGAGCGCCGGCTTCTCCTTCCCGGTCATCCTCGACAACATCGTGATCAACGGCACCGTCACCGTGCCGCTGACGGACATACCCTTCCGCCTGGCGAGGGTGTACGAGGCCGCGGGGCTCACGGTGGAGGCGCGGCGGCTCGACGAGGTCTCGTCGCGCGCGCAGGCCGCCGCCGACGCGCGCATCGCCTTCTACGAGTACATGCGCGCGCAGGGCCAGGCCGCGGTGGCCCAGCAGGCCCTCGAGACCGCGCAGCACCACCAGCAGGACCTCGCGCGCTTCGTCGAGGCCGGCACCGTCGCGCGGGTCGAGCTCCTGCGGGTCGAGGCGCAGGTCGCCGAGAGCGAGCGCATCGTGCTGCAGGCGCGCGAGGGCCAGAGCCTCGCCGAGGCGCAGCTCCGGCAGCGCATGCACGTCACCGAGGGGGAGCCCATCACCCTGGGCGAGGCCCTCGACGGCGAGGTGCGGATGCCCGGCAGCGTCAACCAGCTCATCGACCGCGCGCTGCAGGCGCGGCCCGAGCTCCAGAGCCTCGACCGGCAGTCGCACGCCCTCGCGGCCAACGTCGCCGCCACCCGGGCGGGGATGTACCCGAGCGTGTCGGGGCAGTTCAGCGTCGACATCGCCAACCCCAACCAGCGCTTCGTGCCCCAGACGCAGGAGTTCAACACCACCTGGTCGGCCACCATCCAGGCCCAGTGGTCGCTCTCCGGTGCCCTCTCCGCCAGCGCCGCGGCCAGCCGGCTGAGCGCCCAGCGGGCGGGCCTCCTCGCGCAGCTCGCGCAGGTCCGCGAGGGCACCGAGATCGAGGTGCGCAGCGTGTGGATCGCCGCGCAGACCGCCCGCGCCGCCATCGAGTCCGCGCGCCGGCAGCTCGTGTCCGCGGAGGAGAGCTACCGGGTGCGCCGCGAGCGCTTCCAGGCCGGCAGCGCGGTGTCCAGCGACCTCACCGACGCCGAGCTCGACCTGCTGCGCGCCCGCCTCGCGCTGGTCAACGCCAACGTCGACCTCCGCGAGTCCCTCGCCCGCCTGCGCCGCGCCGTCGGCGAGCGCGAGCCCGACTGAGCGAGCGCGGCCCCACCCTCCTCCCCCTCCGCCCGCGTCCCGTTACCCTCCGCCCCGGCATTTCGACCACTCGCCATCGGAGGGCCCCCGTGCAAGGTTGTGCCGGCCCGCGGCGCCGGACATCCTCCGCCGCGGCGTTCAACCGCGAGTTACCGGAGGCGATCCACGCATGTGCGGCATCATTGGCTACGTCGGAACCGAAGAGTGTGCACCCATCCTCCTGGAGGGCCTGCGGCGGCTGGAGTACCGCGGGTATGACAGCGCCGGCGTCGCGGTGCACGACGGCCGCGAGCTCAACGTGCGGCGCGCGGCGGGCAAGCTCACCGCCCTCGGCGACGTGCTCGCGCGCGACCCGGTGCACGGCACCACGGGCATCGGGCACACGCGCTGGGCGACGCACGGCAAGCCCGCCGAGCGCAACGCGCACCCGCACGTCTCCGGCGACATCGCCGTGGTGCACAACGGCATCATCGAGAACCACGTGGAGCTCAAGCGCTCGCTCAAGGAGCAGGGCCGGGAGTTCCATTCGGACACGGACACGGAGATCGTGGCGCACCTCGTCGACCTCGCCACGCAGCGGGGCCTCGACCTCTTCGAGGCCGTGCGCGAGACGCTCAAGGTCATCCGCGGCGCCTACGCCATCGCCGTGCTCTCGCGCGCCGACTCGTCGCGCATCGTGCTGGCCAAGAACGCCTCGCCCCTGGTGCTCGGCGTCGGCGAAGGGGTGATGCTCGCCGCGAGCGACGTGCCCGCGCTGCTCGCCCACTCGCGCGACGTGATCTTCCTCGAAGACGGCGAGATGGCCGAGATCACCCGCAAGGGCGCGCGCATCGAGACCGTCGCGGGCGTCGCGGTCGAGCGGGCCGCGGTGCGCATCACCTGGTCGCTGATGCAGGCCGAGCGGGGCGGGTACAAGCACTTCATGCTCAAGGAGGTGCACGAGCAGCCCCGCGCCCTCGAGGACACCCTGCGCGGCCGCGTGCTGCTGGAGGACGGCCTGCTCGAGCCCGGGGAGATGGGCATCGGCGTCGACGACGCGAAGGCCATCAAGCGGGTGGTGTTCCTGGCCTGCGGCACGAGCTTCCACGCGGCGCTGCACGGGCGCTACCTGCTCGAAGCGCTCGCGCGGGTGCCCGCGGTCGCCGAGCTCGCGAGCGAGTTTCGCTACCGCGACCCGGTGGTGGGCGAAGGCGACCTGGTCATCGCCGTGTCGCAGTCGGGCGAGACCGCCGACACCCTGGCCGCCGCCAAGGAGGCCAAGGAGCGCGGCGCGCGCATCCTCGCGGTGGTCAACGTGCAGGGCAGCGCCATCGCGCGCATGGCCCACGGCACGCTCTACACCCACGCGGGCCCGGAGATCGGCGTGGCGAGCACCAAGTGCTTCACCGCGCAGCTCGCGGCGCTGACGATGCTGGCCATCCACCTCGGGCGCTCGCGCGGCACGCTCGGCGCCGAGAAGGCCCGCGCGCTGCTCGGGGAGTTCGTGCAGATCCCCCACAAGATGCGCACGGCGCTGGAGGGGGCGAAGCACGTCGAGTCGGTGGCGCGGTCCATCCTGCACACGCGCGACGCGCTCTTCCTCGGGCGCGGGCTGTCGAGCGCCATCGCGCTCGAGGGCGCGCTCAAGCTGAAGGAGATCTCGTACGTGCACGCCGAGGGGTACGCGGGCGGAGAGATGAAGCACGGCCCGCTCGCGCTGGTCGACCGCGACATGCCCGTGGTGTGCCTGCTGCCGAGCGACAGCACCCTGGAGAAGATGCTCTCCAACGTGCAGGAGGTGCGCGCCCGCGACGGCAACGTCATCGCCATCGTGGACGACGAGAGCGTGGCGAAGGACCTCGCGACCTACACCATCAAGGTGCCCGCGACGGTCGAGGCGCTCACGCCGCTGCTGACCATCGTCCCCTTGCAGCTGCTCTCGTACTACGTCGCCGACCTGCGCGGCACCGACGTCGACCAGCCCCGCAACCTCGCCAAGACCGTCACGGTGGAGTGACCCGAAGGCGTCCGCGGCGCTCCAGGGGATCACATCCCCGGGCGCCGCGGAGGGGGCCGTCACCGCAGCGCGGTCAGCGCCAGCGGCCGGGGTTCATCTGCCAGTTGCGGCCGCGGCGGACCACCTGAGGGGGAATCCACCGGGCGCGGGGGCGCGGCGGCGCCTCGAAGTGACCCGCGTTCCAGGCGTACTGGTTGTTGTTCCAGACCCAGGCGCCGGGGACCCACACCTGGCCCGGCGGGGTCATGCGCGGGCGGCGCTCCCTGCGCGGCCGCGGCGGGGCCATCGGCACCTGCATCATCCCCCCTGGAAACCCGGGCTGCGCCATGGGCATCGACGGGACCGCGGGCTGCGCCATGGGCACCGACGGGTACGCCGGCGGCGCCTGCATCTGCGGCTGGGGCATCATCTGCGGGTGCATCTGCGGGTGCATCTGCGGCTGCACCTGCGGCTGCATCTGCGGCTGCATCTGCTGGCCCTGACCACCCCAGCGCCCCTGGCGGAAGCGGTAGCGGCCACCCTCGCGCTCCCAGCGCGGGGCCTCCCAGGTCTGCGCGGCCTGCGGCGGGCGCTCCCAGTGCCCCGAGGTCCAGGCGTACTGCGAACCGTTCCAGTTCCAGAAGCCGGCGACCCACGCGAAGCCGGCGCCAGGGGACGGGGTGGGCGACTCCGCGAGCGGAGCGGGCGGCGGGAGGTTGGTCACCACCACCGTCTGCTGGGCGCTCGCCGCCATCGGGGCGAGCAGCAGTCCGAACGCAACGAGAGAAGCACGGAACGAAATGGCCATTGGAGGATCTCCGAGGGAGGGGGAGGCATCGGTCGGGCGCCGCAGATCGTGCGCGTCGCCGATGCCCGGCTGGGGCTCGACGAGCACCGTCGAGACCTCCGGGGCTTCGACGAGCAACCTGGGTCCGCCCCTACGGTTCGTCGTGAGAATTCTCACTCGTCTCCTTCACAGGAGGCGACGATGGGAGCGGCGCGCTCAGGCCCGCTTGCGGGGCCGCGGGATGTTGTACGCCACCAGCTTCGCCACCAGCGTGCGCCGGGGCATCCCCAGCAGCGCCGCGGCCTGGGTCTGGTTGCCAGCGCTCTGCTCCAGCGCGTCGACGATGCGCTGCCGCTCCAGCGCCTCGATCTCGTTGCGCAGCGGTCCGGCGGCAGCCGCGACCGACGGCGGCGGGGCCGGGGGCGCGACCGACAGCGGCGGGGGCGCGACCGACGGCGCCGCCGCGCGCATGCGATCGAGCGGGAGGTGCTCGGGCAGGATGGTGGGGCCGGCGCAGAGCACCACGGCGCGCTCGACGGTGTTGCGCAGCTCGCGGATGTTGCCGGGCCAGCGGTAGCCCTCCAGCAGCGCGAGCGCCTCGGGGGAGAGCGTCGGCACCAGCGGGCGCACCAGCTGCGCTGAGACGCGGGCGGCGAAGACCCGCGCCAGCTCGGCGATCTCCGCGACGCGCTCGCGCAGCGGGGGGATGGTGAGCGCGATGCCGTTGAGGCGGAAGAAGAGGTCCTGCCGGAAGGTGCCGCGGGCGACCTCGGCCTCGAGGTCGCGGTGCGTGGCCGACACGAGGCGCACGTCGATGGGGCGCGGGCGCAGGGCCCCCACGCGCAGCACCTCGCGCTGCTCGATGACGCGCAGGAGCTTCACCTGCACGTCCGGCGGCAGCTCGCCCACCTCGTCGAGGAACACCGTGCCCCCCGCGGCGGACTCCAGCAGCCCCGCCTTCGCGCTGACCGCGCCCGTGAACGCACCCTTCTCGTGCCCGAAGAGCTCGCTCTCCAGCAGGCTGCCCGTGAGGGCCGCGCAGTGCAGCGCCACGAAGGGCCCCGCCGCGCGCGGCGACCGCTGGTGTAGCGCGTGGGCCAGCACCTCCTTGCCGACGCCGGTCTCGCCCAGCAGCAGCACGCTGATGGTGCCGTCAGCCACGCGCCCGAGCATCGCGTGCAGCTTGCGCATCGCCTCGTCGCGGATCACCGGCGCGGGCACGTCCCCCGCGCGCTCGTCGCGGCGCAGCACCAGCACCGTCGAGCCCAGGTGAAACGACGCCCCCGGGGCGACCGCCACCCGGCGCCCCGGCGCGAGCCGCGACTGCGAGAGGTCGGCCGTGGCGGCGTCCTGCACCGGCGAGCGCACCGAGGTGCCGTTGGCGCTGCCGAGGTCTTCGAGCAGCACCTCGGGGCCGAGGTGCAGGGCCGCGTGGCGCCGCGACACCGACGGGTCATCGATGCACACCCCGTTGTCGCTGGAGCGCCCCAGGGTGATCGTGCCGGCCTCCGGCAGGTCGTGGGTGCTGGTCACGCCGCCCGCGAAGACCATCAGCTTGAGCGGTGCGGGTCGGTCCTTCATCGCGGCGTCCGGGCCCGGGACTCTACGACGCCCGCCGCGGACGGCGCCATCGCCGCGAGAAACCACGTGCGCGCGTGCTCGGGCACCCGGTCGAGGAAGCTCGCCCGCAGCCCCGCGTCGCTGATGCGCTCGGCCCGCGCGTAGAGCCGGTCGGCCGCCGCCGCGAGCGCCCGCGCGGCGCCCTCCGCGTCGCCCGTCGCGAAGCGGGTCTCGACGTCCATCAGCCGGATGAGCCCCTCGCCCTCCTCGATGCCGCCGAGCTTCTCCAGCAGCCCCGCCGCGCCCGCCGCGGACGCGCGCGCCGCCGCCGCCTCGCCCGCCGCGAGCAGCGCCTCGGCCTGCACCGCGAGCGCGAAGGCCCGGGACGGCTCGGACTCGCCCAGCAGCGCCACGGCCCCGGCGGCCTCGCGGGCGGCGGTCGCGTGGTCGCCCGCCAGCGTCGCGATGCGCGCGAGGTAGGCCCGCGCGAAGCCCTCCAGCCGGCGGTGCCCCTGCGCGACGAAGCCCGCGAGCGCCGCCGCCTCCAGCGCGAGGCCCTCGGCCACCGCGCCGGTGCGCGCCAGCACCAGGCCCAGGTTGTGCCGGATGAGCCCCGCGGAGCTCCGCATCCCGAGCGCCTCGGCCTGCGCCAGCGCCTCGCGCATCACCGCCGCCGCGCCCGCGTAGTCGCCGAGCTCTTGTAGCGCGTAGCCGACGTTGCCCCGCTGCGCGCACGCTCCGCCGCGGTCGCCCGCCTGCTCGAAGGCCGCCGCGGACTCCTCGGTGAGCGCGCGGTACGCCGCCGGGTCGCCCGCCCGCAGCGCCTCCACGGCCCGCAGCCGCGTGCGCCACGCCCGCACCGCGGGGTCGCCCGGCGGGTCGACCAGGGCGTCGAGGGCCGCGCGCAGCCGGGCCACCTCCGCCGGGTGCCCGGTCTGGATCAGGTGGATCGCCGTGCGCGCCAGCGCGATCACCCGGCTGCCCACGGCGTCCGGGGCGGCCACGGCGGCGGCGAGGTCGTCCGCGATGGCCACGAGGCGCGCGTGGTCGTGGATGCGCAGCGCCGTCGTCCCGAGGTCGGCGGCGGCGAGGTGCCACGCCGCGCCGCCGCGGGGGAGCAGCGCGAGGGCCTCCTCCCCCGCCGCCGCGGCCTGGGCGTTTTCGTCCCGCAGCGAGCGCGCCCGCGCCTCCACCCGGCGCACCGCCCCGAGCGCCTCGCCCTGCGCCCCGGACGCCCGCGCCCTCGCGGCCCACTCGAGCGCCTCGCCCAGCGCGCTCGCGTCGAGGCTCTGCTCCGCCGCGCGGCGAAACCACTGCGCCGCCAGCTCGGGGAGCTCGCCCCGGGCGAAGTGCTCGGCCAGCACCGCGGGGTCGCCCTCGCCGGTCTCGAGCAGCCAGCGGCCCGCGAGGCGGTGGCCGAGCGCCCGGTCGGCCTCCGTGAGCTGCGCGTACGAGGCCTCGCGCAGCAGGGCGTGGCGAAACGCGTAGCCCTCGCCGCGGCGCACGAGCACCTCCGCGGCCACGAGCTCGCGCAGCCGCTCGCCCACCTGCGCGGCGCGCTCGACGCCGCCCAGCAGCGCCGCCACGCCGGGGTCGGCGAAGTCCTGCCCGAACACGCTCGCCGCGCGCAGCGCCCGGCGGGCCTGCGGGTCGAGGCGGTCGAGCCGCGCGGAGAGCATCGCCAGCAGCGTCTCCGGGAGGGCGTCGCCGCGGCCGTCGGCCACCGCGCGCACGAGCTCCTCCAGGTAGAGGGGGTTGCCCTCCGAGCGCCCCACCAGCCGGGCGATCACCGCCGGGTCGGCGCCCTCGCCGAGGGCGTCCCGCGCGATGACCTCGCAGGCCCGGTCGGGCAGCGGGCCGAGCGCGAGGGTGAGCGCGACCGCGTCGCCCAGGGCCGCCGGGAGGTCGTCCCGGAGGTCGGGGCGCGCCACCGCGAGCAGCAGCACCGCGCGGTCGCCGAGCGAGCGCAGCGCCGACCCGATGAGCCGCGCGCTCGCGAGGTCGCCCCACTGGAGGTCCTCGAGCACCAGCAGCATCGGCGCCGCGGCCGACTCGGCGGCCAGCCATCCCTCGAAGGCGAGGCGCACCTGCGTGCCCATCAGCGTCGGGTCGCGCCGGGCGGCCCGCAGCTCGACGTGCGCCTCGTCGGCCAGCGGCGCGCCCGCCACCTCGCCCAGGAAGGCCGCCGCGCGGTCGAGCGCGTCGCCGCCCAGGTGCCGCGAGAGCCGCGCGCGGAGCTTCTGTTGCCGCAGCGCGAGGGGGTCGCCGTCGAGCAGCGCCCCGGCGCGGCGTATCCACCGCGACACCATCCCCAGCGGCGAGCGCGCGCCCACCGGGTCGCCCGCGGCGATCCACACCTCCGCCCCCTCCCCCCGCGCGGCCACCCGCCGCAGGAACTCCCCCCGCAGCCGCGACTTCCCCGCGCCCGGCGCGCCCGTCACCATCGCCGCCTGCGCGCACGGCGCCTCGACGCACTCCGCCCACGCGCCCAGCAGCACGCCCAGCTCGCGCTCGCGCCCCACGCACGCCATCGGCCGACCCAGCAGCGTGCGCGCGGCCGCCGCCACCTCGCGCTCGCCCCCGAGCTCGAAGCCCGCCGCCCCGGGCGCGCCGCGCAGCTCGAAGCGCCCGTCGAGCAGCGCCGCGGTGAGCTCGTCGACGGCCAGCGCGCGGTCGCCCGCCAGGCGCATCCGCCGCAGCCGCTCGGCCGCGCGGTCGATGACGGCCCCGACGGGCAGCCGGTCGGCGATGGTCGCCCGCCCGCTCGCGAGCACCATCGGCACCCCGGGGCGCGCCTCGCGCATCGCCAGCGCGCACCGCGCCGCCCGCGCCGCGTGGTCCGTCGCCACCCCCGCGCGGACCAGGGTGGCGAGCGAGGCGCCGCCGAGGAGCGGCTCGAGCACGGCGCCGAAGCGCGCGGCCGCGTCGCGCAGGCGCGCGAAGCCCGCGTCGAGCGCGTCGGTGCGCAGCGTGGGGGCGCCCTCCGCCTCGGCGCCGCCGGCGTCCTGCGCCACGAGGATCACGCTCACCAGCTGCTGCTCCCGCGCCGTGAGCGTCGCGGGGGCCGCGGGCCGCGGCGCACCCGGCGGACCGGTCACCGCCCCGGCGATGGCGCGCAGCGCGGCGGCCACGGCGGCGCCGTCGGGCGGGCGGCGCGCGGGGTCCTTGGCGAGCATGCGGGCGACGAGCTCGTCGAGCTCGGCGGGGGCGTCGGCGCAGAGCGAGCGGAGGGGGGGCGCGTCCTCCGCGAGGATCTTCGCGAGCACGGCGACGAAGTGCTCGCCAAGGAAGGGCGGCCGCCCGGTGAGCACCTCGAAGAGCACGCACCCGAGCGAGAACACATCCGACGCCGGGCCCACCTCGCCGCCGCCGCGGGCCTGCTCGGGGCTGAGGTAGCCCGGCGTCCCGAGGATGACCCCCGGGCGGGTGACCGCGCCCGAGTCGTCGACCCGCGCGATGCCGAAATCGATCACCTTCACCGCGCCGGGGTCGCCCCCCACCAGGAAGAGGTTGCTCGGCTTCACGTCGCGGTGCACCACGCCCCGCGCGTGGGCGTGCCCGAGGGCCTCGGCGACGCGCTCCACCATCCGCACGCCGTCGGCCATCGGCAGGGCCCGCTCGTCGAGCGCCGCCCGGAGGTCGACCCCCTCCAGCCACTCCATGACCAGGAAGCGCTGCCCCGCGTCGGTGCGGCCGCTGCTCACGTAGCGCACGATGCCCGGGTCGGTGAACGACGCGAGCAGCGCCGTCTCGCGCGCGAAGCGCAGGTCGAAGTCGCCGCCCGCCCCGATGACCTTGAGGGCGACGGGCTCTCCGCTCGCGCGGTCGAGCGCGCGGTACACGCTGCCCATGCCCCCCGCGGCGACGAGGGCCCCGACGACGAAGCGATCCGCGATGACCTGCCCGGGCAACATCGAAGCGCCTGTCACTATCACACCCGTCCTGGGTGCTCTCCGCCGTGTTGCGCAGGATCGGCTCAAGTCGCGCCGCCGCCGCCCATCGTGCGCGGCGCCCCCGGCGAGAGCATGTGCTCTCCGTGCAGAACACCGCGCGGCATGTCGGTTGCTCAAGGGGTTTGCACATCCAACAACGGAGCGCCGCGCCGACACGGGGTTGTCGCGCGGCGCCAGGAAGGTCCGGTCCTCCAATGCGTACTCCCGCCGTGTTCTCGGTCATCGCCCTCGCCTCGCTCGCCGCCGCCTGTGGCCCCATCCCCGGCGACGCCCCGGCCCCCGAAGGGTGCCCGGTGATCACCAACACCACCCCGACCACCCACCCGCTCAGCATCGAGCAGAGCGAGACCTGGACCGCCGCCGCGAGCCCCCACGTCGTGCAGGGTGACACCCGGCTCGCCGAGGGCGCCACGCTCACCATCGAGCCCTGCGCCCGGGTGGTGTTCCGCGCCGACGCGTCGCTCACCCTGGCGCGGGCCAACACCCGCCTCGTGGCCGAGGGCACGGCGTCGCGCCCCATCAGCTTCACGGGCCTCTCCGGCGCCCGCTGGGGGCAGCTGAAGGTGGAGGGTCCGGCCCGCGCCTCGCTGCGCTACGTGAGCTTCGCCGACGGCGGCGCCGACCGCTTCCACAGCAACGCCTCGCTGGTGCTGCGCGGCGACCTGACGCTCCCGGCGAAGCCCGTCGCCCTGCTCGACCACGTGACCATCACGGACTCCTTCGGTCCTGGCGTGGTGGTGGAGCGCGCCGGCACCTTCGCCCCCGGCTCGACGGACCTCGTCGTGACCCGCTCCGGGAGCGAAGCCATCCCCTTCCCGGTGGTCATCGGCGAGCACGCCATCGACGGGCTCCCGGCGGGCACGTACACGGGCAACCGCGCCGACGAGATCCTGGTCGACCCGGAGGGGGCCAACGGCCGCGGCGGCCTCCAGGCGGACTCCACCATGCGCGACCGGGGCGTGCCCTATCGCATCGGCGACTCCCGGGTCGACCGCTTCGTCATCGGCGCCGGCGGGCGCGAGGCCCCGGGGCGCACCACCCTCACCGTCGAGCCCGGCGTGGTGATGCGCTTCCACCCCGGCACGCGCTTCGAGGTCGAGCACTACACCGGCGACTTCGCCGCGTCGGGCGTGCTCCGCGCCGTGGGCACCGCGGCCCGCCCCATCGTCATCACCAGCGCCGCGCCGGCCCCGAGCGCGGGCGACTGGTCGGGCCTCTGGTACGGCGGCATCCCCTCGGCCGACAACCGCCTGGAGCACGTCTCCGTGGAGTACACCGGCGGCGACTGCGGCTGCGTGCTCGCGACCTGCAGCGACGTCGCCCGCCACGACGCCGCGATCATCTTCTCGCAGCCTCCCGCGTCGGCCTTCGTGCGCAACACCCGCATCGCGCACGGCCGGGGCCACGGGGTGTTCCGCGGCTGGCGCGGCGCCTCCACGCCGGACTTCATGGACAGCAACACCTTCGAGGACCTCGCCGGCTGCGCCCAGACGCTCCCCTCGCGCGAGCCCGGCTGCGGCCCGCTCCAGGCCTGCCGTTGACCGGGCGGGGGTGCGCGGCGGATACCTCCGCGACCGCGTACCCCCAATGATGCCCCCCGCCCTCTCCTTCGCCCTCACCGCCTTCACGTCGCTCTTCGCGATCGTCGACCCCTTCGCGGCGTTGCCGGTCTACCTCGCGCTCACCGCGCGGGAGAGCCACCTCCACCGCCGCCGCACCGCCCTGCGCGCCGCCGTCACCACCCTCTCGGTGCTGCTGGTGTTCGCCCTCTCGGGACAGGTGCTCTTCCAGTTCTTCGGCATCTCCATCGGGGCCTTCAAGATCGCCGGAGGACTGCTGCTCTTCGCGGTGGCCTTCGACATGATGAACGCCCAGGTCTCCACCACGAAGAGCACCCCCGAGGAGAACGCCGACGCCACCTCCCGCGAGGACGTCGGCCTCATGCCGGTGGGCATCCCGCTGCTCTCCGGCCCCGGGGCCATCGCGTCGGTGATGGTGCTCTCCGCCCGCGCGCACTCGTTTCCCGAGAAGGGCGCGCTCGTGGCGGCGATCGCCGCGGTGGCGCTGCTCACCTGGCTGGTGCTGCGCAGCGCGTCGCGCATCGCGCGGGTGCTCGGCCTCACTGGAATGAACGTCATCGCCCGCGTGATGGGGCTGATCCTCGCCGCGGTGGCGGCGCAGTTCATCATTGATGGATTGATCGCGGCGTTCCCGATCCTGACCCGACATTCGTAGGCGAGCGTCCCCCCGCTCGTATCCCCATACGACCGACGAACGGACGGGATCAGGTCGCTTCGGCGGCGGCGGCGGGCTCGGCGGCGGGCGCGGGCTTCTTCGCGGGCTTCTTCGCGGGCTTCTTCGTGGACTTCGCGGACTTCGCGGACTTCGCGGACTTCGCGCCCTTGGGGGCCTTCTTCGCACCGTTGCCGACGAAGTACTTGGTCGCCCGCTTGGCGCCCGTCTTGCGCAGCACGCCGCTGGAGATGCCGATGGCGATGGGGCGGGCGATCTCGTTGCGCGCGAGCCCGAGGGTCTTCTGGATCTGCTCGCTGCCGATGCCGGGCTGCTCGGCGAGCAGCGCCGCGATGCCCTCGAGGGCCTTCGCGATGTTCTCCGAAGAGCGCCGCTCGAGGCGGACGGGCTTCGGGGCGGACTTCGCGGCGGGCTTCCCGGCGGACTTCGCGGCGGACTTCGCGGCGAGCTTCGCCCTCGGCGCCTTCGCGGCGGCCTCGGACTTCGGCGCGGCGGCGCGGGCGCGCGGCTCCGGGGCGGCGCCGCCCGAGAGGTTGACGTTGCTCAGCTCCTCGATGAACGCGGTGCGGATCACCTCGAACACGCGCTGAGCGAACTCCTCAGAGACCTGGGACAGCATGGCTTGAAGGGAGGTGGACATGGCGACTCTTTCACGAACTCAAATGGGGAAAGTTTCAGCCGAAAGACGCGCGGGCGCGTGCCTGCCAGCTGGCGGGGATTGCGGCAGCCGTACCGCATATGGACTTTCAGTGGAAGTAGTTAGTGCAATGTCGCGAGTCGTCGATCGGGAGCAGGTGTCCAGTGACGGCCCGGAGCTCTGCCCGGCCGACTCGCAATCAGGGCGCCGGCGGCGCTGATTGGAAGTCTCGCCGGGCGCTCACTGCTTCGCGCGCTTCGCCTGCTTCTTGTGCACGGCGGCGTTGCGCTTCGCCACCAGCTCGGGCGCGGGCGCGCGCCCCTTCAAGGGAGCCTGCTCGCCGTGGTGTTCGTCGAGCGTCCCGAGCGCCATGCCGAGCTCGAAGATGGCGACCTCGCGGCGCCCCCGCTCGCCCAGCCGCAGGGGGATCACCGACGCGCCGATGCCCGCGCCCACATAGACGGCCCCGCCGGGCGCGACGCCCCTTCGCCGGGTGCCATAGAGCCCATGCACATAGCGGTGCCCGGCGAGGTGCCCGATGGCGAGCTCGTGCAGCCGCGCGAGGGTCACCTGGCCGGCGTGGGTGTGCCCCGAGAGCACCAGCCCGACGCCGTGAGGCCAGAGGCGGTCGGCCTCCTCGGCGATGTGCGAGAGGCCCAGCGTGGGGAGGCGGGCGTCGAGCCCCTTGAGGGCGCGCGCGCGGTCGGCGTGGCCCGTGTAGGCGTCGTCGAGGCCGAGCACCTGGAGCCGCTGGTGGCGCAGGGTGACGGTGGTGTGCGCGTTGTCGAGCACCTCCACGCCGCCGCGCTTGAGCGCCGCCCGCACCTCCGCGGCGCCCGACCAGTAATCGTGGTTGCCCAGCACCCCGATGACCGGGGCTTTGAAGCCGCGCACCAGGGCCTCGAGCTGGTCGAGGTACTTCTGGCTATGACATACGAAGTCGCCGGTGATGACCACGAGGTCGGGATTGGCCTCATTGGTGAGCGCCACCGCGGCGTTCTGGATGGCCATCGGGGTGACGCGCCCGACATGGATGTCCGTGAGGTGGGCGATGCGCAGCCCGTCGAGCTGACCCACGAAGGAGTCGGGCCCGGCGAAGTGGCGGACGGCGATGAGGGACCGCGGGTCCTTCCGGCCGAGCCCGAGGAGGCCCGCCCGCTCGCCCGCCGCGCCGCCGCTCAGCGCCTCTGCAAACTCCCTGGTCGGCGGGGCTGATCGCTGATCATCGTCCATCAATGCACTTCCTTCGATCGGGTGTCCCGCGGGGCTGATCACCCCTCATGGGCGGTCGGTGGACTCCTATAGTTCGTCCCGCGGAGCCCCGCCGTCGAGGGTCAACGCCCGTCCCGCCCGGGATAGAGCCAGCGCCCCCGCTCGCCCTCGCGCCACGCGCCCATGCGCTCGCTCCCGATGGCGAGCAGCTCATCCACGGTCGCGCCCGCGTCGAGGCCTTCGCGCACGGCCCCGTCGCCGGTGAGCAGGTCGACCGCCGGCACGTCGTCGACGAACTCGTACCGCTCGGTGCGCCAGCGGAATCCCTCGAAGCGCCGGCACGCCCGCAGCGCCGCGAGGTACGCCCGGTACGGCGCGAAGGCCCGCGCGTCGGTGACGTGCACCTGCACCCCCTCGCAGGTCACCCCGGCGTGCTTCTGGAACATCGGCCGGAAGCTCATCGCCCGCGCTCGCATCCCGCCGCCGCCCTCCGACTCCAGCGCCGACGCCAGCGCCGCGGCGTCGACCCACGGCGCCCCGAACACCTCGAAGGGTCGCGTCGTCCCGCGGCCCTCGGAGAGGTTGGTGCCCTCCAGCAGACACCCGCCCGGGTACACCGTCGCCGTGTCGGGCGTCGGCATGTTGGGCGACGGGAGCACCCACGGCAGCCCGGTGTCCTCCCAGCGCATCTCGCGCGTCCACCCCTCCATCGGGATGACCGTCACGTTGGTGAGCGACTCCACCCCCGCCCGCCACGAGAGCACCTCGCCCAGCGTCAGCCCGTGCCGCACGGGACAGGCCTCCAGGCCCACGAAGGAGCGCAGCTCGGGCCGCTGCGGCGCGCCCTCGATCACCGCCCCGCCGAGGGGGTTGGGCCGGTCGCACACCAGCACCTCGATGCCCCGCGCCGCGCAGGCCCGCGCCATCAGGAGCGCCGTCCAGACGAAGGTGTAGTAGCGCGAGCCGACGTCCTGGAGGTCGATCACCATCGCGTCGAGCCCGTCGAGCCACGCGGGCTGCGGGCTCAGCGACGCGTACTCCGAGCCGTACAGCGAGTACGTGCGCAGGGGCCCGCCCCCGTCGGCGACGCCCTCCATGTCCTGCGCCTCGCCGCCCACCCCGTGCTCCGGGCCGAAGAGCGCGCGCACCGACGCCCCCGCGCCCGCCAGCACCTCGCGGGCGTGCCACAGCTCCGAGGTCACGCTCGCCGGGTGGGCCAGCAGCCCCACCGCGCGGCCCCGCACCCGCCGGGCCTCGTCCCCGACCAGGGCCTCCAGGCCCGTGCGCACCCGAGGCCGCGTCACAGCAGCCCCGCGACGATGCGGGCCAGCCGCTCGTCGCCGCCCGCCGGCGGCTCCCACGCGACCACCACCACCGGGACGCCCGCCGCCCGCGGCGACTCCGCGAGCACCTCGAGGCCCAGCACCACCACCCCGGCGCGCACGCCGAAGGTCCCGTACACGTCCTGCTCGTGCTCGTCGTCGCGCCTCATCGCCCCTCTTCGCCTGCTGGCAGCAGCGCCAGCGCCGCCTCCACCGCCGTCACGTGGTCGGGCATCACCGTCACCCCCAGCGCCTCGAGCGCCGCCACCAGCGCACCGCGCCGCTGCGGGTCGTCGTCGGTGCCCGCCACCGCCGCCACCATCGCGATCTCCCCGCCGCGCGCCCGCGAGCGCTCGCGCACCGCCGTCAGCGCCGCCCGCAGGGCCTCCACGGGATCGGTCTCCGGGCCCGGCAGCACGTCGAAGAGCAGCACCGCCACGGCCTCGTCGTTGGCCGCGTTGAACATCGCGTCGACCCGCAGCGAGGGGTCGAGCACCGGGTGCGTCCGCCCGCGGGTGTACCCCTCGTCGCCGAGGTCGAGCAGGTGGTGCCCCGGCATGCGGAAGCGCGCGCTGTGCGTCACCCCGTCGAGCCCCAGGTTGGACGACAGGGGCGCGAGCCCGCGGCAGCGCGCCAGGGCCTCGGCGCAGAGCGTCCCGCCCACGTACAGCCCGCGGAGCCAGCGCTGCGCCGGCGCGTAGTCGGGTCGCACCAGGGCGGCGGTCTCCCACGGCGGGGCGGTCACCCCGCTGAGCTCGCACGCGCGCCGCGCCGCGTCCGCGATGGACGTCGCCCAGCTCACCCCGGGCACCGGCGGTAGCCCGTCGGCCGCGCCCACGAGGTGCGCCACCACCGGGCGCCCGGTGGCCGCGGCGCGCTCCGCGGCCCGCAGCAGCACCGCGCGAGAGCCGCCGCGCGCGAGCAGCACGATGGTCTTCGTGGCGGGGTCGCCCGCGAGCCGGTCGAGCGCCGCCAGCGTGGTGCGCCCGCCGATGGCGTCGGTGAGGTCGCGGTCGCCCGCGCCCACCGCGTGCGACACCCCGCCGCCCAGCCGGTGGATGACCGACGCGAGCTCGACCAGCCCGGAGCCCGAGGCCGCGACGACGGCGATGTCCCCGCGGCGCACCGCCCCGGCGAAGCCCAGCGACACCCCGTCGAGGATGGCGGCGCCGCAGTCGGGGCCCAGCACCAGCAGCCCGCGGGTGTCGGCGAGCGCCTTGAGCGACGCCTCGTCGTCCTCGCTGACCCCGTCGCTGGTGAGCATCACCGAGAGCCCCTGCTCCAGGGCCCGCCGCGCCTCGCGCGCCGCGAAGGCCCCGGGCACCGACACCAGCGCGAGGTGCGCCTCGGGCTGCCGCGCGAGGGCCTGCGCGAGCGTGCGCGGGGCGTCGTCGAGGGCGGTGCCCTGCGCCACGAGCGCGCCCGCCGGGGGCCGCGCCGCCAGCCACGCGTCGGCCCGGCGCATCGCCTCCACCACGGCGTCCTCGTCGTCGGCCTGGGCCACCACCACCAGGTCGCAGGGCTTCGGGGGCACGGGCCAGTAGTCCGGCGCGAGGCCCATCTTGCGCAGCACCTCGAGGTTGCGCGGCGCGCCCATCATGGCCACCGCGCGGCGCACCCCGGCCACGGACTCCATGTGCTGCGTGAGGCCCAGCAGCACCCCCGCGTCGCGGTACTCGTCCGCGCGGATCATCGCCCGCATCGCCCCGCTCACCGGACGCCCCGCGCGTCGGCGAAGTGCTCGATGGCCGCGGTGAAGCACTCCCTCGGGAAGCGCGTCAGCCCCGCGCCGATGGGCCGGTGCCCCGCCTCGCGGTGCTCGATGGTCGCGCCGATGACCGGCAGGATGCCCGTGTCGAGCACCCGCCGCGCGTCGATGCCCACCGGGGCGCCCGCGAACTCCAGCGCCGGGAGCGTGTACCGCGGGTGCCGCGCGACGGTGACCTCGGCCATGTCCCGGGTCACGCGCAGCCCGTCGGCGGTGCGGGTGCCGAGCAGCGCGTGCAGCGCGGGCGCCCCGGCGAGCGCGAAGGCCCCGAGGCCCGCGGCCTCCGCGAGGGCCGAGTCGCCGTGGTCGCGCCCCGCGTCGGCGTCGTCGTATCCGTCGCGCAGCCGCCCCTTCACCGTCGGCGCCGGCGCCGTGAACCACCGCTCGCCCGTGCCCGCGAGGCGCACGCCGCAGCGCACCCCGTTGCGGCTCATCGCCGTGACCACCGTGCTGTCCTCCACCTGCGCTCCGTCGCACGCCAGCTTCGCCGCCGCCAGCGCCAGCGCCCCGAAGAACCCCTCCCCCTCCGTGAGCCCGTCGACCAGCTCGCGCAGCGCGTCGCCGTCGAGCCCCGCGGCCGTCAGCGCCGGGGCGAGGGCCGCCACCGCCAGGGCGGTCGACGCGTCCGTGCGGTGCACCAGATCGTCGCCCATGTGCAGCGCCCGCGCGACGACGGCGTCGACGTCGAGGCCCCCCCGCGCGGCCACCGCCCGGCCGAGCGCCGGGGCGAGGGCCTCGCGCCAGCGCCGGCGGCGCGCGAGGGTCGCGGCGTCGTGGGCCCCGGCGTCGATGCCCGCGGGTGCGAGCGGCGCCCAGGAGAGCGTGCCCTGCCGGTCGGCCACGCCGCGCTCCTCGAGCACGCACACCGGCATCGTCGGCGACCCGACCCCCGCGCCCGTGCCGACCCCGCCGGCGTGGTGGTTGGGGCGCAGCGACACCTCCGCGCGGTCGAGCATCCCGCGCGCCTCCGCCGGGGTGCGCGCCCAGCCCTCGTAGAGCACCGCGGCGAGCACCGCGCCCCGCTGCGCGCCGCCCATCTCGCGCCAGAGCAGCGGCGGGCCGCCGTGGGTGAGCTCGTAGGCGCCGAGGTCGAGCACCACGTCGCGCAGCGGGCGCACGTCGACCCAGCGCGCGCGGCTCGCGGTGAGCCGGCGGGCGGCCTCGGCGTTGGCGAGATCGATCCGTTCGGCGAGCCTCATGGGGCGGTGCGTGTGCGGCGGGACATACCAGACCTCGTAAGCGCGACGGTCGCGCGGGGCGATCGTACCGCAACCCGCGGCCGGTTCGCGCCGGAGCTGTGATACCCGTAGCGGTCATGCCCTACCTCTTCGAGAACGACGAGCATGCCGCGCTGCGCGCCCAGGTGGAGCGCTTCGCCGCGGCGGAGATCGCGCCCCACGCCGACGCCTGGGAGGAGGCCGAGGAGTTTCCGCTCGACCTCTACCGCAGGGCCGCCGCGGCGGGGGTGCTGGGCGTCGGGTACCCCGAGGCCTACGGCGGCGGCGGCGGAGACCTGTCGCACGTGGTGGCGGCGAGCGAGTCGATGGTGCTCGCGGGGCGCTCGGTGGGCACCACCGTGGGGCTCGGCAGCCACGGCATCGCGCTGCCGCCCATCCTGCGGGCGGGCACCGAGGAGCAGAAGCTGCGCTGGGTGCCGCGGGTGCTGCGGGGCGAGTGGGTGTCGGCGCTGGCGATCACCGAGCCGGGGGGCGGCAGCGACGTGGCCAACCTCCAGACGCGGGCCGTGCGCGACGGCGACGAGCTGGTGATCAACGGCAGCAAGACCTTCATCACCTCCGGGGCGAGGGCCGACCTGGTGACCGTGGCGGTGCGCACCGGGGGCCCCGGGCACGGCGGCGTGTCGCTGCTGGTGGTGGAGAAGGGCACGCCCGGTTTTACCGTTGGGCGTAAGCTGAAGAAGATGGGCTGGTGGGCGTCGGACACCGCCGAGCTCCACTTCGAGGACTGCCGGGTGCCGATGGGCAACGTGCTCGGCGAGGTCGACCAGGGCTTCGTGACGATCATGCAGAACTTCGCGACGGAGCGGGTGTTCCTGGCGGCGCAGTGCGTGGCGATCGCGACGCTGGCGTACCAGGAGTCGGTGGCCTACGCCCGCGAGCGGATGGCCTTCGGCAAGGCGCTGAGCGGGTTCCAGGTGACGCGGCACAAGCTGGCGGACATGGCGACGCGCATCGCCGCGGCGCGCGCGCTGACCGGCGAGGTGGTGTCGCGTGTGCTGGCCGGGGACATGGCCGCCGCGGGCCTCGCGGCGATGGCGAAGAACACCGCGACGGACATGTGCAGCGCGGTCTGCGACGCGGCGGTGCAGATACACGGGGGCTACGGGTACATGCGCGGATACCTGGTCGAGCGGCTGTACCGCGACGCGCGGCTCTACCCCATTGGTGGCGGCACCCGCGAGATCATGAACGAGATCATCAGCAAGCTCGAAGGCTACTGAGCGTCGCGCGGCCGGGTCAGTGGACGACGGCCGACGGCGCGGGGCCGTCCATGGCGTCGACCATGATCGCGACCTCCTGCATCAGGTAGCGCCCGGGCCCCTGGGTGCCGCACGAGCCGCAGCCCGCCATCGCGGACTGCGAGGCGACGTACATCTCCCGCGCGCGCCGGGGGTCGCCCGCGCAGGCCTCGGCCAGCACCGCGAGCGCCGCGGTCTCGCCGCAGCCGCCGTCGAGCGCGCGGGCCTGCTCGGCCAGCGCCGGGAGCACGTCGTAGTGCTCGGTGCGCGCGGCCATCACCGCGAGCGACACGATGGAGTTCTTGCGGCGCAGCGCGGCGGGGTCGACCTCGTCGAGGAGCGCGTCGAGGGCGGCGCGGGCGGCGGCGGGGTCGTCACCGAAGCCGAAGCCCTCCCAGGCGGCCTCGACCCGCTCGTCGGGCGTCGGGCCGGCGGAGGCCTTCATGCGGTCGTGGCGGCGGTTGAACCACGAGATCACGGCGGTGAGCAGCACGATGGCCATGAGCAGCGCGACGGCGTTTTCCATGTCGGGTTGAGGGGCTTGTTAGCACGAGCGCTCACCCGGCGGCGCCCCGCCGAAGGCGGGGGCCGCGAGGCTACGGAGCGGGTTCGAGCGCCGGATCGACCGTCGCGAGGAGCTACTCCAGCGCCTCGTGCGGCAACATCCACGGAAGCGGAGCGCGCGGCGAGAGCACGTCATCGGGGTCGTCGCCGATGTGCGCGTGGAGCAGCGGGTGACCGCAGTCACCCTGACCTTCGGGTGTCTCGGTCAGGTCGACACGGGCGTACCAGCGCGAGCCGACCGCACCCTCCGTGGTGCCACGACAGGCTCCATCGATCCCGACGCTGAACTCTCGAAGGCGCCCGGCGCGGTCCATCACCACGCGGAGCGAGAGCACCGGCCCCAGGCGCAGGTGATCGGGCATGGACGCGTTCGCGCCGTCTGCGAGGAACCGCAACGCCTTCAGCCGCAGAGCGTGGTGACCGCGATTGTCGAAGGCGTCGGCGCTCCTGCTCCAGGCCCGGATCGTCATACCCTTTGGTCCGTTGACTTCCGACAGCCAGTGCTTCGCACTCTTGTCGCAATAGCCGCGGTCACCAAGGCGCTTGATGACCCCGGTAACCCGCGTGAGGTCGTAGCGCGGCTGGTCTCTTCGCGCGCGGTCGATCTCTTCTCGAAGGCTCGTCCAACGACTCATGCGAGCGGCTCGATGCAGAGGCGCTCGGCCTCGACCGCGAGCAGGTGATTGACCAGCGTCGACTCGATCACTCCGCGGGTCCAGGCCTCCCACCACGCCTCGGGGGTCTGCCGGGTGCGCGCCTCGAATGCCGCTCGGGCTCGGTCGAAGTCCTCGTCGTGGCCAGTGTCGGGGTCGAGCTCGTCAACTCCCGATGTGTACATCTGACCTCGCAGCCAGCTCGCGAGCGACGGTGTCTCGCCCAGTCGACGCGCGGCGGCTCCTCCGACGGGAAAGAACAGCACCGCGGTCGCCCGACGGGCGATGAGCGCGTCGCGGCGGCGTTCGAGTTCGCCGACGGCCTCCTCCTCGGAGGCCGCATCGGGGAGCAACACCGCCAGCGTCTGGTCGAAGGTCGCCGGATCGAACACCGGAGCAAGCCCGGCGACGCGTCGCATCGAGGCGCCATCGGGGAGCAGCAGATCGAGCAGCCCGGCGAGGGACTCGCGCTCATCGAGGTCACGGAAGAACACCACCGCCAGGGGGCGTCCCTCGGCGGCGAGGCGGCCGAGCTCCGCGTTGGAGCGACTCACGCCGCGGCCCGGAGCGCGAGGATCCCTTCCAGCAGCGGCGTCGGGAACACCCGAGTGTCTTCGGCCTCGCCGTACTCGAGGAGCAGGCCGTGCCCCAGGAAGCGGATGCGCCGCTCGACGTCGACCTCCAGGCCATCGGTACCGCGAGCGGACTGAAGTGCCGCGAGGTCGCCCGGGCGCAGGAGGCGGCGCAGCGAGCTCACCTGGTCGCGCATCGACTGGCGCAGATCGTCTTCATTCGGCCACTCGCGACCCGTGATCGAAGCGTAGAAGGCAGCATCCTGGACGAGCTGGAGGAATACCCGCGGGACGCCTCCGCTGGCCTCCGCGGCGCGATCGAGCACTGCGACCGCGGCGGCGGGTGGGGCCGCGATGCCGAGGCGCTTGCAGACGATCTGCGTCAGGAAGGCACGGCCCTCTCGCCACGATGGACCGTGCTCGGCGCGCACTGGCAGCGGGCGCAGCGCCTCGATGCGGTAGCCGTCGAGCACAGAGGAGAATGCGTCGTCGCTGGTCCATCGCGCCGGGAGGACCACGACGAGATCGAGCGAGGTCAGGAATGGGCGGAAGGCGTCGAGGCTGCTGCGAATCGCAGCGTCATCCTGACGTTCGAGTCCGTCGAGCAGGACCAATGGACGTTCGCTTCCGCGCAAGGTCTTGAGCTCCGCGATCAGCTCTCGCATCGCATCGACGGGCGAAGCCAATAGCGGTGAAAGAGCCTCAAAGGCTCCGGGCTGTGCGGACACGATCCAACGATGGATGAACGAGTCTGAAAGGGCGAGAGAGGCGCCCTGGCATCTGTGAATGAGCATCGAGGCAGCGAGGACAAGCAGCTTCTCTCCCTGGAACGCCATGACGCTCGGGTTCTGCACATGATCCTGCAGGCACGGTGCTACGAGCCGATGTGGGGTGAGCATTCGAGCGACCTCAACCAGCTCGGTGCTCTTCCCCGCTCCCGACGGACCGACGATGGCGATCGGCGCGAGGCCCTGATCCAGCCGCTTCAACACCCGCTCCCACACCGAGTCGGGGCGACTGACGTAGCCATCTCTGGGAGCAGGCTCCTGGGGCGAGAGACTCTTCCAATCCGGCGGACTCATCGCCTGCACCGTACCACCCTCGCCGCCCCTCGTTTTACCCCGCGCGCACCGGCGGCACCCGCGGCCACACCAGCCACGCCAGCGTGCCCGGCACCACCCACAGCGCCAGCGCCGCCAGCACCTGCCGATACCCGCCGTAGGCCTCCACGCCGCGCCCGATGAGGGGGTTGGCCACCACGAAGGCCAGCGCCTGCGCCGACGCGCACCAGCCGCCCGCGGTCGACACCCCGCGCGCCGGGATGCGCGCCAGCATGTCGGCGGTGATCATCGCGTAGGTGCCGCCGCCGCCGAACATCGCCGCGCCCGCGAAGCCCATCGCCATCCATGGCGAGGTGGCGGCGGTCATCGCCAGCGTCGCGCCCACCGCCAGCGACGCGCTCGCCGCGATGAGCGCCGGATGCGTGCCGCCGCGGGCGTTGCTCGGGTGCTTCGCCAGCCGCGCCGACAGGTCGCCGAACGCGACGCTCCCCACGTCGAACATCAACGGCGGCAGCCAGATGAACGCCGCCACCCCCACCTGCGTCACGCCCCACGCGCGCACGAGGTACTTCGCGCTCCACGTCAGCACGAAGCCGATCGCGGGCGACGAGGCGATGATGAGCGCCAGGGTCCGCCGCACCGCCGGCGAGCGCCACGCGCTCCACGCCTCGCCCGCCGCCGTGAGCTCCGCCGGCTCCGGCGCCGCGTCGAGCACCTCGCGGCCCGGCGAGCGCCACGCCACGCCCATCCAGAGGGGCACCCACACCAGCCCGCTCAGCGCCGACACCAGCAGCGCCCCGCGCCACCCGAAGACCCCCAGCAGCGCCACCGCGATGGGCGGCGCGATCATCGAGCCGATGGAGCTCCCGGTGAACAGCACCCCCACACCCCGCGGCCGGTCGCCGGGCGAGAGCGCGCGGTGCACCACCTGCGACGCGCCCGGAAACGACGGCGACTCCGCGAAGCCCAGCAGCACCCGGAAGACCACCAGCGCCCCGAAGCCCGGCGCCAGCGCGTGCAGACCCGCCGCCGCCGTCCAGACCAGCACCGCGGCGAGCAGCCCGCGACGCGCGCCGACCCGGTCGATCCACCGGCCCGCGAAGGGCGCGCCGATCAGGTACGCGAGCGAGAAGGCCGACGCCAGCAGCCCGTACTGCGTCTCCGAGAGGCGCAGCTCGCGGGTGATCGTGGGGGCCAGCACCGCCAGCGCCTGCCGGTCGATGTAGCTGATGGTCATGGTGAAGGTCGCCGCGAGCACCAGGGCCCACGACTGCCCTCGGGTGAGCGCCGGGGCCGTCACCGCGCGGACTCCAGCGCCCGGGAGAAGGCGTCGAGGGTGAGCCCCTCGATGCGGCCCTTCAGCGCCGCCGCGGGCAGCAGGTCGCCCGCGAGGTAGCGCCAGCCCACCCCGTCGTGCGCGAAGTACGAGCGCTCCACGAAGGACCGGTCGACCCCGCCCTCCCGCACCCGCGCCTGGAAGAGCACCTCCGCGAGACCGTCGCTCCCCGCGGGCCGTTGGTCGAGCACCCGCAGGCCCTCGTAGCGGTTGCGCCGGAAGGTGTCGCGCAGCGACGCCCGCATCGCCTCGACGCCCTCCTCCAGGTCGGCGTGGTCGGGGTGCAGCGTGCGCAGGACGTAGTCCTCGTCGCCGCGGGCGAAGGCGCTGTAGCGCGATCGCATCAGGGACGGCGCGTCGGGCGCCTCGCGCTCCCCGCGGTGGAACGGTCCGCAGCACTGGTCGTAGCTCCGCCCCGCGTCGCAGGGGCACCGGTCGGGGATGGGTCGCACCACCCGCCGGACGCTACCAGAGCCCGCCTACGCCGACATCGCCGCCGCGACCCGGGCCTGGAGCCCCGCGCGGTCGGCCAGCACGCTGCGCGCGAGCGACCACTGGCCCCGCGCGCGCACCAGGTTGTGGGCGCCGCGCGAGGGGTGGCGCGACGGGTCCCACCCGAAGTAGCGCTCCAGGAGGGCGTCGGCGGCGAAGCGCGCGGCCAGCTCGACGCAGATCGTCGCGAGCCCGTCGACGAGCGACTCCGCCTCCGCGGGATCGACGAGGTCGCGCGCGGCGCTCGCGTAGCCCGCGACGGCGAGGCCCACGCGCTCGGCGGAGATGGCGCAGTCGGTGGCGTCCTCGCCCGAGGGGTTGCACCACGAGCGCAGCGCGTCGCCGAGCTCGAAGGCGAGGTTCATCCGGCCGACGGTGTCGAGGTCGACCAGGCACACCCCCTCGCGGCGCGCGTCGAAGAGCAGGTTGGAGAGCTTGAGGTCGCCGTGGCTGTGGCGCCTCGGCAGGCCCGTGAGGTCGGGCAGCGAGCGCCCCGCCGCGAGGATCATCTCCGCCAGCGGCGCCACCTCCTCGTAGAGCCGGTGCCCCGGCGAGGCCTCGACGGCGGCCGCGAGGGTGGCGAGGTGCCCGTGGGTGTCGTGCACGCCCGCCCGCACGAAGCGGTACTCGTGGTCGAGGTCGCGCAGCGCGCTGTGGAAGCGCCCCACCAGCGCGCCCGCGGCGGCGGCGTGGTCATCGCGCGCGAGGCGGTCGTAGGTGACCAGGTCGGGGAGGAAGGTCTGCGCCCGCCACACCTCGGTGCGCTCGGGCGTCGGGCGCTCGACCCAGAGCGCGCCGTCGCGGGTGGGGATGAGCCGCGGCGTCACCATCCCCTTGCGCGCGAGGTGCGCGGTGACGGCCTCGATGTCGTGGTGCACCGCCGCGCCGAACACCGGGTGCAGCCGCTGGAGCACGCAGCGCCCCGATGGGGCTTCGAGGAGGAAGGTGTCGTTGATGAGCCCGCGGCCGTAGGGGCGCGCGGCGGCCGCCTCGAAGCCGGCGTAGCGCGCGAGCACCTCCGCGGGGGGGAGGCTCACGGATCGACCGGCAGCGGCGGCGCCTCGAAGGGCAGCACGACCTCGCCGACGGCGCCCGACGGCACCTCGGCCTCGCCCATGAGGGTCTGGATCGAGCGGCGGTTGGACCCGGTGCCGGAGACGATCTCGCCGGTGACGGCGTAGCGCCCGGGCTGCAGCCCGGTGAGCATCGCCCCGGGCACGCGGGTGAAGCTCACCCGGCCGGTGGCGCAGGTCGCCTGGAAGCCGTCGAGCCCTTCGGCCCGGACGATGACGTGCGTCGCCGTGGTGGTGGCGCACTCGCTGCTGGGGGCGTTGCCGTTGACGGTCCAGCGCACCCGCAGGCTGCCCGGCGGCTCGAAGTTGATGCTGGCCGTGGTGGTGACGCCGGTGACGATGGTCGTCGGGATGACGTACTCGTAGATGGACGTGCCGTCGGCGCGCAGCAGCTTCGCCCCGACGTTGAGCCGGTTGGCCGGCAGCATCAGCTTGGAGAACATCCCCTGGGTGCAGGGCAGCCGCGTCGCGGCGCCGAAGGTGGCCTGGATGGCGACGAAGGCCGCGCCCGCCACGGCGCACTCGGTCTCCGGGGGGTTGCCGTTGATGGTCCAGGTCACCGTGAGGTCGCCGGGGCCCACGAAGAGCGGCACGTCGCCCGCGTCCTCGCCCGCGTCGACGACGCCCGCGTCCGACGGCGGCGGCGGGGAGTTGGATGAACACCCGAGCGCGCCCGCGAGACAGAGGGCCGAGAGAAATACCTTCACAGATCCGTTGACCGCCATGGCGGGCGCAATAAGCACCCCCCGGAGGGACAGTGTCAACGACGTCCGCCGGGGCCCTTGCACCCGGGGCGGGAGTGATGTTGAACGCCTGCGCCCTGTCCTCCGTCGGAGCTTCACCATGAGATCCTTCCGTCCAAACTATCGGTCCACCCTCACCACCCTCCTCGGCGCGGTCACCCTGCTCGGCGCCTCTGCGCACGCGCAGCACCGCCGGCGCCCCCCGCCCGCCGCGTGCGCGGCGCCCCAGCACGACTCCGACGGCCACTGCTGCGCTGGCGGCGAGGAGTGGGTGCCCGCCCGCGACCGCTGCATGTGCGTCGACGGCGCGGACGCCTGCCGTCAGGCCGCCCTCGCGGCCGCACCGCCGCCCCCGCCGGTGGCGGTCCCGATGCCTCCGCCGCCGCCGCCGTCGCGCTGCCCGGAGGGCATGGTGTTGATGGACAACCCGGTGTTCAACATGGGCGCCGCCGCGGGCCAGAGCGGCGACCGCAACGAGACGCCCGCGCACCGCGTGACCCTGGCGCCGTACTGCATCGACCGCACGGAGGTCTCCGCGCACCGCTACCAGGAGTGCGCCACCTCGGGGCAGTGCACCACCTCGTCGACGGTGAACTTCCCCGCCATCCCCGCCCCGCAGCTTCCCGCCTGGAACCAGCTCTGCAACGGCAACCGCGCCGACCGCGCCGACCACCCGATGAACTGCGTCGACTGGTCGCAGGCCAACGCCTACTGCCGCTCTCGCGGCGGCCGGCTGCCCACCGAGGCGGAGTGGGAGTTCGCCGCGCGCGGGGCCGAGACCCGCACCTACCCCTGGGGCGAGGCCGCGCCCTCCCTCGACCGGGTCAACGCCTGCGACGCCGACTGCATCGCGTTGCTCACCCGCAGCAACCTGTCGCGCCCCGCGGCGTCGCTCCCGGGCAGCGACTCGCACGGCGCCACCGCCCCGGCGGGCGCCTTCACCCCGGGCGCCTCGCTCTTCGGCGTGCTGGACATGGCCGGCAACGTGATGGAGTGGACCGGCGACTGGTTCGGCCTCTACACCGCCGCCCCGGCCACCGACCCCACCGGCGCCGCCGGGGGCACCAACCGCGTGGCCCGCGGGGGGCACTGGTACTCCGGCACCGCCGCCGCGCTGCGCACCACCGCGCGCGTCCCGGCCAACCCCGCCTTCCGCCTGGCCACCCTCGGGTTCCGCTGCGTGCACGCGCCCGTCGAGCCGCCGACCGTGCTCGCCCCGCCGCCCCCGCCCCCGCCCCCAGCCCCCCCGCCGCCGGTCGAGCCCGCGCGCGGGCGCCACCACCGCGGACGCTAGACGCCCGCGGGGCGCATCGCGCATCCTGCGCGGCATGCGACCGACGGTCTTCCTGGCGCTCGCCCTCTCGCTGGGCTGCTCGAGCGGCCCCTCCCATCACTTCCGTATGATCAACGCGCGGCGCACCCCGCGCGCCGAGGCCTGCGCCGCGCCGCCGCTGCACACCGACCACGGCCCGTCGACCCCGCGCGAGGCCATCGCGGTGGTCACCGCGGAGTGCAGCGACTCCCACCCCGAGCAGTGCCGCACGGCCCTCCAGCGGGCCGCGTGCGAGGCCAACGCCGACGCCGTGGTGGACGTGGACGCGCGGCCCCTGCGCGGCGGCCGCGTGCGGATGGTGGGCACCGCGGTGGAGTGGCACGCGCCGTAGCGACGCGCGCGCGGGACGGTCGCTTCAGTGCACGACGCTGGAGGGGGCCTGCGACGATCGCTCGTCGCGCGCCTTGGCGGCGACGGCGGTGGCGCGCTCGAGCCCCGCGCGCACGAAGCGCACGAAGAGCGGGTGCGGCGCCATCGGCCGGGACTTCAGCTCGGGGTGAAACTGGCACCCCACGAAGTACGGGTGCCCGCCGAGCTCGATCATCTCCACGAGCTTCTTGTCGGGCGAGGTGCCCGAGAGCACGAGGCCCTTCCCGGTGAGCGCCTCGCGGTAGTCGTTGTTGAACTCGTAGCGGTGCCGGTGCCGCTCGGAGATCTCCGTCGCGCCGTAGGCCTCGGCGGCCACGGAGCCCGGCGTGAGCACGCACGCGTAGGCGCCGAGGCGCATCGTGGCGCCCTTGTCGCGCACCCCGCGCTGCTCGGGCATCAGGTCGATGACCGAGGGGGCCTGCGGGTCGAACTCGGCGCTGTTGGCCCGCGCGATGCCCGCGACGTGGCGGGCGAACTCCACCACCGCGAGCTGCATCCCGAGGCAGATGCCGAAGAAGGGGATGCCCTTCTCGCGGGCGTAGCGGATGGCGCTGATCTTCCCCTCGACGCCGCGCTCGCCGAAGCCGCCGGGCACCAGGATGGCGTCGCTGTCGCCGAGGGTGCGCAGCACCTCGTCGGCGCCGGACTCCAGCGCCTCGCTGTCGACGAAGGTGAGGTCGACGCGGCAGTCGTTGGCGATGCCCGCGTGGATGAGCGCCTCGTTGAGGCTCTTGTAGGAGTCGCGCAGGTGCACGTACTTGCCGACGACGGCGACGCGCACGGTGCCGCGGGAGGGCCGGGTGAAGCGCTCGACCACGCGCTGCCACGGGGCCATGTCGGGCAGCCGCGACCAGATGTTGAGCCGCTCGCAGAGCAGGTCGTCGAGGCGCTCGGCGTGGAGCGCGGCGGGGAGCTCGTAGAGGCAGCCCACGTCGAGGGCCGAGATGACCATGTCCGTCGGCACGTTGGAGAAGAGGGAGATCTTCTCCTTGATGGACTGCGACAGCGGCCGGTCGGTGCGGCAGAGCAGCACGTCGGGCTGGATGCCGATCTCGCGCATCTCCTTCACCGAGTGCTGCGTGGGCTTGGTCTTGAGCTCGCCGGCGGCGCCGATCCACGGCACCAGGGTGACGTGCACGCTCACCGCGTTGGTGGCGCCCGCCTCCAGCTTGAGCTGGCGCACGGCCTCGAGGAAGGGCAGCGACTCGATGTCCCCGACGGTGCCGCCGATCTCGACGATGGCCACGTCGGCGCCGGCGGTGGCCTCGCGCACCCGCGCCTTGATCTCGTCGGTGATGTGCGGGATCACCTGCACCGTCGCGCCGAGGTACTCGCCGCGCCGCTCCTTGGAGATGACGGCCTGGTAGATCTTGCCGGTGGTGAGGTTGTTGGCGCGGGTGAGGCGCGCGTTGGTGAAGCGCTCGTAGTGGCCGAGGTCGAGGTCGGTCTCGGCGCCGTCGTCGGTCACGTAGACCTCGCCGTGCTGGTACGGCGACATCGTGCCGGGGTCGACGTTGATGTACGGGTCGAGCTTCACGAAGGTCACGCGTAGACCGCGCGCCTCGAGCAGCGCCCCGATGGACGCCGACGCGAGGCCCTTGCCGATGGAAGACACCACGCCGCCGGTGGTGAAGATGAACTTCGTTCGCTTGGCGCTCATCGGATCGTTCGCCTCCGGACTGCTGCTTCGGACCAACGCCCTCCCCTTCGCCCCGGAGCGCATCGATGTCCACTACCCGGCGCACGAATGCGGGGGCGGTGGGAGCCGAGGCACTCGCGTCGCGCTGGGGCAGTCGAGGGACAGCCGAAAAGAGCGCGAGGGCGGAGAGGGCCACCGCGCGCCACTCGGCGCACGGGAGATCCCTATAGGAAGTCGGGCCGATGGTTGTCAATCTGCGAGGTGGGTTCTGCCCGCCGCGCTCAGGTCCGGCACGCGCACCCGAGGCTGTCGCAGCGGCAGATCGACCCCCCGCGGCAGGTCGACCCCTGGCTCCCCGCGGAGCACGCCTCGCACACGCTCCCGCGGCACACCTCCGGGCAGGACACCCCGCACACGCCGCAGTGGTTCGGGTCGGCCGCCAGCGGCGTCTCGCACCCGTCGGCCTCGTCGCCGTTGCAGTCGCCGAAGCCCGCCTCGCAGGCCGCGACGCGGCACTGCCCGGCCTCGCAGCGCGCCGTCGCCCGAGACAGCCGGCACGCGCGCCCGCAGCCGCCGCAGTGGTTCAGGTCGTTGCGGGTGTCGACCTCGCAGCCGTCGCCGGGCGCGCCGTCGCAGTCGGCGTAGAACGGGGCGCACGACGCCACCGCGCAGAGCCCCGCCGCGCACACCGGCGTCGCGTTGGCCGTGATGCACGCCCGCGCGCACGCCCCGCAGTGCGCGACCGACAGCCGGGTGTCGACCTCGCAGCCATTCGCCGCGTCGCCGTCGCAGTCCGCGAAGCCCGACCCGCAGGCTGCGACCGCGCACGCCCCCGCCGCGCATGACGCCGTCGCGTTGGGCAGCGCGCACGGCGCACACGTCGCCGCGCCGCACCCGTTGGCCGGATCCGCCGCGCCGACGCACGCTCCGCCGCACACCCGCTCGCCGGCCCCGCAGCGCAGGCACGCGCCGCCGTCGACCCGCACGCCGCCGTCGCCGCACTCGTCGACGTCCGGCACATCCACGACGTCCACGACGTCCACCACGTCGGTGCCCGCGTCGGTGCCCACGTCCGCGCCCGCGTCCGTGCCCACGTCGAGGCCTGCATCCGTCCCGGTGTCGGCGCCCAGGTCCGTGCCGGTGTCAGCGCCCGTGTCCGTGCCGGTGTCCGTGCGCACGTCGGGACCCGTGTCGAAGCCCACGTCCGTGCCCACGTCCACGATGACCGGGGCGTCCTCCTTCACGACCCCTGCGTCCGTGCCCGGCGTATCGCCGCTGCTGCACCCGGCCAGGGCCGCGAGGATCACCACCAGGCCCGTCCCGTAAGCGTGTCGCTTCATCACGCCGTCGAGCGTACGCCTCGCGCGCCCGCCAGGCGGAATTCAGCGCCGGGCCGCCTCGCGCCGGGCTTCCGCGGCGCCCTCCGGGTCGCCGGTCGCGGCCAGGTAGTCCGCGAGGTTGCGCCACGCCCGGGGGCGCTCGGGCTGCAGGTCGAGCGCCCGCCGGGTCATCGCCACGGCCTCGGTGAGGTGCCCCGCGCGGGCGGCGACGAGGCCGAGGTTGGTCCACGCGGCGGCGTGCTCGGGCCACTCCGCCAGCGCCGCGCGCCACAGCGGAACCCCCCGCGCCAGCTCGCCCCGCGCCTCCCTCACCCCCGCCGCGAAGAGCACCATCGCCCCGATGCGCCGCGCCCCGACGCCCTCCCCCGGCGCCCTCGCCCGCACCCACGCCGCCGCGTCGCGATCGACCGCGGCGTCCGCCGCCGAGCCCTCGTCCGCCGCCACCCGCGCGAACACGGGCGTCTCCCCCGGCGTGAGCGCGATCCACGGGGTGTCCCTCCCGTCGCCCTCCCAGCGCAGCCGCCCCGCCGCGTGCGCGAGCAGCCATCGCAGGCGCCACGCATCGAGCGCGGCCCCCGCGACCGGGTCTGCGGGGGGGTGGAGCAGCGAGCGCCGGGCCTCCAGGCGACGCCACGTCGACGGGTCGCCGAGGAAGCTCTGCGGCATCACCGTCACGTCGGGCCGCTCGCCCTCCACCCACTGGGCGTACATCGCCCCGCCGCACGCGTCGTCCGAGGTGCACAGCACCACCGCGCGGCCCGGCGCCGCCCCGAGCGCCCCCGCGCCGCCCAGCACCTCGCCCGCCGCCCAGCCGTCCGCCGCGCCGGCCCAGCGGGCGTCGCGCCGGGCGAGCGTCACCACGGCCAGGGCCGCCGCCGCCGCGGCCAGCGGGAGCTCCACCCGCCCCTTCGCGACGCGCTCGACCAGGACGCCCAGCGCGAGCGCGGCCAGGATCGCCGCCCCCGCCTCGGTGACGAAGAGGGTCTGCCGGTCGATGGTTCCCATGGGGTTCACCGCGACGGCGTAGGCGAGGTCGAGCAGGGTGATCGCGAGCACCGGCCACGCCGCGCGCCGCCGCGCCGCCACGAGGGCCCCCGCGACGGAGAGCAGCGCCAGCAGCGCGCCGAGGTCTTCGACGAGCGTGCGCGCGGCGGTGGCGAGGTCCTCGGGGAGGCGCCACGGCACCAGGATGCGGTGGGCGTAGGCCGCACGGATGGTGCGCGCCGTGAGGTGATCGAAGCAGCGCGCGAGGGTCTCCGGGTCGCCCCAGTCGATGGGCCCGTCGCGCCGCGAGGCGAGCGGGAGGTAGGTCACCACCAGGGCCCCGACGAGCCCGAGCGCCGCGACCGGCGCGAGCGTCCGCGCGCGGGCGGGCCAGCGGGCCGAGCGCAACGCGGGCCACGCCGTCAGGGCCACCGCGAGCAGCGCCGCGGCGCGGGTGGTGACGTGCATCGCGAGCGTGAGGCCGAGCGCGAGCCCGGCGAGGCGGCGCCGCGCGGCGACGGGCGCGCGCCCCTCGGTGAGCGTGAGGGCGGCGAGGGTGACCAGCAGCGAGCCCGCGTAGACCTCCATCGCCGTCGCGGCGCGCAGCACCGTCGAGGAGGCCATGAGGGCCGCCGCGGGGAGCGCCGAGAGCGCGAGGCGGGTGGGCGGGGACAGCGCCGGGAGGAGGCGGTGGGCGAGCGCCGAGGCGCACCCGCAGGCCAGGGCCATGAGCGCGCCGACGGCGAGGTTGGCGCGAAAGGCCACGTCGCCGATGGGCACGAGCATCGCGAGGCGCACGAGGAGCACGTCGACGGGGAAGCCCGTCGGGTGGGCGACGTCGAGCAGGAAGGCGGCGGCGGTGAGCTCGCCCGCGTCGCGGTAGGCGACCGAGGGAGCGGCGTAGGCAGTGAACCAGAGCGCCGCGGGGACGGCGCCGAGCGCGAAGGCCCGCCGGGTCACTCCAGGGCGCAGTTGGTGAAGACGAGGTTGATGTCGGCCTCGATCACCCGGCTGTCGCCGGGGGCGCGCACGCCGGTGCAGCGCGTGACGACGTGCAGCCCGTCGCTGACGGTGGTGGTGGTGTCGACGCAGGTGCCGCTGGCGGTGAAGGTGGAGTCGCCCACCACGAAGTTCGCCGTGGGGCTCTCGCGGGTGACGCCCGAAGGCACCGGGATGCTCAGGGTGAAGCGCTTGAACTCCGCGGCCCCGGGAGACTCGCGGGCGACCTGCACCTCCCAGCGGTTGGCGACGCGGGCGCAGCTCCCGGTGAACCCGGAGCCCGCCTCGAGGGCCGTGGCGCGGGCGGTGAAGTCGAAGCCCATGCGGGTCGGGGTCTGGCCCGCGACCGTGGACGTGAGCACCGCGGTGCCCTGGACGCTCAACGCGTCGCTCGCGCACCCCGCCAACAGCGCCAGCGACCCGATCAGGAACATCGGTTGGGGAAAGGTCTTCATGGGTTTTGGTTCATCCTCTCCGCGAGCGCGACGCACGGGGCGGGCCAGCGCCGCTCACCGCGTGATCTCCGGCTTTGTAGCACCCTTCACGCCCCGGCGCGTGGGACGGCGTTCGCGGCCGGGGGTGTCAACCGCGGTGCACGGTCGCCCTGCCCCCCCAACAGCTCATCGTTGCCCTCATCGTGCGCAGGGCGCTTGCAGGCTGGGGTGACGCGCCAACGCGCGGAACCCCAGCCTGCAAACGCCCTGCGCACGATGAGGGCAACGATGAGCCCCAACGGCGGGGTCAGCGCCCGCGGAGCTGCCGGCGCTTGAGGTCGAGCAGGTCGCGGCCCACCCGGTACACGGTGCGCCAGCCGGCGCTCTTGCTCTGACCCGCGCGGCGCGGCACGCACTCGATGGTCACCACCGACGAGCGCACCCGCCGCTGCATCGCCCGGATGGGGAACTCGAAGTTGAGGAAGAAGCTGTCGGGCGCGAGCTCGCGCGCGCTGAAGAGCTCGCGGCGGAAGAGGTACGGCCCGTCCGAGCGCATGGTCACCCCGTGCACCGCGCGGATCATCCCTCGCACCCCCGCGGAGAACACCTTCCGCAGCAACCCGTCGTCGCGGTCGCGGTACACCGAGAACACCACGTCGCTGTCCGAGCGCTCGGCCTCGGCGAGCAGCACGTCGAGCTCGCCGGGCGGAATCTGCCCGTCGCAGGGCAGGAAGGTCACCCACGGGGCCGTCGCGCTGGTCACGCCCGCCTTGAGCGCGCCGCCGATGCCCCGGTTGGCGCCGAGCGAGAAGGCCGTCGCGTGGGGGTCGCCCGCGAGCACCTCGCGCGCCGCCGCCAGCGTGCCGTCGGTGCTCCCGTCGTCGACGAAGATCAGCTCGTGCCCGGGGCCCTTCGCGCGCAGCCACGCGTGGATCTCCCGCAGCACCGTCGGCACGTTCTCCACCTCGTGGAAGGCGAACACCACCACCGCGAAGCGCTCCACCCTCACGGCCGCATCCTCAACACCCTCGCCGGCACGCCCGCCACCACGGCGTAGGGCGGCACGTCCTCGGTCACCACCGCCCCGGCGCCCACCACCGCGCCGCGGCCCACCCGCACGCCCGGCAGGATCACGCTGTTGACCCCGAGGTCGCTGTCGTCCTCGATCACCACCGCGGCCATCTCCACCGGCGAGAAGAGCACCGGGACGTCCCGGCCCGCCTCCGCGTGCACCGAGGTGATGATCTTCACCCCGGGCCCGATGCCCACGCGCGCCCCGATGGTGAGCCCGCCGGCGCTGTGGAAGAAGCACTGCTGGCCGATCCAGGTCTGCTCGCCGATGGTCATCTCGTTGCGGTAGTAGCCCTTCAGGATGGCCTGGTGGCCGACGTACACGTTGCGCCCGAGGGAGATGTTCTCGGGGTGGAAGACCATCACCCCGGGCTCGAACACGCAGCCTTCGCCCAGCGCGCGAAACTGCGACGGCTCGAAGAGCCCGGTGCCGTGCGATCGGTGCAGCCGCTCGGCGCTCACAGCGCGGGGGCTCCCACGTCGAGGCGCGCGTCGAGCTCCGACACCAGGGTCATCACCCGCTCGCGCGGGAGCTTCGCGCCCGGGCCGTCGCGCTCCAGCAGGGCGAGCGTCTCGACGGCGAGCAGCACCGGCAGCGCGGTGAACTCCACGAAGCCGCGCGGCGCGCCGCCCCGCTGGAGGGTGAGCACGTACTCTGCGGCCGATGCGAGGTCGGCGCGGGCGAGCGCGAGGATCTCCGAGCGGTCGGTGTCGGGCGGGAGGTACGTGCGGCCGTCGCGGGCGTCGTCGCTCACGTCCTTGAGGATGTTGACGAGCTGGAGGCCCTCGCCGAAGTCCCGGGCGCGCGACCGGAGCGCGTGCGCGGAGGCCTGGAGCGCCGGGGCGTCGAGCAGGAAGAGGTCGGTGAGCAGCTCGCCCACGATGCCCGCGACGACGTAGCAGTAGTCGCGCAGCTCCTCGAGCGAGGAGAGGTCGAGCGTGCCGTCCTCGTAGCTGTTCTCGACGAAGCGGCGCATGCCCTCGGCGGTGCGGCTCGCGTGGCGGAGCACCACGGCGCGCGACGCCGGGGACAGGCCCGCGACGGCGTCGAGCACCCCGGGCGTGGCGGCCACGAGGTCGACGTAGCCCTGGTGCTCGGAGGGGCGCAGCGCCGACCAGTGCCGGGCCACGTCTGTGGCGCGGGCGGGGGGCCGACCGTCGGGGCTCTGGTTTTGCTGATCGAGCAGCGCCATGAAGTCGACGAGGACCTCGACGCGACGCTCGCGGGGCCACACGGCAGCGTCCTCGAAGGTGTCGGCGATGCGGAAGAGCAGGTAGGCCAGGGTGACCGCGAGGCGGGTGGGCTCCGGGAGCCGGGGGATCGAGAGCGCGAAGGTACGGCTCGTGCGCTCCAGCAGGCCCGCGAGGTCGATCATGGGCGGGAGGGGTCGTCCGGTTGGGCACCCGTTGTCAAGCGACGAGGTCGCGTAGCTTCGTTGCCCTTTCGAAGTCCGTGGGCATAGTGAACCGCAATGGACGCGCTTGGAGAGCTTATCGAGCAGGTCACCCGCTATCACCCCGAGGCCGACGTCGGGCTGCTGCGGCGCGCGTTCGAGTTCGGCGAGCGACACCACGAGGGGCAGAAGCGCAAGTCCGGCGAGGCGTACTTCACGCACCCCATCGCGGTCGCCAAGGTGATCACCGAGCTGCGCCTGGACTCGGCCTCGCTCTGCGCCGCGCTGCTCCACGACACGGTGGAGGACACCAAGGCCACCCTCGACGACGTGCAGAAGGAGTTCGGCGAGGAGGTGGCCTTCCTCGTCGACGGCGTCACCAAGCTGTCGAAGTTCAGCTTCTCCTCGAAGGAAGACGCCCAGGCGGAGAACTTCCGCAAGATGCTGCTCCACATGGCGAGCGACATCCGCGTGCTGCTCGTGAAGCTCGCCGACCGACTCGACAACATGCGCACCCTCGAGCACATGAAGCCCGAGGCGCAGGAGCGCATCGCGCGCGAGACCCTCGACATCTACGCCCCGCTGGCCAACCGCCTGGGCATCGCGTGGATGAAGTCCGAGCTCGAAGACCTCGGCTTCAAGCACACCAACCCCGACGGGTACAAGCTCGTCTCGGGCAAGGTGACCGCGCTCGTGCAGCAGCGCGACGGGTACATCCACCGCACGCAGGCCCTGCTCTCCGAGCGCTTCGCCGAGGCGGGCTTCGCCGCGGAGGTCACCGGGCGGGTGAAGCACCTGTACTCGATCTGGCGGAAGATGCAGGCCTCCAAGAGCGAGTTCGAGCAGGTGTGGGACGTCATCGCCTTCCGCGGCGTGGTCGAGTCGGCCGCCGACTGCTACGCCGTGCTCGGGGTGGTGCACTCGCTCTTCACCCCCATCCCCGGGCGCTTCAAGGACTACATCGCGCTGCCCAAACCCAACGGGTACCAGTCGCTGCACACCACCGTGCTGGGCCCCGACCGCGAGCGCATGGAGGTGCAGCTGCGCACCCGCGACATGCACCGCATCGCCGAGCAGGGCATCGCCGCGCACTGGAAGTACAAGGAGCGCCCGAAGAACGTCGCGGGCCACGCCATCGACCACAAGGACGCCCAGCGCTTCCACTGGCTGCGGCAGCTCATGGAGTGGCAGCAGGAGCTCAAAGACCCGCAAGAGTTCCTGGAGAGCGTGAAGGTCGACCTCTTCCAGGACGAGGTGTACGTGTTCACGCCGCGCGGGGAGATCAAGGTGTTTCCGCGCACGGCGACGCCGGTCGACTTCGCCTTCGCGGTGCACTCCAACGTCGGCAACAAGTGCACCGGCGCGCGGGTCAACGGGCAGATCGTGCCGCTGCGCTACCAGCTCCGCTCGGGCGACGTGGTGGAGATCCTCACGGACCCCAACCGGCACCCCAACAAGGACTGGCTGGAGTTCGCGGTCACCTCCCGGGCGCGCAGCAAGATCCGCAGCTTCATCCGCGCCGAGCAGCGCGAGTCGGCGCTCAAGCTGGGCCGCGACCTCATCGAGCGGGCGCTGCACGCCGCGGGGCTGAGCTTCGCCAAGGTGCTCAAGACCAACGCCCTCGGCCGCGCCCTCGAGGACGCCAAGGCCCAGAGCGTCGACGAGCTCATCATCCAGGTGGGCTACGGGCGCTACGGCGCCGAGTCCGTGGTGCGCAGCCTGATGCCGCCGGAGAGCCAGGCGCCCTCGGACATCAAGCAGGGGACCATGGAGCGCGTGATGCGCAAGGTCACCGGCCGCGACTCCAACGGCATCCTGGTCGACGGCGAGAACAACATCCTGGTGCGCTTCGCCAAGTGCTGCTCGCCGCTGCCCGGCGACCAGATCGTCGGGTACATCAGCCGCGGCCGGGGCATCTCGGTGCACCGCCGGAGCTGCACCAAGGGCCTCGACATCGACCCCGAGCGCCGCGTCACCGTGAGCTGGGACGAGGGCGCCAAGATGTCCCGGCCCGTGTGTTTGCGGGTGATCACCGCCAACCGCCCAGGGCTCCTCGCGGAGGTGGGCAACACCTTCTCCAAGTGCGGGGTCAACATCGAGGAGGCCAACTGCCGCGCCGCCGAGGAGGAGCGCGCGGTCAACCTCTTCACCTTCACCATCACCGACCTCGGCTCGCTCAAGGGCGTGATGAAGGCCCTGCAGAAGGTGAAGGGGGTGCTCTCCGTCGAGCGCATCTGAAGGGATATCATCGCCGCCGCGATGCACCCCCGACGACTCGCCCCGCTTGCGTGCGCCCTCTGGCTCGGTTGCGCCGACGAGCCGCGCCCCCTCACCCCGGCGGATGCAGGCGCCCGCGCCGACATCGAGAACCGCATCGACGCGCCCCCTCCCGTCGACGCCCCGTCGCTCTGCGTCCCGGGGACGATCTATTGCACCGGCGACACGCGCTACACCTGCGACGCCGAGGGCAACGTGGTCGACCGGCAGGCCTGCGCCTCGCCCACCCCCCTGTGCGTGCAGGGCCGTGGGTGCCTCGCGTGCAACCCGGGTACGGCGCGCTGCGACCCCGCGATGCCCGCCCGCGCGCAGACCTGCCGCGACGACGGCTCGGGCTACACCGAGGGCACGCTCTGCGACGGCCCCGGGCAGACCTGCAACGCCGGCGCGTGCGTCGACCGCTGCTCGGACAGCGCCCTCGGCAACTCGTACCTGGGCTGCGACTACTGGCCGACGGTGACGCCCAACGCGGGGCTCAACCCGGCCTTCGAGTTCGCCGTGGTGCTCACCAACCCGCAGGTCTACCCCGTGCGGGCGACCCTCACCGGCGGCTCGCTCACCGCCCCGCGGGTCGTCGAGCTGGCGCCCGGCGCCGTCGAGACGGTGACCCTCCCGTGGGTCGTCGACCTCGTGCAGCTCAACCCCAATTGCGTGCAGATCGGGGAGTTCTGCATCCCCTGGGACGCCGCGGTCTCCACGCTACGCCGGGGCGGCGCGTACCACGTGCACAGCGACGGGCCCATCACGGCGTACCAGTTCAACCCGCTGACCTTCTCGCGCCCCAACGGGTCGTTCTCGTACACCAACGACGCCTCGCTGCTGCTGCCGCAGGGCGTGCTCTCGCAGCGCTACACGGTCGTCACCTGGCCCAACTTCCCGTACTCGCCGGGCGGCGAGAACCCGATGACCTTCTACTTCGGCGGCTTCGCCTCGGTGGTCGCGGTCACCGGCGAGACCACCTCGGTGACGGTGCGCGCGTCGAGCGCCATCCGCCCCGGCACCGGCGTCCCGCGCATGAACGCCGGGGAGACCCGCACCTTCCAGCTCGGCCCCGGCGACGTGCTCCAGCTCGTGGGCGCCGACCGCGGCGACATCACCGGCACCACCATCGAGTCGAGCCAGCGCGTGGCGGTCTTCGTCGGCCACGACTGCACCAACGTTCCGCTCGACAACCCCGCGTGCGACCACCTGGAGGAGCAGCTCCTGCCCAACGAGACCTGGGGCCGCGAGTACGTCGTCTCGGGCCTGCGCGACCGCGGCGCCACCACGGCGTCGGCGGTGCGCATCGTGTCGCGCGTCGACGGCAACGAGCTCACCTTCGACCCGCCCTCGGTGCACGCGCCCGTCACCCTCTCCGCGGGCCAGGTGCTTGACCTCGCCACCGCGCAGCACTTCATCGTGCGCGGCACCGGGGCCTTCCTGCCGGTGCAGTTCATGCGCGGCCAGGGCTTCGACCGCGCCATGGCGGGCGACCCCGCGATGGTCATCGAGGTGCCGGTGGAGCAATACCGCAGCTCGTATGATTTCACCGTGCCTGCGTCGTATGTCTCCAACTTCATCAACGTGGTGACCACCGCCGGGGGCACGCTGGAGATGGACGGCGTGGCGCTGCGCGGTTCGTCCTCCGACGTCGGTGGCTTCACCATCTACACGCTCCCCATCGCGCCCGGCGACCACCGCCTGCGGAGCCCCGGCGGGCAGGGCATCGGGCTCAAGGTCTACGGCGTCGCGCCGTACACCTCGTACATGTACCCGGGCGGCCTCGACCTCCGGCGCATCACGCCGGGGTGACCCGCAGGTCGAAGCCCGCGGTGGCGACCACCTCGCCGTTGACGCGCAGGTCCACGCCGTGGGCCCCGGCGTGGTAGCGCCGCGTGGTGATGAGGCGCATCGAGTGGCCCTTGCTGAGCGCGCGCTCCTCGTGAGGACCGAGCTCCAGCACCCAGCCCTTGAACACCTTGGGCGTCGTCTCGCCGCTCGCCTTCACGTGGTGCACGGCGTAGTCGATGGCCAGCTTCTGCGGGCGCGGCGACGCCGACCGCAGGGTGACGTCGAGGCGCAGGCTCTCGCCCACACACACGCGCTTTGGCGAGACGGCGAGCGAGGCCTCGCCCTCCATGCGACGACCGAGCCCCCACGCCGCGAGGGTGTCCGCGTGGCCCTGCTTGATGAGCGTGCGGCTCGCGTGCTTCAGCAGCGCCCGCCGCTCGGCCGACGCGCCCGGCAGGTGGGCGCCGAGCCATTGCGCGACGAGGGCCGGGTGGTCCTTGGCGATGTCGTTGAGGTGGTTGGCGACGCTGCGGCGGACGTACTCGCTCGGGTCGTCCTGTAGCGCGCGCAGCAGCGGCAGCGTGGGCGACGGGTCGCGGATGAGCCCCTTCAGCTGCATGCCCCACGGGAGGCGCGGCCGGCTGCCCTCGCTCACGAGCCGGCGCACGTGCTCGCTCGGGTCGTCGGCCCAGCGGGCGAGCGTGTCCCAGCAGAGCTGCGGGTGCGCCAGGATGAAGGGACGGATGGCCCACTCGGCGGTGAAGCGCTGGGTGATGGCGTGCAGCGCGGTCAGCGCCCGCGCCGGGTGGGCGATGCCGCGGCGCGCGACGAACTCCCCGACGGGCCAGAGGCCCCAGCTCCGGAGGCCGAGCGCGCCGGTCTCGTCGTCGAGCGGCGCGAGGCTCGCTTCGAGCACCGCCGCGGCGTGATCGAAGTCCTGCGGCAGCGTGGCTTCGAGGGCGTCGGCGATGTGCATCGCGCGGGCCTTCATCTCCAGCGCGTCGAGCCCGGCGAGCGAGCGGCGCTCGAAGGCGCGTGCGTCGAAGTCCGGCCACGCCCGATGCAGGTGGCCTGCGGCGGTTCGGACGACGGCGGCGTTGAGGAAGGTCTTGAAGGCTTCGGCCATGGGACGTTTTCGTCCAGCGGCGCGGCGGGTACAAGCCCGCGTCCGGATCCGGCTACGCCTCCGCGCGACCCATCCGCACGAGCGCCCCCGGCCGCGCGTCGGTCATCTGGTCGTGGTCGACGATGACCTGCCCCGCGACCAGCGTCGCTCGGTAGCCCGTGGCGTCCTGCACGAGGCGCTTGCCGCCCGCCGGGAGGTCGGCCGTCATCCGAGGGCGGTGCAGCGTCAGGTTCGCGAGGTCGATGACGTTGAGGTCGGCCCGCTGGCCCACCGCCACGGTGCCGCGGTCGCGCAGGCCGATGAAGCGCGCCGTGTCGTGGGCGAGCTTCTTCACCAGCGCCTCCAGGGGGATGCGCCCGTCGGCCCGGTCGCGCGCCCAGTGCATCAGCGCGAAGGTGGCGTACGAGGCGTCGCAGACCGTGCCGACGTGGGCGCCGCCGTCGCTCAGGCCCAGCAGCGAGAGCGGGTGGCCGAGCATCGCGCGCACGTTGTCGAGCGAGAACTCCGTGTAGTTGTAGAGCGGGAAATACAGCAGCTCGTGGCCGTCGTGGTCGAGCAGCGCGTCGTACACGACGTCCAGCGGCGGGCGCCCGGTGGCCTGCGCCTCGGCGTAGAGCGACTGCTCCACCGTGGGCTCGTAGCTCGGCCGAACGCCCAGCCGGAAGAGCCGCAGCGCCACCATCTCGATGCGCGCGAGCAGCAGGTCGGCCAGCGGCGGGATCTTGCTCCCGTCCCCGGCGACCTTCTCGGACTGCTCGGTGAGCAGCCGGGCCTTGAAGGCCGGGTCGCGCATCGCCGCCACGCGCTCGGCCAGCGGGAGGTGCGCGATGGCCTTGTAGCTGGGGAAGCCCATGAAGGGGTGGAAGGTCGCCTCGAGGCCGAGCAGCACGCCGATGGCCCGCGGCGCCACCTGCACGCGCATCGGCACGCCCCGCGCGTCGGCGGCCTCGACCCGCGCCAGGATGCGCCGCCACTGGTCGGGCTCCATGTCGCGCTGCATCAGCGAGATGGACACCGGGTGCCCGGAGGCTCCCTCGGCCATGCGCTCGATGACGTCGAACTCCGCGTCGAAGCGGTCGGGCCCCTTGGGCATGTCGAAGTCGCTCACGGCCTGGAGGACCCCGTGCGAGAGGCCCTCGAAGGCCCGCGCGATGCCCGCCAGCTCGGCGGCTCCGGACTCCGACGCGGGGGTGGCCTCGCCGGTCACCGAGACGTGGTTGTCCGAGCGCCCGGTGGAGAAGCCCGCCGCGCCCGCGAGCAGGGCCTCGCGCACGAGGTCGCGCATCCGGGCGATGTCGTCGGCGGTCGCGACGCCGTGGGCCACGGCGCGGTCGCCCATCACGAACACCCGCAGCGCGTCGTGCGGAACCTGCGCCAGCACGTCGATGGTCCGCGGCTTCGCGGCGAGGGCGTCGAGGAACTCCGGGAAGCTCTCCCAGCTCCACTGCATGCCCTCCGCGAGCGCCGAGCCGGGGATGTCCTCCACGCCCTCCATCAGCGCGATGAGCCGCGCGCGGTCGCGCTCGTGCACCGGCGCGAAGCCCACCCCGCAGTTGCCGATCACGCAGGTGGTGACGCCGTGCGAGGCCGAGGGCGAGAGGGTCTCGTCCCAGGACACCTGGCCGTCGTAGTGGCAGTGGATGTCGACGAAGCCCGGGGTGACGATCGCCCCGTCGGCGTCGAGGGTGCGGGCCGCCGCGCCGGGGCACTCGCCCACCGCCACGATGCGCCCGTCACGCACGGCCACGTCGGCGCGGCGGGCGGGGGCGCCGGTGCCGTCGACCAGGGTCCCACCGGTGATCTTGAGGTCGTAATCCATGATGGATGGAGTACACGAGGCGGGGCGGCCGGAGCCACTCCCGCGGCGGGCTTTGTGTCGTCAGCGGGGGACGGTGAAGAGGCAGCGGGTGATCGGGATGCCGACGTCCTCCAGCACATAGAGGTAGTACGTCGCGCCCGGGGCGAGCGCGGGGGGCGCGCCGGTGGCGGGCACACGCTGGGTGGCGTTGGGGGGGAGGGTCCCGTAGGCGACGCCGCTCGCGAAGGGCTCGGCCGTGAAGGGGACCTCCGCGAGCCATCGGGTGCCGGTGGGCAGGTCGAGGTTGGGCGGGACGCCGGGGTTCGGCGTGCCCTGCTCGAGCACGTAGAGGTAGCGCGCGCGGCCGCCCGACCAGCGGAGCGCGCCGTCGCTCCCGAGGCCGTCGGTGCCGGTGCACGCGGCGGGCATGAAGGTGAGCTGCGCGGCGATGGGTCCGCCGAAGGGGGGTGTGGTGGCGAAGGACTCGCGGGTGCGCCCGCGGTGCGCGAGCTCCTGCTGGAAGAACCTCGCCATGCGGGCGGGGTCGGTGCTCGGAACCCCCGACGTGGTGCGCGCGAAGCCGTTGTTCTGCTCGGCGGGATAGGCGCCGAGGGCGGTGGAGTCGACCCACCCCGCGCCGAGCGCGAGCCCGGAGTCGAAGAAGCTGTCCATCCAGTTGCCGGGCGCGTCGATGTACCAGTTGGACGGCCCGGCGGGCGAGGTGCGGGTGGCGTGGCAGCACACGCACGCGCTCGCCTCGACCTGGCCCCGAACCCACGCGAGCTCGGCGGCGTAGGCAGGGTCCTGGAGGCGTGTGTCGGGGGCGGCGCGCGCCGGCCCCGGGGGCCGCGGGTAGTACGGCCGCTGGGTGCGCACGCGATCACACGAGGCGTAGTCGTCGTAGCGTCGGCCCTCCTCGGTGGCGCCCGACACGGCCGACCAGGTGCACACCTGACCCCCGGCCGAGGCGCCCGGGGCCTCGCCGGGGCGCGGGGCGCGGCACTCGCGCACGGCGGGCTGGTAGGTGGGGAAGCCCCCCGTCGCGGCGTCCGTGGGGGCGGCGCCAGCGTCGCCGACGGCGCTCGCGCAGAGGGCGCTCGGGGTGAAGGTTCCGCGGGCGAAGACGGTGCAGCCGGTGCGCGTGGCGGCGCAGCGCGAGGCCTCGCTGCCGGGGAAGGTCAGGCGGGTGGTGCGCACGTTGGGGATGCGGACGTCGCAGGTGCCGAGCGCGTCGGGGTAGGCGCACGCGACGCCGGGGCGGAGGGTGCCGCGGGCGGTGGTGCAGTCCGTGGCGATGAGGGCGTCGGTCCACCGGGGGTCGGTGTACTCGCGGCACTCCTCGGCCATGGAGAAGGCGTTGGTGTAGACGCAGCTGACGAGGGGCGTCGGGGCGGCCGCGTCGACCGCGGCGTCGGGGGCGGCCGCGGGGTCGTCCGAGCAGCCCGCGAGCGCCAGCGCGAGGGCGCCAGCGCGCATCGATGAGTTCGTGGTGTTCATGGTCGGTCTCCACGGCGATGCCCCGCCGAGGAGACGCCGATCGAGGTGTTTGATGCCCCGTCGACGGCGCGGGTTGCGCGGCCCCCTATTCCTCGCCGCGATGCTGTAGCAGGGCGTAGACCCCGAGGGCGGCGACGGCCACGGCGGGGATCACCATCGCGACGTGCCTCAGCCGGGCCCCGAGGCCCGCGCCCGCGATGGCCCCCGCCACGAAGGACACCGTGATGGTGATGAGCAGCTCGGCCTTGGGTCCGGACGGGCGCTCCGGGGGGTTCTCCCCGAAGGCGAGCTTCACGCGCATCCGTTGGGACAGGGACACACGCCACCAACGAAACCAGCGCCCGGCCTCGATGCCCAGGTCGGTGATGACGCCGGTGAGGTGCGTGGTGCGGACCACCGCGCCGGAGAGCCGGGTCACCAGGCTGTTCTGCATGCCCATCGAGGCGCACAGGATCGCGGCCGAGAGGTCCATGAGCCGCGGGTGGGCCGCGGGCGTGAGGGTGGCCGCGCCCATGAAGAGCAGCAGGAGCGCGGCCTCGGTGAGCAGCGCCACGCCGTAGCCCGCGGGGTTGCGGCCGAAGAAATGGCTCTCGGTCACCATGCTCGCGACGAGGGCGCCGGAGAAGAACGCGAACAGCATCGTCAGCGCCGTCGCGGCCGCGCCGAAGTGGGCTCCTGCGAGGTCGTTGGAGAGCCGCCCGACGTTGCCCGTGACGTGGGACGTGAAGGTGCCGATCACCACGAAGCCCGCGGAGTTGACGAAGCCCCCGACGAGGGCGAGGTAGCTGGCGACGACCCGATTCTCCTGGGACGAGCGCCCCGGGCCATGATGTCTGAACATCGCGGCGGCACCCTACTCCACCGCCCCTGGAGGCGCGACCTCCGCCCTGGTGCCCGCCTCAGCGGTGCCGATGCGTCGGGGTGTGCGCGCCTGGCGTGAACTCCCGGCCCCAGCGCACCAGGGTGCGCGTCGTGTGGTCGAGGTCGTCGAGGTGGGGGCAGTGGCCGATGTCGCGGTGCAGCTCGACCCTCCCCTGCGCCGGGAGGTTCGCCTCGAAGAAGGCGCGGCCGCTCGGGGGGAGCACCCGCTCGTGCTCGCCCCACATCACCCGCACGGGCATCGCGAGCGAGCGCAGCTCCTCGGGGTGGAGGCAGTCCGCCGTGGTCATCGCCGCGAGGATCGAGCGGATCGCGGGCCTCGCGAACCCCCCGCGGATGCCGTAGGCGTAGAGCCGCCGCATCGCGCCGGGGCGCACCATCACCCGGTCGACGAAGGCCAGCGCGTCGGCGTCGGAGCGCACGTCGAAGAGCGCCTTGAGGGCGGCGAGCTCTGGGGTGCTCATGGGGGCGCCGCCCGGCGAGAGCAGCGCGAGGCCGAGCACCCGCTGCGGCCGGTCGATGGCGTAGCGGACGGCGAGCGCGCCGCCGAGGGAGTTGCCCACCAGCATGGAGGGGCCGTCGAGGCACTGGTCGAGCGCGTCGCGGAGGCCGAGGTAGAGGGCGTCGAGGCCGAGCTCGACCGGCGAGTCGCTGAAGCCATGGGCGGGGAGGTCGGGCGCCAGGACGTGGCGCGAGGTGCGACGCAGGCGCTCCAACAGCGGGCCGTAGTGGGCGCCCGCGGCGGTGAAGCCGTGCAGGAGCACCACCGGCGGCAGCGCGCCGTCGCCCTCCGCCTCGACGAGGTGCACGCGGCCCGAGCGGGTCTCGACGTGCCGCCGTCGCCAGCCCCGTACCTGGAGGTTGAGGAGCGAGGCGCGGTCGGTGAAGGCGGGCATGCATTTACAGGGTGGCCGCCCGGGGGCCCAGGCGCCAATTGGTGACACGGTCCGCCGCTGCGCAGGAGAGAACCCAGTTGGAGAGAACCCAGACCTTTCTGCACCGCCTGCTACGTGGCACCGACCGCATGGACTGGGGCCGCGACCTCGAGCACTTCGACGCGGCCACGGTGCTCGAGACCATCGACGCGCTCTCGGGCCCGGTGTTCGGCCCGCGGGGGTGGTTTCGCGTCGACGTGCGGGGCATCGAGGCCCTGCCCCCCTCGCCCGTGATGATCGTCTCCAACCACTCCGGCGGAACCATCATCCCCGACGTGTGGGGCTTCCTGTGGTTCTGGTACCGGCGCTTCGGCACCGCGCGCCCGATCCATCCCTCCGGCCACGAGCTCATCTTCGCCAACGAGCGCATCGGGCGCTGGTTCGCCCGCCGCGGCGTCATCCACGCGAACCCGATCCTCGCCCGCGAGGCGCTCACCCGGGGGCGCGACCTCATGGTGATGCCCGGCGGCGACCGGGATACCTGGCGACCGTACTCCCGTCGCTACGAGGTCGAGTTCGCGGGTCGCACGGGCTACGCGCGGCTGGCGCTGCAGGCGCGGGTGCCCATCGTGCCGGTGGCCCACGCGGGCGCCCACGAGACCCTCATCGTGCTCAGCGACGGCCACCGCTTCGCGCGCGCCGTGGGCCTGCGGGCCATCGCGCGGGCCGAGGTCTTCCCGGTGCACCTGTCGCTGCCGTGGGGCCTCGCCATCGGGCCGTGGCCGCACATCCCGGTGCCCACCACCCTGCGCTACCGCCTGGGCGCGCCCATCCCCGTGCCCCCCGAGCTGGGCGCTGGCGACGAGGTCACCGACGCCATGGTGGTCGCCCACGACGCCCGCGTGCGCGCCGCCGTGCAGTCGATGCTCGACGCGCTCCGCGACGGCCGCTGAGCGACGCTCAGAAGGTCAGCACAACCCGTCGCGAGCACCCCGAGACGAGGGAGGCCGCGCGAGACATACGCGGGGTATTTCGAGCGCGGCCGACCGCTGGATCGGGGGGCGCAGCAGGGTTGTGCTGACCTTCTCAGCGCATCTCGGCGTGGGCCACGATGCGGGCGCACTCCTGCGGGGGCAGGTCGGAGGCGATGGCGTACCCGATGCCCTGCTGCTCGGTGAAGGTCACCGTGTAGCCGTGCGCCGAGGTGGTGTAGGTCGGGCGGCCGTGCACCGTCGCGGTCGACCCGGCGATGCGCGGCATGCGGGCGTTGTCGAACACGAACACGGTCATGCGCCGGCCGTCGACGTCGTAGGTGAGCGCCGCGGCCATCTGGTTCTGCACGTTGGAGATGCGCGCCCCCACGAGCCGGGCCGTCATCCCCCGGAACATCACCGGCCGCACGGGGATGTCCATCTTCCCGCGAAACCACTGGGTGACCGCCGCGGGGTCACTGTTGGTGACCTCCACCGGCAGCTCGCGCGCGTGGCGCTCGGCGATGTCTTCCACCACCGGGAGCATCCCCGCCGTGGTCATCGGGCCCGACGGCGCCCCGGTGCGCAGCTTGATGCCGTTGGCGAGCACCACGCCCGCGAGGGCCGCGCCCGCCAGCGCGAAGTTGCGCGCGTGCTTCTTGCGGGCCACCGCGGCGCGCTCGGACTCCTGCTCGCGCTCGCACGCGTCGAGGGCCGCCGTGATGCGGAAGCGCAGCGCCGTCGGCGCGCAGTCCTCGCGCAGCGCCCCGAGGCCGCGCTTGAGCTTGCGTATCATGTCGGCCTCGGCCCGGCAGCACGCGCACCCGGCGAGGTGATCTTCCACGAGCAGGGCCGCGCTTGGGTCGAGCTCCCCGTCGATCCATGCGTCGGTCCACCGCGTCGCCTGTTCGCAACTCACGGTCATCCGTCTATGCCTCCTTGCGGCGACGGAAGCTGTTCATCTCCACCACCTTCGCCGCTTCGTGTTCGTTGTTGGCGCCCGACTGCTCGGGCGCGATGCCCAGCTTCAGGGCGACCGCGCGGCGCGCCCGGTGGAGCCGGGACATCACCGTGCCCATCGGGCAATTCATCGCCTCCGCGACCTCGCGGTACGTCAGCCCTTCCACGTCGACCAGAACCAGCACCTGGCGGAAATCTTCCGGCAGGTCTTTCAGCGCCTCGGCCACCGAGCGCTCGAGCAGCGGGCGCTCGGCCACGCGCTCGGGCTCGCGCTGGGCGTTCATCGACGAGGCGCTGATCCACCCGTCGGAGATCGGGTCGACCGTGGCCATCGCGTGGACGTTGCCCTCCAGCGTGTTGCGGCGGTGCTTGGAATAGAAGACGTTGGTGACGATCTTGAGGAGCCACGCGCGGATGTTGGTGCCGCGCTCGTAGCTCTCGAAGAAGCGCCACGCCTTGATGACCGCGTCCTGGACCAGGTCGTCGGCGTCGCTGGGGCTTCGGGTGAACTGGGAGGCCGTGCGATGCATGGCGTCGAGGTGGGGGAGCACCTCGGCCTCGAAGAGCTTACGACGTTGCGTGGGGTCCATCATGTTCCTTGGCGCGGCAAGAGAAGCATGGTGGTGAACCCTGGCAAGGGGGCGATCTATTCCCGGTGCCCCGGATCAGCCTTGGGATCACCCTGGCGGCGCTCGGCCTCGAGGGCCTCGACCCGCTGGTTGAGCCGCCGAACCTCCGCCTGGAGGGCCTCGATCTGGGCCATCGGGTTGATGCCCTCCCAGAACGACTTCATCTGGTGGTCAACCCGGTGCTGCCACTGGTCGATGGCCTCACGGGACTGCTCGACGAACTTCTCCACCCGCCCGGGCTCGGCCGGGGCGGCGGCAGCGGCAGGGGCCGCGGCTGCCGGGGGCGCCGGCTCGGGGGACTCGTCGGGGGGAGCGTCTTCGGTCGGAGGGGCGTCGCCGCGGGCGATGAGCTTGCCCATCGGGGTGTCGCGCACCGCCGAGAGGATGCGCTCGCTCGACGAGTGCAAGAGCTCCTTCAGCGCCCCCAGGGGCAGGCGGCTCTGCTTGCGCTCCTCCTCGTAGAGGATCTGCGCCAGCGTCATCCGCGTGAGGTCTTCCTTCGTGGTGTTGTCGATGATCCGGACGTCTTCGCCCTGGCGGACGTACTCCGCGATCTGCGGCAGCGTGACGTAGCGGCTCTCGACCGTGTCGTAGAGCTTGCGGTTGCTGTACCGCTTCACCACGCGGGCGGTGTGGGGTCCGCTTGATTGTCCGCCGTCCGTCGTCACTTGGGAGAACCCTCCATCCGTTGTCTGCCGCCGAGCGCTGCGCCCGATGGCGTGAGTGCCGCACTCCTACGCCGCAGGTCAAGCGCCCGGCTCTGTGGCTTCTCGAACGTCGGGCCCGACCCGAGGGATGTCTACCCCCCCCGGCGCGCCTCCCCCGACGGTGGGGGGGGAGCGTCCGGCGTGGGGAGAACACCGCGGCCCGCGCACATCGTTGGGTGGGCGGCGCCGCGACCCTGCTAGCCTCCCACGTCGCCAGCGATGAGCGAAGGTCTCCCCACGACGTTGCCTGATCCGCCGCCGCCGACGCCGCTGTCGCCGCCGCCGCAATCGCGCGTCGGGCTCGTGGCCCTCGCGGCGCTGTGCGCGAGCCTCGGGGGCATGCTCGGCGGCAGCGCGGTGGGCGTGGTGCAGGCCGGGCGAGCGCCGGTCGCGACGGCGATGGCGGCCGCGACGCCCGACGCGGGCGGGGCGCTGCTCTCCCAGGAGGCCAACCCCGAGACGGTGGGCGACGGGGTCATGGACGACCTCGACGAGGCCCCGTCGGACGCGGGGGCGGTGGTGATCATCGACGAGTCGGCGGCCGAGGCGGGGGTGGTCGCCGCGGCGGCGCCGGCGGCGGGCGCGACGCCGCGACGGCGCGACGGGGCGGTGGTCACCTCCGACAACGTGCCCGAGGGCCCGGCGCAGGGATACGTCGACGGCCGGGCGGTTCGCATCGTGGTGACGCGCCTCGACGCCAAGCCGGTGGAGGTGCACACCGCGGCGGCCTTCACCCGGATGCGCGACGCCGCGCTGCGCGACCGGGTGAGGCTGCGCATCGCCAGCGGCTTCCGGACGATGGCCCACCAGCAGGCGCTCTACCGCGCGTACCGGCGGGGGCGGGGCAACCTCGCGGCGGTCCCGGGGCACTCCAACCACCAGAGCGGCCACGCGCTCGACCTCAACACCTCTACGCCCGGCGTGCTCCGCTGGCTGGAGCGCAACGCCCGGCGCTTCGGGTTCCGCCGGACGGTGCCCACGGAGCCCTGGCACTGGGAGTGGTGGTGAGCGCGATTTCGCCCCGCCCGACGGGTTGACACGAGCGCGGGGCCCCGGAGAGTCTTCCCCATGCGTCGAATCGGGGTCCTGGGCGTCGTGCTGTGCTGCCTCGCCTGCTCGTCCAACGGAAGCACCCTGTTGGATGGTCCCGACGCGCTGACGACCGATGACCTCGCCGCCTCCGATGTGATCGCCGCGGACAGCCCCGCGCCCGACGCCGCTGCCCCAGAGGCCGCGGTCGACGATGCCCCAGCACCGGACTCCGCCGTCGACGTGACCCCGCTCGACGATGCCCCCTCCGTCGACGTCCCCTCCATCGACGTCCCCTCCGTTGATGATGCCTCCATCGACGTCTCCTCCATCGACGTCCCCTCCATCGATGTGTCCACGGCCGACGTGGGGCCCACGTGTCGTTCGTCCAGTGACTGCGCGGGCGGGGCGATCTGCTCGTCGCTCCTGCGCCGCTGCGTCGAGTGTTCGTCCGATCCCGAGTGCCCCTCCGAGCGGCCCGTGTGTGCCGGTGGTCTCTGCGTCGTTCGCAACGTCTGCACCTCCTCGCGGATGTGCCCGGGCGAGGTGTGCGACCCCACGGCGCAGAGCTGCGTCCGGTGCAGCGTCGACCTCGACTGCGACGCCGGGGAGCGCTGCGTCACCCACTCGTGCGTCGCGGACACGCCGTGTCGCTCGTCGGTCCAGTGCAGCCAGCTCGGCATGGTCTGCGACGTCACGGCGGGTCGCTGCGTCGACTGCGTGGCCGACCTCGACTGCGGCGCCGGGGCCTTCTGCGCGCCCTCCGGGCTATGCCGCCGCCTCGTGTGCGTGCCGTCGAGCGCCGTCTGCGTCGACACCATGACCACTCGCACCTGCGACGCCCGCGGCTCGCTCGCCACCACCACCCCCTGCGCGGCCGGGCAGTCGTGCCTCGACGGCCGCTGCGTCATGCGGGTGTGCACCCCCGGCAGCGCCGAGTGCGTCGACGGCACCCTTCGTCGCGCGTGCCGCGCCGATGGCCTCGGCTACGAGGCGCCCGTCTCGTGCCTGGAGGGACAGTCCTGCTCGGCCGGGGCGTGCCTCGCCCGGGTGTGCACCCCCGGCGCGCCAGGCGGGTGCGTCGACGCGACCACCGCGCAGGTCTGCAACGCCGACGGACTCGGGTACGGCAGCGTGGTCTGCTCGGCGAGCGCCAACGCGCCCGCTCGCTGCGTGGCCGACGGCTGCGCCCTGGTCTGCACGACGGGCTACGCGAGCTGCGACGGCGCAGACACCAACGGCTGCGAGGTCGACACCCGCACGTCCAACAGCCACTGCGGCGGGTGCGGCCTCGCCTGCGCCCCGGGGCAGCGGTGCGTCGGCGGCGTCTGCGGCAGCGGCCCTATTGCCTGCCCGTCGTCGTGCGGCACGGACCTCGACTGCAACCCCTGCCGGACGAGCAGCGACCCCGACAGCGTGCGCTACTGCTGCCTGTCGGGCCTCTGCATCTCCATGACCGGCATCTGCCCGTCGACGCTGCCCGACGGCGGATTCTCCGACGGCGGAACGTCGCCCGACGCCGAGACGTCCTCCGACGGCGGGACGTCACCCGGCTGACGCCCCACCCGCTGCGGGCTCAGCGCGCCGAGCGGACGTAGGCTTCGGCGACGGCGATCGCAGCCACCAGGCTGGGCGGCGGCAGCGGGTCGTCGGTGCTCGTTTCGAGCAGCCAGGAGTACACCCGCCCGGCGCGGTGATACTCGAGGGAGACCGACTCGCACCGGTCCTGGGGGATGTGATAGGTGCCCTCCGGGACGTCGAGGAGGCCCGAGGCCTCCAGCGTGAGGCGCGCGCTCCGGACGCTGTCGACCCCCGCCGGGAGCCAGCGCCTGTCCTCGTAGGGGCTACCCGATGAGTAGTACCCGAAGGAGTCGACCCGACCGTCTTCGTAGACGGTGGAGTCTTCGTGCGGGAAGAAGTCGATGCAGTTGCCGCCAGACCGCACGACCACGAAGCTGATCGGTCCCGTGCGGGGCGGCGGTTCCCAGGGCGTGGGGGTGTCCCGACGGGGCGGAACATCCTCCACCACCGGCACGTCGGCCGCGCTCGCGTCGACGCCGGTCGCCTCCACATCGGCAAGCGTCCCTCCATCGCTCCGTGCCGCGTCCTCGCGCGCCCCCCTCACGTCGACCGCCGTCGCCCCCACATCGCTCGCCGGGACGTCCGCCCCGGTGGCCCCTCCCCCGATCACGGCGCTCGAACAGCCGCCGAGCGCGAGCATCCAGCCCACCATCCACATCTTCGTCATGGCTCTCCTCCGGAGCCGGGCGTTCCCCATCGATGGCCCCGGCGCTCCTGAGCCCCACCGGGGCCACCGCGCGCCGCGCAATTTCATCGACGAGATAATTCGTCGAGGGTGAAATCCCGGGTCGGTTCGTGGCCCCGTATCGGGGAGAGAATCAGCACCCGCGACGGGCGCGGTGACCACGAAGGGACGGACGACGATGAGCAGGGGCGTGGCGGGGCGACGGGGCGGTGCGCTGTTGATGTTGGGGGCGATGGCGCTCGCCGCCGCGCTCCAGGGCTGTGCGGTCGAGCCCGACGCCACCCGCTCGTCGGCGGACGCGCCCGCGACCGCGACGGAGGTGACGGCGCTGGTCTCGGCGCCCGACGCCGCGGGCCAGCGCACCTGGTGGCTCTTCTTCGACGACCGGAGCATGGCGGTGCACGCGAGCGGGGCGGTCGAGGCGCTGCTGCTCGCCGGGCTGCCGCCGGAGCGCGCGGAGTCGATGAAGGTCTCGGGCGGGGGCGGCGACCTGCCGGGAGGGTCGTACACCACCGCGTCCGTCGGCATCGGCGGCGGCGGGCGCTGAGCGGGCGCGCGGACACACCCATGGAAGACCTGACCGACTGGATCCGCCGGGCGCCCGGCACCCCGGAGGCCGCCGCGCTCGCCGGGTGGCTGCAAGACCTGGAGCGCACGGGCCACGGGTGGGAGGCGCTCTTCGACGCGCTGCTCCCGCAGTGCGAGCGCGTCGCGCGGGAGTTCCGCGACGTGATGGGCGCCGACGAGGCCCGCGGGGCGTGCATGTCCCTCGCGTACGAGCGCTCCGTGGGCGCGTGGCTCGACGGCGTCGCGCGCGGCGTCATCACCCGCTCCCTCGCGATGCTGGTGGCCGATCAGCTGCGTGACCAGCTCCGCGCGATGCGCCGCACCCGACAGCGCCGCGCGGCCCTCGACCGCAGGCACGCCCTCACCCGGGGCGCCGCGGGCGCGCCCGACGACGGCGACGGCCCGGAGCCCCCGAGCCGCGGCGACGCCCCCGACGGGGAGACGCACCTGCGCGAGCTGCTCGAGCGCCTCAGGTCGGCGCCGGGCTTCGACGAGCGCGACGGGCGGGTGCTCAGCGGCCTCGCGGGCGGCCACGACCAGCGGGAGATCGCCCGGATGGTGGGCCTCTCCGAGCCGACGGTGTCGCGCGCCGTGGCACGACTGCGCGGCACCGTCACGAGCCTGATGGTCGCCGACCGGGAGGCGCCGTGAAGTCGAAGGAGCTACAGCCGCCCTCGCGAGACGTACGCGCGTCGCTGCTGCGCCGGGCCCACGTCGAGGCGCACGACGTCTACGTGCCTGACGAGTCCGGGGTCGACCCGGCGCTGAAGGAGGAGTGCTCGGCGCTCTACCGCGCGCTGCGCTTCGACGAGGGCGTGGCGCGCGCGCAGCGCTCCGCGGGGTGGGAGCGTGACCCCGACGCGGTGCTGTACGCGGCGATCGGGCGGCACTACCAGCGGCGCTACGACGACGCGCGCGCCGGGTACGCCGCGGCGATGGCGCTGAGCGACGACGCGAGCTTCCGGGGCACCTGCGCCGCCAACGCGGCGACCGCGAGCTTCGAGGAGGGTGACCTCGACCGGGCGCGGGAGGGATACGCCCTCGCGCTCAGCATCGATCCGCTCAACGAGTTCGCGCTGCTCGGGCTCATCGCGGTGGGGTGCCAGCGCCGCGACGCGGCCGCCGTGGTGCGCGACGCGGCGATGCTGCGGGCGCGCTGGCCGGGGTGGCAGAGCCGCAGCGTGGTCGTGGGCATGCTGCGCCAGGACCGCAGCTACCGCTTCCTGCGCGACGAGCCAGGGCTCTTCGAGCGGGCCTTCGGGGTCGCGCTCGGCGACCTCGCGGCGGAGTGATCGCGCGCCCCATCTAATCCCCCGCGCGACGGCCCTTGACGGCGTCACCAGCTTCCCTCCACCAATGCAGGCCATGCGTACGCTTCGTTGGCTCCTCGCGGTCTGCCCTGCCCTGGTCCTCTCGTGCACCGACTCGCCGACGCCGCCTGCGGACGCCGGCGGCGACGCGCCCGCGATCGACGCCACCAGCGACCTCGGCGACGCGCCCGGACCCTCCGACGCCAGCGACAGCGCACTGCCCAGCGCCTTCCCCACCGTCGCCGTCACCGAGCGCTGGGACATCCCCGGGCTCACCGGCGAGGTGCACATCCTCCGCACCGCCGGCAATGTCCCCCATCTCTACGCCCGCAACCGCGCCGACCTCGCCCGCGCGCACGGCTTCGTCGTCGCCCGCGACCGCTTCTTCTTCCTCGACCTCGCGCGGCGCTACGGCACCGGCCGCCTCGCCGCCCTCCTCGGCGACGCCGCCCTGCGCACCGACCAGCAGAACCTCGGCGTCGGCATGGGCTTCGTCACCGACGCCATCCTCCGGCTGCTCAGCCCCGAGCAGCGCGAGGTCTTCCAGGGCTTCGCCGACGGCATCAACGCCTACATCGCCCAGGCCCAGGACGGCGCCCTCTCGGCGCCCAGCGAGTTCACGCTCGCCGCGCCGCTGCTCGGCCGCCGCCGCGCGTCCGACCTCCTCGAGAACTTCACCGTGCGCGACGTCGCCGCGATGAACACCACCTTCCTCTACCAGTCGGGCTTCGAGACCGACGACGTCAACCGCGACCGCGCCGCCCGCAACCTCCCCGGCGACTTCACCGGCCAGGCCCTCTCCGAGCTCCGCGCCGCGGGCGTGCTCCCCGAGCTCTGGAACCCCCTGCGCCAGCCCGCCGCGTCGCGCTCCGCCGACGGCTGGGGCCTCGAGACCGCTGCGGGCACCATGGCCATCCGCCGCCCCGCCGCCCCGCCCCGCGACCCGCGCCCGGAGACCCACCCCGGCGCCGCCAGCATGGCCGTGCCGCGCACCGCGCTCGACCGGCTCGCGAGCAACCTCGGCGAGATCCAGGCGCGGCTCATGCGCGACCCCGACGTGGGCTACGGCTCCAACGCCTGGGCCGTGATGGGCAGCCGCACCCGCGACGGCAGCACCCTGCTCGCGGCCGACGGGCACCTCCCGCTCACCATCCCCGCGCTCTTCTACCAGATCGGCCTCGACACGCAGACCCTCGGCGGCGGCGACATCCACCAGATGGGCATCGCGCTCACCTTCCTCCCGGCCACGGCGATGGGCACCAACGGCCGCGTCGCCTGGGGCTTCACCCAGCTCGGCGGCGACATCACCGACTGGTACCGCGAGGAGCTCGTGCTCGACGCCACGGGCCGCCCCACCGCGACGCGCTTCCGCGGCGAGACCCGTCCCCTCACGGTCACCGAAGAGACCGTCACCGTCGCCAACGTCCCGGCGCTCATGAGCGTCGGGCGCACCGAGCGCTGGAGCCGCTACGTCACCTTCGACGGCCGCTGGATCAACCAGATCGAGGGCCGCCGCGTGATGCCCGGCGACCCGGTGGTGCCCGGCGAGGTGCGGGTGCAGCTGCTCGGCGACGTGGTGGTTCCGGGCGACACCGACGGCGACGGGGTGATCACCGCGGTGAGCTTCGACTACGTGGGCCTCGACGGCGGCAACGCCTTCCGCGCCTACGACGGCTACGGCAAGGCCCGCAACGTGCGGGAGTTCCGCGAGGCGAGCCGCTCGATGCTGGCCACCTCGCTCAACCAGGTCGCCGCCGACGCCGACGGCTCGATCTACTACGCCGGCTGGCAGGCGGTGCCGTGCCGCGAGTACCTCCCGCGCGAGGCCGACCGCTCGTGGCGCACCGGCGCCAACCCCCGCCGCCTGCTCGACGGAACCACCTACGGCGGCTTCCACATCCCGCTGCGCGACGGCGTCATCGACGAGACCATGGGCACCGTCGACCCGTACCAGTGCGTGGTGCCCCTCGACCGCACGCCCGCGGCGCTCGACCCGGCCCGCGGCTACGTGATGACCGCCAACAACCAGCCCGGCAACATCACCGGCGACGACTCGCTCAACAACGACCCGGTTTACATCGGCGGCCCCTGGGGCGACGGCTTCCGAGGTGCGCGCATCGACACCGTGCTCACCGCCGGGGTCGCGGCCCGCACCCTCGACAGCGACGCCATGGCCGCGCTCCAGGCCGACACCCACTCCAACCTCGGCGAGGCCCTCGTGCCCGCGCTGCTCGACGCCCTCGCGAGCGCCCGCACCGCCGCCGCCGGGACGCCCACCGCAGGCACCCCGGAGGCCCGGCTCGCGGCCGCGTGGCGCGCCCACCAGGCCGACTACGAGAGCGTCGAGCGTCGGCTCACGGCGTGGCGCACCGCGGGCTACCCCGCCCACTCGGGGGTCGAGACCTTCTATCACTCGCTCGTCCCCAACGAGCGCGAGCTCTCCGTCGCGACCACCATCCACAACGCGTGGATGGGCCGCTTCCTCAACGGGGTGTTCGGCGACGAGCGGCTGCCCGACGGGGTGTTCGACAACGGCGGCGGCGGCAACGTCGGGCGCGTGCGGGCGGTGCTGCGGATGCTGCGCGGCCGCGGGGCGGGCAACACCGAGATGCTCGCGTCCTTCAACCCGGCCACGCAGGAGAGCGCGTACTTCGACGTGCTCGGAACCGAGGCCGTGGAGACCAGCCGCGAGGTGGCCCTCACGGCCCTCGACGGGGCGCTCACCTTCCTGCGCGCCGCCCCGTCGGCGCCTGGCCGCGGCGGCTTCGGCACCAACGACATGGACCAGTGGGTGTGGGGCCTGCGGCACACGGTGAAGTTCGAGTCGATCCTGTCGACCTTCCTCGACGGCGCATCCTCCCTGGGCGCGCTGGTGTCGGGCTTCTCGATTACCCCGACCCGTATTCCGCTGGCGATGAACCTCCCGGCGACGGACCCGCGCGCCACGCTCCCGGGCTTCCCCCGGCCGGGCGACCAGTGGGGCGTCGACGCGGCCAACTCGGGCTTCGGGGGCGAGTCCTTCAGCTACGGCTCCGGGCCCACCTACCGGATGGTGGTGGCCCTGCGCCGGGGGATGCCCGACGCGACGGAGGGCCGCAACGTGCTCCCGGGCGGCCAGTCGGGGCTGAACAACAACGAGTTCTATGACGACCAGGCGCGGCTGTGGCTGGGCAACCGCGCGCTTCCGATGCTGCTCGCGGCCGACGCCGTAGTGGCCGCGGCGACGGGCCACGAGGTGCTCTCCCCCGCCCCGGTGCGCGCGGGCGGAACCGACTGATGCGCCCTGCTCTCGCCCTGGTGCTGGCCGCCGCGCTCGGGTGCCGCGGCAACGCGCCGCCCGCGACGGCGGTGGTCTCCCGGGCCGACGGGACGCTGCCGACGGTGACGGCGCCGAGGGTGACGGGCGCGGTGCGCTGGGACGGCCGGCTGGACGAGCCCGTGTGGGCGAGCGCGCGGCGCGTCGGGGGCTTCGTGCACCCGACGACGGGGCAGCCCGAGCCGGCGTCGAGGGTCAACGGCGACGCGCGCGTGGCGTGGAGCGACGCGGGGCTGCTCGTGGCCTTCGAGGTGCGCGACCGCGACGCGCAGAGCCCCTATCCGCCGCCGATGCGCGACGCGCACGTCTGGGAGCGGGCGTCGGGCGTGGAGCTGATGCTGCAGCCCGGGGATTTCGGCGACAACCGGGACTATTTCGAGGTGCAGGTGGGGGTCAACGGCGCGCGCTGGACGACGCGCTTCGACGACTACAACCGGCCCGTCGGGCGCGACCCGAGCGGGGTGATGCACTTCGGCCACGAGGAGTGGGAGCCCGCGCTGGAGTGCGGCACCGCGAAGACCAGCGACGGCTACGTGGTGGAGATGCTGCTCCCCTGGGGGGCGGTGCTCACCTCGCGGGTGACCGCGCCGCCGAGGGCGGGCGAGACCTGGCGGATGAACCTGTACACGTTCAGGGACGGGCAGCGCGACTCGCTCGCGTGGTCGCCGCTACTGGGTCAGGGGAACTTCCACCGGTCGACGAGGTTCGGGCGGGTGGTCTTCGGGGGGTGACGCCCGCAGCGCCCGCGCGCAGAACACCAGCCACGGCGGCGTGAAGAGGGCCGCCCACAGCACCATCGCCGCGTCGGCCCGGCTCGCCAGCAGCACCGCGAAGAAGCCCGTCGCCGCCGCCCGGGGGAGCAGCTCGCGCCACGGCAGCCGGGCGCCCGTCTTCAGCACCGCCACCGTGTACAACGTCGCGCAGAAGGCCAGCGCCGGCGCCGTCGTCGACAGCGGCAGCTCGGCCCGCAGCACCCAGCGGAGAGCGCCCCACCAGAGCGCCAGCACCAGCGCGTGCGACGCCACCAGCGCCAGCGGGATCATCGCCCACCGCCGCGCGGGAGGCAGCGCGGCGAGCAGCCACGTCGCCGCGAAGGCGTAGCAGCCCCAGCCGACGATGCCGATGAGGGGCACGGTCATCACGCCGGGCTGGGTCCAGCGCCAGAGGCCCGCGCGCACGGCGATGGGCTCGATGAGCGCCGCGTCGAAGGTGACCAGCGCGCCGGTGAGGGCGGCCTCCTTCCACGGCGGCGCGTCGGTCGTGCGCAGGAGCGCGCGGGAGACGGCGCGGGCGGAGAGCACCACCGGCGCCCAGATGGTCGGGATGAGCAGCGGCACCCGGTCGACGAAGAGGTGCCAGCCCGGCGAGTACCCGTAGAAGCCGTACGCGCGGATCATGGTGTCCTCGCCGACGAGCGCGCCGAGGCCGAGCAGCAGGGCGTCGCGGAGCAGCGCGGGCTCCCGGCGGTGGGCGACGAAGTACGCCGCGAGGATGGCGAGGCAGGCGGTCTCCAGGGCGATCATCGACGGGCGCGGAGGATCGCACGGGCCAGGTATAGAGTCCGCGCGTGAACGACCTCGCCTCGGCGCTGCGGCTGCACATCGTGGCCATCGCGGTCTGCGCCACCGTGACCTTCGGCTACCTCTTCATGGGCGCCTACCCCGTCGGGCTCGCGCTGCTCTGCGGCTTCGACTGGTGCATCGTCAACCTCCTCAACCGCGCCACCGACGTCGACGAAGACCGGCTCAACGGCATCGCGGCCACGGAGTTCGTCGCGCGCCACGCGAAGGCCCTCGTCGCCGGGTGCCTCGTCGCGCTCGCGGCCTCGCTGGCCTGGGGCTTCGTCGCGCTGCCCACCTCGCTCGCGATCGTGCGCGTGGTCTTCCACGCGATGGGCCTGGGCTACAGCTTCCGCATCGTCCCCACCCCGAAGGGCATGCGCCGCTTCAAGGACCTCTACCTCTTCAAGAACTCCATGAGCGCCGTGATGTTCGTGCTCAGCGTGGGGCTCTATCCCCTCCTGGGCGTGCAGCACGAGCGGGTGATGTCGCTGCCCGGCATCGCGGCCGTGGTCGGGTTCTTCTTCCTCTTCGAGCACACCTTCGAGGTGCTCTACGACCTCCGCGACGTCGACGGCGACCGCGCCGTGGGCGTGCCCACCTACCCCGTGGTGCACGGCCCGAAGACCAGCGCCGCCATCATCTACGCCCTCTGCGCGGCCTCGGTGGCGGTGCTCGTCGGCGCGCGTGTCGCCCAGGTGGTGACCACCCGCGAGCTGCTGATGGTCGCCGCCCCCATCGCGCAGGCGGCCTTCCTCTGGCGCCGCGGCCCCGACGGGATCACCCGCGCGGACTGCATCGCCGTCACCTACGGCGGCGCCGGGCTGCTGCTCTTCTTCCTGGGCGGCACCTCGCTCTGGCAGCGCGCGGGCCTCCCGATGGACCTCTAGCGCCCCGCGCGAAGCATCGACGGAACAGCGGGCTTCTGATACCCACACCGACGCCATGGCATCGACGCTCCTGCTGGAAATTGGTTGCGAAGAGCTCCCCACCTCCTTCCTCGACGGTGCGCTGCGGCAGCTGGCCGACCTCGTCATCGACGAGCTCACCCGCGCGCGGCTCTCCTACGACACCCTGCGCACCCTCGGCACGCCGCGACGGCTCGCGGTGGTGGTCGAGGGCGTCCCGGCGGCCGTCGAGGCCCGCGAGGAGGAGCTGCTCGGCCCCGCCGAGGGCGCCGCGAAGACCCCGACGGGCGAGTGGTCCAAGGCCGCCGAGGGCTTCGCCCGGAAGAACAACGTCAGCCTCGCCGACCTCTCCATCGCCGAGACCCCGAAGGGCCGCTACCTCCGCGCGGTGAAGCGCACCCCCGGCGCCGCCGCGAGCACCCTCCTGCCCGAGGTGCTCGGGGCCGTGTGCCGGCGCATCACCTTCGCCAAGAGCATGCGCTGGGCCGACGGCGAGGTGGCCTTCGGCCGACCCATCCAGTGGATCGTCGCGCTCCTCGACGACGCCGTGGTGCCCTTCGCCTTCGCGGGCGTCACGGCGGGGCGCAGCACGCGCGGGCACCGCTTCCTCGCGCCGGACCTCTTCGACCTCCCGGGCGCGGGCGGCTACGTCGAGGCGCTCGCGGCGGCGCACGTGCAGGTCGACACCGACGCGCGGCGCGCGGGCATGATGGCGGCCCTCCACGCGGCGGCGAAGGAGTCCGGCGGCGCGCTGCGCGAGGACGCCTTCCTCGAGCGCGAGGTGACCGGCCTCGTGGAGGAGGCCTTCGTGGTGGCGGGGCGCTTCGACGAGGACTTCCTGAAGCTGCCCGACGCGCTCATCGAGAGCGTGATGCGCGACCACCAGCGGTACTTCGCGGTGCTGCGCCCGGGGGGCGGCGGGGCGGCGGGCAACGGGCGGCTGCTGCCGGTGTTCCTGACGGTGGTGAACACGGCGCTCGACCCGGACACCATCCGCCGCGGCAACGAGCGGGTGATGCGCGCGCGCCTCTCCGACGCGGCCTTCTTCGTCGAGCAGGACCGCAAGCGCCCGCTCTGCGACCGCGTCGCCGACCTCAACGGGGTGGTCTTCCACGCGAAGCTCGGGAGCTACGGCGAGAAGGCCTGGCGCCTCGCGAAGCTGGCGCCGCTGCTCTGCGAGGGCTTCGGGGGCAACTCCGCGGACGTGTCGCGCGCGGCGGTGCTGGCGAAGGCCGACCTGGTGACGCTCACCGTGGGGGAGTTTCCCGAGCTGCAGGGCGAGATGGGGCGCTACCACGCGCAGCTCGACGGCGAGCCCACCGCGGTGGCCGACGCCGTCGGGGAGCACTACCAGCCCAAGGGCGCGACCGACGACGTGGCGCCCTCCCCCATGGGCGCCATCGTGGCCATCGCCGACCGCATCGACACCCTCGTGGGCTGCCTCGCGGTGGGCCTGCGGCCGACCGGGAGCGAAGACCCCTTCGGGCTGCGGCGCCTCGCGGGCGGCATCGTGCGCACGCTGCTGCACCACGGCGTGCGCACCTCGCTCACCACCATGGCCACCTGGACCTGGGACGTCTTCCACATGGAGAGCGGGAAGATGCTCGCCGCGGCGACGGCCGCGGGGTCGACCCGCGAGGCCCTCGTCGCGACGGTGGTGGAGTTCTGCGCCGAGCGGCTGCGGGTGCTGCTGACCGAGCGCTACGGGCGCGACCCGGTGGCGGCGTGCATGGCCGCGGGCAAGGACGACCCGGTCGACGTGGCCGAGCGCGTCGAGGCGCTGGCGACCTTCTGGAAGACCCCCGCCGCGGCCGACCTGGGCGTGGCCTTCAAGCGGGTGTTCAACATCTCGCGCGAGGCCCCGGCGGGGGAGCTCACGGCCGACGACCTCGGGCGCCTCACGCTGCCCGCGGAGGTGGGCCTCATCGAGGCCTTCGCGCGCACCCGCATGGAGCTCGCGCCGCTGTGGGCCGGGCGCCGCTACGACGACGCGCTGGAGCTCATCGCGCGCTCGCTCCGGGCGCCGGTCGACCGCTTCTTCACGGAGGTCTTCGTGATGGACAAGGACGAGGTCGTGCGCGCCTCGCGGCTGCGCCTGCTGGGGCGCATCGCCGACGAGGTGGCCGTGTTCGCGCGCTTCGACGCCCTGGAGGGATAGAAGCCGCGGCTCCTCACCGCGCGTCGCCCCCGACGCCCCCATCGCCCGCCGTCGCCGCTGGCGTGATCCACGGCACCCCGTCGCCCGGCGTCGGCGACACCATGATCCCGACCTTGCCCGCCGCCTGGTGGCAGCCGTAGCACCCGCCCGCGGCCACCCCGTAGGCCGCCGTCGCCGCCGCCGCGTCGCGCCGCGCCACCGCCGCCGCCAGCGGCGCCAGGTATGTCGTCGGAAACGCCCGCGCCGTGGGCACGAGGTCGACGCGCACCGACGGCGGCGCCGCCGCGCCCGGCAGCTCGTCCACGTCCTCGGCGAGCTCCTCCATCTCGTAGTCCGCGAGCTCCCACCGGCCCGCCGCGAGCGCCCGCCCCAGCGTCTCGAAGCGCCGCCCCACGCCGACCATCACCGCGCCGTAGCGCTTCGGCGCCGCGCCCGCCCCCGCGCACGCGAGCGGCCGCGCCTCGACCACGATCGCCTCCGCCGGGATGCCCATCGCCTGGAGCGCGCGCACCGACGGCCGCAGGCTCTCCGTGGCGGTGCAGTACGAGAAGCTCTCCGCGTCGAGCACCACCCGCGTCACGCGGCCGTCGACGTGCACCACCGTCATCCCCCCGGCGCCGCGCACCGGCGCGCCGTCACCGAGGATCGGGTGCACGTACTCGTTGTGCGCCGCGTCCGCGGGCAGCGGCGCGACCACGAACATCCCGTTCTCGTTGAGGACGAACTTGTGCCGGTGCCCGCTCGTGAGCGCGAGCAGCCCCGCCGCGGTGGTGGGCTGCAGGATGCGCGCGGGGTCGCCGCCCGCGGCGCGCAGTGCGGCGCGCAGGGGCGCCACGTCGACGCGGCAGAGGTACCGCGGGTCGTCGTCGACCGCGGACGTAGCAGACGAGCGGCACGAGAGCGCCGCGAAGACGAAGGCCAGCATGCGGGCGGAGGAGGTCACGGCGCACACTCCCTCCGACGCCGGAGATCCGTCAACGCCACACCGCGGGGGCGTTGTACCGTCGGTCCCCCAGCGATGTCCGACGCCCTTCGCACCGCCCACCCCATCGAGCGCTACCTCGCGGCCACGGCGGTCATCGACGCCGACGCCCCCGACATCGCGGCCTTCGTCGACGCGCGCCTCCGCGGCCTCGACCCGGTGGCCCTCGCCGAGGCGGTGTTCGTCTTCGTGCGCGACGAGGTGCGCCACTCGTGGGACGCGCAGGGCCGCCGCGTCACCTGCGTCGCCTCGGAGGTGCTGCGCCACCGCGAGGGCCTCTGCTACGCCAAGAGCCACCTCGCCGCCGCCCTGCTGCGCCGCGCCGGCGTGCCCGCGGGCGTCTGCTACCAGCGCCTCACGCTGCGCGACGACGACGCCTCCGCGGGGCACGTCGTGCACGCGCTCAACACCGTCTACCTCAGCCCGCTCGGTCGATGGATCCGCTTCGACGCCCGCGGCAACCGCCCCGGCGTCGACGCCCGCTTCTCGCTCGGCGCCGAGGCCCTGGCCTTCCCCATCCGCCCCGCCCTCGGCGAGGTGGACTACCTCCGCAACGAGCCCGACGCCCACCCGGTGATCGTCGCCGCGCTCGCCGCCAACACCGACGCGCAGGCGCTGATGGCCGGGGGCCTGCCCTCCGCGCTCTGACCTCGTCGAGCAGCACCCGCAGCGTCTCGGGCAGCGGCACGGCGCCGCTCAGCGCCGCGGTCACGCCCGCGTCGCACGCGCAGGGGCCGAGCACGCCGTCGAGCGCACAGAGCGCGACGCCGCGGTAGTCGCCGGCGCCCTCACCGCGCCGTCGGGCAGCGAGACGACCACGACCGCCGAGAGGGTGCCCGGCGTGGGGATCCAGCGCAGTACGGTGTTCTCCAAGGGCAGTGGACACCGGCGGCGATGGGCGGCGAAGACCGAGGAACCGCGGTCAGGGCGCCGAGCGGTCGAGCGCCGCCAGGTCGGCGGGCAGGGGCGTGTCGTCGAGGCGTGACTGCCAGGTCAGCCTCCGCGGGTTGCGGCGCCCGCGCCCGGTGAGAGTCACGACCGTGCCCGTGGGCTCATTGCGATAGGCGTGGAGCTGGAGGTCGCTGTAACGGGCCAGGATCGCGCTCGCATTGGTGGATGAGTCGGTGTCTGCCTGCGTTTCGAAGACGATGACAGGTGTGGCCCACCCAGCCTCGGCCACCAGACTCGCAAAGACCCGGATCGCCTCGACCCATTCCAATGCGTCTGGAGAGGCCAGGACGAGGCGAACATCCCCCAGGATCACACGGCGGATCAGCGCCCGTGACTTCTCTCCGGTCTCGGTGAACCTCGTCGTGCAGACCTCGATGAACCAACGCAAAGCACGGGTCGCGCCGCGGATCGTCGGGATGGGTTCGACGGATGTCGATGCAGAGCTCGCATCCACTTCGCCGAGCATCAAGGGATCTAGCTCGAAGAACAGGTCATGTGCGGAGTGGCTCGCGCCCTGGCCGGGCAGCAGACGAAACGCCAGCCTCCGGGCCAGGTCCGCGATGGGGCTGGTGATCAAGACGAAGGTCCCTTCAAGCTGCCGTGCCCCGAACCCTCCGTCTTCCCCGGGGACCGACGACGGATGCCACCCCAATGCCATAGTTCTTCGCGAGTTCGCGTAGCGCCACCCATGCGCTCGCAACACCTCGTGCGAGTGGTCGGTCACCCACGCGTGGGTCTGTGGGTACACCGCCGGCGCGCCCTGCCGACGGATCTCCAGCTCGTGACGCCCAGAGACCGAGGCCGCGAAGCGGTGCTTGCGCACCTCGATCCAACGACCGCGTTCGCGGGAGGCGACGCCCAGCTCCAGCACCGTGTCCGCGGCGAACACCCACGTCGTCGCGGCCTCGCTGCGGGTCTCCTCGCACAGCACGAGGCCGCGCCCCCCCTGCACCGCGAACTTCATCGCGGCGTCGGCGCTCGCCCGCGGCGCGGACTCGCCGATGCCATAGCCCTCGATCAGCGAGTCCACGACGTAGACGGCGGGGTTCCCGCCCGCGGCGACCACGTCCCGACCGAGCGATTCCAGGCTCGCCACGAGGTCCGGGGCGGCCGGGTCGAGGTCGGTCAGCAACCCGCAGAACACCCGCGGTAATGGCGAAGGCGATGCCGCCTCGGGCAGCACCACGATGCGCGCCCGCTCGATGTCCGCCCGCGCCGACTGAAGCTGCGCGAGGTATTCGCTCGGGAGGATCTCGACGCATCCCACCGCGACGTCGCCGCCGAGCGCCTCGGCCAGCGCCAGCGCCACCTGGATCGCCAGCAGCGTCTTGCCCGCGCCTGGACCGCCGCGCACCACCACGGTGGTCGAGTGCCGCTCGGGCAGGCGCTCCACCAGCTTCCATCCGCCGCCGAGCAGGAGGTCGAGGCCCAGGTCGCCGGTCGGCACCGCGCGGGTCACGCGGCCCTCCGGAACATTCCCCGGACCTGATCACGCACCGCCCGGCCGCGGTTGTTCATCGGCAACACCGGCACGTCGCCCGGCGCAGCGATCAGCTCGTACTCGTGCACCAGGCGTCGGATCTCGTCACGGCCGTGTGCCGTGAGCGCGTCACCCTCGGCCAGCATCCGTTGCCCGAACTCGATCGCCCGGCCGAAGTCACCCGCCCGGGAGAAGCTCGCCACCGCGGCGATCGCGAGGTCTCCGCGCGTATTGGGGTGGTCCGCCGGAACCCGCAGCGCGACGCACGCCAGCGACTCTGCCGCCTGTCGGTAGAGCGCGCGTGCCTGGCTGGGGTTGCCGCGCCGCTCGGCCCGCTCCGCCTGGAAGGCGTCGGTCTCGGCCTGCGCCACCCGCGGGTCTCGCATCCATTCGTTCATCGGGAACACCGCGCCAGGTGAACAGCGACGACCTCGGGGCGGAAGTCTGTCACCGCCGCGAACCCCGCGGGCTGGTTCGGAACCTTCGCCAATTGCGCCAGCTTCTCCCGCATCCGCGTGCCGGCCGACTCGCTCCCCTCAGCGATGCCGCTGCACTCCAACCGCTCGTAGGCGTCGCCGTCGTTCGCCGCGGGGTCGCGCATGAGGTAATCGGCGCCGGTCCCCTTCGGGAGCCGCCGGAAGACGATGCGATCGAGCGCCTTGCGGGCGGCCGCGATCGCGAGGCCTTCGGCGCCCTCCTCGGTAGCCTCCTGCGGGTCGCCGTAGGAATCCCGGGCCTGCGCGTCGACGGGCACGCGCCGCACGGTGGCGAGGCGCTCGGAGGATCCCTGGACGACCCGAGCCGGGTCGATCGCCCGGGAGGGGTGGAGGCGGTCGAGGACAACGCTGGCGGCGAGCGCGATCGCCTGGACGACAGGGGCGCTCAACTCGGTCTCCTGGGCCAGAACCGTCAGGTCGAGGTCGATGATCGCGTTTGCGTCCGACATGGTTCAGACAGTACCAGAGCGCGACGCGGGAGGACCCGATCCGGGTGGGCACGAGGGCGTGCAGCTCCGCCCGCTACGGCCGCGGGAGCGAGAGCCTGCGTGGCCTTGACGCCGAAGCGAATACCCGAGCGCAATGGGGAACTCAGCCGGTCGGCGAGCGGAGCCGTTGGCGGCACCGGTCCGCTACAGCTACCAGCAACGCTCATTGCACAGCTCGCGTCGCTCGGGATTGGCGGTGCGTCGTCGACAACTCCATCCGTGGCCGTCGGCGAGCGTCGCTGGCGACCCGCCCAATAGACTTCGAGGCCGATCGCCACCCTGGACGATCGGCCTCGATGAAATACTTAGCAGCGGTCACCGTTGGCGTTTGGGGGGGGACGCCGGCGCCGCCGCTCGGGGAGATACATCGCAGGAGACGTGCCAGGAGCCCACCAACGGGATTCCAGGCATGGCCCGTCGCCACCACCCGGCGGAACCTTGCAGTGTTGCATCCCCGAAGCTTTCGTTCCTGACGCGTCCGCCAAATGTGCGCGACAACCCCCGCCATGCAGCCTCCTCCCGCTCCCTCAGGACCGAGCGGTCCCGACCCCCGCGCGAAGAAGATCCTCTTCGACACCTTCTGGTCGTCGAAGGGCTGGATCGACCGGGACGCGCGCCAGCTCTCCGAGGCCGACCGCGAGTATGCGAAGCGCCACGGGATGATGTTCGACCCGCTGACCATCGGGCACGACGCCCTCGCGACCGAGACCCGGCGCCTCGTGGAGTCCATCGAGCCCACGAAGGCGTCGGCGGCCTTCCTCGCGAGCCTGACCTCGCGGCGTCTCGACCTCCGCTCGGGACTGGCGAGCTACGTGCTGGCCAGCGCGGCGGGTCCGCACGACTACGTCGGCAACGCCTCGGGCACCTGCGTCACCTGCGGCGCGCTCCGGGAGCACCGCGACGAGGACCTCGACGTGCTCAACTTCGAGCGCCACAAGTGGGGCGGCGTCCGGCACGGCGACCCGCTGTACACGCTCCTCGACCTCTCCGAGCTGGCGCGCACCGAGCCTGCGACCCCCACCGACGACGACCGGGCGACCTTCGAGAAGATCCTCGAGCTCGTCGCGGACTCCGCCCCGAAGGACACGCCAGGGAAGCTCTCCAGGCGGCTCGCCGACGCCCTCCCTTCGTCGAAGCCCGAGCGCGACGTCCTCGTCGAGATCCTCGCGGCGGTCGGCGTGCTCGCCCCGTCGGACCCGTCGCGCGGTAGCGGCGAGTTCGTTCATGCCGGCGCGTGGCGCGGCGCGGACGGCTACTCTCGTACGGCGGTCGCGCGGCTCTTTGGTCCGCGCGCGTGAACTGGCGCTCGATGGTCCCATTGGGCTCATCGGTGCTGACACGCGACGAGCGCTCGTGGCTCCGCGCGGACCTCCCCGGGCGCATAGGGAACTCACGACGACCGGCAGCGTTGGCGGGAGCGCCCCCTCGCGGACGGCCTCGCGGTCGGACTATTCGCGGGGAGCGCGACGCGCGGCGGCGAAGGGGTCTTCGAAGCGGAAGAGCTCGATGAATCGGTCGTGCATCACCGACGCGGGTGTCCACCGGAGCATCGCGTCGCGCAGCACCTGGAAGACCGCGCCCTCCTGGGCGGCCAGCGCGCCGAGGCGGCGGGAGTCGCGCACGACGCGGTTGGCGCGGGCGACGCGGATGCGCTCGTAGTCCGCGAGGGCGCTGGGGAGCTTCGCGTGCGCCGCGAGCGCGCCGGAGAGCACCACGGCGTCCTCGATGGCCTGGCAGCCCCCCTGCCCCAGGTTGGGGGTCATTGGGTGTGCGGCGTCACCGAGCAGCGCCACGCGACCGCGGCTCCACTCCGTGAGCACCGGCCGGTCGGCGATGTCGGTGCGCACGATGCGCTCGGGGGGAGTGCCCTCGATCAGCGCTCGGATGGGCGGATGCCATGAACCGTAGCGTTCGAGCAGCATCGGGCGGGGGTCGCCCGCGTCGCGCTCACGAGCGGGCGCGTTGGCGACGGCGAACCAGTAGACGCGCCCCCGTCCGACCGGAGCGATGCCGAAGCGGGCGCCGCGCCCCCAGCTCTCGGAGACCTGCGCCGGCGTCGCGCCGCAGAGGGTGTCGGTCACCCCGCGCCAGCTCGTGTAGCCCGAGTACTCCGGCGGGCGAGCGTCCCCGGTGAGCTGCTTGCGGATCGCAGAGTGCAGCCCGTCGGCGCCCACGACGAGCTCGGCCTCGACCTCGGACCCGTCCTCGAAGCGCAGCGCGGCGGGCGCTCCCTCGTCGTCGCGGTAGCCCGCGGCGGCGCGGCCCAGGGTGACGTGCTCCGCGCCGAGCGCGTCGAGCAGCGCGGCGTGCAGGTCGGCCCGGTGCACCAGCACGGCCGAGGAGCCCACCTCGCGCGCCACCGCCGCGATGGGGATGCGCGAAAGCTCGGCGCCGTCCGAGCGGAGCGCGACCGACAGCTGCGCCGCCTCGCCCGCCGCCGCGATGGTCTCGTCGAGCCCGATCGCCCGCAGCGCCAGCAGCGCGTTGGGCATCAGCGAGAGCCCCGCGCCCACCGGCCGAAGCTCCGTCGCGCGCTCGTACACGTGCGCGTCGATGTTCAGCTTCCGCAGCGCGATGGCGAGCGTCAGCCCGCCGATGCCTGCCCCCGCGATCGCCACCCTGCGCACGCTGTCTGCCATTGCGCGCGGGAGGATACCCGCAGACGGCGCTCTGCACGCCCCTCGTGCGCTGCGCAGCTCGCGTCGCTGGCGATCGGCGGTGCGTCGCTGAGAACTCCGGCCGTGGCCGCTGGAGAGCGTCGCTGGCGATGGGCCGTCCAGCACCGCGTCGCAGGAGAAGAACCGCAAGGGTCGCAAGGGTCGCAAGGGTGCTGGAGTACCGGGGTCGCAGGGTGTCGAATATCTGCGGGAGTCGCGGTGTTATTCGCCGTCCTGACGCTGTCGAATCCGCGACGTCCGAGACGACCGCACCGACGACATCGAACCTGTTGGCAGGACGTCAGAACCTCAGTGCGCTCCTTGCACCCCTTGCGACCCTTGCGACCCTTGCGGTTCTACTCCGCCGATGCAGATGCAGGAACGTCCTCAACCAGGCTGAACCTTTCACATCCCCTGCGCCGAGGTACCAGGGCCTCCCAGCGAGAAGTTTCCTCGCGGTCTGCGCCGTGCCACGCTCGCTCCGTCATGCGAGTTGCAAAGCGAGTGGCGGGGCTCCTTGCGATGTTCGCGGTGTTGGTGAGCGGCTGCGCGGTCGGCAGCGATCCGTCGGACGACCCCCTCGACGCCGCGGTGGAGGAGTCCGACCTCGAGGTGGACGCGGGCGACGAGCCCGTCGAGCCGGAGGACGCGGGCGACGAGCCCGTCGAGCCGGAGGACGCAGCGCCCGACGTGCCCGCTCTCATCGACGCGACCGCGGACGCGATCGACGACCGGGGATTCGACGCACGCACCGACGACGGCAGCCAGGGGATCGACGTCCCGCCCGATGCCGTCCTCATCGACTCGAGCACGAACACCGACGCGGGCTTCGACGCGGGCTTCGACACGGGCTTCGACGCTGTGGAGACCGTGGTCGACAGCGGGGTCGCCGCCGATGCGGGGGAGCGGCGATGTCCTGCTGGGATGTTCGTGACCGGGCTCGCTGCGGGCGGCGCGCTCGTCTGCTCCGACCTCGCCGATGCGGTTCGCCGCTACGTGGACGGGAGCTGCCGGGTTCATCTCGGGTGGCAGGACACGTGCAACGGCTGCGCGGGCCCTCCGGCGAAGTGGGGATCGGTCGGCGCGTCCACGTGCGCGATCGGAGGCGGGGCCGACAACTCGTGCATCGCCGCGTCGGCGGGCTCCGCGCCGGTGCAGCTCTTCGGCGTGAACCCCGACGGCGACGTCGACGGCAACGACGTCCTCTACGCGGGCATCGCGTGCTCGGCGCCCGCGAGCGTGGCGCGCACCGGGGGTTGTCCCGCGGGGCAGTTCGCGACGGGGTTCGACGCGGCGGGACAGCCGCTCTGTGCCGCCCTGGACCCGGCCGCGCGTACCGCGATCGGACGCGACTGCTTCCTCTACGGCGGCTGGCGTGACGAGTGCCCCCGCTGCACCGTCACGCCTCCCACGAAGTGGGATCGCGTGAACGACTCCATCTGCCAGAACCTCGTGGGCCCCAACGGCGACACGTGCACGCAGCCGTCCCTCGGCGGCACCCCCGTCCGGATGCTCGGCCTCGACTTCGACGGCGACGTGAACAACGACGACCAGATCTACGTGGGCCTCCGCTGCGAGGCCTCGGGCGGCACGCAGGGGAGCGGAGCCGTCGACGCCTGCCCGCGCGATCAGGCGGCCTACGGGATCGGCGCGAACCGCGCGCTCCTCTGCGCCCCCGTCGACCCGGTGGTGCACACGTACTTCGCGTCGAGCTGCTACCTGTACCTCGGGTGGCAGGACTCCTGCGGCGGCTGCACGCGCCCGCCGGTGAAGTGGGGGCGGGTGAGCCCGACGACGTGCGACAACGGGGCCGGCGCCGACAACACCTGCACCATGCAGACGCTCGGGAGCACCGCCCTCCCGATGTTCGGCCTCAACTTCGACGGAGACGTCGACAACAACGACCTGCTCAACCTCGGGCTCCACTGTTTCTGACGGCGCGCGTCCGCGACGGCGGCCGCGACACTGGCCTCCCGTCGCGCCAGGGCGATGCAGAGAACCGCCGATCGGAGCGAAACCCGCGCCCTGTCGCCGGCCGCGCGGGGGGACTACAGGGCGTGGATGACCGAAATCTGGGAGTCCATGTTTGCGAGCAGGCAGGTGATGTGGGGCGAGGAGCCGACGCGCTCGGCGCTGCTCGCGCGTGACCACTTCGTGGCGCGGGGCGCGCGGGACATCCTGATCCCGGGCGTCGGGTACGGGCGCAACGCGCGACCCTTCGTCGAGCGCGGCATGTCGGTGGTCGGCATCGAGGTCTCCGCGACGGCGATCGCGCTCGCCCGCTCGGAGCTCGGCCTCGACTTTCCGATCCACCACGGCCCGGTCGAGGGGATGCCCTTCGACGAGCGCGAGTTCGACGGGGTGTTCTGCTACGGGCTCGCGTACCTGCTCGACGCGGCGGGGCGCGCGAAGTTCTACGCCGACTGCTCCCGCCAGCTGCGCCCGGGCGGCTCGATGATCTTCACGCTCATCTCGAAGCGCGCGCCCATGTACGGCCAGGGCCCGAAGCTCGGCGAGGACTGGTACGAGCGCGCCCCGGGCCTGCCGATGTTCTTCTACGACGAGGCCTCGGTGGCGCGGGAGCTCGGCGCGTACGGGATCATGGACGTGTCCGAGATCGACGAGCCGGTCGCGGGCGGGACGTACCCCTTCTACAACGTCACCTGCGTGAAGCGCTGAGCGCCTCATCGGGCGCGCAACACGTCGGAGTGCGCCGGCGTCTGAGGCCAGGACAACGGCGGCGCGCGAGGACGTGGCGGAACCTTTCGGAGCCGTGGCGCAGCCTTTGAGAGGCCGTGGCGCAGCGCCGGAGCGGCGTGTCACGGCTCGCAGCGGGCGGGGCGAGACTTCGACGCGGGCGCGCAGCAGCGGCCCACCCCACGCTCGCATGCGGCGACTGTAGTACCGCGACCGGCCGAGGTGTGAGCTTCGGGCGGGAGCAGAAACCGCGAGGGGCGCAACGGGTCGCAAGGGAGAGACGAGATGGCGGCTCCGAGGCGGCGGCCAGCCCGAAGGTGCTCGTCACCCACGCCGCGCTGCCGTCGATGCGCGCACCGCAGCATTCGCATCGTCTCCACCGCGTCGGATGCGTGCGACGGCGGTGCTCGCAGATCACCTCGACGATGCCGCTCGTCGCCGATCATCAACGAGGTGCGCGGCATCGACCGCGTCGTCTACGACATCAGCTCGAAGCCGCCCGCGACCATCGAGTGGGAGTGATCGGGCGCGGCGGCCTGAGCGGGGCGCGTCAGTCGATGTCGACCACGCCGAGGCGCTGGCCGACCTTGCGCGCGCCCTTGCGGAGCAGGCCGTCGTGCACGTCGATGTCGCCCGCGATGGCGTCGTAGAGCGCGTCGAAGGTGATCTCGCCCGACGGGTCGAAGATCGAGATGAGGAAGGGGTCGCCGTCCTCGGGCTCGACGAGGTCCTGGCACTCGAGCTTGCTGTGCGGGTCGTCGCAGATCGCGTCGATGACCGCGGCCAGCGTCTCGATGGGCTCGAAGGCCGACCCCTCAGCGCTGCCCGCGTGCTCCGCCAGCAGGGCGCCCCGCAGCGCGCGGATCTCCCCGCGCAGCGCCGCCCCCGCCTCCTCTGCCTCCGCCTGCCACGAGGTGTTGAGCTCGTTGTCGACCTCCATGCTCCGGTTGGTGAGGTTGGCCGAGCCCACGCTCAAGAACTCGTCGTCGACGATGAGCACCTTCGCGTGGATGAAGGTCGGCACCGGCGCCGCGGGGTCGCTGCGGTCGACGCTCATCAGCACCTTGAGCGTGTGCCCCTCGCGCTCGGCCATCTTCGACAGCGCGAGGCGCACCGCGCGCTGCCGGTCACCGAGCACGAAGTCCTCCTTCGGCGAGTCGGCCCCGTCGGGCATCACCAGCACCACGGTGAGCTTCGGGCGCGCGCGATCGGCGAGGCGACGCGCGAGCGCCTGCAGCATCGCCCGCGAGGTGAAGTACTGGTTCTCGATGTAGATGAGCCGCTCGGCCGCGTCGATGGCCGCCTCGAAGAGGCGCTTCACCTCGCAGATGCCGTCGCGCCCGTCGCAGAGCTCGCTGCGGCTGAGCGCCACCGAGGAGACCGTGAGGGCGTGCCCGCGGTCGTCGCTCAGGGCCGCGAGATCGGCCCACGCGGGGCGCGCCGCGGGCGCATCGGGCAGGTCGAGGTCGCGGCCGCTGGCGGTGCGCCACCGCGGGGCGAAGAGCGCTTCGAGGGCGCGCGCGGCCTCTCCGACCATGGCCACCTGCACGTCGTGGAAGGGCTTGGAGGCCTCGCCGTCGGCGTTGAGCCGCGCGGGGTCGTGCGGGGCGTGCAGGGTCGTGTCCCAGCGGTTGTCGCAGATGTCGAGCCCGCCGCAGAAGGCCACCACCCCGTCGATCACCACGTACTTCTGGTGGTGCGACCCGCCTGCGATGGCGTGCGGCAGAAACGCGAACTCCACCCGCTCGTGCGACTTCACCTCGAAGCGCAGGCGCTGCATCCACTCCCGCTCGAGCGCATACACGGCGGAGTAATCCCAGGCCATCACGAGCACGCGCAGCGAGGCGGTGCGCTCGCAGAGGAAGTTCAGAAACGGTACGAACTCCACCGGGTGCCCCGCGCGCCGCGCGTCGTCCCCCTGGAGCAGCCGCATCCGCGTGTCGAACTGCCACCCCGACATCAGCACCGAGCGCTCGGCCCGCAGCGCCGCGCGACAGAAGGTCGCGTAGTAGTCACGCGCGTCGACCAGCACCCGCGCCTCGTCGCACGACGGCGCCCGCCAGTACGCCCCTCCCTCGATGATCACGTTCCTTCGCATGGTGCTGCTCCTGCTATCCCGCGGCGCCGTCGACGGTGAGGTCGACCACCAGCGGCAGGTGGTCGGACGTCACGCTCGTGAGCTCGTCCCGCGGCGCGCTCACCCGCTCGACGCCCACGCTCGCCCCAAACCACACGTAGTCCAGCCGCAGCAGCGGCCGGTTGGCGGGCCAGGTCGCCGCGGCGCGACCGCCCACGGCGCGCTGCGCGTCGGTGAGCCGACGCGACAGCCATCGATACACCGGCGACCAGGGCCCGGAGTTGAGGTCGCCGCACAGGATCAAGCGCTCGCCGACGCCCGACAGCGACGGAAAGCGCGGGTCACCTTCGACCCGCTCGACCTCGGCGAAGAGCGCGCGCGCCTGCATCCACCGCTCGACGAGGTGGATGCTCAGGTGCGTGTTCACCAGCTCGACCTCGGCGCCGCCCACGGCCACGGTCACCCGCTGCGCCGCGCGCGGCTCGCCGAAGCGCACCGGCAGCGCCCCCTCGGAGTGCACCGCGAAGGGCCGCGCCGCGAGCACCGCGTTGCCGTACGAGCCCTCGCCGAGGGACCGCGCCGCCGTGAAGTGCGCGCGCATCCCCGCGAGCTCCGCGATGCGCGCGGGCTGATCGACGCCGCCTGATCGCGCGACGCCCACGTCGAGCTCCTGCAACGCGACGAGGTCAGGCTGGGCCCGGCGTATCACCTCGGCCACGCGCTCGGGCCGACGCGCGCCGTCGAGCCCGAGGCACGCCCGCACGTTGTAGGTCATCACACGCAGCCGCGACATCGCAGGGATGACTGTTCCCAACGGGCGCGCGGGTCAATGCTCGCCGCCCACCCCGACGCCCAGGCGCTGATGTCCGGCGGCCCTGACCCCCTCCGCGCTCCGACCCCCTGCGCTCAGCCGCCGTGGCCGGGGTGCGCCCAGGGGTCGCAGCCGTTGCTGCGGTCGATCACCGACTCGCCGCGCAGCTCGCGCGCCACCACCGAGGCGGCGACCAGCCCGAAGGTGCCCGTCACCCACGCCGCGCTGCCGT
>JAUSAZ010000231.1 GCA_030652255.1 Myxococcales bacterium | reverse complement strand
GAACGGGCGGCTGGCGATGTGGGTCGACGCGCTCGACGCCGCCGAGGACCGGAGGCGTCAGGCCGCGCTCGTCGAGGTCATCAACAAGCTTGGACTGCGATGTCGGGAGAGCGTCGTCGTGATCCGGCTGCGCGAACGACCAGCGGAAAGGGCATCGTGACGGTATCCAGGCGGTTCCGCGGATCCCTGTTGAGCATCCCCTTGAAGCCGACCGCGCCTCCCATGACGGCGCCACCGACGCCTCCGAGCACGAGCCCGCCGACGCCCGCGAGCACCCGCTCAAGCGTGCTGACGTCGTCGTCGTCGACCATGGAGCTGGGCTTCATCGTGATCGCAGCCCGAATGGACTCGACCTCGCGGACGTACTTTGCAACCCCCTCGGCGAGATCATCGCCAAGCGCCTCAAGCTCTCCCTGTAGCATTGGTTGCAACAGCGTCTCTGCCCACCGCTTCTGCTCGCTGCCGAGGGCGCCTCGAAGCGCGACTTCGATGCGCTTCGTCACACCGGACCGGTCGGTCACGAGTTCGTGCCATCCGATCTCGACGCCCTTCACGGCCTCGCGCAACTTCGGGAGTAGTCCGCTGACGAAGGTCACATAGCTGTTCGAGATCCGCTCGTGCAGGCGAGCGCTGGTCTGTCCTATGCGACGCAGGACACCCGCGCGCTGTTTCTCGAGATCCCTGAACCGCGGCTGCTGTGAGTCGTACCGTTGCTGGAGGTCGGTCAACGACGCACGGAGCAGGACCTCGCGCTGTTGGAGGAGTGGGCCAAACTCCTTGATGGCGTGCTCGGCGGCCCCGAGGGGGCTGCGTAGCTTCAGCGCCCCGCGCTCGGACGCGAGGAAGCCCTCGAGCCCACGCTCGAAGGTGGGGAGACCGGACGCGAGTAGCTTCTGCTGGTCTTGGGTCTTGCGCGCCAGCAGCCCGTTGAGAGCAGATACGTAGAAGACGCGGGTAGCACCCCCGATGTAGGGTTCGAGGTACTGCTTCGACCGGGCGCGGAGGTCGGCGTCATCGTCCTCGCTACCCTGGACCGCATCGTACTCGTTCCAGATCGCGAAGATGCTCGTCGCGTCCTTCGCGTACGCGCCGAGGACCTCCTTGATGAACTCCTTCTCCGACTGGCTGAGCTGTTGCTTGCAACTCAGCACGAGCACCATCGCATCGGCCTGATCGAGGAACGACCGGGTCACCTGGGTTCGGGTGTCGTCTTCGTTCAGCCCGGGCGAGTCCACGATAGACACGCCCTGGCGGCACAGGTCGATCGGCGCCAGCACGTCCATGCGCTCGAACTCACTCCGTCGGATGCGGTCTGGTTCACCGTCGGCGCGACCAATGGCGATATACTTCTTGATATCGTTGGTCGCGATCTCGATAGGCGCCTTGCTGTGGTCAGTATAGAACAGCGTCGCACGTTCGCGTTCTGCATACGTGACCTTCGTAATCACTGCGGTGCAAGGCGCGATCTTCGCCGGCAGGATGGCGCGACCGAGCATGGCGTTGATCAGCGTGCTCTTCCCGCGCTTGAACTCACCCACGACCATGAGGTTGAATGAGTCTGATAGTACATGATCCGCCATGGACCGAAGTCGGGTTGATCGCGTGGCGGCTTCCCCGGCTGCGTTGTCCCCGATCTCTTCCCACAGCGCGGCGACGTCCCGCAGCGACTTCGCCAAGCTTTCGGAAACCGCCTTGTAGTCCCCGTACGATCGCTCAGACTGCTCCATCCTCGTCCTCCGTTCTCTCGTTGGTTACCACAAGCTGTCGGCTTGGCATAGGCCCTCCTCAAATCCGTCCCGGGTTCGGGATTGGGTGCGGCTCCTCTGGTGTACCCGGGCTTCGTAGGGACTGCGGAGGGTGGAGCTGGCATGGCCCTCGGACCCTTCGACGCGCCGTTTGGGGGATTTCTGCGATCTGCGCCCCTGCTCGGCGGGGTGGTGCGATGCCGGTGGCGATCGAGCCCGCAACCCAGACTCGTGTGGCCGTAGCTCGATAGAGATGCCCGAAAGGAGTCCTCGTCGGTCGGGCACGCAGGCGCCGAGCTGGGATATGCGGAGCAGCGTCTCTCGCGACTGCATCTCAGAGTGCGGCAACGATGTGGACGTCGAGCCACTGCGACGCCCTCTTCTCTTCGCGCCCGGCGACGTGTAGACTTCCGTGGCAGGGTCTCCACAGCGCGCCGCGACCGTGGACGAGAGCGCGGTGGTAGATCCAACGCAGGACGCTCAGCCGAAAGAGGTCAAGCCATGGACCCCAGTTTCGCATCTCTCATTGAGTCCCTGGAGCCCAAGTGCATCGCGCTTCTCACTATGTCCCCAGTCAAGTACCGCTCGCTCTCGCCTCCGCTACCGAACCGCGGCATCTATCTCTTCTCCGAGGGTGACCGACACCTGTACGTCGGACGCACGAACCGCCTACGCCAGCGACTTGCGGGCCATTGCCTGCCGAGCGCATCGCACTTCACAGCGACCTTTGCATTTCGGCTAGCACGCGAGTCCACAGGAAGACTGAAGGCGACATACAAGAAGGAGGGATCTCGTGCCGCGCTCCTTGAAGATCTGGCCTTCAAGACCGCGTTCACGGCCGGGAAGGCGCGCGTCGCGGGTCTCGATCTCCGGTATGTGGAGGAGATGGACCCCACGCGGCAGGCGGTGCTTGAGATCTATGTCGCTACGGTCCTGGGCACGCCGTACAACGACTTCGAGAATCATTGAGCTATGAGCTCGCTCGCAAATGTCGCGTGTGTTGGGAGGGGATTGCCTTCCGTCTTGTTCGCGACCTCCTCCCAGACGTGCAACCGCACCCGCAGGTCGTTGACCATCCCGAGCGGCAACGCGGGCAGCGCGAGCCCTGTCTCCTCTCCCTCGGCGTTGTCCCCCTCCTCGCCCTCGACGTTGTCGCGTGCGACGTCACCGCCGGTCAGCACCTCGAAGGTCTGCGCGCGTACCCGCAGTTCCTCGTACATCCGCTCGTCATAGGTGGCCGCCAGGAAGGGCACCCCCACGTCGAGTTCCGCCGGAACGCCGTCTACGGCGACCGCAGCCCGCTCGCGGAAGGTCTTGCTCCCGATGCGATCTACCCGACCTGTGCGCTGCTCCAGGACGGCGGGGTTCCACGCCAGGTCATAGTGAACCACGTGGCGGCAGTGGCGGTGCAGGTCGATCCCCTCTTGGCCCACCGACGTGCAGATCAGCACCTCCGGCAGCAGCGGGCTGTTGAAGCCTGCAAAGACCCGCTTTCGACGATCCGGGCTGGTGCCGCCGTCGACGAGGACCACGAAGCCCGAGTCCTTCATCCGGGTCGCCTCGTAGAGCGCGTTGCGCTCGGTACCCTCGCGGTACACGTCCCCAGAGGCTGCCCGCAGGTCCTCGACGAAGACCGAGAGACGCTCGGCCATGCTCTCGCGTTGCCCCGGCAGCGGTTCGAAGAACTGCTCGACGAGCAGCTCGCCCCACCCCTGCTCGTCGAGCTCGCTCCGTTCCGGCAACAGGCGAAGGAGCACCGACTCTCGCATCAGCGCTCGCCGCAGCGCCTGGAACACCATCCGGCGCTCGCGCCAGTCGAACCCCATGGATTCGCGCGTCAACGACAGGAGGTTGCCGTGTAGCTCAGTGAGCGTCTGCCGCACCACTTCGTTGGCATCGCTCCCAAGCGCCCGCTCGGGATCGACGCCGAACCAGAAGCTCGGCCCGTCAGCGTACGCGTCGAAGATCGAGGCTTGCTCGTTTCGCCGGGCCCGCTCACGCCGGGTGAGCAGTGCTTCGACGAGCGTCTGCAACGCTTCATCCGAAGGCGCGACGCCCGCCCTGTAGACGGTGTGCACCCCACGCTCGTCGAGCGGGCTGCCGTCCGTCGTGCTCGCACCGGCGTCACCAGTGTCGCCCTCGCTGCCGTAGGACATCTCGATCCACGCGGGCCGGGCCATCTCGCGGATCAGATCCTTGAACAACCGCCCTCCCGGACCGCCCCGCCTCTGGAGGCGGCTCGCCAGTAGATGCTCCGTCGCACGATGCACGAAAACCCGGTCGACCTGTTCAGCCTGGAGATCTACGTCGTACAGAAGTGACAGTCGGGCGAGGTCGCCCATCTCCGTCTCGGTGAGCCGGAGATCTTCCTGGCCGATCTCAGGCAGAGCGAGCTCGCCCGACTCGGACGCCCATCGCATCGACCAGAGGAGCCGATCGAGACCGAGCGGAACGAGGTCGCCCTCCCGCCGAGTGAAGCGGCTGCGGAGCCGGGTCAACGCGTCGGGGCCGCCCCCAAGAGCCTCCCGCCGGACGTCGAGCTCGCGCGTGATTCGCGCGTCCAGGATCTCGTGCAACCGCTTCGCGGTGTGTGAGCGGAAGCAGAAGAGCAGTGACTTCTCGCCCGCCCGCCAGCGCTCGACCACGGCGTCGACCACGGCGCGCACCTTCGGGTGGGCCGGGTCCTGCTCCGTTCCGGTCAACCGTCGGAGCACGTCGATGTACGGCGCGGCGCGTCCGTTCTTCGCCGCGTTGCCCATGAGCCGGCCCTCGGCGCTCTCGAAGAGCGTCGAGTAGCATCCGGTGAGGGCGCTGCCGAGCGAACTGCGGCCCTTCTCTCCCTTGAGTAGCGACACGGCCCTCATCAGCAGGTAGTGCGGCAGTTCCCCTTCGCCCCGCACGTCGATGCCCGCCGCGACGTGCAGAACGCTGCGGTCCGACCGCTGTCGGGTCACGGCGGGGGCCTGCACGTACTCGCTTCCCACGCGAACCAGCCGGTGATCAGCGCGACGTCGATGGCGGATCACGAACTGACCGAGCTCCTGGGAGAGGTCTTCGTTATGGCAATAAAGCCGAAGGCCCTCGCGGAGCAGACCCCGGAGGTCGGGATCAAACGCGGGCAGCGACCCCTCGATGAGCCGCTCGGTCTGGTTGGCGTCGACCGGCCCTTCCGCGTGGGCATGGTCGCGCAGGGTCACGCGGAGGGAAGTGAGCGAGTCGCTGCCCCAGGCCGTGGCGAGCCCCGGCACCGCATGAGGGGCCAAGGCGCCCCAGGCGCGCTCGAACGCCCGGCTGCGGGTCGCCGCAGATCGCAGGACGGGCGCAATCACCTGGGTGCGCTGCCGCTCGAGGCGGAGTGTGCGCGCTCGACTGTCGGCGCGGGTGCCAGCGGGCGCGATTGCCTCACCCGCCTTGAGCAGCTCGAGCATCTCGTCGGGGTGGAGCTGAAACGGCGTCGCCGTCAGCAGCAACGCCCGACGCATGGAGGGCGCGATCAACTCCGCGAATCGGCGATATCCGTTGGTGCCGCCGCGCGGGCCGTTCTTCCAATTGTGCGCCTCGTCGACGATCACCAGGGGAAGCGCCTTCGAGACGGCCGCGAAACACGCGTGTCGATAGAGCTTGCCGAGGAGGTCCTCGATTCGCTTGAAGAGTTCGTCGCGGTTGCGGGTGTATGGCTCCGACACCTCCTTGCATCGCGCCAGCACCTCGTAGAACAAGCCGCGACCGGGATCGCCCTCCGAGCGCTCCTGCAAGCGCTCGAGCCCCTGGCGGAGCACGCCGTCGTCCCGAATCGCGAGTCGGGCGCGTTCATCCTCGGTCCACTTCAAGAGCGCGGAAGGATCGCGAGGCCAGCCCTCCGGCGCTCCTTTGAGCAGGCGCTCGCGGGCGTCGAGCGAAAGGCGATTCCCCCAGACGGGGAAGAGGTTGCCCAGCAGTTGCCGACGCTTCACGTCGTAGTTGACGAGCCGACTGCTGCCGAGCACGCCCATGTGGGTAATGAGCACCGCCGGGCCGTCGCTGCGCTCCATCGCGACGGCCAGATCGTCGAGGCGCTCGAGTACTGGCCCCGCACGAAACCACGGGTACTGCGACCGCTCGCCGGACTGCTCGCAACAGCGCTTGATGAACTCCCCGACCTCGCGCTGCCACTTGGAGACGAGCGCGCCGTTGTTCGGGGCGATGATCAGCACCTTGCGCTGGCACCCCGCGAGATCCGCCGGCATGGCGCCGAACTCGTGCATCGCCTTCAGAATCGCGTAGGCCGTCGCGAGCGCCACGAAGGTCTTGCCCATCCCGACCTCGTCGGCCACGAGCTGGAGTTCCCAACGACGATCAGGGTCTTGATGGAAGAAGCGATCGAGCAACGCCGTGGCCGTCTGGCGCTGACGCTCGGCGTCGCGCGGATCCTTGATCCGTGTTCGATCACGGCCGAGGTCGATCTCGTCGGGAAAGCTGATCATGACCCCACCTCCACGGACGTGACCGGACCGAGAAATGCGGAGCGGTAGTCCTCGAAACGTGAGTCTGCGCCGAGGGCCACGTCGCGTTGCCGCAGTTGGGTCAACAGTACGAGCACCAGTTGGCGCGCTTCGCACAGTACGTTGTTCCAGGCCTGCTGGAGTGGGATCGGAACGTCCAGCGCCAGCGCTGTATCCAGGCAGAGGACGATCTCGGTGAGTTGAAAGCCAGCCGCGACGCTCGAACGCCCGGCCTCGGCGGCCCGAGCAATCTCGCGCGCGAGCGCGACGGGGCTGACCGGTCCGAGCGCAGCGAAACGGATGCTCGGCTCGGACACCGCGCTGCGGTGAAGCTCATCGCGAATGCCGGGCAGGGCCTCGACGAATCCCCTCACCTGATAGGCCAGGATCTTCCCTGTATCGACGTTGCTCGCAAGCGCACCTACCTCTTCGTTCGCGCCCCTTCCTTCGCCCTCCTCCTCCACGCCGTACACGTCCTCCAGCGCGATGCGCCCCTGGAAGAAGGCGATGAGGTCGTTCTCGGTGGGGCGGACGTTCGGATCGCCGAGCGGTAGCCGCTCCCGCACCTGCATGGGAACGTTCAACGGGTAGGAGGTGCCCACGGGATACGCCGCCCACCGGACGTGAACGGTCTGGTTGCGCAGAAGGATCGTCAGGTCGTCGGATTGGAGTGGCAGTTCGAGTGTCGCCGTCTGACTGCCGGTCGAGGTGTGGAGTGGAGTCGCTTGCTCGTCGAGCGCGACTGACCACCCGGGCGCGGCGGCACCTGCGCCCAAGCGGAGCGCGAGAACGAGCGCCTCCGTGGTGGCATGCCGCCTCAACTCGGCGCCGTGCAGAAAGGCCGGCCACGGCGGCGCATCGTCCTCGGTCTCGGCTGCAGGCCGGATGCGGGCGTGGCCGTCACCGATCAGGGGTACGGCGGTCCCATGCGTGGGCGGAATCAGATCCTTGAACGGATCCGACCCCGAGGCGCGCCACATCGCGAGTCCCGCCTCGATGTTGGACTCGGCGGCCGGAATGAATCCCCAGCCCGGGAGGGAGAAGTTCGCGGACCCCAGGTACGCGAGGCTGGTACGCACACCATCGATCACCAGCACCTTGGCGTGCAGGCGGCGCTCCACCGGAACCTCCTCGCTTCCTCCCTCTTCCTTGTCGACCGTGGGGCGCGCAGCAATGGCCTCGACCGACACTCCGAGAGTGCGGAAGTCGAACGTCCCATACGAAATCGGCAACGCGGGCTGCCAGGTACTTGCGGTGTCCGGACTCGCCGCGCAGATGAGGGTGACGGTGGCCTTGTCGAGCTGCGCCTCTCGGGCGCGCAGGGCGCTGAGCAGACGAGGGAGCGGGCCGTCGCTGGTCGCCTCCGACCAGAAGGGCGACACGATGCGGATGCGACGGATGCGCTCGCCCTGCGGCCAGTGCCGCGCGAACTGCTGCCACAGCGGCTCCGGCCCACCTCCCCACAGGAATGCTGCATCTCGTTCGGCCTTCACCTTCGGCGACGGCTTGCCGACCCATGACCGGAGCCGGTCCTGCGCGAGAGCAAGCGCCCGCTGCGCGTCGTCACCCCACCAACGCGACAGGAGCGTGGGGAGCGGCTCGAGCGCTTCGAGGAGAAGTGCGGATTCCTCCGGGGACTTCGGATTGGCGCTCAGCGCGACGACCACTTCGCGGTTGTGGCGATACCCGTTCGTAGTGAGGTTAGCGCTGCCTACGACCAGCCGGACCGCGTTGGCGTGAACCGCCAGCGTGACCTTGGCGTGAAGCACTCCGGATGAAGCCCTGCGCGCTGGCTGCACGTGTAGCCGCAGGCTTCGCGGACGCCCCTGGTAGCGGCGCGCCTCCATGAGCACGACCGCGGCAGAAAGCTTGGCGAGCTCGATCTCGCGCTGCATGCAGCCTCGATAGCTAAAGTCGTCGAGCGCAGGCAGTCGGAGGAGCGCTGGAAGAAAGTCGCGCTCGAAGAAGTCGGGCTCCAGGTCGAAGGTGGTGGTCAGGAACGCTTCGACGGGCCCGAGCGTGGGATCGCCCGCCACGCAGTCGACGAGGCGGCGAACGGATGACGTCTTGCTCACGAGAGGCCTCCCGCGTGGGCGAGTCGATCGGCCGCCCAGGAGCGGTAGGGGTGGGAGGGAAGGTCGTGCGCGAGCGCGGGGGGACGATCGATGCGCTGTGCCGCCGCGAGGGTGGGGACGATACGATCCTCGCGGAGCTCGATCCACGGCATCTTCGGCCGACCCGCGACGACCTTCGCCCGCTGCACGTCGCCGTGTCGGCGCACGACGCAGCAGGCCAGCGCGTCGGCGGAGTCGGCGTGCCTCAGCGTGCGAAGAAACTGCTGCACGTCGGTGATGCGATCGCGCCCCGTAAGGAACGCGGGCGTGCGCGCGGCATCGAGCGCCTCATCAAGGGCGGTGCTCGCGGCGGTGAGGCGCTTGTGGGCGGTCGCGAGGCTCTTGTCGCTCACCACGCTATTGAGGGGGAGGAAGAAGTCGGGCCCGGCCTGGCAGGGCCAGAGCACACGTTGGAACACGAGCAGTGACTCACGGAAGGCATTCTCGTAAGCCACGATGCTCCGAAGGGCTTCGCGGAGATCGGCGTGTTCGCCGCTATCCACGAGAGCTTCGTGGATCCGCTGGAGGCGCGCCTGCTCGCCTTCGTCCCCGAGGTGGGGATGCTGCGCGAGGAGGTCGACCATGCGCCGACGCGTGTCCTGGACGGTGAGTGCCTCCCCGATAGCGCGACGCTCTGCCGCGCGAGGCGGGGCGGAGAGATGGGCGCGGGCCCCCCAGGCCGTCAGCGCGTCGAGGTTTACCGTGCCACCCTGGATGATGGCCTGTCGCAGCGTGGCCGGAAGGTCCGTCTCCTCCAGGAACGCATCGCCCAGACGAACTCCCAGGTCGGCGCTCAACGAGAGCGTGTCGTCGTCGAGGAGGCGGAGGCGGCTGGCGACGTTGGTGTAGATGCCCAGCATCCCGTACGTCGTCTGTCGGGAAAGCAGGCGATAGCTGGCGTCGGTCTGTCGATCGCCCCGTTCTCGAATGCGCTCATCGGCGGCGCGCACGTAGCGGATGCCGCGGATGCCCGCGGAGGTGAGCGCGCCTTCGGACGCACGCAGCGAAGCGAGCACCCAGAAGCGCTCCATCCGGGCGACGACCTCCCGACGCTGGCGGACGCGCTCGCGCGGTGATACCGCGGCAGAACCGGACGCGGCGTCGGCCAGACGGAGCCCCGCGCACAATGCGGAGAAGTACCGTGGCTGGTCGGCGACGTTGGTCAGCCCCGGCAGGATCTTGTCTGCAAGCCACTGGTAACCGCGGTCGAAACCCAGCGGGTCGACGCTCCCACCGGGCAGGTCCGAAGGATCGTAGGCCGTGAGGAACGATTGAATCTGCACGTTGAACTCCCCTGGGATCAAGGGGTCTCACGGAGCGAGAGCCGTCGGCAAGAAGGATCATGGGGAGCGAACACACCCACCGAACGCCGACGCCGGTGGGCCTTTGCGTGAGCTTGGGCCGACCACACGACGCTGGCCCTGGGCCAGGCTCACCGATGTGCTCGCTCCAGCGAGAGGCCGTCCAGCGTTGGCACGACTTTGGTCTCACGGCCCATGAAGGTGGAGCAGTTCCGATCCGTATGGATCACCTTCGCTCCATCGCCTCAGGGTGTTCATAAGATTTCTCGACGATTTCACGCTGGCCTGACCCCTGCTTAGGCTGCGTCCACCCGGCCACGCCCAGCACCGTTGGGGACCTTTCAGAACCACGCTCGATCGTTCGTCGGGGAAGGACCATCGCATGAGCCACCTGCACCACCAGCACCCGTATTCTCCGCACCACACCGGACTCCATCACCCCATCGCAAACCGCCACGAGGCGACGTGAACCCCTCTGCCCAAGGAGTCTCCACGATGCTCCCAACACCAGAGCAGATCCGCTCCTTTCAGCGCGACGGGTTCGTCGCGATCGGTCCTCTCGTCGACGAGACTGCGCTCGCCGGACTTCGCGATGCCTTCGAGGCGCTGGAGCGTCGCTGGGCCGCCGAGCTCGACGTCACCGTCGAACGCTACCGGACCGTGGTCTCGCAGTGGACGGGTCTGTGGGAACAGCACCACGCCTTCGCCGTGCAGATCCACCACCCGGCGATCGAACGCGTCGCTCGGGCGCTCCTCGGGGTCGAGCGTCTCCAGCTCTTCCATGATCACCTCATCTCGAAGCCGCCCGCCCATTCGTCTACGGTTCCGTGGCACCAAGACTACCCCTTCTGGCCGGTGAACGCGCCTCGTGCACTCTCCTGCTGGCTGAGCCTCGACGGTGCGACGGCCGACTCTGGCGCCCTCCACTTCATGCCTGGGGCCCATCGTGACGGCGAGAAGCCCCCGGTCGACTTCCTCGCACACAACAAAGATTGGGGTCCACGCGCAAAGGACGCCGTCGCGGTGCCGGTCGAGGCCGGGCAGGTGATCTTCCACGACTGCCTCTCCTGGCACTACTCCCCGCCCAACCACACCGATCGTCCCCGCCGTGCCTTCATCGCGATCTACATGGACGCCGATTGCCGCTGGGCACCCGCGCATTCGGGCTGGCATCCCATGAACGAACTCGTCTCGGTCGGCCCCGGTGAGCACTTCAACACCGATCGCTTCCCGACGATCCGACGCGCGGACCTCGACGAGGCGTCGCCGTGAGCCGAACCCTCAGCATGTTCAGCGCGACCGCCGACCTGGAGGGCGCGCTCACCACCCTCACTGCGACCGCGTGCGGCCTCCCGCGCGACGGCGGACGCCTCACGGTCTCTCGCGCCGCCGAGCTGCTCAGCTCGGATGCTGGTCACGCCGGCCTGCTCGCACTCGCCGAACGCCTCGGCGTCGCGGCGGGTGAACTCCCGTCTCGCCCCGCGCTGGCGCGTATGTTCGATGACGAGATGCTCTCGATGCGAGCCCTCAAGGCGCACCGGGGACGCAACGTCTACAGCGCCGGCAAGCTGGCCCTCTGGAACGCCCTCTGGGTGCCGTTTCGCGACCAGCTGCTGCCGCGGGAAGACGCCATCGCACTGCTGACGGAGCTCGTTGCACTGCGCACGGTTGCAGGGAATCCCGACCTGCTTCGTTGCGCCGATGTGCTCACCACTCGCCTCACCGCCCTGGGCTTCTCGATCGAACGGCTCACTCGTGAGGGCCATGCACCGATCCTGGTGGCCCGGCGGGCAGCTCGCGGCCTGAGGGGTCGGGTCGTCCTCTATGGGCACTATGACGCCGCAGAGACTCCCGCGACCGACTGGACGACCGATCCGTGGATCCTTCAGGAGCGCGACGGTCGGTTCTACGGGTGCGCGGTTGGTGACAACAAGGCACCGCTCGCGGTGCGCCTCGCCGCGATCGCCTCGATGGATCGCACCCCCGAACTCATCTGGGTGCTGCAAGGGGAGGAGGAGTGCGGGTCGCCCTTCGCCCACGCGGCGTTTCCAGAGCTGCTCCGAGGTCTCCAGGCGACGCTCTTCCTCGAGGAGAACGGCTACCATGACCTGGACGGAACCCAGCGCCTGCTTGCCCGCACCCTCGGCGAGGGAGGCGCGAGCCTCGCTCCCGATGTAGTGCTCGACCGGGTCAACACCGCGTTGTCGCGCGACGCCTCGGATTGGGGACTCAAGAGTCGGGTGGAGGTTCGGGGGCTCAACAAGGACTTCTTTGGTGGCGGCTGTCCCTTCAACCGGCACCTTCCGCCGGGGTCGCGCTACCTCGCGATCGGGGTGAACGACCCCGCCTCCGGCATCCATCGCCCCAACGAGTCGGTCCCCACCTGGACCTTTGCACTGCATGCACGCCAGCTGACGACGGTCTTCCGGGAAGTCGACCGCGCCGCGGGGGGGAGTCTGTGATGAACGAGTTTTCGCCTGATGGTCTGCCACGCCTCTCGCGCGAACGGGTCGATCGCGCCCTCGACGAGCTCACGCTGTCCCGGGGCGAGCCCGACCTCGCGGCCCTCCGCAGTCTCTTCCGCGCCTGGATGTACGCGTCACCGTTCCACAACCTCGACCTGCTCGCGGGCGTGGAGGGCGACGGGGCCCCGCTCGGTGCACGCGACGCGGTGCTCCACGCGCTCGCATGGCGAGGGGGTCCCTGTCACGTGCAGGCGGCGGGCTTCGCCTCGCTCGCGCGCGCCCTGGGATACGAAGCGGTGCTGCTGCCCGCCACGGTGAAGGAGCCCGGTGATCACCTCGTGGTGGGAATCGCGATCGACGGCGAGCGCTGGCTCTGCGACGTCGGCAACGGCCACCCCTATCCGGAGCCCTTTCCTTTCGACCGTCCTGCCGAGTCCGTCTGGCTTGGATGGCATTTCGTCACGACGCCCTCCAACGATGCGCTCGTCCTCGAGCGAACGCTCCCGGACGGCGCGTGCAAGCAGGTCTACGCCGCGCGCTGGACGCCCCGCAGCTACGAGGATTTCGCTGCCGTGATCGCGTCGCATCACCAGCGCGCCGGCTTCGGTCCCTTCATGACCGGACTGCGCGCCGTGCGATTCACATCCCGCGGCATGCTGACGCTTCGCGACGACCAGTACGAGCGTCACATGCCGTTCGGGGTATCGACGCGGACGGTCCCCGACGCCGAGGCTTGTCGGGCGTTGCTCGAGGGACCCTTCGGTCTTCGGGGTGCTCCCATCTCACAGGCGCTTCTCGGTCTCTCGCGCCATCGCGACCTCTTCCCCGCTCGTAGCGGCGAGACGCTCGGACACCACGCCATCGAAGGCATCCTCACCGTCGCGACGACCGATCGGCCCCGGAGCCTCGATCGCTTGCTCCGCAGTCTCGGCACCGCGATCGCGGCCGACGTGACACTGCAGGCCTCCGCGACGCCCGTCGCCCTCGAGATGATCGTGGTCGAGAACAGCGCCCGCGCAGAGCATCGTGAGCTCAATCGGCGGGCCGTCTCGGACGCGTGCGTTCGAGGTCTTGCCGTGACCCTGGTCGACGACGGCTGCTACGGGCGGGCAATTGCCGAGAGCCGCATCCGTCAGACCGAGGTGGTCGCCCTTCGCGCGGCCGGCGGCGCACGTCCGGCCTTCGTCTGGATGCTCGACGACGACGTGGTGTTCTCGTCGCTCGAGATCCGGGACGGAGAGGAGGTCGAGGTGCCGATCGTCGGGGTGGTGTCGCGGTTGCTCGCGATGAGGGCCGCACATCCCGAGGTGTCGCTCCTGATCGGATCGGTCATGGGCGACCCCTGCGTGCGGCCCGAGGCCGTGCTGCGGATGCAGGTATTCGACCTCGTCGAGAACCTCGCGTGGTTCGCCGACCTTCGGCCCGACGCGCCCTATCGCGCACCCGACGCGTCGTCGCTCTTCTCGCTACCGGACTACTACTACGACCACAGCCGCGCTGGCTCCGAACACCTCGGTCGACCGTGCCCGTGGATGCCTCGCGCTGCGGCCGGAACCGTGCGCCAGGAGCTGCTCACGTACCTGGAGGCGTGCGCCGGCATCCCGTCCGGGGCCCACGCCACCCGCCCGGTGCTCGCGCGCTCTGCGCCCGAGGGCGAGGTCGCCGTCACCTCCGCACCGCTTCGGGGTGGCAACGCCGTGTTCTTCGACCTCGATGCCTGCCTGGCGCACCCGTATCCTACCGCCCGCATCGGCGATGACCTCACCCGTCGCTCCGACATGATCGGCTCGACGCTGCTGGCCCGCGCCGGGACGACCCTGGTCGCGACCGCGCCCTTCGCCTTGCTGCACGCTCGGGCCGATGGGCAGGGCGCCGACGACTCCGAATCCCGTCGTTGGCGGAGCCTGCGGACGGAGTTTCATGGCGTGTTGCTGGCCAGGTTGACCATGGACGGGTGCCCGCCCGCGACGCCGCCCGACGCGCACCTGGCCGCGCTTGCTGCCGATCGGGCCGCGACGGTCGTCGGAGCGCTCCGCGCTGCCGGGCATGAGCTCACGCGACTCGACGCCATGGTGTCGGCCGCAGAGGGATGGTGGTCTCGGGACGCCGAGGTGATGCGCGCGCTCGACGTCGTGCGCGGGAGCCTGCGAGAGATGTGGGACTCCACCGTGGCGACGCGCGACGTCGGGGACCCGGACGAGGGCCTGGCCCGACTGCGCGAGAGACTGCAGGACCCGGAGGACCTCGCGGCGGTACTCACCGCATGGGAGGCGTTGCCCTTGGCCATCGAGCGCACCTGGGAGCGGATGCTCCTGGCTCACAGGGAGGCACGCTGATGGAGCCGCGGCGGAAGGTACTGGCGGTCATCGGCGATGGGGGCGTCATCTCCGACGCTCGCGCTCGGGTCGCTTTCGAGGTCGGGCAACGCGCCATCGAGGCGGGCTTCCGGCTCGTGACGGGCGGGCTCGGTGGGACGATGGCCGCGGCCAGCGAGGGAGCTCGCAGGGCGACGGCCTACACCGAGGGCTCGGTCATCGGCGTGCTTCCGAGCTACGACCGCGCGACCGCGAACCTGTGGGTGGATGTCGTGATCCCGTCGGGTCTGCAGATCGCGCGCAACGTCCTCGTCGTCGCGATGGCTGACGTGGTCGTCGCGATCGGCGGGGGCTCGGGTACGCTGAGCGAGATGGCCGTGGCATGGCAGCTTGGTCGGCCGCTCGTCGCGCTGGTCGGCCTCGACGGGTGGTCCGGGGAGCTTGCGGGCCGGGCGTTGGATCACCGCAGCCACGAGCCGATCATTCGGGCCGAGAGCGCGGAGCAGGCGATCGCGAGTGCGCTCGATGCCGTCTCGATCGACCGCGCCGAGGCGGGGGACATCGGCAGCGGATGGAAGAAGGACCTTCGATGAAGGTCCTCGTGACCATGGGCGACTTCGCCGACGAGGGCGACGGTCGGATCGTGCGCGTCGACCTCGCTAGCGGCCGAGCCGAAGAGGTGATGGTGTGGCGTCCGCGCGACGAGAGGCGGGTGTGCGGCAAGGGGTTTACGGGAATTGCCTGGCTGGGCGTACCCGGTCTGTCGGAGTTGATCGTCTGCGCGCCTAACGAGCTCTGTCGAATCGACCCGAAGCGTTGGGTGGTGACGGGCGAGCTTCACCAGCCGTGCATGAACGACCTGCACCACGTCGCGGTCGACGGCGATCGTCTGCTCGTCGCAAATACCGGTCTCGATCGGGTGGACGTGTTCGATCGCCAGGGACGTTTCGAAGGTGGGTGGGACCTCGCGCCCGCCTGGGTCACGGCTGCGCGGATGGCGGGGCGGACCCCCACGAGAGCAGGCTGGAGCGCGGCTCGTACACCAGGCTGGGACGGCGGCGTGGCGACCTTCGAGGAGGAGCAGCCCACGAGTGACTACTACGCCAGCGCTGCGGGAGAGGCCCCGTTCCATCAGCGGAAGGTGCGGGACTTCGTTCATCCCAACCACGTCGCCGTGGTCGATGGTCGTGTCCTGGTCACCCGCTTCCAGGATCGGAGCGTGCAGGACCTCTCCGACTGGCGCGTGGTGATCCCCGAGACCCCTGGCCATCCGCACGACGGCTTCGAGGCCGACGGGCTCTTCTGGCTCACGTGCACCCAGGGCCTCGTGGTCGCGTACGCGATGGAGAAGGGGCGCGTGACGGCGAGGGAGGTCGAGCGGATGGACGTGTTCGAGTGCACCGGTCGATCGGGCTGGTGCCGTGGACTGCTCGTGACGGACGATGTCCTGGTGGTCGGTCTCACCGCGATCGAGCGGGCGCCGCGCTACCGCTGGTGCGACCGGCCCTTCGCGGAGACCGAGACCTCGATCCTGGTGATCGATCGCCGCACGAAGGTATTGAATGCGCGAATCGAACTCGGAAGTCTCGGGCGGAGTCCGAAGCTGTTCGCGATGGTGGAGGAGCCGTGAGCGGGAAGTCGGCTACGCAGCGGAAGATCGTCCTGGTGTTGCGCCCGGGGGATGACGGCGCTTTCATCCGGACGACATTGAAGACGCTGGCGGCGAGGTGTGAATCCCTCGTTGCCCGGCCGACGATCGTGCGGGTCCGACGTGAAGATGAGGACCGAGAGAAGTGCATCCAAGACGTGCACGCGCACGCGCCCTCAAGCCTGCGCACTGCCTTGGAGGTCTTGATCCCTTCAGATCCAGTCTGGGACCCTGCGACCGACAGCGATCCCCTGCGGACGACTCTTGCGAAGCCGCTCGCGCGGTACCTCGGCGAGACGCTCCGACACGGCATGGGGCGCGACGCCTGGGAACTGTGGCTCTGGTGGCGCCCGGAGTGGCCCGCAATGATGGTCGCCGGCACCACCTGTGTCGCGACCCGGGAGGGCGTGCGCTGGTGGCACCCAGATCGCGGGGAGATCTCGGTGTGGGACGGCCTCGAAGGGGTCAAGAAGGAGTTGCTGCGCGCCGAGCGCGTGGGCGTTCCGGCACTCAAGGCGCTGATCGGAAGCTCTCCGCAGATGGCAGGCCTGAAGGAACAGATCAGCGCGTTCGCGCGCTGGGAAGTCCCTGTGCTGCTGGTCGGTGAGACCGGCACCGGCAAGGAGCTCGTGGCACGAGCAATCCACGAGTCGAGCGGTCGATCGGGCAGGTTCGTGGCGGTGAACGCCGCGCTGCTCGACCCTCACCGGGCGGAGGATGAGCTCTGCGGACACCGGAAGGATGCCTTCACCGGCGCGAACTCCGACCGCAAGGGTCGTATCCGCGAAGCGGAGGCGGGGACCTTCTTCCTCGACGAACTCGATTCACTCCCCACGACGGTTCAGGGCATGGCGCTGCGGGCCTTCGACCACGCCATGGACGCAAAGCTCGAGGTCATGCCCTTGGGACACGACGGCGCTCCCATCGAGGTGAACGCGCGACTCGTCAGTGCGACCCATCAACTCGATGAGACCCGCGACCGGGTTCGAGCGGATCTCTTCTTCCGTGTCTCGGGAGCGGTGCTCCACCTTCCCCCCCTTCGCGATCGTGAGCAGGACGCCATGGAGATCCTCTCCGACCGTATCCGCACGCTGCGAGCCCGCTGGAAGCGAGGCCCGACACAGATCGACGAAGCAGCGCGCACCCTGCTTGAAGCGTACCGATGGCCCGGCAATGTCCGCGAGGTCGACAAGGTCGCGCAGGTGTCCTTTATCCTCGCCTCGCAGCGGGAGAGTGAGGTCATCGGCGTCGAAGACCTGCGTGCAGTGCTCCTTCCGACAGCGCCGGTGGCGGCTACCGCTGACTCTGACCTACGAGGCGCGGTCCTGCGTTTCGCCCAGGATCGCGTCGCAGAGGTTGAGCGGACGGTGCGGGGCAGCGGTGCCAAAAGGGCGCGGTCGTTGGGCTTCACGAAGAAGCAGGAAGTCGATCGCTACATGAAACAGCGTGAAGACGACGCCGCGGACGACAAGAAAGTGGGACCGCGATGACCCTCGCCTATGTGCTGATGTATCACCGAGTCTGCGAGCGCACCGAGGACACCGCCTGCTGGTTTGCCCGCGGAACCGCGGTCACCCCCGAGCACTTCGCCACCCAGATCGGGTGGCTTCGGTCGCGGGTGCGGTTCGTCCCCCTCGACGCCGCCGTCGAGGGGGTTCTCTCCGGCGGCGGCTCCGACCAGCGCCCGCTGTGCGCCGTGACCTTCGATGATGGTTACCGCGATGCGCAGGTCGCCGTCGACCAGGGTGTTCCGGCGACGGTGTTTGCCGTGGCGGCTCACACCGGCGACGCACGGGATGCGCTCTGGTTCGATCGCTACTACGACATCCTCCACAGCGCCCGGCGTCGCGCCAGCGTCCAGGGAGCGCTGCTGGAATTGCCTGCCGATGCCGTCGTCCCGGCGATCGACGACGACCTCTGCTGGTGGGTCCGTGGGCCCGTCAAGGAGGCCCTCCAGGCGATGGAACCCACGGCGCGGGACGAACGACTGCGTCAGATCAGCGAGGTGCTCGACGCCTCGTCACGGACTCTCCCGCGCGACCTCTACTTCTCACGGGACGAACTGGGCGCACTCATGCGATCGGGTCATGCCGTCGGCGGGCACGGCGCATCGCACTCCCGTCTGACCTCTCTGGACGACGCCACGTTGGCGGCCGAACTCGCTGCTTCACGCGCGCTCGTCGATGGACTCGGCGACCAGCCCGCTCGTCTCTTCTGCTACCCCGACGGCGCCTGGGACGGCCGCGTGCAAGCCGCCGTGCGCACCGCGGGATTTCCGATTGCGTGCGCCGTCACCGAGGGGGTGGTGTCGGTGGAGAGTCCGCGCCTCGCGCTCCCGCGGATCCTGATGAGAGACGTCCTCCCGGGTGAGCGCGGATGGCCTGCAGCGCTGGAGGCACCGTGAAGATCCTCGGCCTCGGCGGCCTCGACCACAACGGATCCGCTACGCTCCTCGACCGTGGGGACATCGTGTCGTTCCTAGAGCTGGAGCGGGTTACCCGTCGGAAGAACCAGCCCATCGACTCGGCGGACGCGCTTCACGCGCTGCTCGATCGTCTCCAGGTCGGCGTCGTCGATCACGTCGCGATCGCCGACCTTGCCTGGTATCGGCACCACGCCGACTGGCTGGCACCGTGCCTGGATGGGCGCTTCCCGGGCGTCCGACGATCGGTGCATTCGCACCATCACGCCCACCTGGCCTGCGCGTTCGCGGCGTCGCCCTTCGAACGTGCGACGACGGTCTCGGTCGACGGCAAGGGTGACGACTGGAGCGCGGCGTCGGGCCTCGCCGCCCGGGCGGAGGGGCCGAACGCGAGCGTCGTCGTGCCATCGGCGCACTCACTGGGTCGCCTCTGGTGGGCCGCGAGCGAGTACGCGGGGCTCCCGGGGCACCACGCGGCCGGGAAGACCATGGCGCTCGCGGCCTACGGCGAACCGCGCTACGTCGATCAACTGGTGCGCCATGTGGCGATGTCCGTCGACGGCGGGTTCCGGTTCCTGCCCGGGGCGGAGAACGAGGGGCTCTTCCGGCAGGTACCGCGGATGGTCGAATGGATGGCGGGCGTGACCGGCGTCGCGCCTGCGGAGATGACGCCCGGCGACGCGCATCGCGACATGGCGGCGAGCGTGCAGCGGGTGACCGAGGAGGTCATGGAGCGCTTCGTCGGCGAGGCGGTCCGCCGGTCCGGGGCTCGCGCGCTCTGCCTCGCCGGCGGGGTCGCGCTCAACGGATTGATGAATCAACGACTGATCGAGCGGGGCATCGTCGACGACCTCTTCGTGCCGCCCTGCACGGATGACCGTGGATTGTCGCTCGGCGCGGCGGCGCTCGCCTCGTGGTTGGCCGGAGCCCCGGTGCGATCGCCCGAGGGCGGGCTCTCGCCGTACCTCGGTCCCGAACCCGCGGCGTGGGAGGGGGATGACCCGGTGTTTGGTCGTCGTGTTGCCGGTGATGCTGCTCTCGATGAGATCGCCACGCGGTTGATGCGAGGAGAGGTCCTCGCGTGGTTCGAGGGGAGGGACGAGGCCGGTCCGCGCGCCCTCGGACACCGCAGCATCCTCGCATCGCCGGTGCACCCGTGGATGCGCGATCACCTCAACGAGAGGGTGAAACGGCGGGAGGCGTTTCGGCCCTTCGGCTGCTCGATCCTTCGCGGGGAGGTCGGGGCGTGGTTCGAGTGCGACGCGGACTCGCCGTACATGTTGCGTATCGTGCGGGCGAGGCCCGATCGTCGCGAGTGGATCCCTTCGGCCCTGCACGTCGACGGGACTTCGCGGTTGCACACGGTCCTTGCGCTCGCGGCGCCCCGGCTGCATGGACTGCTGGAACTTCTCGCGTCTCGGGGGCACCCGCCCATCCTGCTCAACACATCGTTAAACGGACGCGATCAGCCCATCGCCCACACGGCGCACGACGCCTTCGAGATCGCACGTGACTCCTCGCTCGATGGGGTGGTGATCGAAGGCGTGCTCCACGCGCGGGGGACCACCTCGTGACGCCCGCGGAGCTACGCGCGCAGATGGATCTGTGCGGGATGGTCGTTGTTCGATCCGCGCTCGACGGCGCAGATGTCGAAGTTCTCCGCGAGTGCATGGAGACGCTTCTCCGCCGCGGCATCCCCACTTCACGCCAGGTGCTCTATACGCACGCGGAGCCGACCACCCCGCGAGACGACCTGTGGGTATTGATGGAGCAGTGGATCAATCCCCACAGAGTGCCTGCCGCCGGATCGACGTTCGACCGCATGCGTGGAATGGGCGCCTGGTTGAAGGAACATTGGGGCGGGGAGCTGATTCCGTTTCAGGACGTGTTGCTGGCGAAACACCCGAGCCATCGAGTGTTTCCCTGGCACCAGGATGAACCGTACTGGCCGGTGGACACCTCTGGCGGGGTCATCGCGTGGGTGGCGCTCGACCGGGTGGAGCCGTCGAACGGGGGGGTCGAGTTCGCGCTGTGCAGTCATCGTGACGGGCTGGGCCCGGCGATCGACCTGCACACCGGTGAGGCACAACAGGGCACGACGGCGCCGCTTCCCTCGCTCGCAGGCTACGAGATTGTCTGCCCCGTCCTCGAGACGGGTGACGCGGTGTTGTTTCATCCACGAACCTGGCATCGGTCGGGAGTGAACCGGCATGCGCAGACGCGGCGCGCGTGGGCCAGCACGTGGCTGCCACCCGACGCACGATGGAACCGCGATCGGGCCCCTCGCCACCCTCTCGTGGGTCGCTTCGAGCACGGCGCGTTGGTAGCTCAGCCGTACACCACGGAGGGAACGCGATGAAGCGCCTGACCTGGCTCGTCGGCCCGCCCGGCGCGGGAAAGAGCACGTTCGCTCGGCGTCAACGGGAGTGGACGCGCTCCGTGGAACTTACGGCGATGCTTGGTCCGCTGGTCGATGAGCATCGCATTCGCAAGGGCGTGCTCACGGCCAACGGTCAGATGGTCGCGGTCATTCGCGGGATCGAGCTCCGCGCCGAGAACGTCGGTCTGCCACCGTTGCTGGTGGTCGCGGGACTGGTGCCCGAAGACGCGCTGTTTCCGCTGTGCGACGAGGAGGAGGTGCTGCTCGTCCTCCCGGAGCGTGCGCGTTGGGAGAGGCAGCTGCGAGCGAGACCGACGCTCGGGGGCTCGTCCGGACAATACGACGACGTCGGGTATGCGACGCAGTGGTACGAGCGGTTCGAGGGGTGGCTCAGGGAGGGGTTACCCGTGCGACGGGTCGAGACAGCGTTTGAACCAGGGCTGATCGGGAGGGTTCCATGATCCAGACGATTGCCGAAGATCCATTCGTCGACCCGCGGCACGAGTTGGTCGGCGGTGACGCCGCTCGCATGGGACCGTGGCAGCGAGAGCTGTTGATCCGCCTGGGACTCGATCCGCAGGACATGGTCCTTGATCTCGGGTGCGGGACCCTGCGCGGCGGTCTGCATCTCATCCACTTCCTCGATGCGAGTCGATACACGGGCGTAGATCCGCATCCCCACCTCCTCGCCATCGGCCGAGAGCTGGTGACGCGGGCGGCTCTCGATGACCGCGAGCCGACCCTGGTTGAACTCGCGACGCTGGACGCGCTGGGACGCACCTACGACTGGGTCCTCACGCAGAGCGTGCTGAACCACCTCGACGAAGACCAGATCGTGGCGACAATCAGCCGGGTTTCCCGGGTGTTGGGTCCGAACGGACGCTGGGTTTCGACGGCGCTGTTCGACCCGGCAGCAGCGCGGGTGAGGCTTGGCGAGGCGCACGGGCATCGACCTCGGGAGTTCTGGTGGTCGCGGGTGAATCCCGTCTGGTTCACGGGGGTGATGAATGCGCATGGGCTGATGTGGCATGCCGTCGCTGATGCCGAGCACCCACGCGGCATGGCCGTATTCGTGGCAACATGGTCGGTGGATGCTCACCCTCCATTGAAGTTAGCCGCCGATGGCACCGGAAGCGGCGCGAGCCACCACAACCGGAGCGCCCAGCCCGTGTCGATCCACCGCGTCGCACCCTTCGGCGTGCCCTCCAGGTAGCGTTGCTGGTTCACCCTCGATTCGTCGAGGACACCCCCATTCGCGGCGGCGTCGTCCGCAGCGAGCAGCACCCACGCCAGGTTGGTCTGCGACATCGTGCGCTGCGCGAAGCCGCCATCGCCGCCATCGCCGCCATCGCCGCCATCGATCCGCAGCCCGCCTCCGGCACTGCACTCCACGATGCGCCACGATGCGCAGCCGCTTCCCCTCTACCGTCACCATGGTGCCGACCCCGGGCTCGCGCAGGAGTGCATCCACCCAGGCCTCGACCCGCCCGATGATCCCCTCCGGCAGTGTTCGCGACACCGAGCGTCCCCCGCCCAGCACTTTCCACGTCGCGTGATTGACCGCCTCGAAGGCCCAGCACTGACATTGGACGGCCGATTCCGGTCTGCATCGACTCTGGATAGTTTTCCTCGATCGTCAAGTCGTGGTTCTGGGTCGAGAGCAGGAATTGCCCAATTGGCTGACGAAGAGCCGCTTCGCTCAACAAATTTCCTCGCCCGCAGAGGTTCTCAAATTCCAGCTAAGCAGGTCGTCATAAGTTTTTTCCCACCACCTGTCTCAGCTCCCTGCCCAGCAAGCTGTTACGAGCGGTGGCATGAGAAGAAACATATGACGACCTGCTTAGTGGGCGACCGCTCTTGCAAGATCGATTGTGTTCACTGCAACCTACGCATTGGATGTGTCTTGCCCGGAAGACGACGGCCAAACTCGATCGATAGGGCCTCGCCGCGGTGGGGCCTCTCATGGTGGCTCCTCGGGTCGCCAGTCCCCCAGAATGACCTCGTCAATCAGCTTCGCCACGCGGCTTGCGTCAAGAGCCCCACCCACGTCGTCGCGTGTCGTGAGCAGCGTTCCCGACGGCCCCCCGCCCTCCTCATACAGGACGATCCCCGCCCGCCGGTACTCATCGCGCTTGGCCTCCCAACGCCGCGCATACCTAGGATCATCGAGCATCCCGAGATGCTCCCAGTAGAACGTCACTCCGCGGTTGTCGTCTTGGATCGTGAAGTCCGGCAGGCACCGCCACGCGCCGACCGTCAGTGGCTCCTCGTAGGCGTAGGGTACGTCGCGTGCGTGGAGCATCGACGTGATCAGAAGCTCGGACTTGGAACGGACGAGTTCGCCGCGCTCCGTGCGGTGCACGAGGCCGTCTTCGAGGTAGCGGGAGGTGCGGTCGTGGCGCGAGTGGACCTCTCGGGGGTCCGCCGGCTCGAAAAGGTTTGTCATTCGTGAGGCCACGTCGGAGTAGTACCCGTTGGTGTACCGCCACAGGTCGCGCAGCGGGCCTTGGTGCAGGATCACCAGCTCGTCCCGCTGTCGCGTGAGGGCCGTGTAGAGCATCTCGCGAGACAGGACCCGGCACGGGTTTGGGATCACCACGAACGTCCGACCGAATTGGCTGCCCTGAGTCTGGTGGACCGAAAGCGCGTACGCGAGCTCCAGCTCCGGGTCCTTCTCCTCGGCTACAAACTCCGAGCGCCAGTAGAGGAACTTCGCCCCCAGCATCGTCGAGAATTCCACCTCCAGGTTCTCCGGCGTCCCCGTGAAGTACTGCGTCTTGAACTCGCCCACGGCGATACCGAGGTCTCCGTTGGCCACGTAGGCGTTCTCGACCTTGGGCCGGGTTCGACGACGGCCGTTGTTCACCCGGTTGATGACCTTGTCGCCCCATAGCAGCCCCTGCGGGCCCGCGGGTTTCGGCACGAGCCGTTGCCCCCCGTCGGTCAGCCGCGCCATTGCGAGCGCCTTAGCGCGGTATCGCCGCTGTACCTCGCGGTTGATTGCCTCGAGCCCGAAGAGCCCAGCACGAAGCGGTGAGAGCACCTGCCAGGCCTCGACCTGAGCCGCGGCGCCCGGGCGGTCGTCGCGCTCGGACCAGAAATAGACATGGCCGTCGTAGAGCGAGCCGCCGAGGCTCTGTGCGAACGCGTCTTCGATGTCGCCCTTGAACCCGCGTCCCGCGATGTATTGCTCAATCTCGGCGAAGAGTCGCTCCTGCAACTCACGCCCGTCGCGCCAAGGCACTGCCCGAACCCCCGTCGCCGTGCCCGACGCGAGGCGGTCCCAGACCCCGTCCGCACCCGGGTCGACGACCGATCCGCCGAAGAGGCGAGCGAAGGACACGTCGTCGCGCTCGGCGTCCTGGCGGCGTATGACGGTGAGCTCGGCGTACGACGGCGCCACGCGTGGGAAGCGCGTCTCCACGTCGTTGGGGGCGAGCCTGCGCACGATGTCGACGAAGGGGCGCCCCGCGCCGATTGGCGGCAACTGTCGCGGGTCGCCGACGAAGATCAGGCGATCGACCCCGGAGATTGCGTCGAGGAGGGCAGCGAACTGGTCCTCGGTGAGCATCGAACACTCGTCCACGATCACCGTCCGGCTTCCCCCTGCCTTAGGCGCGCCGGGGTTCACGAAGTAGCGCCCGGTGTCCCAGGCGAAGCGTTGGTGGCGGAGGAGGAACTGCGCGAGCGTCATCCCTTCGCCGCGCCGTCCAGTCGCCTCCTCAAGGCGGACCCGGGCCTTGCCAGTTGGCGCCAGGAGCAGAAGCCCTCCCCGCTTCACCTCGGGCAGTGCGCACAGGATCTGCAGCAACGTCGTCTTGCCCGTGCCCGCGGGGCCGATTAGCACCGACACGCGTGCGCGGAAGATCTCCTCGAGCGCCGCGGCCTTCTCGGCGCGCGCTCGCTCCTCGGTCGCGTCGTGCAACTACGATCCGAACGCCCCGTCGATGAGTTCGCGCCACGGGTGGCTGACCTTGGCGCGGGCCCCCCCTGCGCGGTCCAGGATGGGTTTCCGGATCACGCGCTGCGAGGCGGAGTATCGGTCCAGTTGGTAGGCGGGCGATCCGTCGGCCAGGGCGCAGGTCGTCACGAACGGCCGCAGCGCTTCGCCGACCATCGAGAGGGTGTCCTCATCCAGGGGGCAGGGCGGAGACAGGGCGGCGTCTCGCACACGGCGAATCACCCAATCGCTCGGCAGGAGCGTGTGCCCCTCCTTACTCGCCCGCTCAAGCGTGTCGATCATTAGCGCCCGAACCCGCCGCCGGTCGATTGCGTCCTCCAGCGCGCTCGGCGTTGGGAGGGGGAACGCGTGGCGGAGGTCGTCGGCGGGCCACATCCCACGGTCCACGACGGCGAACCCGATCTTGTCGGCCCGCGTGCGGTCCAATTCGTACAGGGGTACCCGGTGCGCAATCCCCATGGCCGTGAGGGTTGCCGTGATGGGCGAGCCTCGGGGGCATGCGATCTCCTCATCCCGCTCCGGTGACCCCTGAGGCCGTCTGCCGTCGTCACGTCGAGGCGCTCGCGCGCAGCGGCCAG
>JAUSAZ010000223.1 GCA_030652255.1 Myxococcales bacterium | reverse complement strand
GATCAACATGGTCGGTGACGAGCTTCGCGCGAAGCTCCGGGAGTTGCTCATGGATCTCAGCAAGGTGACCGAAGGACCCCTCATGCGTGACCTGCGCGAGGAGTTCGAACGTCGGGGAAAGCTCGAGGGAAAGCTCGAGGGCGAGGCGAGCGCGCTGCTCCGGGTGCTCGCGCGGCGGGGCATCACCATCGACGACGGGACGCGCGCGCGGGTGCTGGCCTGCTCCGACGCCGCGACGCTCGACGCATGGCTCGACCGGGCCGCGACCGCCGCCGACGCCGCGGAGGTGTTCGGCGACGGCGGGGCGTAACCTCCGCGCTCCTGAACCTCCCCGCGCCCGATGCCCTACAGGACACGGGTCGAAGCGACCGATCGTCCAACGCCGATTGGCACCGCCGCGAAGAACTCCCTCCGACCGCAGTGAGGGTTGTCGGTCGCGACGACAGAAGCAGCGGGGCGGTCTGGTAGCATCGGGCGATGGGACGGGTGGCGGGAGCGTTGGGGTGTGCGGTCGCGGCGCTGGCCGGGGGCTGCGAGCAGCCGCGCACCGAGCTCGTCGTGCGCGTCGACTCCGAGGTCGCGTGGGGTGCGGGGCAGCGGGTGCAGTCGGTGGTGCTCACGGTGCGCCGCGGTGGGCCGACGGGTCCGCTGCGCAGCGCGCGCACCACGGCGCTGGGCGAGGGCGGAGAGCGTCGGGCGCTGCCGTTGCTGGTGGGCGTGATCGCGGCCGACGGCGACGTGGAGACGCCGGTGTGGATCGAGGCCCTGGGCTGCGGGGATCCCAACGGGTGCAGCGCGGCGGGGGCGGTGGTGGCGCAGCGCGCGGTGGTGCGCTTTGCGCGGGGGCAGACGGAGGAGCTGCCGCTGCTGCTGGCGTCGGCGTGCGTCGGGGTGGCGTGCGCGGACGACCAGCGGTGCGCGGCGGACATCGGGCGCTGCGAGGCAGCGACGCGCGCGCAGGCGATGGTGCGGCCCTTCAACGGGAGCGACGCGGCGACGGCGGTGATGGATGCGGGCGCGGCGGCGGACGTGACGGACGCAGATGCTCCCGACGTCAGGGACACTGGGAGCGACGTGGTCTCCACGCCCGACGTGGCAGCGATGGACCTCCCGGACGTCGTGGACGTGCCCGTGATGGTCGACCTGGGAACCTCGCCAGTCGATCGCCCGATGCCCGCCGACACGGTGCTTCCGCCGAGCGACGACGGCGGGATCATGTGCCCGAGCGGGCAGACCCCATGCGTGAGCACATGCCGCGACCTCGCCGTCGACCGCGCCAACTGCGGCGCCTGCAACCGCGCTTGCGCGGCGAGCGAGTCGTGCACCGCAGGGGCATGTGTAGGGCCAGTGACGCCACGGCCGATCGCGCCGCTCTCCACGGCGATCGTGACCTCGCGCCGACCGCTGCTGCGCTGGGCGCTCGCGAGCGGGACGGACGGCGCGGCCGTCGAGATCTGTCGCGACCGCGCCTGCACTGGGGTGGTGACGTCCTTCTCGGTGAGCGGCGATCGCGGGGCTCCCACGGTCGAACTGCCCGCGGGCGTGCTCTTCTGGCGGCTCCGAGGGCGGACGTCGGGCGTGACGGATGCCCGCTACTCGCCGACGTGGCAGTTCACGGTGGGCGCGCGGAGTGCGCCGGTGAATGCGAGCTCGGGGACCGTGCCGGACTTCAATGGGGATGGGTTCGCGGACGTGGTCGTCGGAGGATTCAGGGCGAACCGGGTGTTCGTGTACTCCGGAGGTTCGGGCGGGGTGGTCCCGACGCCCGCGACCACTCTCGTGGCTCCCAGCGTTGGCGACCGCTTCGGCATCTCCCTAGCGAGCGCGGGGGACGTCAACGGCGACGGCTACGCCGACCTGGTAGTGGGAACAGAGAACTCCCGCGGCCAGGCGTACGTCTTCCTCGGAGGTGCGGGTGGACTGGCCGCGGCGCCCGCAACCACGCTCAACGGGAGCGATGGGCTCAACACCGCGTTCGGGCGTTCGGTGGCAGGCGCGGGGGACGTCAACGGAGATGGCTACGCCGACCTCGTCGTCGGGGCCTACGGGGAGATGGCCTCCGCCGGTCGCGCATACATCTACCTGGGGAGCATCGGCGGCATTTCTACGACGCCAACCTCGACGCTGCTCGGACCCGACGGCGCCTCTGGTGCCTTCGGCTGGTCGGTGGCGAGCGCCGGGGACATCGACGGCGATGGCTACGCCGACCTCGTCATCGGGGCCCACGGGGCGATGTCCTATCGTGGCCGAACGTACGTGTACCTGGGGAGTGCGGGCGGGCCGTCCGCAACCCCCTCATCGATGCTCGTCGCCCCTGACGGCGGCAGCTTTGGGTTCTCCGTGGCGAGCGCCGGAGACGTCAATGGCTATGGCTATGCAGACATCGGCGTCGGAGGCAGCGGAGGGACGTCCGGTTACGCCTACGTCTATCTGGGAGGCGTGAGCGGGTTGACCACGACCCCCGCTTCGAGACTCACCGGACCGGCAAGCACGCTCAGTCTCTTCGGCCGATCGCTGGCAAGCGCGGGGGACGTCAACGGAGATGGTTACGCCGACCTTATCGTCGGGGATCCAGGCTCTTCGAGCACGCAAGGACGGGCCTACGTCTACCTGGGGGCTGCGGGCGGGCTGGGCACGACGTCCGCATCAACCCTCAGCGGGACCGATGACCTTGGCGACTTTGGCCGATCGGTGGCAGGTGCGGGGGACGTCGACGGTGACGGCTACGCTGACGTCATCGTCGGAGACCCGGAGTTCATGAACAACACCGGCCAGGCGTCTATCTACCTGGGCAGCGCAGGCGCACTGAATATGACCCCAGCGACAACGCTCACGGGCACTACACAGAGTCGATTCGGCGACTCGGTGGCCAGCGCGTGGCTAGGGCCTCCGCTTCGCTCAACGAGTACGCCGTTCTTCTCGTGGACGATCCACCCCGGGTGACCCTGTGTCCCGCGGATACAGCCACTATCCGGCGACGCGGGACCCTGGGCGATGGTCGAGCTGCAACGCGACGACGATCCCACGAAGGGGCGACGGTGGCTCCTGGCGGCGGCCGCGTTGCACGACCGCCGCGGGGTGATGGGGGACGTCTTCGTCGTGACGCACGCGC
>JAUSAZ010000212.1 GCA_030652255.1 Myxococcales bacterium | reverse complement strand
CATCACGGCCCCATCGGACGGGATGCGCGGGTTGTTTGTCGAGGGCTAATGCCCGGCGATGGGTCGAAGCGGGCGCCGACCTCACCCCCGCTGCCGCGCGCCCCTCTCCATGAATGGAGAGGGGCTGGTTTCACCTGACAGTTCGTCGTGAAACGCAGCCCTTCGAAGAGCCCCTCTCCATTCATGGAGAGGGGCGCGCGGCAGCGGGGGTGAGGTCGGCGCCCGCTTCGACCCATGGCCCCGTCCGCTCTACCCGAAGCACCACCCGCGGCCGCGGTAGGTCGCCGCGCGCTCGGTCGCCCGGCCCTCGTGCACCAGGAGGTATTCGTTGAAGCGCTCGGCCAGCTCGCCGCCCTTGGCGTGGCGCAGCAGCACCGCGTCGCCCAGCGCCACGCCCGCGCCCGCTGGCAGCCGCAGCGGGGTCTGCACCTCGCCCACCCCTTCGGCCGCCACGAGCCGCGCGCCGGCGGGCCACCAGGGCAGCGGGAGCTTGTCCCAGCCCGGGGTTCCAGAGGCGACGTAGCCGCCGCCCTGGCAGGTCACGTAGCCCCCGTCGCTGGCGCGCACGACCTGGAGCGCCACGAAGAAGGCCGGCTCGAAGCGCACGTTGGTGAAGTAGTCGAAGAGGTGCGGCCCGAGAAACCCCGACCCCGCCGTGACCTCCGTGAGCCAGGGCTCGCGCGGCGCGTGGTCGATGGAGCCCGAGCCGCCGCCGTTGGCGATCTCCACGCGGTAGCCGTCCCGGGTGAGGGCCTCGGAGAGCGCCTGGCGCTGCGCCCGCACGCGGCTGCGTGACACGGCGCGCACGGCCCTCGCGGCGAGGTTCATCGCGCGGTGGAAGGGGTTGGCGTCCTGGAGGCCCGCGAGCTGGGCGTCGTAGCCCATCCACCCGACCATGCTCACGCCGGGGAGATCGCCCGCGAGCGTGAAGAGGCGACGCACGTCGTCGACGCTCCGCAGCGGGCTGCGACGCACGCCGAGGTGCACCGCGCCGCCGAGGGCGCGCACGGACATGTCCACGTCGGCCACCACCCGGAGGGGGCTCTCGGCGCCCGCCATCGCCTGCGACGCGGCGCGCAGGCCCTCCGCGGAGTCGACCACCAGGGCCACGCGGCCGCCGCCGTCGTGCACGGCGCGCAGGTCGGCGAGGTCGCCGGGCTGCACGGTGGGATAGGCCAGGAGGAAATCGTCGAGGCCGTCCTGCCAGAGGGCGCGGGTCTCCGCGGCGGAGAAGGTCATCCAGCCCTGGTAGATGGGGTCGGCCGCGGCGATGCGACGGAGCAGGGCCGGGACGCGCAGCGACTTGGTGGCGGGGCGGATGCGGGCGCCACCAGCCGCGCGAACGGTGGCGGCGACGTGGCGCACGTTGCGGTCGAAGGCGTCGAGGTCGACGAGCACCGCGGGCAGGCGCTCGCCGCGGAGAGACTCCCGGTGGTGCGATGGGAAATGGCTCGGGAGGGCCGTGCTCATGGTCGCGGAGGGTATCCCAGCGCCCGATGGAGCATCGCGGGTTGCTCGCAAGGAGGGTGCATGGGGTCGATGCGAGCCAACGGGATGCTCACCGGGGGTGTGAATGAGTCCCGGGGAGCAAACGGGATGCTCGCAAGGGGGGTGCATGGGGTCGATGCGAGCCAACGGGATGCTCGCAAGGGGGGTGTGAGGGGTCGATGCGAGCCAACGGGATGCTCGCAATGGGGGTGTGATGGGTCGATGCGAGCCAATGGGTTGCTCGCAAGGGGGGTGCGATGGGTCCCGGGGAGCCAACGGGATGCTCGCAAGTGGGTGTGATGGGTCGATGCCAGCCAACAGGATGCTCGCGTGTCGCTTTCGGCGCACCGCAAGTGGCCGCTCCGCGATCGAGAGAGCGCTCGCGGTCACCGCGACGGGCCCGCGCACCGCGACGGCTTGCGGCCCATGGCCCTCATCGCCTGGATCATCTGGGCGGCCTTGAGGCGCCCAACGCCGTTGGCGCGCGCATAGGCTTCCACGTCGCGCGCCCCGAGCGCGAACGCGTCCGCGACGCGCTCCTCCGGGGTCCGGCGGAGATCCTGGAGCACCAGTTCGTCACGGAGGCCGTTGGCGACCGAAGGCTTGCGCATGCTGGTTCAATGGTCGGTCCAGGACGGCGCAGCCAGGATCGGGGACCGGGGGTAATCGCTGCATCCACCGACCTCTTCGGAGACCCAACGACCCGGCGGCAATCTCGGTCATTCGTCGAAGCTCGCGCGGCGGGCGCATGGGCCTACGGTGAACCCCGGCCGAAAGGACTGCGCACGAGCGGTCGAGCCCCCCCTTCACCCCTCTACCCGCGCGCGCTTGAGCAGCAGCAGGAAGAACGGCCCCCCCACCAGCGCGGTGATCGCGCCCACCGGTGGCTCGGTGTGCATCACCATGAACAGCCCCCGCGCCACGGCGTCGGCCAGCACCAGCAGCGTCGCCCCACCCAATGCGCACGCCGGGATCAGCACCCGGTGGTCGCCCCCCACCCACGAGCGCGCGTAGTTGGGCACGATGAGCCCCACGAAGGGGATGAGCCCGCACACGCTCACCACCGAGGCCACGGCCAGCGAGCTCGCGAGGAACACCGCCCGCTCGGCTCGGCGCACCGACAGGCCCAGTGCTGTCGCGCCGTCGTCGCCCAGCGCCAGCAGGTTGAGCGCCTTGGCGTGGCCCCACAGCACCAGCACCCCGACGCCCGCGGTCACGCCCACGCGCGCCACCCGCGAGGCGGGCTCCTCGGCGATGGTGCCCAGCAGGATGGTGAGCGTCTCCTGGGTGCGCGCGTTCTGCACCGACGAGCGCAGCAGCGCGAGGCCCGCGTTGGTCACCGCGTTGGACACCATCCCCGCGAGCAGCAGCCCCTCGGCGCCCAGCCGCCCGCTCGCCCGCGCGGTGAGCAGCACCACCGCCGTCGACCCGACGGCCCCCACGAAGGCCGCCGCGGGAACCACCGCCAGCCCGAAGCCCGCCAGCACCGCGACCGTGGCGCCCAGGGCCGCGCCGCCCGACACGCCCAGCGCGTACGGGTCCCCCAGGGGGTTGCGGAAGAGCCCCTGGAACCCCGCGCCCACCGCGGCCAGGGCGCCCCCCGCGATGGCCCCGAGCAGCACCCGGCACAGGCGGGCGCCCAGCAGCGCACGGTCATAGCTGGCCGGGTCGCTCCACGCGCGGGCGAACGAGGGGTGCGCCGCGCCCACGGTGAGGGAGAGGCCCATCGCCGCCACCATCACGGCGGCGAGCAGGGCGAGGCGGGCTATGGAGCGTTGCGTTCCCACAGGATGCGGAGGCCGTCGAGGGTGAGGAAGTCGTCGACCTCTTCGATGGACTTCGACTCCGGCGCGATGGTGCGCGCGAGGCCCCCCGTCGCGATCACCTTGCAGGGAAAGCTCATCTCCCCGCGGATGCGCTCGATGAGCCCGTCGACCAGGCCCACGTACCCGAAGAGGATGCCCGCCTGCATGGCGTGCTGGGTGTTTCGCCCGAGCACCTTGGCGGGCATCGTGAGCTCCACCCTCGGGAGCTTCGCCGCGCGGGTGAAGAGGGCGTCCGCGGCGATCTGCACGCCCGGCGCGATGACCCCGCCGAGGTACTCGCCCTTCGGGCTCACCACGTCGAAGGTGGTGGCGGTGCCGAAGTCCACCACGATGAGCCCGCAGCGCTCGCGCTCGTAGGCCGCGACGGCGTTGACGATGCGGTCGGCGCCCACCTCGCGCGGCTGCTCGTAGAGGATGGGCATGCCGGTCTTGACGCCCGGACCCACCACCATGGGCTCGTGGTTGAAGGCCGTGCGAACGACGCGCGAGAAGGTCTCCGCCAGGGACGGCACCACGCAGGCGAGGGCGCTCGCGGAGATGGCCGACGGGTCGATGCCGCGGTGCTCCAGCAGCGCGCGGATGGTGACGGTGTACTCGTCGGAGGTGCGACTGCGGGCCGACTCCACCCGGAAATGGTGGAGCAGCCGCGAGCCCTCGTACACGCCGAGGACGGTGTTGGTGTTGCCGACATCAATGGCGAGGAGCATGGTCGGCGACCGGAGCTTCGGCGGCGGCGGTCGACGCCTCGGGGGGAGGCACCGAGGCCACCTGGATGTGGGCCTCGCGGAGCTTCACCGGCGCGGGCGCGCCGGCTTTGCGCAGGCGGAGGTTGATCATCTCGACACCCACGGAGAAGGCCATGGCGAAGTAGGTGTAGCCCTTGGGGATGTGCTGCCCGAAGCCCTCGGCCAGGAGGTTGGCGCCGATGAGCACCAGGAAGGAGAGCGCCAGCATCTTCACCGTCGGGTGACGCTCGACGAAGTCGCCAACAGGCTGCGCCACGGCGATCATGGCGAAGGTGGAGATGATCACCGCGCCGGCCATGATGGGGATCTTGTCGACCATGCCGATGGCGGTCACCACCGAGTCGATGCTGAACACCAGGTTGAGCAGCATGATCTGCACGAGCACGGCGCCGAACTGGTCCTTGCCCTGGGCCTTCACCTCTTCGGACTCGCCCTCCAGCTTGCCGTGGATCTCCCGGGTGGCCTTGAACACCAGGAAGAGCCCGCCGACGATGAGGATGAGGTCCTTGCCCGAGATGGCCCACGGGTTGTGCTCCGTGGCCTCGCCGAACACCGTGAACAGCGGGTGCGTCATGCGCAGCAGCACGCCCAGGAAGAGCAGCAGCACCATGCGCGGGATGAGCGCGAGGATGAGCCCCCAGCGCCACGCGGGCCGCTGCTGCGCGGGCGGCAGCTTGCCCGCCACGATGGAGATGAAGACGATGTTGTCGATGCCGAGGACGATCTCGAGGATCGTCAGGGTCAGCAGGCCGATCCAGGCCTTCGGGTCGGTGATCCACTCCATTGCGGTGGCGGGATAACTCGTCCAAAGCCCGACGCTTGTCCAGCGCGGGCTGACGCGCTCACGGCCCCGCCGCCGCCCGAGCTTGACCCCGCCGCGCCCGGGCTGTTTCAGTCCGTGTCCTATGGCCCGTCTGTACCGATCGATCGCTCTCCTGGGCCTCGCGCTCGCCGGCTGCGCCGACGCCCCCGGCGCCGCCGCCGACGCCGCGGTCGACCCCGCCGACGCCTCGGGCTCTCTCGACCTCGGAAGCCCCACGGATGTCCCGGGCCCCTCGGACCTCGGCGGCCTCGACGCGCCGCGCCCCGACGACGCGCCCCCGCCCGGCGATCAGGGCCTCGTGGTGACCGACACCCCGCCGGCGGACGTGCCCGTGGTGGTGCTCGACGGCGGCGCGGTGGTGCGCAGCTGCCGCACGAGCTTCTCGCTCAACCTGGGCCGCCCTGCGCGCTCGGTCTCCGTCGCGGGCGAGTGGAACAGCTTCTCCACCACCGCCAACCCGCTCACCCCGATGGGGGCCACCGGGGTGTTCCGCGTCGAGCTCGACCTCCCGGCGGGGGACTACGGGTACAAGTTCGTGGTCGACGGCGACCAGTACATCACCGACCCGACGAACATCGTCCGGAAGTATGTCGGCGGCGTGGAGAACTCCCGGGTCATCGTGCCCGACTGCAACCTCCCCTTGCTTACCCCGGTGCGTAACGCCGCCTCCGGGGCCGGCGAGCTGGAGCTCGACGTGCGCTACACCGACGGCGCCGAGGGCCGTGGGGTCGACCCGTCCAGCGTGCGGGTGACCATGTCCCCGGGCGTGCTCCCCCCCGACGCGGTGAGCTTCGACCGGGCCAGCGGGCTCATCCGGGTGCGCGCCCGCGGCCTCGCCCGCACGCGCTACAGCCTGCGCTTCAACGCCAGCACGGCCAGCGGCCGCCGCGCCGCCGAGCTCTTCGTCCCGATGTGGATCGAGGAGACGCCCTTCGAGTGGACCGACGGGCCGATGTACTTCGTCTTCACCGACCGCTTCCGCAACGGCAACCCCCTCAACGACGGCCGCGTGGGCGGCATCGCCCCCATCGCCGACTGGAACGGCGGCGACTTCGCGGGCATCACCGCCGCGCTGCGCGAAGGGTACTTCGACCAGCTCGGGGTGCGCTCGCTCTGGCTCTCGCCGGTCAACGCCAACACGCACAACGTCGGCCGCGGCGGCGACGGGCGCGGCTATGGCGGCTACCACGGCTACTGGCCCAACCAGCCCCGCGACACGGACTCCCACTGGGGCTCGCTCGACGAGCTGCGCGCGCTCAACGAGGAGGCCCATCGCCACGGCATCCGGGTGCTCTATGACATGGTGAACAACCAGCTCCACCGCGAGCACCCGTACTACCAGATGCACCAGCGGGACGGCTGGTTCAACGGGGACGGGAGCTGCGTGTGCGGCGGCCCGATGTGCAGCTGGGACGACCGCCCGCTGGACTGCTGGTTCACCAACTACCTCCCCGACGTCAACTGGACCAACATGGCCGTGGCCGACCAGATGCTCGACGACGGCATGTGGTGGCTCAACGAGACCAACGCCGACGGCTTCCGCGTCGACGCGGTCAAGCACATGAACTTCCTCGCCACGAGCAACCTGCGCGCGCGGCTCAACGCCTGGGACACCGGCAACGCCCGCCCGTACACCGTGGGCGAGACCTTCACCGGCGGCGACGGCTACGACCTGGTGCGCCGCTACATCGGCGACAACGCCCTGCACGCGCAGTTCGACTTCCCGCTCTACTGGGCCATCCGCTCGTCGCTCGCGCGCAACAACGGCAGCATGGGCGACCTCGAGGCCGCCGTGCAGCGCAGCGAGCGGGCCTACGGCGACTTCCCGATGTCTCCCTTCCTGGGCAACCACGACATCGAGCGCTTCATCTCCGAGGCCGCCGGTCAGCTCGTCGGCGACACCCGCGAGCTCGGGTACAACAACCCCCCGCCGCCGCCCCCGAGCGACGAGCCCTACGAGCGCATGGCGATCGCGTTCACCTTCACGCTCACCCAGCGGGGCGTCCCGCTCATCTACTACGGCGACGAGGTGGGCCTGCCCGGCGCGGCCGACCCCGACAACCGCCGCCCGATGCGCTTCGGCGCCGACCTCAACCCCCGCGAGCAGCGGCTGCTCGCCCACGTCCGCGCGGTGGGCCGCCTGCGCGGGACGCACCGGGGCTTGCAGCGCGGCGCCCGCCGCTCGCTGCACACCGACGGCGACGGCTACGTGTATGCGCGGGGCGTCGGGGCCGAGGTGGCCATCGTGGCGCTCAACCGCGGCACCACGTCGCGGGCGGTCTCCGTGCGCCTCCCGGCGGAGCTCGGCGTGGCCGACGGCACCGTGCTGCGCGACGCCCTCGGCGACGGTAGCGTGACGGTGACCGGCGGCGCCATCGAGGTGCCGCTGCGCGTGCGCGGCAGCAGCATCTTCATCCGGTGACGGGCGCCGACCCGCTGGCGACGAGCGCGCCCGCCCACGTCGTCAGTCCCCGGCCTCGCCGTCGCGGTCGCGACGTGCGCGCCCACCCCGTCATCCCAGTGCGCCCAGCCCGGGGTTCCGGGCGTCGTGCGCGGGGCGGGTGGGGGACTGCCCCGGGGCTGTCGCCCCGGGTTGGGCACGCTGGGATGGCGTGGGTGGGCGCGCACGTCGCGACCGCGACGGCGAGGCCGGGGATTGACGACGTGGGCGGGTGCGCTCGTCGCGACCGCGACGGCGAGGCCGGGGACTGATGGAGCGGGGAGTCGCGCTCGTCGCCACCGAGCGGTACGTTGCCTTCGATGCCGTTTGAAGGAGAGACTGCCCTGATGCGACGAGCCCTCGCGACCCTCGTCTTCGCCTGCGGCTGTCACGGCTCGGACGGCATTTCCCTCTACGCAGACCCGGACGAGGCGTTCGTCAGCCGGGAGAACCTCCTTCGCGGGGCGCACGTCATCGCGGAAGTTCAGATCGGCGAGCAGTTGCCCAGCGTCGAGCGCCCGCGCGCAGACGGCGTGACCTTCGTGGACCACCAGTGGCGGATCGTTCTCCAGGCGGCGCTGTGGCGACCCAATGTTGCCCCTCGATCGGTGTCCGTCCTGACGATCCAGCCCGCTGCTCTCGCGGCGCTGAACGACGCCCCGAACCGCGCTCGCCTGATCCCGGGGCGTCGTCTGCTGGTCGGCTCTCTCAAGAGTGGCGCCTTCGTCGGCGCCCTGACGGTCATCGGGAGCTGGCGAATCGATCCCACCACGAGAACACTCCTGGATCCCGCGCTGGGTTTTCCCGCGGGCACGCCAGTCGATGCGGTGCTGAACGCGGCGACACTTCGTGGCGTGTACAATCCGGACAGCGGGGCTGTCTGGGTGGATCCTTCGGTCGACGCGGCGACACTCCCGAACGCCGACGCCGCTCCGTAGGAAGCGCTCCCGATTGAGCATCGGTCTTTGCCGCTTTGACAGCGATGGCGCTCAGCGCGTGCCGCCGCAGATCGTGAGAAAGCCCCAGTAGACGAGGGTGATGGTGCCCATCGGCACGCCGTTGCGGGTCCACGTGGGGGGCGCGCAGGCGGCGCCCGACGCGAAGCGCAGCTCGACCTCGGCCGCGCCGTGGAGGGCGAGGCGCCCGGAGGTCGGCTGGAAGCAGGTGGGGATCGCCGCGAAGCGGATGGGTTCGAGGGTCTCAAAGAGGGCCGCGCGCTCGGCGCCGCCGTCGGCGTCCGGCGAGGTCGTGCTGATCCAGCCCTCGTAGCGGTAGCCCTCGGCGTCGTTGCCCGTGCGCGCCACGCCCACGCCGCGCACCGCGCGGCCGGCCAGGAAGGCCCCGGTGGTGGGCAGCCAGGTCGAGGGCAGCGCCGTCCAGCGCGAGCTGCCCTCCCAGGCGTATTCGAAGCGACCCGTCTCCGAGCTCATGCGCGCGGAGCCGTCGAAGGCGAGGTCGACGGCCTGGGAGTCGTCGGTGCCGCGCAGCGTGACGGCGTCGGCGGAGAGGTCATAGACCTTCGGACCGTTGGTGGTGACGCAGGGGTCACTCCACTCGTGGTGCCACGAGCCGCCGAAGCCCACCATGAAGGAGTCCCGGCTGGCCGTGCACGGGCCGCGGCGGTCGCCCGTGTAGCGCCCGTCGGCGCGGACGAGCGCGCCCGGACAGAGGGCGTCGCCGGCGGTGTGCATGCGATCGAGCACGGTGCGCATGTTGGTCCCCACCACCTGGTGCAGGTTGAAGAGGTGGACGACGTCGGCGGCGCTGACGAGGGGGTGCGTGCGCGGCGTCACCATCGAGTCGGGCAGGTCGTACGGCACGCGAACGTCAGCACCAGTCGCGACGTCGGCGGCCACACGGACGTCCATCGCGCTCGGGACGTCCGTCGCGGTCGGGACGTCCATCGCGTCGGGGACGTCCGTCGCATCAGGGACGTCCGTCGCGGTCGGGACGTCCGTCGCATCGGGGACGCCCGCATCGGAGGCGCCCGCGGGGTTCACCGGGGGAGGGACGAAGTCGCTGCATCCCAGCAGGCAGGCGAGGGCGCCCGCGAGGGCGAAGGGGCGCTGTGCGGGCGGGGGGAGGGCGCGGGCTGTCAACATGGTCTCGCGGGAGTGTGGCAGGGTCTTCGGGGCCGCGTACGACCCCGTTGGTGCCGCGCCGACCGTGCAGGTCAGCGCTTGAACTCCAGCACCTTGCCGCCGCTCGTCTCGATCTCCGCGGCCTTCTCGGGGCTCATCGCCTTGAGGCCCGCGCTCGGGGGGATGGTCCCCTGGCCGGGCAGCAGCGTGGGCTTGTACTCCGGCACCAGCGCCGTGAAGCGCTGGCGCACCGTCGCGTCGTCGGCGCCGTCGGTGCAGGCCTTGAGCTCGTCCATCCTGGTCTGGAGCTCGTCCCAGTCGCAGGGGCGGAAGCGGCCGACGAAGATCTTCGGGTGCTTGGTCTTGTCCGCGTGCTCCTCGTCCGTGGCGAGCTCCTCGAAGAGCTTCTCGCCGGGGCGGATGCCCGTGAACTGTATCTCCACGTCCTCGCCGGGCTTCAGGCCCGACAGGCGGATGAGGTCGCGCGCGAGGTCGACGATCTTCACCGGCTCGCCCATGTCGAGCACGAAGATCTCCCCCCCGCGGCCCATCGCCCCGGCCTGCATCACCAGCTGCGAGGCCTCGGGGATGGTCATGAAGTACCGCTTCATCTCCGGGTGCGTCACCGAGACGGGCCCCCCCTTCATGATCTGCTCCTGGAAGATGGGCACCACCGAGCCGGCGCTGCCGAGCACGTTGCCGAAGCGCACCGTGATGAAGCGCGTGTTGGAGCGCTGCGAGAGCGCCTGGCAGTAGATCTCCGCGACGCGCTTGGACACCCCCATGATGGACGTGGGGTTCACGGCCTTGTCCGTGGAGATCATCACGAACTGCTGGACGTTGTGGGCCACCGCGAGGTCGGCCAGCTTGCGCGTGCCGAAGACGTTGTTCTTGATCGACTCGCCGGCGTTCCACTCCATCATCGGGACGTGCTTGTGCGCCGCGGCGTGGAAGACCACCGCGGGCTTGTACTTCGTGAAGATCGCGGACATCCGCCGGGTGTCGCAGATGTCCCCGATGCGGGGCACCACCACCACGTCGGGGAAGGTCTCCCGCAGCTCCCGGTGGATGTGGAACAAGCTGGTCTCCGCCTGCTCGACCAGCACCAGGCGCGCGGGGCCGAAGTGGCACACCTGCCGGCAGAGCTCGGAGCCGATGGAGCCGCCCGCGCCGGTGATCATCACCACCGCGCCGTTGATGCACCGGGAGATCTCCTCGGTGTCGAGCGTCACCGGCTCGCGCCCGAGGAGGTCTTCGATCTTCACCGGGCGGATCTGGTTGATGGTCACCTTGCCGTCGATGAGCGAGCCCATCCCGGGGATGGTGCGGATGCTGGCGCCGCTCGCCTGGCAGAGGTCGAGGATCTGCCGCATGTCCTTCCCCTTGGCCGAGGGGATGGCCACGACGACCTCGTCGACGCCGTGGGCGCGCACGAGGTCGGCCACGCTGCTGATGGGGCCGAGCACGGTCACGCCGTGGATGCGCTCGCGCTGCTTGGCGGGGCTGTCGTCGACGAAGCCCACCACCTCGAACTTCGCCGCGTGCGTCTTGTGGATCTCCCGCACGAGCATCTCGCCCGCGTCGCCGGCGCCCACCACCAGGATCTTCTTGCGGGTCTCCTCGGGGTCGAGGGCGCTGGTGCGCAGGGTCTCGCGCGTGGCGCGGATGGCGAGGCGCATGCCGCCGACGGCCATGAGGGCGAGCAGCCAGTCGATGACGAAGACCGACCGGGGGAAGCCCTGCGGGCCGATGAAGATGGCGTAGAGGACGAAGAGCGCGCTGGAGATGGCCGCGCCCTGGATGAGCGTGAGCAGGTCGCGCATGCCCGTGTAGCGCCAGAGGCCGTGGAAGAGCCCGAGGTTGGCGTGCACGATGGCCCGCAGCAGCAGCAGCGGGACGATCCAGTAGGGCGTGAGCCGGAGGTAGTACTCGGGGATGCGCCCGTCGAAGCGCAGGAAGAAGGCCCCGTAGAACGACAGGGTCCAGAGCGCGAGGTGGGCGACGACCACCACCGGGCGGCGGTAGCTCATCACCACGCGGGGCACCTTGAGGTCGGAGGGGGCTTCGGGCTTCATCGGGTCACCGCTCGCGTCGGGCGGCGCGTCGCACCGTCGCGATCACCCGCCGCTGGTCTTCATCGGACAGGTTGCTGGAGCTCGGTAGGCAGATTCCGTGAAAAAAGAGATCGGCGGCCACGTCGCCCCCGACGCACTCCACCCCCTCGAAGAGGGGCTGCAGGTGCATGGGCTTCCACACCGGGCGGCTCTCGATGTTCTCGGCCTCGAGGGCGCGGATGAGCCCGTCGCGGTCGACCCCGAGGGCGGCGGCGTCGACCTGGAAGGCGCTGAGCCAGTTGGTGTGCAGGCCGTACTCGCACTGGGGCATGAGGGTGAGGCCCCCGAGGTCGGCGAAGGCGTCGCGGTAGGCGAAGGCCACCTCGCGGCGGCGGGCCACGCGCTGGTCGAGCACCTCCAGCTGCCCCCGCCCGATGCCCGCGAGCACGTTGGACATCCGGTAGTTGTACCCGACCTGGGTGTGCTCGTAGGCCACGCCGGGGTCGCGCGCCTGCTGCGACCAGAAGCGCGCGCGCTGCACCCGCTCCGGGTCGTGCGCGACCATCATCCCGCCGCCGGTGGTGGTGATGATCTTGTTGCCGTTGAAGGAGTACACCCCGATGGGGGCGATGGTGCCGGCGGGGCGGCCCTTGTACGTGGTGCCCACGGCCTCCGCGGCGTCTTCGAGCACGGCGACCCCGTAGCGCTCGCACACGGCCATGATCGGGTCCATGTCCGCGCTCTGGCCGTAGAGGTGCACCACCACCAGGGCCTTCGGCACCCGACCCCCCGCGGCGCGCTTGCGCAGCAGGTCTTCGAGCACGTTGGGGTCGAGGTTCCAGCTGGCGCGATCGGAGTCGATGAACACCGGGCGGGCGCCGAGGTAGATCGCCGGGTTGATGGTGGCGATGAAGGTGAGCGAGGGGCAGATGACCTCGTCGCCGGGCCCTACGCCCAGGAGCCGCAGCCCGAGGTGCATGCCCGCGGTGCCGCTGGCGAGGGCCACGCAGGGCAGGCCCACCCGCTCGGTGAAGCTCTTCTCGAAGGCGTCGAGGTTGGGCCCCACGGTAGAGAGCCAGTTGGAGGTGAAGGCCTCGGTGACGTAGCGCAGCTCGCTCTCGCCCATGTGCGGAACCGACAGATAGACGCGCTTGCTCACGCTGTACTCCAACCGTCGCCTCCGACGGGGGGCGGCGCCGGTTGGATGTCCCAAAGCGGGCCCGCGTTCAAGTCTTGACGGGCGTTCCCTCGAACTCGGGCATCGTGGCGTGGCCGTCGCTGGACACCCCGTCGCGCTTGAGCACGCGCCCGATGGTCTCGATCAGGATGCGGGCGTCGAGGGCGAGCGACCAGTGATCGACGTACCAGACGTCGAGGGCGAACTTCTCCTCCCAGGAGATGGCGTTGCGCCCGTGGATCTGCGCCCACCCGGTGATGCCCGGCATCACGTCGTGCCGCCGTCGCTGCTCCGGGGAATACCGTGGGAGGTAACGCACCAGCAGGGGCCTCGGGCCGACGAGGGAGATGTCGCCGCGGACGACGTTCCAGAGCTGCGGGAGCTCGTCGACGCTGGTGGCCCGCAGCCATCGCCCGACGGGGGTGAGCCGCTCGGCGTCGGAGAGGGGCCTACCCTCGGCGTCGGTGGCCTCGCGCATGGTGCGAAACTTCACGATGTCGAACACGCGCTCGCCCCGCCCCGGTCGCCTCTGCCGGAAGAGCACCGGCGAGCCCATGGTGGCCTTCACCGCCACCGCGGCGCCGACCAGCACCGGCGCGGCGACCACGAGGCCCACGAGCCCGGCGGCCCGGTCGACCGCGGTCTTGACGAGGAATCTCCAGCCGGACTGGGGAGAAGAGCTCATGGCGCCACTCCACAGCCGTTTGCGCCCGGCCGCCGCGGGTTGAAACCCACGGCAGCCAAGGAGAAGGCCGCAAAGCGGCCTGTCGAATGTCCAGGTGCTGTGAAGAGCCCGCCGCGGGCTTTCGCCTGGCTGCCGTGGGTTTCAACCCGCGGCCGCCAGGCGCACGGAGTTGTCGGATGACCCGGATGGCTCATCGCAGCATCCCTTCCATGATGTCGATGTAGCGCTTCGCCAGCGAGTCGCGCGTCGCGTTGGCGAGCACCCACTGCCGGCCCCGGGCGCCCATCGCGGCGTTGCCCGCCGGGTCGTCGGCCATGGCGCGGATCGCGGCGGCGAGGCTCTCCCCGTCCTCGGGCTTCGCGAACACGCCCGCCTGCGCCTCGTCGCACACCAGGGTGCGGGCCACGCCGTCGATGGCCAGCAGCGTCGGGCGCTCCGTGGCCATGTAGTCGAAGACCTTGTTGGGATAGACCGTCTTGAAGGTCGGGTTGTCTTGCAGGATGGCCGCGCCCACGTCGCAGGCCCGCACGATCTCGGGCATGCGCGACTTGGGCTGCGCGCCGTGGAAGCGCACGTTGTCCAGGCCGCGGCGCTTCGCGTCGGCCTCGATGGCGGCGCGCTCGGGGCCGTCGCCCACGCTCGCCAGGAGGATGTCGGGCCGGTCGCGCAGCCGCTCGGCGGCGTCGAGAAACTGCCCCACCGCGTTGGCCCTCCCGTGGGCCCCGGCGTACATGACCACGAAGCGCTCGCCCCAGCCGAACTCGCGCCGCGCGGCGTTGTCCCTCGGCCCCGGGGTGAACAGCTCGACGTCCGCCCCGTTGGGCACGAACACGATCTTCTCCGCGGGCGCGAGGCCCCGCTTGATGAGGTCGTCGCGGAAGGCGGGGGTGAGCACGTTGATCTTGTCGGCCATGCGGCAGGCCGCGCGCTCCATCGCGTAGAGCATCCGGGTGAGGGCGGCGCCCTCCTTCAAGACCCCGGTGGTGATGGCGCTCTCGGGCCACAGGTCGCGGATCTCGAAGATCCACGGAACGCCCTTCCAGCGGGCCTTGGCGGCGATGACGCCGGGCGCCATGGCGACCAGCGGCGGCGAGGTGGCGATGACCACGTCGGGTCGGGGGAGGGTCATCGCGGCGTGCGTGGACGAGAGCGTGAAGCCGAAGAAGGCCGCCATGCGACCCGCGTAGGACTTGTTGTAGGTGCGCGGGACATGGCAGCGGAGCACGGTGACGTCGCCGTCCTGCTCGCGGGTGATCCATCGGCCGTGGTAGCGCTCGGGCACGTCGCCGGTGGCGTAGTCGAGGTTGCCCGCGACGACGGTGACCTCGTGGCCCGCGGCGGCCCAGAGCCGGGCGAACTCGTTGAAGCGCGACCCGCCGGGCGAGCCGGGCATCAGATAGTATTGATGGATGACGAGGATCTTCATGACAACCATTCAGGGGGAGGTGCAGGTCGCTCGTTTGACGCTGGGGTTCACGCGTTGGCGTTCACCCCAGGCTATAACAGGGTGGCGCCCCGGACGGTGTCCGGGGCTCTCGCACCGAAGTTCAATGGACCTTCCGGAGGGCCGGACGACGCGTGTCGAGTTGAAACGAATAGAGTTCCTGTTCGACAGCCCCGGGCAGTGCCCAGGGCGCCACCCTGTTATAGCCTGGGGTGAACGCCAACGCGTGAACCCCAGCGTCAAACGAGCGACCTGCACCACCAGAACACCGGCCCTCATACAGCCTCAAGCGCCATCACGTCGGTGACGGTGAAGGTGTGCGTCGCCCGCGGGGAGCGCACGGTCCACTGGTCGCCCTCGACGGTGACCTCCAGCGGGCCCTCTCCCAGCACGGTGACGAAGTCCAATGGACACCCCGCGCGCTGCTCGACGGCAAGCGAGGGGACGTCCTGCTTCTCTCCGTAGTAGCGTGAGAGCCACCCCCGCGGCGGGTCGGCCTGACCCCGCACCACGGTGCCCGCGAGGGCTCTGCCCGCGCGGTCGAACACCGCGACCCCGTAGTCGCCCTTCGGGGTGTGCAGGGTCATCGCGCCCCGCGCCTCGTCGGCCGTGTGGGGATACGCGCCGCCCAGCCACTGGAGCCGCGCGCCGTGCTCCCCATGCCCCGTGATGCGGTCGACCACCACGGCGGTGCCGTCATCGAACATCTGCACGGCCCGGCGGTGCACGCAGCCGCCCTCGAAGCGCGCATACCCGGTGTGCTCGCCGACAGCCGTCGTGGACCCCGGCGCGACGTCGAAGCGCAGCAGCCGCGCCCCGGTGCGGTAGAGGAACTTGAATCGACGGAAGTGCAGCATCTGGTCGCGACCGTCGAGCGTCACCGTGTTGTGGCTCTCGGTGCGCATGAAGTGGTCGTGCCACTGCGGTTGTTCGTTGTAGAGGAAGGTCCCGCCGTCGACGAGGACGTTCTCCCCGCGCCACCAGCCGTCGAGGTGGAGCATGTCGATCTGGCCGAAGCGGTCGAGCACGGTGCCGCAGCGGAGCGCCATGAAGGTGCCCGGCTCGTCGCCCGAGCGCAGCACGGCGTAGCCGGTGTGGGGGAAGCGCACCGAGCGGCGCGCGGGCTCGCGCAGCGGGGCGTCGAGGGCGCCAGGCCCGAGGAGCCAGGCGGCCTCCTCGTCCCAGGGTCCGGCAGGGTAGAGCCGCTCGCCGCGGAGCGCGAGGGAGAGGGCTTGCAGGGTGGGGCGGAAGTCCGAGAAGTCGCAGGTGGAGAGCACCCGCGGGAGCGATCCGTCGTTGGCGCCCTGGTTGGGCAGCCGACCGTCCGTGGGGTTCTGGTGGGCGACGAGGAAGTCCAATGAAGACGTGAGCGCGCGGCGCCACGACGGAGGCATGTCGCTGAAGCCGTCGGCGCGGAGGAAGCGCCAGGCGAGCAGGTAGTCCTGCACCACGACCCGGTGATAGTTGTGCGAGAGGTTGATGTACCCGCCATCGGGGTACACCTGCCGGTCGGCCTGCTCGTCGAGCAGGGCGAGGCCGCGCTCGCGCCAGCGGCGGGCGGCGGCGCGCTCGGGGCGCATCCAGCCCACCAGGAAGAGGCCGAAGGCCTCGGCGACGAGGTGGTTGTTGTAGACCGCGCGCTCGGCGTAGGCGATCTCGTGCTCGGTGTGGTGGCCCACCGCGGCGGCGTAGCGGGAGACGTCTTCGCACACGGAAGCGGTGTCGCAGCCGAGGCCCGCGAAGGCCGAGAGGGCGAAGAGCCACGCGTGCAGCCGGATGACGGCCTCCTGGTTGGAGAACCAGTGAACCCCCAGCGGATAGGGGTTGTCGGCAATGAAGCCGCGTAGCTGTGAAGAGAAGGTGTCCCAGCAGGCGTCGCGGTCGGCGGGGGAGAGCGCTGCGGTGCGGGCGAGGTGGAAGGCCTGCGGGAAGCGCGCGGCCTCCCAGGTGAGCTTCACGTCGCCTACGCGGTCGCCGTCGCGGAGTACCTCCGACCAGTGGGCGGTAGGGGTCCAGCGTTGTCCGTTGGTGGGGTTGCGGTGCCAGTCGAGGGGATGTCCGTAATCGCCCTCCCATCGACCGAAACACTGGATGACCCCGCGCGAGGCCCGGTGGGCTCGCTCGCGCAGGGTGTCGAGGGCTTCATCCGACATCCGCGGGCGCACGGCGCGGGCGACGCGGTCGGGCGGCGCCCAGGGCAGGCGTTCGCGCCAGGCGATGGAAGGGGCGGGATCGGGCGGCAGCGGGGGAGAGCGGCGGGCGAGGCCCGAGCGCAGGCGGAGTTCCCAGCCGACGCGGAAGGCGGTGCCATCGAGGCCGAGCTCGCGCAGCTCCTGTAGCTGGTCGCGCACACGCTGGAGTCGCCCCATGGTCGTCACTCCACCATCGGGGCAGGCGCTCCGGCCGTGCTGTATCGGGTGAAACCTCCGTCGAGGGTGAGCGTCGCCCAGAGCTCGACGCAGAGCGCCTTCCAGGTGACGTCGAACCACAGCGGGTCGCTGGTGTTGTCGAGCCAGCGGGCCATGCCCGGCGCGTCCCAGAGGCCCCGCTCGCGGGCGCGCTGTCGGGTGAGCGTGTCGAACACGAAGTCCCGGTGTTTGCCCTTCATCCAGGTCTCGGCGGGCGTGTCGAAGCCCACCTTGCGGCGGGTGAGCACCTCTTGCGGGATGACGTCGGCCACCGCGCGCCGGAGGATCCACTTGGACGCCCCCTCTCGGAATTTCAGCCCGAAGCCCGACTGGAAGGCGAAGCGCACCATGCGCGGGTCGGCCATGGGAACCCTCGATTCGAGCGAGTGACCCATGCTCATCCGGTCGTCTTGTTGGAAGAGGCCGGTGAGGTAGGTCTGCTGGTCCCAGTGCATCAGCTTGTCGGCGGGGTCGGTGGCGGCGGAAGCCGCGAGGGTGTCGCGGAACATCTCCCGGGCGCGAGAGCGGGAGAGCACCCGCGGGTCGCTCAACACCCCGGCCCAGGCGGCCTCTGGGACCTTGGTGAAGTTGTCGAAATAGCGCTCGTCCCAGCGCAGCAGGGCGGACGGTCCCTTGCGGAGGTTGCGGGCGATGCGGTCGAGGGTGCGCCGCTCGGTGAGCTGCTTCCAGAGGTTGCCGCCCACGGCGGGAGCGCCCGGTGTGCCCCCCGCGGCGGGCGCCCGTCGCAGCCGCGCCTGGACGCGCTCGACGACCCTGGACGGCGAGGCGAACTGCGCCGCCACGCGCAGCGGGTGGGCGAGGGCGTAGCGGGCGTATCCGCCGAAGACCTCGTCGGCGGCCTGGCCCCCGAGGCAGACCTTCACCTTGCTCGATGCCAGGCGGGCCACGGCGTCCATGGGGATCATCGCGTGTCCGATGACGGGCTGATCCTGCATGAAGAGCAGCCGGGACATGTCTTCGGGGAAGGTGCTGCCGTCGAGGGTGATGAGCTCGAGGTCGAGCCCGAGGGCCTTCGCGGCGGACTCCTGGTAGGGGCGCTCGTCGATGACGCCCTGACCCGTGAAGTGCACGCCGAAGCAGCGGGGGCGCACGCCCGCGCGCACCGCGCAGGCCGCGACGGCGGTGGAGTCGATGCCCCCGGAGAAGAACGACCCCACGGGCACGTCGCTCATGAGCTGCTCGCCGACGACGTCCTGGAGGATCTCTCGCAGCGCGTCGACGTTGCTCTCGGGCGTACCGCCCCGGGGCGTGAAGTCGTCGACGGACCAGTAGCGCCGCGCCCTCGGACCATGGGCCGAGTAGTTCACATACTCCCCGGCGCGCACCTGCTTCACGTCGGCGAGGAAGGTGCGTTCGAAGAGGGGGGTGTGAAAGTGGAGGTACTCGTTGAGGGCCTCGGGGTCGAGGCGCCGCGGCACGTCGGGGCACTCGAGCAGGGCCTTGATCTCGCTGGCGAAGACCACCCGGCGCCCGTCGTCGTGGAGGTAGAGCTGCTTCACGCCCATGGGGTCGCGGGCGAGGGTGAGCCTGCGCTGCTCGCGGTCGTAGAGGGCGAAGGCGAAGATGCCCGCGGCGTCGGCGAGCACGTCGGGCCCCCGGCGGGCGACCCATCGCAGCAGGGTCTCGGTGTCGGAGTGGCCGCGGAAGCGCTCGCCGCGGGCCTCGAGGGCCGCCCGGAAGCGCTGGTGGTTGTAGAGCTCGCCGTTGTAGGCGATGACGAAGGCGCCGTCGTCGAGGGGCATGGGCTGTGCTCCCGCGGGGGAGAGGTCGACGATGGCGAGCCGGCGGTGGCCGAGGCCGAGCGGGCCGTCGACGTGGAAGCCCTCACCATCGGGCCCGCGGTGGGCGAGGGCGCGGGTCATGCGGGTGAGCACCGCGCGGTCGACGGGCCGGTCGGGGTCGGCGTAGTGGAAGATGCCTGCGAGGCCGCACATGCGTAGGGAACCGTTGGGTTGCCCGTCGGGCGCGGCGACATTCACCGCGCGCGCGGACAGCCGTCGCGTGACAGGGGCGGGTACGCGCTGAGGGGCGGCGTCGTCAAGGGTGCGCTCCACCCCAGGAGTTCGGAGTACGACCGCGTCGTCAGCGAGCGATTCCCCGGTTCGACCGCGGCGTCGGCGCGCGCTTCCCCGGTACGACCGCGGCGCCGTCGGCGAGCGCTTCCCCGGTACGACCGCGGCGTTGTCAGTGAGCGCTTCCCCGGTACGACCGCGGCGTCGTCGGCGAGCCCTTCCCCGGTACGACCGCGGCGTTGTCAGCGACCCGAGCCGTACCCTGAGCGTGAGCGAGGGGAAGCGACCGCCCACGCTGTCAGGCGTCGTCCGGAAGGCCGCGTCGGACTCCTCCGGAGGCGTCGCCAGAGTTCCGCGCTGACAGCGTGGGCGGTCGCTCCCCCTCCCTCACGGCTGTCCTCTGGGCTCATCTCCGTCGGGATTTCACGGCTTTTTCTAGAGTCTCGTCGACGCCTCGGACCGGGGCTGGTCGCGTCCCGCGACTGCGCCGCCGGGCAAGCGAGGGCAGGCGCCCCTGACGGGGCTTCCGGAGTCGATGAGCAGCACCGCTTCCATGGACGTGGTGTCCGGGAAGCGGTGCGATCACGCGGCTTGCAC
>JAUSAZ010000190.1 GCA_030652255.1 Myxococcales bacterium | reverse complement strand
GCGGCGCCGCCGCCCGCGCCGCCGCCGGTGCCGCCGTTGCCGCCGCGCCCGAGGCAGCCGCACTCGTTGCTCTGGTAGCCGAAGCCGCCGCCGCCGCCCGCGAAGCCGCCGCCGCCGCCGCCGCCGCCGCCGGTGCAGCTCCAGCCGCCCCCGGAGCCGCCGCCGGTGCTGCCGCGGCCCGCGTAGGTCACGCCCAGCCGCGAGGTGCCGTCGGTGCCGGGCGAGCCCGTGCCGCCGCCGCCCAGGGCCCCGAACTGCCCGGTGCCCGGCACCACGTCGCCGCCCGTCGAGGCGAAGCGCACGTTGCCCGTGAACCCGCCCTGCGAGCCGTTGCCGTTGTCGACGCAGCTCACCCCGCGGGCCAGCGCCGCCGCCTGCTCGCCGCCGACGCTTCCGCTCACGTCGATGATCCCGTTGATGACCACGGCGCCGGTCGCGCGCAGGTCGAGCACGCCCGTGCCCGTGGTGGTGATGCGCACCCCCACCGGGATGCTCACCGTCGTGAAGTTGTGGATGCCCGGCGACAGCGCGATGTCCGAAGACGGCGCGAAGGCCCCTTCGCCCCCGGTGCTCGGGAAGGGGTTGCACAGCCCCGCCACGCACACCCCGCTCGCGCAGCGGTTGCCGCAGGCGCCGCAGTTCTGCGCGTCGGTGAGCAGCGGCGCCTCGCAGCCGTTGGCCGCGCTGCCGTCGCAGTCGCCGAAGTTCGCCGCGCACGACGCCACCGCGCAGGCCCGCGCCACGCACGACGCCGTGGCGTTGGCGAGCGCGCACGCCGCCCCGCACGCGCCGCAGTGCGCCGTGCTGGTGGTGATGTCCACCTCGCAGCCATCGCCCGGGGTGTTGTTGCAGTTGCCGAAGCCGCTCGCGCACGCCCCGAGGCCGCACACGCCCGCCGCGCAGGTGGGCGCGGCGTTGGCGCGCACGCACGCCGCGTTGCACGCCCCGCAGTGGGCGGTGCTGGTGCGGGTGTCGACCTCGCAGCCGTTGGCCGCGTTGCCGTCGCAGTCGGCGAAGCCCGCGTTGCAGGTGAACCCGCAGGCCCCCGCCGCGCAGGTGCTCGTCGCGCCCGCCCGGGCCGGGCAGACGGCGCCGCACAGCCCGCAGTGGGTGACCGTCACCCGCGTGTCGACCTCGCAGCCGTTGGCCAGCACGCCGTCGCAGTTGCCGAAGCCCGGCTCGCAGGCCGCGCCGCAGGCCCCCGCGGAGCACACCGGCGCGCCGCTGGCGGGCATCGCGCACGCCATCCCGCAGCCGCCGCAGTGGGCGGTGCTGGTGCGGGTGTCGACCTCGCAGCCGTTGCTCGGATCGCCGTCGCAGTCGGCGAAGCCCGCGTCGCAGGTCGAGCCGCAGGCGCCGGCCACGCAGGTGGTCGCGGCGTTGGCGCGCTTCGCGCAGGCCGTGCCGCACGCCCCGCAGTGGGCGGTGCTGGTGCGGGTGTCGGACTCGCAGCCGTTGCTCGGATCGCCGTCGCAGTCGGCGAAGCCCGCGTCGCAAAGGAACCCGCAGGCCCCCGCGGCGCAGGTCGGCGTGGCGTTGGCCCGGGCGGGGCAGGCGTTGTTGCACGCGCCGCAGTGGGCGAGGGTCACCCGGGTGTCGACCTCGCAGCCGTTGGCCGGCGCGCTGTCGCAGTCGCCGAAGCCCGGGGCGCAGGAGCCCACGCTGCACGCCCCGACGAGGCACGCCGGGGTGGCGTTGTTGACCGCGCAGGTCATCCCGCAGCCGCCGCAGTTGCCGGTGTTGGTGCGGATGTCGACGCAGCCGCCGCCGCAGCAGGTCTGCCCCGCCACGCAGCCGCGGGCGGCGTCGCAGCCCGGCACGCACTGGTTGCCCATGCAGCGCTGGCCGAGGGTGCAGTGGTCGTCCACCACGCAGGCCACGCAGGCGCGGGTGGTGGGGTCGCAGCGCGGCGCGGACACCCCGACGCCCCCGTCGACGGTGGCGCTGGCGCAGGCGTCGTCGTTGCGGCAGCCCGGCACGCAGGAGAAGGTCGTGGTGTCGCAGCGCTGCCCGGCGGGGCAGCGGTCGTCGGTGGCGCTGCACGCCACGCAGCGGCCGACCGCGCACACGGGGCCGCCCGCGTTGCCCACGCACTCGGAGTTGTTCCGGCACATGAAGGGCGCGTCGGCGGCGGGCGCGTCCATCGCCCCGAGGTCGCTCGCCACGTCGAGGCCGACGTCGGGCCCCGCGTCGGCAGCGCCACCCACCACCGAGGTGCCGAGCCCGCAGCCCGACACCCACACCGCGAGGCAAGCCACCTTCCAACCGACCGATCGCGCTCTCATCGCCGCATCTTGCACGAGCCCGCCCCCGCTGCGAACCCCTCTCGCGCACCCCGTGCATCGCCCGCCTGACGCTTCCCAGCAGGGCCCGCGGTTCGTATGGTGCGCCGCCATGCAGAGCCCCCCCCTCGACGACCGCACCCTCCGGGCGCTGGTCCGCGCCGCTGAATCTCCTGTCACCGCCGCCGCCGTGGTGCGGCTGATGTTCGCCGAGACGGGCATCGCGAAGGCCCTCGGGCTCCCCCTCGAGCCCGGCGACCACCCGTGCCTCGACGAGCGCCCCATCGGCCCGGAGGAGCTCTCCCGGTGATCACCCTTGACGACCTCCACGGCCGCTACACCCGCCGCGAGCTCACGCCCCGGGAGCACCTCGACCGCGTGCTCGACGCCCTCCGCGGCGCCGCGCAGCGCTCCCCCGCCCACGCCGCGGTGCGCGACTACAACGACGAGCAGGCCCGCCGCGCCGCCGACGCCGCCACCGCCCGCTACGCCTCCGGCCAGGCCCTCGGGGCCTTCGACGGAATACCCATCGTGGTAAAAGACGAGGTCGACGTCGCGGGCCTGCCGACGCGCGCGGGCACCGTGTACCGCCCGTCGCTCCCGGCGGTGCGCGACGCCACGGCGGTGGCCCGGCTGCGCGACGCGGGCGCCGTGGTCGTGGGCAAGAGCGTGCAGCACGAGCTCGGCCTCGGCGCGACGGGCATCTCGCCGCACGAGGCGCTCACCCCGCGCAACCCGCACGACCCGCGCTGCGCCCCCGGCGGCTCGTCGTCGGGCAGCGCGGTGGCCGTGGCGCTCGGGGCGGTGCCCGTGGCGGTGGCCTCGGACGGCGGCGGCTCGGTGCGCATCCCGGCCTCGCTCTGCGGCGTGTGGGGGCTCAAGCCCACCTTCGGGCGCATCCCCAACACGGGCGACGACAACCTCGACGGGACGCTCGGGCACCTCGGGCCCATCGCGCGCTCGGTCGAGGCGATGGAGCGGTTCCTGCGGGTGACGGCGGGGGACGACGGTCGCTGCCCGGTGGCCCGCGGCACGCCCGCGCTCGACCTCGCGGCCCTCGACGGCGCCCGCGACCGCGACCTCACCGGGCTGCGCATCGGCGTCGACCCCGACGAGTGGGCCGACGCCAACCCCACCATCGCCTTCATCTGCCGCGAGGCGCTGCGCACGCTGGAGAAGCAGGGCGCCGTGCTGCGCGACGTGTCCCTCCCCCTCGGCCGCCACGCGGGGGCGATCGGCTTCGTGACCATGGCCGTCGAGTCGGCCCGCGGGCACGCCGAGGAGTACCGTCGGCACCGCGAGCAGATGGCCCTCGACGTGCGCCTCGCCCTCGCCATCGGCGGGCGCATCACCGCGGTGGAGCACCAGCGGGCGCAGCTCCTCCGCCGGCGGCTGCGCCGGCAGATGGCGACCCTGCTGGGCGAGGTGGACCTCTACGCGACCCCGACGGTGGCGGGCGCGGCGCCGCGGGTGCGGCCGCGGGCCGAGCGCGCGGGCGAGGCCGACCAGGCGGTGACCAACGACCTGGTGCGTTTTACCTTCCTGGGTAACCTCACGGGGCTGCCCGCGCTGACGGCGCCGGTGGGCGTGCAGGGCGCGAGGCTCCCGGTGGGCCTCCAGCTGATGGGGAAGCCGTGGGCCGAGGCGACGCTGCTGGCCGCGGCCTACGGGCTGGAGCGCGCGGGCTACGCGCCGCCGAAGCCGGCGGTGGGCGTAGGGGCCGACTGGTGAGCTGAGGGGCGATCGTCCCGCTCAGCCTGCGCCTGCCACCACCCGCGACACCGCCGCCGGGTCTTCGAGCGCCACGTTGTGCCCCGCCCCCGCGACCCGGTGGTGCACCACCCTCCCCCCGCCCCGCCGAACCATCTCCTCCGCGATGCGCGTGAACTTCTCGTCGCGCTCGCCCGTCACCGCGTGCACCGCGAAGGGCGCCGTCGCCAGCGCCTCCCACAGCGGCGGCATGCGCCCCGTGCTCAGCGTCGACAGCGCCCACGCGATGCCGCCCGCTTCATGCGCCGTGCGCCACGCCCGCTGCGCCGCCCGCCGCTCCGGGGCCATCTCGCGCTGCGTCGCGAACAACGGCAGCGCCTCCCACCGCTCCACGAAGGCCTCCAGTCCGTCGCGCGCGATGCTCGCCGCCAGGGCGTCGTCGGCCGCCGCCCGCTGCGCGCGCTCGGCCGGGTCCTCGATGCCGGGCGTCCCGCCCACCAGCACCACCGCGCGCAGGTCGCCCGGGTGGCGCAGCGCCAGCGAGAGCGCGAGGCGCGCGCCCAGGGAGTAGCCCACCAGCACCCGCCGACCCCTTGTCCACGGCGCCAACGCGTCGAGCACCTCGTCGAAGCCCGCGCCGGGCAGCACCCACGGCGACGGCCCGTGGCCCGGCATCCACCACGCGTCGCCGTCGTCTCTGGTCCGATCTCGCGGCGAGGATCTCCTCCCCGGTTCGACCGGGCGGCCACCGGTCGAACCGGGGAGATCCCCGCCCTCCCGCCAGGCCCGCCCCGCACCCCCGCCCACTGCGCCGGCGACCCGAGGAAGCCGTGCAGCCAGCCGATCACGCCGTGAGCTCCCGCTCCACCCGGGCGCGCACCCGCTGCCGCCGCGCGCCCGCGTCCTCCGGCGGGACCACCGCCTCGATCACCGTCACCCCGCTCGTCTCCACCGCCTCGTCGAGCGCCTCGGAGAGCGCCGCGGGCGTGTCCACCCGCGCGTAGCGGTGACCGAAGGCCGCCGACGCCTCCCCCCAGCGAATACCCTGCGGCGTAAGGAAGAAGCGCGCGAACACCCCCGCCCCCGCGCTCCCCGGCGGCGCCGCGCGCCCCAGCGGGAGCTCCGCGAAGATGCGCCCGCCCTCGTTCTGCACCAGCAGCACCACCAGCGCGCCGTCGAGCTCCTGCGCCGCGGCGAGGCCCCCGAGGTCGTGCGCCGCGCTCACGTCGCCGAGCAGCACCGCCACCGGCTCGGCGGGCGGGTGCTTCGTGCGCGCGCCCACCGCCCCGGCCACGAGCCCGTCGATGCCGCTGCCTCCGCGCTGGTGCAGCACCCGCAGCGCGCGCCACGGGGAGGCCAGCTCCAGGTCGCGCACCGGCATGCTGTTGCCCGCCACGAGGCACGAGCCCGCGGGCAGCGCGTCCACCAGCGCCTGGGCCACCGTGAGCTCGTCGAGGGCCTCGCCGAAGGTCTCCTCCCGCACCGCCGACCACGCCGCCGCGTCGGCCTTCGCGAGCGCCGCCGACCACGCCGGGTCGGCCGCCACCGGGCGCGCGCCGAGGCTCCGCAGCACCGCGTGCGCCACCGCCTCGGGCTCTCCCCAGAGCAGCGCCCGCGCGTCGCCCGTCGGGTCGGACCAGCCCTGCGGCGCCACCACCCAGCGCTCGACCTCGGGCTGGGTGATCCAGGCCGTGAGCGCGGGCGAGGTGGGCGGCAGCGACCACGCGACCACCACGTCGGGCGGGTGCGCCGCGCGCCACCGCTCGCTGCGCGCCGCGAGGTCGAGGCCCGGGACGACCACCGCGCCGCCCGAGGACTCCACGTGCCGGTAGCCGCTGGAAGACTCGGCCACGACGGGCGCGCCCACGGCGGCGGCCAGCGCGAAGAGGGCCTCGCTGGCGGCGCCGCCCCAGGTGAGGGTGGGGCCGCAGACGAAGAGGGGACGGCGGGCGTGGGCGAGGCGGTCGGTGAGCGCGGCGACCCCGTCGGCCGAGGGGATACACTCCTGGGTAAAGGTGCGCGGCGCGCCGAGGGCGACGAGGCGTGAGAGCCCGGCGGACCAGGGCTCCGGGGCGGCAACGGCGACGGGCTCCAGGGGCTTGCGGAAGCGGGCGTTGACGTGCACCGGGCCGGGCGTGGGGGCGCGGGTGAGCGCGAGGGCCTGGGCGGCGATGCGGCCGACGGCGGCGAGGGCCTCGGGGGAGGCGTCGGGCAGGCCGAGCTCGGCGCGGTGGCGCACCACGCGACCGAAGAGGTCGGTCTGGTCGATGGTCTGGGGGGAGGCGCAGTCGTAGGCCTCCCACGGGCGGTCGGTGGTGACGACCAGCACGGGGACGAAGGCCTGCGCGGCCTCGATGAGCGCTGGGAGGTAGTGGGCCCCGGCGGTGCCGGAGGTGCAGAGGAGCATCGAGGCGCGGCCCGTGATGCGGGCCTGGCCGAGGACGACGAAGGCCGCGGCGCGCTCGTCGACGACCGGGAGGCACCGCACCCGGGGAGACCCGGCGGCGGCGAGGGCCAGCGGGGTGGAGCGCGAGCCGGGGGAGATGATCACGTCGCGGAGGCCGGAGTCGGCGAGGGCGCTGATGAACCACCGGGCCCAGGCGCTGTGGAGGTCGGAGGGGGTGCTGGTCATCGGGGTCCTTCGAGGGCGACGCGCGCCGTGCGGAGCTTGGCCTCGGTCTCGCGCCACTCGGCCTCCGGGTCGGACCCGGGCACCAGCCCGGCGCCCACGTAGGCCCAGGCCTCGCCGCCGCGGATCACCGCCGAGCGCAGCGTCACCACGAAGCACCCGTCGCCGCGGGCGTCGCACCACCCGAGGGCGCCCGCGTACCAGCCGCGGGGGGCGGGCTCGCGGCGGGCGATCCAGCGCAGGGCGGCGTCCCGGGGGGAGCCCGCGACGGCGGGCGTGGGGTGCAGCGCCGCGGCGAGGGCGAGCGCGTCGGGGGCGGGCGAGGCGTGGGCGCGCAGCGGGGTCCAGAGGTGGTGCACCGAGGGGAGCGAGCGCACCGAGGGGACCGGGTCGTGGGAGACGGCGAGGCCGAGGGCGCGCAGCGCGTCGGCGATGAAGGTGACCACCAGGGCGTGCTCGTGGCGGTCCTTGGCGCTGGCGAGCAGGGCAGCGACGGCGGAGGGGTCGTCGGCGCCGCGGGGGAGGCTCCCGGCGAGGGCGTCGACCTCGACGGCGTCGCCGCGGCGAAGGACGAGGCGCTCGGGCGTGGCGCCCACGAAGACCACGTCGGGCGCGAGGGTCATCGCGAAGCGGGCGCCGTCGTGCACCGGGAGCCCAGCGAGCACCTCCGCGAGGGGCCATGGGCCCGGGCGGGTCCAGCGCACCCGGCGCGCGCCGACGAGCTTGGCGACGGCGCCGTCGGACATGGCCGCGAGCGCGTCGCGCACGAGGGCGGTCCAGAGGTCGTGGGCGGCGGGGTCGGGCGCGCGGGCGGCGGGCGCGGCGGGGGGTGCGCTTACCCCATGGGGTAATCGCCAGCGCAGGCAACGGGCCTCGGCGGCGGTGCCCACCCACTGCACGAGCGCGCGGCCGCGGTGAGCGGTGCGCGCCCAGGTGGGGAGCACCATGCGGGCGCCGGGGGTCCCGGCCCAGGCGGGGTCGTCGTCGTGGGGGCGCGACGGGTCGAAGCACTGGCCGCCGAACATCCGCGGCGACGGGGCGTCGGGGTGGTCGGAGAGGTGGGTGACGGCGGCGAGGGCGCGACGCACCGCCGGGGCGAGCGCGGCGAGCGAGGGGCCGTCGAGGGTGAGCGCGGCGCCCCAGGCGTCGGTGGCGCCGTCGGCATCGGTGGACCAGTGGATGGATGGGGCCGCGGCGGTGGACGGGACGGCGTCGGTGGCGGGGCCGGGCGCGGCGGTGACGGCGACGAGCGCGTCGGGGGGGAGCGCGTCGAGGCGGGCGAGCATCGGTGCAGACAGCGGGACCATCGGCGCCCGGACGGTGGTGGCACCGGGCGCGAAGGTCAATCGCGGCGTTGGGAGGGAGCGTAGGGGGCGTTGGTGAACTCCAGGGAAGTCCGCCGCGGACTTCCATCGAACCCCCGGGCAGCGGGTCTATCGTTGCCGCAGCTTTCAACCCTGATCCTTCCCGGAATGTTCTCGGCGATGCCTGCAAGGCCGAAGTCGCTGTTTCGCGGGCCCCCTTCCCCGCTGCCGCGCGCCCTGTACCCCCATCGGATGATCTTATCGCTGCCCTCATCGTGCGTAGAGCGCTTGCAGGCTGCGGGCTCCGAGCTACCCGCAGAACTTCACGCGCCCGGCTGCCGCGGGTTGAAACCCACGGCAGCCAAGGGAAAGCCCGCGGCGGGCTGGTCACTGTGCCTGGACATCGGACAGGCCGCTTGCGGCCTTCACCTTGGCTGCCGTGGGTTTCAACCCGACTCTGAAGCGGCCCCACGGTCAAGTGGACCGCGACCCTCTTTTTGCTCGCCGTGTGGGTCTTGGTTTTCGCGCTGTGCGAAGCAGGAGGCGACGCTGCGGTCGTGGCCTCTTTGGAGGTGTTTGTCG
>JAUSAZ010000172.1 GCA_030652255.1 Myxococcales bacterium | reverse complement strand
CATGAATGGTTCACTTCGGGACACATCTCCCGGAACGGCTTGTTTCCATGCATTTCGCGTCGGTACAAGCCCTCGCACGTCGCCGGGGTTCGGGCGTTGGCCCTCACCCCGGGCAATAACAAGACGCGCCCCGGACATTGTCCGGGGCTTTGCCGGACCGGAACCCGCTCGACCTTCCGGAAGGTGCAGGCGACGATCAACAGATTGCAGGGAATCGGCGTCCCTGCTCGACAGCCCCGGACCACGTCCGGGGCGTCCCTTGTTATTGCCCGGGGTGAGGGCCAACGCCCGAACCCCGGCGACGTGCGAGGGCTTGTACCGACGCGAAATGCATGGAAACAAGCCGTTCCGGGAGATGTGTCCCGAAGTGAACCATTCATGGAGAGGGGCGCGCGGCAGCGGGGGTGAGGTCGCGCGTCGTCGGATCGACCACGAAACCACAGCAATCGAGGAAGGGTTCAAACTGATCGCCGCGCTAGCGCCTCTCCACAAGGGACATCAGAGCAGCGAGCGCAGCAGCGTGCGAAACGCGGCGACGTCCGGGACGCGGAAGCGCGCGTCCATGCGGCTGCGCCCGACCCGCACGGTGACCGCCTCCGGGGGCAGCGGGGTGAAGAGGTCCGGCTCGGTGCGGTCGTCGCCCGCGGCGAAGATGGCCGTGCCGACGGGCATGTCGGCCATGAGCGAGGTGGCCACGAGGGCCTTGGACACCCCCGCGAGGCGCACCTCGATCACCCGCGCGCCCTCCATCATCACCACCTCGCTCCGCGCGTCCGCGGCCAGCCGCGCCCGGAGCTCGCGCGCCCGCGCGGCGGCGAGCATCGGGTCGGCCGCGCGGAAGTGGAAGGCGAGCGCCGAGGTCTTCTCCTCGACGAAGGCGCCCGGCGTCCGGGCGACGAGCTCCGCCATGAGCGCGCCCACGGGCTCCTTCCACCCGAGGGTGCCGGTCGCCCGCACCAGCCAGGTGCGCGCCGGGTCTGCGCGGGACCAGTACCCGTGCTCGGCGTGCAGCCCGACGGGCAGGTCGCCGAGGAAGCGCTCGATCGACGCGGGCGTGCGCCCCGTCACGAGGTGCACCCGGGTGCCCGGCCGCCGCGCGAGGGCGTCGAGGAGCGCGATCAGCTCGAGGTCGGGCCGCGCCAGGTCGGGCAGGGGCGCGTAGGGCACCAGGGTGCCGTCGTAGTCCAGCAGCACGAGCAGGCTCGGCGCCTCGCGCAGCCGCGCGACCTCCTCGTCGAGCGAGCGGGCGCCTTCGACCGCGGGCCGCACCGGGGGCGCGGGCACCCGCTGGAGCTCGTCGGTGAAGCTCCGGTGCCAGCGCGAGACGTCGCCGGCGAGGGCGCGCGCGTGCAGCCGCTCCATCCTCAGGCGGCGCTCGTCGTCGGGCATCTGGAGGGCCGCGCCGAGGGTGCGCTCGACCGCGCCGAGGTCGTAGGGGTTCACGATGAGCGCCTCGCGCAGCTCGGCCGCGGCGCCCGCGAACTCGCTCAGCACCAGCACCCCGCCGCCGTCGGTGCGGGCGGCGCAGAACTCCTTGGCCACGAGGTTCATCCCGTCGCGCAGGGGGGTCACGAGCATCACGTCGGCGGCGCGGTAGAGCGCCACGAGCTGCTCGAAGGGGATCGATCGGTAGAGGAAGTGCACCGGCGCGGTGCTCACGGTGCCGTGCTCGGCGTTGATGCGCCCGACGAGCGCGTTGGCCTCGCGGCGCAGCTCGGCGTAGCTGTCGATGGACTCCCGCGAGGGCACCCCGATCTGGAGGAGCTGCACCCGGTCGGCGAGGGTGCGGTCGCTCGCCAGGAGCCGGTCGAAGGCGAGCAGCCGGCGGAGGATGCCCTTGGTGTAGTCGAGGCGGTCGACCCCGAGGATGATGCGACGGCCGCCGGAGCCCGCGCGGAGGCTGGCGAGCTCGGCGTCGATGGCGGGCGAGTCGGCCGCGAACGCGGCGGCGTCGATGCCGATGGGGAAGGTGCCGAGGCGCACGGTGCGGTCGGCCCAGCGGATGGCGTCGACGTCGAAGTCCGTGGCGAGCACCTGCGCGGCCGAGCGGGCGAAGTTGGTGAGGTACTCGCTGGTGTGGAAGCCGATGAGGTCGGCGCCCATGAGCCCGCGCAGCACCTCCTCGCGCCACGGCAGGATGCGGAAGACGTCCGACGCGGGGAAGGGGATGTGCAGGAAGAACCCGATGCGCGCGCCGGGCGCCAGGCGCCGCAGGTACTCGGGCACCAGCATCAGGTGGTAGTCGTGGATCCAGACGAGGTCGTCGGGCTGGACGTGCGCCGCGATGGCCTCGGCGAAGCGCTGGTTCACCCGCTGGTAGGTGGCCCAGTCGCCGGGGACCTCCAGGCGCACCCGGTCGAGGCAGTAATGGAAGAGCGGCCACACCGCGCCGTTGGAGAAGCCGTCGTAGTAGCCCGTGAGCTCGGCGGGGCTCAGCTCGATGGGGATGAGCCGGCGGCCCTTGAGCTCGGCGTCGATCTTCTCCCGCTGCGCCGCGGTGGCGTCGCAGACGTCGCCGGGCCAGCCGAACCAGAGGCCCTCGCCGCGCTCATGGGGGCCGCGGAGCGCCGTCGCGAGGCCCCCCGCGGAGGGAGCGACGCCCACCCCGTCGCCCTCCAGCTGCAGGGTCACGGGGAGGCGGTTGGACGCGATCAGGAGTCGGCTCATCGGGTTCTCCAGACCTTTCCGCAGGCATGGAACGACGCCGCAAGGTCCCCAGTGCAGGGCATGCGCCAACCCGACCGGCGGCCGTCGCGCGCGGCACATCCCGGCGCCGTGCTCGATGGCGCCAGCGCCCCGGAGGCCCACCGCCCGCACGACCATGAAGACACAACGTGTCAGTCCGGCACCGGGGCGCGACTGCGACCGGCTGGTACCTTTCCACAGGGGGCTGAAGGCTTGGGCCAAGCGTCCACTCACGCCTGCGGCCCCGGCCTCGCCCTCCGAGGGGGAGCACCCGCGAGGTATCTCCGCGGTCGTTGGGGGGACCGCTACGGCTGCGTCGGGGGAGAAGAACCGCAAGGGTCGCAAGGGTCGCAAGGGGTGAGGTTCTGGCGGCGCTCCCTGCTTCGGTTTCGCGAGAGGATCTTGGGAGCGCTGCCGGTCTCCGACACGAGGTGAGTGCTTCGAGCGCCTGACACCAAAACCCCTCTCTTCTCCCTTGCGACCCTTGCGACCCTTGCGGTTCTTCTCCCCCGACGAGCGCGGAGACACCTCGCGGGCGCTCCCCTCGGAGGGCGAGGCCGGGGGCCGCAGGCGTGAGTGGACGCTCGGCCCAAGCCTTCAGCCCCCTGTGGAAAGGTACTACGCCCCTCCGCTGCGCTCCGAGCGGGGCGCCAGGATCGCGTGGGGATAGGGTTCGCGCTCGTGCAGCGCCGCCTCGTAGCCCGCCGCGGCCGCGAGGGCCTCGATCTCTCCCGCGCTGAAGCGCTGGTAGAAGCCCGCGCCCGGCTGGAAGCCCTCTCCCGGCGCCGCGGCGGCCCTCCCGAGGGCGAGCGCCAGCCCGCGGCGCAGCGGTGACCGCAGGCGCTCGACCCGCCCGTTGGCGCGCCCGTCGTCGTCGGGGCCGAGGTAGCTCAGGAGCACCGGGGCGCCCGGGGCGACGGCGGGGAGGGCGGCGAGCAGGGCGGTGCGTGCGGCGGCGTCGGTGAGGTGCGAGAGGCTCGCCCAGCCCAGCACCACGGCGTCGAAGGGCGCGCCGAGCATCGCCGCGAGGGGACCGCCCCCGCCCCGCGCCGCGCGCGCCAGGTCGGCGTACGAGGCGCACACCGCGCGGGACCCGGGGTGCCGGGACGCGACCGCGGCGAGGGCGTGGGCGAGCGCCGGGGCGGGCTCGAAGGCGGTGACCTCGTAGCCGAGCGCCGAGAGCCCGGCGAGCTCGCGCCCGCCCCCCGCCCCGCCCAGCAGCACGCGCCCGGAGGCGGGGAAGGGGGCCGTGGCGAGGGCCGCGCGCTCCCACGCGAAGAGCCCATGCTCGAAGGTGGGCCCGCCCGGGGCGTAGGTGTCCTCGGCGGAGAAGACGGCGGCGTTGACGGCCTCGCGCTGCTCGGCGGAGAGCCCGGCGAGGAGGAGCTCGGTGCGCACGAGCGCCGCGAACCGCGCCGAGGAGTGAAGCACGCGGTCGGCGAGGAGCAGGGCGCGCGCCCAGGGCGGGATGGCGGTGGACATCGATCAGCGCGCCGGGGCCGCGGCCCAGCGGAGCGAGCGCAGCGAGAGGTCGCGGAGGGCGCCGCGGGCGGCGACGGGACGGGGGCCGTGGAGGGTCAGCACGCCGTCGGTGAGCCCGCCGAGGGAGAGCCCCCGCAGGTCGAGCTGGCGCCCGCCGAGGGTGAGCGCGTCGGCCCCGAGGTCGAGCCCGGCGAGCTCGACGGCGAGCTCGGTGGTCTCGCCCGGCGGCGCGGCCTCGTGCACCAGCGAGCCCCGCAGGCGGAGCGAGGCGAGGGCGGACACGTCCTCGGCGCCGAGGCGCAGCACGCCCCCCGCGAGGGGCATCGTGGTCGCGCCGCGGAGGCGGGCCTCCAGGAGCAGCCCGGTGACCTCGACCCGCCGGAGCGCCACGCGCGGCTCGAGCTCGCCGTCGCCCTCGTCCTCGTCGGGGGCGCCCGCGGTGACCTCGGGCTGGAGCAGCGTGCGCAGCGCCACGTGGCCCCGGCGGGCGCGCGCGACGCCGGCCGCGTCGAGGGGCCACGCGAGGAGCTTCTTCTTCGTGAGCACGGCGTCGAGCTCCAGGACCAGCGCGCTGTCTTCGAGCTCGAAGTCGAGGATGGCGTCTTCGAGGAGCGACAGCCCGTGTTCGAGCTCCTTGAAGTCGATGGCGCCCGCGGTGATGGCGAGCCGGGCGGTGTGCGTCGCGGTGCGTCGGTGGATCACCGGCAGCCGCACGTCCACCCGGGTGTCGGCGGCGAGGTGGCCCTCCAGCAGGTCGAGGAAGGGGAGGTCGACTCCCAGCCGCCGCGTGGTGCCCTCCTCCGGGGGCGGCTGCGCGGGCGACGGCGCCGCGGGGTCGGCGGGCGCACCGAGGCCCTCCAGCGCGAAGGTGAGCGACGGGCACTCCAGCCGATCGAAGGAGAGGCCGTCGGGGCCGTAGCGCAGGGCCGTCACGCGCAGCTCGTCGCTGCGCCCGGCGCGCGGCGGGTCGACGAGCTCGACGCCCGTGAGGGTGAGCTCGTCGGCCTCGACCACGAGCGAGCCGGCCTCGCGGGAGAGGCGCAGCCCCGTGACGGCCGCGCTGGCGGCGGTGAGCTTCATCGCGCCGAGGTCGAGCGAGAGCGCCCGGGCGTGCGCCGAGACGGCCGAGAGCCGGAGCGAGTCGACGCCGAGCTGCGCCTCGATGGCGCTCGCCGAGAGCTGGCCGAGCCGCGCGTGCAGGCCGGGGCGAGCGACGTCGAGCGAGCGCACGTCGGCGTTGGCGACGAGCAGCGACCAGAGGTTGGTGGGGCGATCGTGCCGCGCGTGCAGGGCCCCGAGCTCGAGGGCGCCGAGCACGTCGAGGTCGCCGAGGGTGAGACCGGTCACCGGGGCGGAGAGGGACTCCCAGCGGGCGTCGCCGGTGGCGGCGGGCTCCTGGGAGCCGCGCGCGAGGTCGAGGTCGAGGCGCGTGGCGCCGAGGCGCGCCGGACCGCCGAGGCGCACGGAGCCGCCGTCGAGCATCCACGCGAGCTCGCCGACGATCTCGTCGGCCTCCACGGGATCGAGACGAATCGCCGCGGCGTCGTGGGCGTACACCCCCCGCAGCCGGCGGGTGGTGTGCAGCGCGATGAGGTGCTCGCGGGCGTCGCCGTCGCGCGGCAGCCGGAGGGTGAACTGTCGGCCGTCGATGGAGTCGAGGGTGATCTTCATGGCGCCTCTCGCCCCGGGATCAGGTGCCCGGGGCGGCTTCGGACCATCATTCGGAAGCGACCGGCGCGTGTCCATCCCTCGATGCCTGCATCGAGATTCACGCGCGCCTGGGGAGTGATCTCCGCGCCCCTGCGGTCCGCGGGTGGCGGTGCGACAGTGGAGCTCCCATCGACAGGAGAGCGAGCCTCTCCCCTGGTCTGGCGCACGGGTTGGCCCCACCGTCCCGGCCATTTTTTGCAGAGCCGTCACAATCTTCCAGAAACGCGGGAAATCAAGGTAATCCAGGGTCTGGAGGGCTGATGTCCGCCATGGCAGCGCCGCCTGACTCTCTTGATTCTGGTCGACCTCTTCCGGATTAACCGGAAATCCCGTAAGCACGTTGGTGCACCCACGACGCAGGGGGTGCGCGAGTCGTGGCCGAAGCGGATAGCGGACGAGGAAACGATGCAGCACCGAGGATCGACCGCCGAAGTGACCGACGCTCTGCTCGCGGAGAAGCGCCCGGCCGTTGGAGGTGTGCCTGCCCTGGCGGCGCTGAAGTCGACGAGCCGGGGCACCATCGTCGGGCGCAGCCCCACGATCTGCGGCGCGCTCGCCACACTGGAGCGGGTGGCCCGCTCGACCTGCAACGTGCTGATCACGGGGGAGAGCGGCACGGGCAAGGAGCTCGCGGTGGCGGCGCTGCACGACGCCTCGCCGCGGGCGAAGAAGCCCCTGGTGGCGGTCAACTGCGGCGCCATCCCCGAGAGCCTCATCGAGAGCGAGCTCTTCGGTCACGCCCGCGGGGCCTTCACCGGCGCCCACGCCGCGCGGGCTGGCTGGCTCGCCAAGGCCGAAGGCGGAACGCTCTTCCTGGACGAGGTGGGCGAGCTGCCCCTGTCGATGCAGGTGAAGATCCTGCGGGTGCTCCAGCAGAAGGAGTACTCCCCTGTCGGCGACTCCCACGTGCACCGCTCGGACGTGCGCATCGTCGCCGCCACCAACCGCGACCTCCTCGCGCAGGTGGCCGCGGGGCGCTTCCGCGAGGACCTCTACTACCGCCTCAACGTGGTGCACGTGCACCTGCCGCCGCTGCGCGAGCGCCCGGAGGACATCGAGCCCCTCGTGCGATTCTTCCTCCGGTCGTTCTGCGACCACCTCGAGCGGCGCGACCTCGTGGGCATCGCCCCGGAGGCCCTGGAGGCGCTCAAGGCCTACGACTGGCCGGGCAACATCCGCACGCTCGAGAACGCCATCGAGCGCGCCGTGCTGCTGAGCGACGGCCCGCTGGTGGAGTTCGAAGACCTGCCGCCGACGGTGCGCGGCGAGGGCCGGCTCTCGCAGCCGCCGCCGCCGCCGGTGGAGCGGCCGCTGCCGGACACGGGCATCGACCTCCGCGGCGCCATCCAGGAGTACGAGAACAACATGATCCGGCAGGCGCTCGACCGCACCAAGGGCAACCGCAACCGCGCCGCGCAGCTGCTGGGGCTCAACCGCACGACGCTGGTCGAGATGCTGAAGCGCAAGGGGCTGTAGGCTCCGCGGCGCTGCGACGCCCGCGGCGCCGCCACGACCCGGGAGATCACCGTTGACCCGCCCCCGCTTCTCGATCGTCATCCCCACCCGCGAGCGGGCCGCCACGCTCGCCTACGCGATGCAGAGCGTGCTCTTCCAGGGCTTCGACGACTACGAGCTGATCGTGCAGGACAACTGCAGCAGCCCGGAGACCTGGGAGGTGGTGCGGCAGTTTCGTACGCCGAAGGTGAAGTACCAGCGCTCGCCGCGGGTGCTCCCGATGGCCGCCAACTGGGAGGCGGCGCTCGCGCTCTGCGAGGGCGAGTACGTCTTCTACATGGGCGACGACGACGCGCTCATGCCCGACGGGATGCGCCTCGCCAACGACATCTTCGCGCTCGCGCCGCTGGAGGTGCTCACCTGGCAGAAGTACACGTACTGGTGGGACAACGCGCTCGAGCCGCTCAACCGCGGCCGGCTCTTCGTGCACACCGGCGCGGGGTTCCAGATGGTCGACGCCCGGGCGCTGCTCGCGCGCTTCTACGACTGGTCGCTGGGCTTCGGCGCGCTGCCGTCGATCTACACGTCCTTCGTGCGCCGCGACGTCATCGAGCGCGTCCGCGAGCTCTCCGGCGGAACCTACTTCACCAGCAGCATCCCCGACGTCTGGACGGGCATCGTCAACTGCCTCGCGGCCACGCAGGTGGGCAAGTTCGAGCGCGGCCTGTCGCTGAGCGGCAACTCCGGCCCCAGCACCGGCTGCGCGTACTTCTTCCGCAGCAAAGGGGCCGAGCGCCGCGGGGACTTCTTCAAGGAGGAGGGCAAGAGCGTCGAGCAGCTCACCCACCCCGCGCTCATCCCCTCGGTCAACCTCGAGATCCTCGTGGCCGACCAGCAGCTCCGCGCGAAGGAGCTGTTCTTCCCCGACGACCCCGCGCTGACGGTGAAGATCCCCTCGGTCGTCGCCACGATGATCGTCAACATCAACCGCGACCACGGCTCCTACGACGACACCCTCGCGGACATCCACGCCCTCGCCGCGAAGCACGGCATCGACCTCCGCACCTGCCGCATCCCCCCGAAGGGACCGGTGCCCACCGAGCCCACCCAGGGGCCCGTCTTCGGCGCCGACCAGAAGCTCTTCCAGCTCGCGGTGAACTGCGCCGAGGCCGGCGTCCGCGACGTGCACACGGCCGCGCGGCTCACCGCGGCGATGCTCCCGGTCGTCAGCATCAACCCGAAGTAGCCCGCGCTCCCCCGTATCAGGGGCGCGTCAGCCAGATGTCCACGGACTCGACCGTCGCCGGGTCGGGCGCCGCGGTGACGCCCTCCGGAGGGGCGATCGCCGTGACGACGTGCTCGCGGCGTAGCCCGTGCGCTTCGAGCCAGGACAGCACGGCGCGCGCGCGGTCGGCCGCGAGCTGCACCCGACCGATGGGGTCGGGCTCGGCCGAGGCGTGGCCCACGATGGTGACCCGCACCCCCGCGGGCAGCGTGCGCAGCACCGAGAGCAGCTCGCGCAGCGCGGGGAAGCTCGCGCGCCGCAGCCGCACGATGTCGAAGACCAGCGGCTCGTCGATGCGCAGCCGCTGGCCGTCGACGCGCATCGCGCCGGGGCACCCGTGCAGCGGCGCCTCCTCGTGGGGAGCGCCCGTCACGGCGGGGCACACGTCGCTCGCGTCGGGCACGAGGTCGCGGTCACGGTCGGGGAGGGGACAGCCCGGGCGCACGGGGTCGGGCAGCCAGCCCGGCGCCTCGGCGGGGCAGGCGTCGCTCGCGTCGGGCACGCCGTCGTGGTCGCGGTCGACGGTGGGCACGACCGGCGGCGTCGGCGGGGGCGGAGGCGTGGTGCGAGGCGCGGGCGGCGTGGCGACGGGCGGCGTGGCGACGGGCGGCGCGACGGGCGCCGCGACGGGCCGCGCGGGCTCCGGTGCAGGTCGGGCGCGAGGGCGATCGAAGAGCTCGGAGGAGAGGCCCACCACCACGGCGAGCGAGGCGTAGCGAGGGTCGTCGCCCCCGGCGCTGCCCGCGATGAGCTGCTGGTAGCGCAGCGACGGCCCCACGGTGAGCCCATCGATGATCGCGACGTCGGCGCCGACGGCCCCGCCCACCAGCGCGCGCCCGACGCCGCCGACGAGACCGAGGCCCGCCTCGGCCTCGAGCACCAGGCGCACGCGGCGGTGCAACGCGGGGCGCCACGCGAGCCCGCCCCCCACGGTGTAGAGGTCGGGCGCGTCGGTGAAGGAGCAGCGCGCGGCGCCGAAGCGGGGACCGAACGATCCCACCCACGGGGCGTGCACCCGCACCGCCGCGCAGGCCCCGACGCCCGGCGCGTCGGGCACGGAGACCGCCGCGCCCAGCTCGGCCTGTATCACCACGGGCCGCGGCTGGGCCACCGCGGCGCCCGCTGGCGCGAGCAACAACGCGGCGGCGCACGCCCATCGCCCCGACCCGATCTGGCATCGCCGCGCGTCCATGAAACGACGCCGAGCCTCGCACGCCCGGCGGCGCACCGAGAAGGGAAACCCTTCACCCCGCGATGAGCTCCGGCGCCTCGCAGTACCGCCGCCACGCGGCGCGGTAGGCGTCCTCGAGCTGCGCCGTGAAGCGCGTCGGATCGCCGAGGGCGGAGGCGCGCACCCGCTCGCGGAGGGTGGCGCGCAGGGCGGCGAGCGCCGGGAGGTCGCGGGTGAGTTCGACGCCGCGGGCGACGAGGTCGGCGGGGTCGGCGGCGACGAGGTGGGCGAGGCCGACGTGGGTGAGCAGGCTCGCGCCGACGCGGGCGGCGTGCGTGGCGCCCGCGAGGGTGAGCACCGGGACGCCCATCCAGAGGGCCTCGCAGGTGGTGGTGGTGCCGTTGTAGGGGAAGGGGTCGAGCGCGACGTCGACCTCCGCGTAGCAGGCGAGGTGCTCGGGCACCGAGAGGGCCCGCGGGTCGAGGGTGAGGCGCGCGGGCGCGACGCCGTGGCGGGCGAAGTCGCGGAGCACCCGCCCCGCGGTGTCGGCGTCGGCGAGCGCGCGGGCGCGCAGCAGCAGGCGCGAGTCGGGCACCGCGGCGAGCAGGGCGCCCCAGGCGGCCACCGTGGAGGGGGTCATCTTGGAGAGGTTGTTGAAGCAGCCGAAGGTGACCACGCCGTCGCGAGAGGCGGGCGCCGCGGCCACGGCGGGCGCGTCGGCGGGCGCGAGGTAGCAGGAGAAGGCCTCGGGCAGGCGGAGGAGGGACTCGGTGGAGAGGTGATCGGTCGCGCCGGGCGGATCGCTCACGGCGTCGGTGATGCGGTGGTCCATCGCGGCGAGGCCGGTGCTGTGGGGGTAGCCGATCCAGGTGAGCTGCACCGGCGCGGGGCGGCGCGCGAAGACCCGCAGGCGGTGGTGCGCGGTGTGGCCCGCGAGGTCGACGAGCAGGTCGATGCGGTCGGCGCGGACGCGCGCGGCGAGGGCCTCGTCGTCGAGGTCGCCCACCGGGACCCAGGCGTCGGCGAGCGGCCGGAGGCGCGCGGAGGTCGCGTCGACGATCGCGCCGTCGGCGTAGCAGAACACCTCGAAGCTCCCGCGCGCGTGGGCCGCGAGCACCGGCTCGACGAAGCGCGACACGGCGTGCTGGTTGAGGTCGGGCGAGAGGTAGGCCACGCGCAGCCGGCGCGCGGGGTCGCGCTCGTTGGGGTGCGGGCGCTGCGCGGCGCGCAGGGGCTCGGCCCAGCGCTCGGCCCAGCGGCGGTGCTCCGCGGCGACCTCCGCGGGGTCGACCCGGTCGCTGAAGAGCAGGGTGTAGAGCAGGTTGCTGTGGGTGCCCGGCTGCGGCGCGAGCGCGAGGGCCTCGCGGAACATCGCGACGGCCTCCTCGACCAGCCCCGCCGTGCGCAGGGCGCGCGCGAGGTTGTCGCGGGGCGCGGCGTAGTCGGGGCGCCGCGCGAGGGCCGCGGCGAAGGCGGCGCGGGCGTCGGCAGAGCGTCCCAGCGAGACGTACGCGCAGCCGAGGGCGTTGTGGACCTCGGGTTGCTCCGGGGCGAGCGACGCCGCGCGCTCCAGGGCCAGCGCCGCGGACGCCGCGGAGCCCGTGTCGACGAGCGCGGTGCCCAGCTCGAACCAGGTCTGCGCGTCGCCGGGGCAGAGGGCGCCCGCGGTCATGAGCCCGGCGGTGGCCTCGGCGGCGCGACCGAGCGCGCGGAGCGAGCGGGCCCGGTGCAGGTGCAGCGCCCCGACGCCGGGGTGCGCCTGGAGCGCGCGCTCGAAGACCGCCAGGGCCCCTCGGTGGTCGCCGCCCTGCGCGCGGGCGAGGCCGAGCAGGTTGAGGGCGTCGAGCTGGGCGGGCTCCGCCGCGAGCACCCGATGGTAGAGCGCCGTCGCCGCGTCGAGCCGCCCGGCCCGGTGCTGCGCGATGGCGTCGTCGAGGAGGGCCTGCGCGTCGGGCTTCAGGGGAGGGCGCTCCATGCCTTGCGGTAGGCCGCCTCGACGCTGCGCGCGAAGCGGGGGGCGTCGCCGAGGGGCGAGGCGCGCAGCTCGTCGCGGAGGGCGGCGCGCAGGGCGGCGAGCCGTGACGGGTCGCGCGCGAGCTCGACGGCCAGGGTGACGTAGTCGTCGACGGTCGGGGCGACGAGCTCGGGGTGCCCGACGAGGGAGAGCAGGCTCAGGCCGACGCGGGCGGCGTGGCGGTCGCCGGCCAGCGCCACGACGGGGACGCCCATCCACAGGGCCTCGCAGGTGGTGGCCGTGCCGTTGTAGGGGAACGGGTCGAGCGCGAGGTCGATGCCCGCGTAGAGGTCGAGGTGCTCGCGGGTGCCGAGGGTCCACCCGAGGAGGTCGAGGCGGGCGGGGTCGATGGCGTGCGCGGCGAAGGCGTCACGCACGCGGCGCTGCACCGCGGGCTGCGCGAGGGCGCTCGACTTGAGGCAGAGCCGGGAGCCCTCCACCGAGGCGAGCACCCGCGCCCACGCGGCCACCACGCCCTCGTTCATCTTGGCGAGCTGGTTGAACGACCCGAAGGTGACGTGCCCCGCGCGCGTGCAGGGCAGCGGGGACACGTCGGGCGCCTCGTCGGGGCCGACGTAGCAGTGCAGCCCGTCGTCGAGGCGGAGCAACGCCTCGCTGTGGAAGGCGTCGGCCTCGCCCGGCGGGTCGCAGCGCGCGTCGGTGAGGCGGAAGTCGATCGCCGAGAGCCCGGTGGTGCCGGGGTATCCGAGCCAGGTGAGCTGCACCGGCGCGGGGCGGGCGAGCAGGGCCGTCAGCCGGTTGTCGGCGGAGTGACCTGCGAGGTCGACGAGGAGGTCGATGCCGTCGGCGCGCACCTGCTCGGCGAGCGCGCGGTCGGAGAGGCCCACCGTGTAGCGCCAGTGGTCGAAGAGGGCGCGGAGGCGGGTGGTGACGGCGTCCGGGCGCCGCACCTCGGCGTAGGCGAAGAGCTCGAAGGCGGAGCGGTCGTGCGCGGCGAGCAGGGCCTCGAGGAAGTACGCGCAGGAGTGCTGCCGGAGGTCGGGCGAGAGGTAGCCCACCCGCAGCCGGCGACCCGGGGTGCGGTCGGGCGCGTGGGGGCGGGCGAGCGCGGCGGCGACGGGGGCGTGCTGCTGATCGAAGCCCCGCGACTCGGAGAGCAGCGAGGCCGGGGTCGCGGAGGGGTCGCCGTGCAGGGCGAAGAGCAGGTTGCTGTGCGCGCGGGCGAAGTCGGGCTGCGCGCGCAGCGCCTCGCGAAACGACCCGATCGCCGCGGCCACCTCGCCGTGGTGCCACTGCAGGAGCCCGAGGTTGTTGAGCGCGCCGGGGTGATCGGGCTGCGCGCGCAGGGCCTCGCGGTAGGCCTCCTCGCCCGCGGCGTCGTCGCCCCGCTGGCGGAGGGTGTTGCCGAGGGTGTTCCAGGCCTCGGCGAAGCGGGGCCGCGCGGCGAGGGCCTCGCGCAGCGCGGCGACGGCCTCGTCGGTGCGCCCGAGCGCGGCGAGCGCCTCGCCGAGGTTGTGCGTGGCCTCGACGAAGCCCGGGGCCGCGGCGAGCGCGCGACGGAAGAGCTCGACGGCGTCGTCGGTCTGCCCGGCGCCGCGGCTCAGGGTGCCGAGGTTGTTGAGCGCGTGCGGGTGCTCGGGCGCGAGCTCGAGGGCGCGCCGGTAGCTGAGCCTCGCGTCGTCGGTGCGACCGAGCGCGGCCAGGGCGTAGCCGAGGTCGTGGTGCAGGTCGGCCGAGTCCGGGCGCCGCCGGGCGAGCTGCTCGTACACCCCCGCGGCCTCGGCGAGCTGGCCGGTGGCCCGGAGCGCCGCGGCGAGGGCCCGCGCGGCCTCGACGGAGCCCGGGTCGCGCTGCGTGGCGCGTCGCGCGAGCCTGAGGGCCTCGACCCCATCGCCGCGCTCGGCGAGGAGCCCGGCGAGGTTGATGAGCGGCGCCAGGAGGTCGGTCTTGCAGGCCACGGCGGCGCGGAAGCTGGCGACGGCCTCGTCGCTGCGGCCGAGCGCGAGAAGCTGCGCGCCGAGGTTGTTGTGGGCCTCTGCGTAGTCGGGCCGGGCGGCGACGGCCTTGCGCATGAGGGCGATGCCGGTGGCGGGGTCGCCGAGGCGGCACGAGGCGTCACCCAGGAGGTGCAGCGCCGCGGGGTGCCCGGGGCGCGCGGCGAGGAACTCCAGGTAGAGCCCGGCGGCTTCCTGACAGCGGCCGAGCTTGTGGAGTTCGAGGCCCCGGGCGAGCTTCGCGTCGAGGGGGTCGGGGGCGGCGCCCGCTGCGTGCGGCCGAGGGTCGCGGCGGCTCAGTCAGACCTTCTCCTGCACGAGGATGGGCGCGATCTTGTCGAGGGAGCGGGCGATCTCCAGCACCGCCTCGTTGGGGATCTGCCGGATCACCTCGTTGGTGCGCGAGTCGAGCAGGGTGGTGACGACGATGCGGGTGTCCGGGTCGACGCTGAAGGAGATCACCGCGTTGGAAGATTTCAGCTTCTCGTTGGCGGCCTCGACGATCTCGAGCATCTCGGACAGCTCGCGCACCGGCGTGTCGGCCTTCTCCTCGGCGCGGCGCGCCTCCTCCGCGGGGCGCGTCTGCGGGGCCTTGGCCTCCTGCGTCTTGTTGGTGGCCGAGCCGGGCACCTCGGCGCGCACGGCGGGCTCGCGGTTGTTGAGCGTCGCGCCCTCGGAGGCAATCGATGTCAGGGGTGAGATCGTCATTGGGTGTCCATGAACCTTGTGGGCCGGCGCGCCTGTCAGACCGTGGACCGCGCCCCGACCGGCCACGGTCTGATGCGGAGGTTACCGCGCTCCAGCCAGGGCCGTCGACTGGGGTCGGGTGACGACCTCGGTCCAGGCCTCGCGCAGCGGCGTGAGCACGCGCATCACGTCGTCGATGGGCTCTGGCTTGAGGTAGATGTTGGCCGTGATGAGCTGCTGCATGCAGAACATGTAGACCGCCTCGAGGTTGCTACACAGCTCCGGTGCGTGCGAGTGGATGAGCGTCGCGCTGAGCGTGTCGAGGATGGCGTGCGCGCGGCTGATGAGCTCGCCGGTGCGCCCGCGGCGCTTCTCCAGCATCGCGACCTTGGCCTCGTTGAGGAAGCGGAAGAGGCCGTCGTAGAGCATCACCAGGATCTGCCCGGGCGAGCTGGTGGTGGCCTGGACGGCGCCGTATCGGGAGAGAACGTTCGCGGAGCTCATGGGCGTCCTCGGAGGGTTCACAGGATGGCCTTGTAACGACTGACGATGGTCTCCATCACGGCGAACTGCGAGCGCAGCATCTGGGTGTACGAGGTGATGGAGTCCTGCTCGCGGGCGATGCGGACGGAGAGTGCCTGGGACTGCGTGGAGAGGGTGGCGCCGCGCACCAGCATCGTGGAGTTGGTGTTGGAGCTCAGGTCGGCGATGGCCGTCGCGAAGGAGTCCATCAGCCCGGTGGCGCCGATGCCGACGTCGGTCACGAAGACCTTGGAGACCGCCTGCGGGTCGGCGGCGATCGCGGCGCTGAAGGCGGCGTCGTTGATCTGGAGGGTGCCGTCGTTCTGCAGCCGGACGCCGACGCTGGCGAGGGTGGTGTACGACCCGGAGGTGCCCGGGACGCTCGACCCCACCAGCCGCGAGAGCCGCTGGAGCGAGCTGCGAAACGACCAGTCGCCGGCGAGCACGGCGTTGGAGGCCCGGGTGGTGCCGAAGCCCGTGGCCGAGTGGCTGGCGTTCACCACGTCGTTGTAGGCCGTCACGAAGGACTGGACCTTCGACTTGATGGCCGCGGGGTCGGTGGCGACGGTGATGCGCACGTCGCTGGCGGTGGTGCGGGCCAGGGCGAGGGTGACCCCGGGGACGGCGTTGGTCACCTGGTTGGTCGGCCGCCGCATGCTGATGCCGTCGACGGTGAACAGCGCGTCCTGCGCGGACTGGTAGGTGTTCGCCGGGGTGCTCAGCCCGAGGCTGGCGGTGAGCGCCGGGGTGCTCTCGCTGAAGGTGATGGTGTTGGCGTCGCCGCTGTCGAGCCCGCGGACGAGCATCCGGTAGTTGGTGCCGTCGTAGATGACCGAGGCGTTGACGCGGGCGCCGGAGGCGGAGATGCGGGCGGCGACGTCGTTGAGGGAGTCGGTGGTGTTGACCGTCACCGAGACGGGCGAGCCGGCGCCGATGGTGAAATCGAGGGTGCCCGCGAGGCCGATGGCGTCGGTGCTCGAGGCGAAGGTGTTGCTGCGGGTGCGCTGCTCGGACGCCAGGCGGCTGACGGCCACGGTGTACGCCCCGGGGACGACGCCGCCGGAGGAGGTGGCCGCGACGTAGGTGGCGTCGGACGAGGTCGCCGTGGTGGCGTTGAACTCGGACGTGGAGTCGAGCGCGCGGGCGGCGCGGGAGAGGGTGGAGAGCCGGGTCGTGAAGGCGGAGACGGTAGAGCTGGCCTGGTTGATCTGCTGCTGGCGGGACTGGAGCGCGGTGACCGACTGGCTGCGGATCGCGACGAGGCGCGTGATGAGGTCCTCGACGTCGAGGCCGGATGAGCTGGTCGGGAGACTGCCTGTGATCGCCATCGATGCGCTCCGTCAGTTGGCGTAAGGCCGCGGCACGTCGCCGCGGCCCTGCCATGGGTCGAGATCAGCCGCGGAGCAACGACAGTGCCAGCTGCGGGGCCTGGTTGGCCTGGCCGAGGACGGCGGCGCCGGCCTGGGTGAGCACCTGGTTGCGGGCGAGGGAGGCGGTCTCCATCGCGATGTCGGTGTCGCGGAGGCGGCTGAGGGCGGCCGACAGGTTGGTGCCGGTGGCCGACAGGTTCTGCACCGTCGACTGGAGGCGGTTGATGGTGGAGCCGAAGTTGCGGCGGACGGTGCTGAGCGCCGAGATGGCGCTGTCGAGCGTGCCGATGGCGGCCTGGGCGCCGGTGATGGTGGCGAGCGAGGCGGCGGTGATGCCGAGGTTCGACGCCGAGGCGCCGCCGAAGCTGACCGTGATGCGGTCGTCGCCGGTGTTCTGGATGCCGACCTGGAACGCGACCGACGCGGTGCCCGTGAGGAGGGCCGTGCCGTTGTAGGTGGTCACGTTGCCGATGCGGGTGATCTCCGCGGAGGCCGAGCCGAACTCGCCGTCGAGGTTCGCGAGGTCGACGGTGTTGTTGGTGCCGTTGGCGCCCTGGACGGCCAGCTCGCGCATGCGGGTGAGCAGCTCGTGGATCTGCTCGGCGGCGCCGTCAGCGGTCTGGGACATCGAGATGGCGTCGCTCGCGTTGCGCGACGCCACGATGACCGAGCGGGCCGAGGCGTTCATGAGCTTGCTGATGCCGAGGCCCGCGGCGTCGTCGGCGGCGCCGTTGATGCGGAAGCCGCTCGAGAGCTTGTTGAAGTTCTCGCTGAGACCCGCCGAGGTCTTGTTGAGGTTGCTCTGAGCGATCATCGACGAGACGTTGGTTTGGATGAACAGGCCCATTGGAGTTCCTTTGTGCGTCTTGACGCGCGCCCCTGTGACGCCCGTCCGTGGGACCGCTGTGGATCCCTAAGCACCTGTCTGTACGGCCACCCCTCCGGGGCCTTGAATCGATTTTTCCGAACCCTCCCCGACCGCCCTCCCGACCGCCTCTCCATGCGCGCTCTGCCATTCCGTTGTGTGACCCGGGGCGCTCTGCCATGGTCGCGCGATGGCGCTCGAATCCACGCTCCCGCCCCACCTCCGAGACTTGTTCCAGGATGCCGTGGAGCACCACCAGGGGGGTCGGGCGGCGGAGGCCGAGGCCGCCTACCGGGCCCTCCTCGAGCACGACCCCGAGGTCCCCGGCGCGCTCGCCAACCTGGGCGACCTGCTGCACGCCCGCGGGCGCACCGCGGAGGCCTACGCCCTCTTCGACCGCGCCATCGCGCTGGCGCCCCGCGACGCCGTGGCCCTCATCAACCGCGGCCGCGCCCTGCTCGTCGACGGGCGCACCGCCGAGGCCGAGGCGGCGCTTCGGGCCGCCCTCGCCGTCGACCCCGACGACGCCCGGGCGCTCAACAACCTGGGCGAGCTGCTCCTGCGGCGCAACGCCTTCGAGGAGGCGCACGGGCTGCTCGCGCGCGCGGTGCGCGTGGCGCCCGACTCCGCGTCGGCGCACACCACCTTCGGCAAGCTGCTGCTGCTCGGCGGGCGCATCGCCGACGCCCTGGTGCTGCTCGAGCGCGCCGTGGCCCTCGCGCCGGCGAGCCCGGAGGCCCACTCCGTCCTCGCGGGCGCGCTCTGGACCGAGGGGCGCATCGACGAGGCGCTGCGGCACCACCGGGAGGCCCTGCGGCTGCGGCCCGCGCTCTTCGAGACGTGGTCCCTGATGCTCTTCACGATGCACTGCGGCGCGGGCCGCGACCCCGGCGAGCTCTTCGCGGAGCACCTTCGCTTCGGCCGGGCCCTGGAGCGCAGCGTCGCCGCCGAGCGCCGCGACCTCAGCCCCGACCCCACGCCCGGGCGCCGGCTGCGCGTGGGCTACCTCTCGCCCGACCTGCGTAGACACCCGGTGGGCCTCTTCCTGGCGCCGGTGCTGGAGGCCCACGACCGCGACGCCTTCGAGCTCTTCGCGTACAGCAGCATGGCCTCGACCGACGACGTGCAGGCCCGCCTCCGCGCGGCCGTCGACCACTGGCTCGACGTCGGCGAGATGTCCGACCAGGCCCTCACCGCCCGCATCCGGGAGGACCGCATCGACCTGCTCGTCGACCTCGCGGGCCACACCTCCAACGGGCGCATGGGCGTGCTCGCGCGCCGCGCCGCGCCGGTGCAGCTCTCGTGGCTGGGCTACCCCGACACCACCGGCCTCTCCACGGTGGACTACCGCATCACCGACGCCGTGGCCGACCCGCCGGGCGACAGCGACGCCCGCCACACCGAAGAACTCCTGCGCCTGCCAGGGGGTTTCATGGCCTGGCGGGCGAGCGGCGAGGTGGTCTCCCCGGAGCCGCCGTGCAGGGCGGCGGGCCACGTGACCTTCGCCAGCTTCAACAACGCCTCGAAGCTCTCGGCCGAGCTCGCGCGCTGCTGGGCCGAGATCCTCACGGCGGTGCCCGGGTCGCGGATGATCCTGAAGCACATGGCCTTCGAGCGGGAGGGCAACCGGGCGCGGGTGCGCGGGTGGTTCGAGGCCGCGGGCGTCGCCGCCGACCGGCTGGAGTTCGTGGGCTTCACGGCGCGCTGGCAGGACGCCCACGCGCTCTACGCGCGGGTCGACCTCGCGCTCGACTCCTTCCCCTACAACGGCGCGACCACCACCTGCGAGGCCCTCTCGCAGGGCGTCCCGGTGGTGGCGCTGCGCGGCGCGACGCACGCCGGGCGGGTGAGCGCCGCGATGCTCACCGCCCTCGGAGAGACCTCCCTCCTCGCCGAGACCGAGGCGGAGTACGTGGCCATCGCCAGCGCGCTCGCCCGCGACCCCGACCGCCTCGCCGCCCTGCGCGCCTCGCTGCCGAAGCGATGGAGCGAGAGCCCCGTCGGGTCGCCCGAGCGCCTGGCGAGGGAGCTCGAGGAGGCCTACCGCACCGCGTGGCAGCGGAGCCTCGCGGGGCCACGCCCCAGGGCCATTCCCACCGCGGACGAGGCCACGCTCCCCGCGCGCGACTACGACCTGGTGGACGGCGGCGACGGGGTGCTGGTGGCGGTGCCGCCCTCGCTGGAGAGCCTCACGGCGTATGTGCTGCGCGAGCAGGGCGGATGGTTCGAGGACGAGCTGGCCTTCGTGCGCGCGCTCACCCGACCGGGCGAGCGGGTGCTCGACGTGGGCGCCAGCCATGGGCAGTACGCCCTGCCGCTGGCTCGGGCGGTCGGGCCCGACGGGAGGGTGTGGGCGGTCGAGCCCGCCGCGCGGACGGCGGCGTACCTCCGGGCGAGCGTCGAGCGCAACGGCTTCGCGCAGGTGACGGTCGTGCAGGCCGCGCTGTCCGATCGCCCGGGCGAGGGGGCGCTCCACATGGGGGCCCTCAGCGAGCTCGCCGCGCTCACCGCCGACCCGACGCAGCACAGCGCCTCCGAGGTGGTGGCGGTGCGCACCCTCGACGCGATGCGCGCCTCGCTCGACCTCCGCGGCGTCGACCTCGTGAAGCTCGACGCCCAGGGCGAGGAGACGGCCATCGTCCGCGGGGGATCGGTGTTCTTCGGCGAGGAGTCGCCCCTGGTGCTGGCCGCGATGCGCCCCGGCGCCAGCGTGGGCGCGCTGCGGGGCACCTTCGCGGCGCTGGGATACGGCTGCTACCGGCTGGTCCCGGGGCTCCAGGTGCTGGCCCCGGCGCCCACGGACGACGCCCTCGACCGCTTCTCGCTCAACGTGTTCTTCTGCAAGCCCGATCGGGCGGAGGCCCTCGCCGCGCGCGGTCTGCTCGCGCCCTCCACCGCCGTCACCGTCGCGCCCTCGACCCCGGCCCGCTGGCGCGACGACCTCGGCGAGCTCCCCTACGTCGGCCAGCTCGTCCCCTTCTGGACCTCCCAGCACGCCGGGCGCGACACCCTCGACGCCGCGCTCGACCGCTGGTGCGACGCGCACGACCCCGCCCTCGCCGCGGGCGCGCGGGTGCGCTCGCTGGAGCTCGCCCTCGACCTCCTCTCCGCGGCCCTCGACCAGCACCCCACGCTGCCCCGGCTGGTGACCATCGCCCGGGTGGCCTGGGCGCTCGGCCTGCGCGACACCGCCGTGGGCGCCCTGCAGACGGCGGTGGAGTGGTTCACCCACGGCGAGGGCATCGCGCTCGACGAGCCCTTCCTCGTGCCGTGCCCGCGCTTTGACCGCGTGGCGATCCCCAGCAACGAGACCACCTGGTGCTTCTCGGCGGTGCTGGAGCAGCTCGAACGCCTCCGGAGCTTCTCGTCGTACTACGAGGGCCGCGGGTCGCGCCCCTTCCTCACCTCGCTCTCGCAGCTGGGCTTCCTCGGCGAGGACATGCAGCGCCGCGCCGAGCTCATCGACGCCCGCTTCGGCCGCGAAGCCTGACCGGGACCCCTCAACCCCTCCCACCGATGGCCACGCGCCCGATGCTCATCGCCCAGGTCGACCCGCCGCACGCCACCCGGGGCGGCGACTGGTTCTATCGCACCTTCGCGCCGGGCCGGGCGATGGCCACGGGCGACGGGGTCTACGTGGTCAACCTCGACCAGGTGCACCGCAAGCGCGACCTGATCCTGGAGCAGGCGGACGTCGTGGTGCTCAACGGCGTCTGCAACCCCGACCTCCTCCCGATCATCCGGAGGCGGCGCGACGCCGGGGCCCTCACGGTCTTCGAGATCAACGACGACATGGGCGCCGTGCCCGCCTGGAGCCCGGTCTCCGCCTTCTTCGCGTCGCCCGAGAACGTGCGGCTCTTCCGCCGGATCGCGCAGTCGTGCGACGCGGTGCAGTACAGCGTCGACGAGCTGATGCGCTGCTACGGGCACCTCAACCCGCGCGGCCGGGTCTTCCCCAACCAGGTCGTCGCGCTCCCGCCGCGCCGCGCCGCGCCCGCCGTCCCATCCGACGGACTCGTGATCGGCTGGGGCGGATCGAGCGGTCACCTCGACGACATGGCCGCGGTCGCGGGCGCGCTCTCGGGCTTCGTGCTCCGGCACCCGCAGGTCACGCTCCACCTCATGTGCTCCGACGCGATCTGGCGGCTCTTCGGGGCGCTGCCCGAGGGCCGCAAGCGGCGCACCGCCCCGGGCTCCATCGAGGCCTACTTCGACTTCGTCGCCGGGCTCGACGTCGGCATCGCCCCCATCGCCGACACGGCCTTCAATCGATCGCGCTCGGACGTGAAGTTCCTGGAGTACGCGGGGTGGGGCGCGGTGCCGGTGGTGCAGTCGCTGACCCCTTACCTGGGCACCGTCCGCGATGGCGACAACGGCTTCCTCTTCGCCACGCCCGAGGAGCTCGTCGCGGTGCTGGAGGCCCTCGCGGCAGACCCCGCAGCGCGCGAGCGGGTGCGCGCCCGGGCCTACGACTCCGTGCGCTCCGGGCGCCTGATGGCCGACCACGCCGGTGATCGGGTCGCCTACTACGACGAGCTCCTCGCCGAGCCCGGCCGACCCCCGCGCGCTGTGGGCGATCCCGCCCGACTGCTGGCCGACATCGCGACCTGGGAGGGCGCCGAGGTGGTCGGGCGCCACGCGGTGCTCTCGCACACACGCTTCGAGTCGCTGCTGCACGACGGCCTCGTGCTGCTCGGGCAGGACGGCGACGTGAAGCGCGGCACCGAGATGCTGCGCGCCGCGGCAGCGCTGGAGCCGCAGCACCCGCTGCCGTACCTCTACCTGGGCTGCCACCTCCAGGGCGAAGCCGACCTGGGCGAGGCGCTGCGCCGCGATCCGCGCTCGATCCAGGGGCGGCTGGCGCTCGGGTCGGCCCTGCTCGCGAGGGGTGAGCCCGCCGCGGGCTTCCAGCAATTCCTCGCGGCGGCCGAGCTCTTCCCCGCCTACGAGATGCCCTACGCCCACGCCGCCCGCGCGCTGCGGCAGCTGGGCAACACGAAGGAGGCCGATCACTTCGATCGGATGGCAGGAGGGTTCGCGCGCTCCGTCGCACCTCCGACACCGAGCAGCGACCGAGGAGAGGAGAGCGAGCGATGAGCATCCAGACCTTCTGCATCGCCCACAAGCCCATCGAGGTGCCGCTGTCGAGCGGGTGCACGGTGATCTGGCTGGGCCCGGGGGAGGCGCCCCGCGGCGGAGCGCAGCGGTGCATCCGCGCCGGGGAGATCGCGCCGGAGCTGGAGACCTGGCACCCCTTCCTCGGCGGGAGCGCGGGCACCTTCGCCATCGAGACCATCCTCCGGGAGGGCGGCGCGGCGTGGGGCGCGGGCGACCGGGTGTCGATCCTCCAGTACCGGAAGTTCGTCGCCCCGAAGGCCCTCGGGGCGAAGTCCACCAACTACCCGGGGATGTACCTCGTCGCGGCGGACGCCCTACGCGACGTGGAGGTCGACGCGCTACAGAACTCCCTCCCGGCGCCGTACCTGCTCTCGCAGCCCGTGCTGCTGGGCAACCTGTACGCGCAGTACGGGAGCAACCACCGGGTGCCCGACCTGCTGCGCTACACGGCCATCGCCGTCGAGCTCGGGATCATGACGTGGCAGATGTCCGCGGAGTTCTTCGCGACGTCGCTCTTCGTGCCCGGGGGCGTGGAGATGGGGGTCTATCCCGTCCCGGTCTTCCTCGACGCGGTCGAGAAGATGCGGCGGGTGAGCTACGAGTTCCTGCGCAGCCACCGGCCGGTCTCTCAGGAGCCGGGGCAGCTCCGGGCGCTGGCCTTCTGCAACGAGCGCCTCGGCAGCTACTTCCTGATGCGCGCGCTCACCAGCGGCGCCGGGAAGGTCGAGCCGACCTTCGGCTTCCTGCACACGGTGTCCGAGGGCGAGGTCTACGCCCCGGGCTGATGCGCCCGCGCGCGGAGGTCGGCGGCGTAGCGGGACATCACGTCGGCGAGCGCGACCCCGACGGGGCGCATCGCGAGGCCCAGCCCGTCGAGCCGGGGAGAGGCCAGGACGCAGTTGGAGCGCGGCGCCGCGGCGAGGCCACGGGCGACGAGCTCGCCTTCGCCGATGAGCTCGCAGCGGTGCGACGGGTCGACCACCTGGCGGTAGAGCGCCAGCAGGTCGCGGTGCCGCAGGGTGCCCGGGTTGGTCGCGTGGAACACCCCGCTGGCGCGGCGCGCGGCGAGGGCGGCGACGACGCCCACGAGGTCGTCGACGACGGTGACGGAGTTCTCCACGTCGACCACCTGCGCGTAGCCCGCGAGCTTGGTGATGAGGTTGCGCGGGTGCACCGCGGCGTCGACCGGCATCCGGATGCGGACGACGGCGACGTGGGGCAGCGGGGCCAGCAGCAGGTCGGCCGCGTACTTACTCCGGCTGTAATAGGAGATGGGGTTGGCGGGGTCGTCCTCGCGCCACCCGCCGGGGGAGGGCGACGGGCCGTAGAACACACACCCGGAGCCCACGTGCACCAGGTGGGCGCCCGCTGCCTCGCAGGCCTCGGCGAGCTCGAGGGCGCCGAGCACGTTGCTGCGCCAGGTCGGCCCGCGGTGGGTCTCGCACCAGTCGACGTTGGGCCGGCCGGTCTTGCCCGCGGCGTTGATGACCACCTCCGCGCGGGCGCCGCGGATCGCGGCGGCGACGGCGTCGCGGTCGGTGATGTCGACCGTCGAGAGCGTGGCGAGGGGCAGCTCCCTCGCGAAGCGCCGCCCGAGAAACCCAGCGCCGAAGACCAGGGTGCTCATTGGGGGATTCAGGGGACCTCTGCGCGATGGTGCGCGATCCGCCGCGCGAAGGCGATGCCCCGGAGGAGGGGGGCCCCGGGGGTCAGCGCGTGACCGAGGAGACCTGGAGCAGCTCGCGGGTGATGGCGATGCTGCGCTCGTAGCCCGCGCGGGTGAGCGAGAGCGACGTGAAGGCGTCGACCGCGTCGGCCTCGATCGCGTTGGCGCGCGCGGTGGCGACGGAGAGCATGGCCCCGCTGGTGACCTCGACGGAGGAGTGCAGCCGCTCGGCGGCGATGCCCGTGGTGACCTGCGCGGTGACGAGCTGGCGGTGCCCCGCCTCCATCGTGCCGATGGCGCCTTGGATGCCCGCGAGGTTGTTGGTGGAGAGGGCGGTGGCGAAGGCCTGGAGGTCGGCCATGAGGTCGCGCCCGCCGGCGACGGTGAAGGCCATGGCGCCGCTGGCGTTGGCGCGGGTGGTCACCCCGTCGGCGACCTCGAGCGCGACGGCGGTGTCGTTGCCCGTGAACACCCCGGCGGCGCTGAAGGGCGCCGCGGCCGTGGCGGTGCCGCCGAAGAGGTACCCGTTGCTGCCGCGGGTGTTGGCGAGGCCGATGAGCGAGTCGCGCAGCGCGTTGATCTGGCCGCTCATGTTGAGCCGGGTCTGCGCGTCGATGCCGCCGTTGGCCGCCTGCACGGCGAGCGAGCGGGCCTCCTCGAGCAGGTCGCCCGCGCTGGCCAGGATGGACTCCGCGGTGTTGAGGTCGCTCCCGGCGCGGGAGAGCGTGCGGGTGCGGTTGTCCATGCGCTCGAGCTGCGCGTCCTGGCGCACCTTCATCGACCAGGCGACCGGGTCGTCCGAGGGGGCGTTGACCCGCAGCCCGGTGGAGGCCACCCGGCTCGCCTCGGTGAACTGCCGCACCGCGCGGCCCTGGCCCTGGCGCGCGGCGTCGATGGCCATCTTGTCGGTGATGCGCATCAGAAGGACTTCATCAGGGTGTCGAGCAGCTCGTCGGCCACCCGCAGCACGCGGGTCGAGGCCTCGAAGGCGCGCTGGAACTTCGACAGGTTGACCATCTCCTCGTCGAGCGAGACGCCCGCGGCGCTCTCCCGGAGGGTCTCGGCCTGGTACACGGTGTCGTCGCGCAGCTGCTCCTCGGCGAGGGCCGACTGGAGCCGCACGCCGAGGTCGGCCGCGACGGCGCCGAAGCGCTCGGCGGGCGTGGTGGCCGCGGCGCCGAGGGGTCGGCTGGCCAGCCCGGCGAGCTGGAGCGCGACGTTGTTGCCGCCCGGGATGTCGCCGGCTGCGGCGGCGGCGGCGACCCGGTCGGGCTGCCCGATGACGGCCGGGTCGAGGGCCATCGCGCGGGCCGCCCCGGCGACCACGGCGGGGGCCGCGAAGAGGTTGCGACCGCTCACGGCGTCGAGGCCGAAGCCCGCGGCGTGGGCCGTGTTGACCGCCGTGGCGAGGTCGAAGGCGAACTGGTCGAGGGAGGTCTGCGCAGCCACGATGTCGACGTCGCGGGCCTCGCGCAGCCCGCCGAGGGTGCCCTGGGTCATCCCCGCGGTGGCGTCGGTGGTCGCCCCGCCGGGCTGCGCCACGGTGAGTCGAAGGTTGTTGGCCGGGTCGAGGCTCACCGACACCGACGAGGCGTTGCCGCCCTCGACCAGCACGGTGCCCGCGGAGAAGAGGGTGACCTGCCCGGTGGCGTCCTCGATGGAGCGCGCCCCGAGGCGGTCGCCCACCTCCTGCACCAGCAGGTCGCGCTGGTCGCGCAGGTCGGCCCCGGCGTCGCCGAGGGCGGTGGCTTCGGCGATGGCGCGGTTGAGGGTGGCGATGCGGGCGAGGCGGGTGTTGACCTCGCCGGCCACGCCGCGGGCCTGGGTGAAGAGCTCGTCGCGCTGGGTGGCCAGGTCGCCCGCGGTGCTCGAGACCTGCTGCGCGAGGTTGCCCGCCTGCTGGAGGACCTCCAGGCGGGCGGCGGCGTCGCCGGGCGCGCCGCTCAGGGTGTCGAAGGCCTGGAACATCGCGTTGACCCGGTCGGCCACGGTGCGGCTGTTGGGCGTGAGCGAGGCCTCGGTGGCCGTGAGGGCCTCGGCGCGGGCGGCGGCGGCGCCGCGGCGGCCGTGCTCCTCGACGACGCGGCCGTGCGCGAAGCGGTTGAAGGAGCGGGAGATGCCCAGGACCGAGACGCCGCCGGTGCTGTCCTGGCCGAAGGCCCGGGCGGAGAGCACCACGCCCCGGCGCACGTAGCCGGGGGTGTTGACGTTGGAGATGTTCTGTCCGGTGACGGACACCCCGGCGGACTGGGCCTGCATGCCGTCGCGGGCGACGTTGAGGAGGGAGAAGAGGGAGGGCATCGTGCGGCTCAGCCCCGGACCGACAGGCCCGACGACACGATCGCCGGGGCGTAGGGGGTGGCGGGGCTGCCGTCGTGGAAGGCCGAGAGCACGTCGCGGAGGCAGTCGCGGGCGTGGGCGAGGAGCACGGCGTTGCGACGCAGCCCGGCGGCCAGCTCACCGAAGCGAAGCGCGAGGTCGGAGCGCCCGCGGATGTTCTCGCGGATTTCCAGGAAGAGGTCGGCCTTCTCCGCGGCGATGTCGTGGACCCGCGCGCCGTCGAGGCGGCGGATGGCCGCCCGCTCTTCTTCCAGGAGTCGATCGAACCGTCCGAACAGCTGCTCCGGGCTCATCAGACAACCTCTTTCCTGCTCAGCCGCCGCGGGCGATGCGCTCCGCGATCTCCCTCGCGTCGATGCGGAAGGTGCCCGCTTCGATGGAGGCCTTGAGCCGCGAGACCTTCGCGGCGTCGATGTCACCCTCGGACGCGATGGAGAGCTCGCGGCTCTTCGCCGACACCCGCACATGCACGCTCTCGTCCGCCGCGTCGTCGGCGCCGCTCGCGGGCCTGGCGCCAGGACGGACGGGGACCTTCGCAGGGTCGAGGCCGGGGGTGGGGGATACGAAGGGAATGCGCATGGTTCGATCCTCAGAGGCTCTAAGGGGTGTCTGGACCTGCACCAGAACGCCCACCTCCGTCGGAACTTGAACGAGAAATCACCGGCGCCGCCCCGGTGTGCGCGATCTGCCCGGCCAGCACGGCCTCCAGCTGCCGCGTGAGCCCGATTCCGCCCGCCTGGCTGATGCCCGTGGCCAGGGCGTCGACGGCCATGTCCCCGTAGCTCCCGGCGGCGCCGCCCATCTTGGCGGTGTGCAGCAGCTGCCGCAGGAGCATCGCCTCGAACTCGCTCGCCACCCGGTGCAGGTCGCTCTCCACCGGGCGGGCGCCGCCCGCCGGGCCGGTGGGTGCGGTCGGAGAAGTGAGTCCCACGGCCGCGCTGGGGTTGATCGGGTTGCTCATTGGATCTCCACGTCGGCCTCGATGGCCCCGGCCCCGCGGAGGGCCTCCAGCACGCTGGCCAGCTCGCGCGGCGGCAGCCCGAGGCGCCCGAGGGCGGACGAGACGTCGGCCAGGGTGGGGGCGCCGGTGAGGTAGGTCACGCTGGGCGGCGGGTCGGTGGCGGTCACGGTGCTGTTGGGCACCACGGCGGTGGTGCCGCCGCCGAGGGCGTTGGGCTGCACCACCGTCGGGGCCTCGCGGATCACCACGGTCATGTTGCCGTGCACCACCACCGCCGGGGAGATGCGCACGTCGCCGCCCGCGACGATGGTGCCGGTGCGCTCGTTGATGACCACCCGGGCCTGGCGCACCGGGGCGACGTCGAGGTCTTCGAGCCCGGCGATGAAGTCCACGAGCTCGGTGCCCTCGGGCACGCGCACCGACACCGCGCCGCTGTCGCGGGTGCTGGCCGTGCCGGCGCCGAAGCGCTGGTTGACCGCCGCGGCGATGCGCGACGCGACGGTGAAGCCCGGCCGTCGGAGGTTGAGCCGCAGGGCGCCGTCGGTCACCAGGGTGACCGGGATCTCGTGCTCGACGGTGCCGCCCTCGGCGATGCGCCCGACGGTGATGGTCCCGCTGCGGACGGTGGTGCCGGAGAAGCCCTGGGCGAAGAAGCCGCCGGTGGTGATGGGGCCCTGGGCGAGGGCGTAGGCGCGCTGATCGGCGCCGCGAAGCACGGTCTGCAACAGCACGCCCCCGGCGAGGGAGCGGGCGTTGCCGATGGACGACACGGTGACGTCGAGGGTGGTGCCCTGGCGCGCGAAGGCCGGGATGCTGGCCGTGACCATCACCGCCGCGACGTTGCGCAGCCGGAACTGGCTCGGGTCGGCCTGCACCCCGAGGCGCCGGAGCATCGCGATGACCGACTGGGCCGTGAAGGGGGCGTTGAGGTCGTCGCCGGTGTTGGCGAGGCCCGTCACGAGACCGTACCCGAGGAGCTGGTTGCCGCGGGCGCCGGAGACGTCCGCGAGGTCGCGGAGGTGCTCGGCGCGCGAGGTCGCCGGGCGCGCGAGCAGCGCGAAGGCGACGAGGAGCACGGTGAGGAGGGGTGTGGTTCGCACGGCGCTCAGAAGGGGTTGATCACGTCGAGGAGGCGCATGAGCCAGCCGCGGTGCTGGGTGTCGGCCACCTCGCCCTCGCCGCTGAACTCCACCTGGGCGTCGGCGATGCGGGACGAGGCCACGGTGTTCTCGCGGGTGATGTCGGCGCGGCGCACGAGGCCGGAGATGTACAGGTGGTACTGCTCGTTGTTGACCCGGACGGTCTTGGTGCCCTCCAGGAAGAGGTCGCCGTTGGGCATCTCGCGCACGATGCGCACCGCGACGTTGCCGTCGAGGGCGCCGGTGCGGGCGGTGTTGCCGTCGGCGTTGAAGTTGGTGCGGCTCGCGAAGGCCAGGAGCTGCGTGGGGTCGAGCTCGGGGTACGCCGTGCGCAGCGCGGGGATGAGCCCCATCAGGTTGGTGAGCCCCATCTCGTGGCTCGACTCCCGGAGCGTGCGGGTGGTCGCCCCGCCGCGGGCGTTGGCCTGCTCGTCGATGACCACCACCACGAGGTCGCCCACCCGCACCGCGCGGGTGTCTTCGAGGTAGCCCGCGACGGCCTCGCTGAAGAGCGACCCGTTGCCCGGCCGCGACGCCGGGTCGGCCTGCGCGTAGGCCCCGGTGCTGTAGTCGCGGCGGCGGGCCGGGGGCATCGTGAGCGCGCGCGTGGCGCAGGCGCTGTGCAGGGCGAGGCAGGCGGCGAGGGCGGCGGTCGAGCGGCGCATCAGGGTCCGTCCTCCGCGAGGGCGGTCTCGCGCTCGATGAGCCGCGCGCGGAGCACCCGGCCCGATGGGCGCAGGAGCACCGGCAGGGTGTCGCCCACGTCGGCGTCGGCGCCCGCGCTGGCGCCCACGCGGATCTCGACGAGGCCCTGGCGCACCACCAGGGTGACGGCGGCGCCGCGGCGCAGCTCCGGGTCGGCGGCGGTGGCGGGGAGCATCAGGTCGACCTGCACCGAGGCCCGGGCGAGCACGTCGGCGCCGGCGCGGAAGGTCACGAGGGCGGTGGTGGAGAGGGGGCCCGCCCGGCGCGGAAGCCGGGGGAGCTCGGCGGTGACGGCGTCCCAGCCGGCGGCGACGTCGAGGCCGCGGGAGGCGCGGACGCCCGTGAGCGCGGCGCCGCGGGGGAGGGGGTGGGCGCCGAGCCCGGCGCGGGTGAGCCGCTCGAGCTCGGTGGCGGAGACAGCGCGCGAGAGGCGCACCACCCGGACGGCCTCGGGCAGGTGGTCGGGCTCGGTGGCGGCGTGCGAGCGCAGGGCGCGGAGGATGGCGGCGCGGTCGATGAGGCGCGAACCGCCGACGGCGGGGGAGGGCCCGAGGTCGACCGCGGCGGCGTCGGCGGGCGCACCGCGCACCACGTCGGAGACGAGCACCCGCGCGCCCGTCACGGTGACCAGCGACGGCGGCGAGGCCTCGGCCCGGCCCACGCCGAGCGCGAGGGCCAGGACGGCCAGCGCGGTGTGTCGGGTGCGCGCGGGGGTCATCGCATCTGGGTCGCGTTGCGGAGCATCTCGTCGGCGGCCTGCACCACCTTGGAGTTGACCTCGTAGGCGCGCTGCGTGCGGATGAGCCCGATCATCTCCTGCACCACCTCGACGTTGCTCTGCTCGAGCGAGCCCTGCATCAGGCTGCCGAGGCCGACCTGCCCGGGCGTGCCGACGGTGGGGTCGCCGCTGGCGCCGGTGACGGTGAAGAGGTTGTGCCCGATCGCCTGGAGCCCCGCGGGGTTGGGGAAGGTCACGAGCTGGATCTGCCCGAGCTGCGTCGGGACATGCTGCCCGGCCTGCGTGGCGCTCACGCTGCCGTCGGCGCCGATGACGATGTTGGTGGAGTCGATGGGGACGTTGATGGCGGGCTCGAGGGGGAGGCCCTCCACGTTGACCAGGCGACCCTGCGAGTCGAGGCGCAGGGCGCCCGCGCGGGTGTAGGCGATGTCGCCGTTGACCCGGTTGACCGCCAGGAAGCCGGCGCCCTCGATGGCGACGTCGAGGGGGTTGTCGGTCTGGTGGATGGCCCCCTGGCCGAACTGCCGCGAGGTGGCCACGACGCGCGCCCCGGAGCCGAGCTGCACCCCCGCCGGGGCGCCGACGCCGTTGCCGGGGCCGGCCGGTCGGACCGTCTGGTAGATGAGGTCCTCGAACTGCGACTCCTGCCGCTTGTAGCCAGTGGTGTTGGCGTTGGCGAGGTTGTTGGAGATCGTGTCGAGGTTCGTCTCCTGCGCGACCATGCCCGTAGCGGCGACGTGAAGGGATCGGAACATGGGCGAAGCCTCCTTGCGAGGGGAGTGCCATGGACGGCCCCCGCAGGGGTGAGGGCGCGCGGCAGCGCAGGAGCGGGAGCCGACGCGCCGCCACGCCGTTGGCGGGCCGTCAGTGCGCTGGCGCTGCGTGGGGCGCTGCGGTCGGGTGGGCGGGGGCTTCGGCTGCGGGCGCCGGGGCGTCGATGGTGACGGCCGCGCTGGCGTCGGTGACGACAGCCGCGCTGGCGTCGGTGAGCGCGGGCGCGGCGTCGGCGGGGGCGCCCACCTGGGCGCGGATGACGCTGATGGGGTCGACGGCGGCGTCGCCGCGGTTGGCCTCGTCGGGGTCGTCGCTCTCGGATTGGCGGATCGAGACCACGATGTCGACCCGGCGGTTCTGCTGGCGGCCGTCGTCGGTGGCGTTGGTGGCGATGGGGTGGAACTCCCCGTAGCCCGAGGCGGACAGTTGCTCCGGGGGGAAGCTGGCGCCGGCGAGCACCTGGAGCACCGAGGTGGCGCGGGCGGTCGAGAGCTCCCAGTTGGAGCGGTAGCGCGAGGTGCGGATGGGGTTGGCGTCGGTGTGCCCCTCGACGCGCATGTCGATGGGGAAGACCTTGAGCGTGCGGGCGAGGGTCGCGAGGATGACCTGGGCGCCCTCCTTCACGGAGTTGTCGCCGCTCTCGAAGAAGACGTTCTCGGGCATGCGCAGCACGAAGTCGTTGCGGCGGCGGATGACCCGCACGGACTCCATCCCGGCGTTGCGGCTGAGCGCGCGGTTGAGGGTGCTCGCGAGGTCCTGGAGGCTGAACACCACCTGGGGGTTGGTCACCTCCCGGCGGGCGGGGGCCGGGGGGGAGTTGGTCGTCGCCGTCATGAGCCCGTCGCTGCCGCGCGGCACCACGGTCACCCCGGTGGCGCCCGCGAAGCTCTCGGAGAAGGCCCCGAGGCGCCGCTGGTCGATCTGCGAGCTCGAGAACATCACCACGAAGAACGCGAACAACAGCGTGATGAAGTCCGCGTAGCTGATGAGCCAGCGCTCGTGGTTGACGTGCTCCGCCTGCTTCTTGCGCCTGCCCATGGGAGGTCCTTGTGGGATGTCCCCCACGAGGGGGGAGCCGGGAGGGTAGTACTACGAGCGCGCGGCCTTGGCCGGGGCCGGGTCGTGGTCGTGGAGGAAGGCCGAGAGGCGCTCACGCACCAGCTTGGGGTTCATCCCCTCCTGGATGGCGAGCACGCCCACCAGGGTGAGCTGACGCAGGCTCCCCTCGTCGCGCACCTGCAGCTTGATGCGGCCCGCGAGCGGCAGGAAGAGGATGTTCGCGACCCCCACCCCGTAGATGGTGGCCACGAAGGCCGCCGCGATGCCGTGCCCCACGGCGTTGATGTCCGTGAGGTTGCTCATCACGTGGATGAGCCCGAGCACCGCGCCGATGATCCCGATGGTGGGCGCGTAGCCGCCGCCCGCCTCGAAGACCTTGGCCGCGTCCTCGCCGTGCTCCTCCTGCTGGTCGATGATGATCTCCATCGTCTCGCGCAGGGCGTTGGAGTCGGCGCCGTCGATGGCCATCATCAGCGCCTTCGAGAGGAAGGGGTCGGACGCGTTGGAGGCCACCTTCTCCAGCGCCAGGATGCCCTCCAGGCGCGCCTGGTTGGCGTACCCGACGATCTCGTCGATGAGCGTCCGGGCGTCCTGCGCGGGCTTCTTGAAGGTCTTGCCCGCGGCCTTGAGCGCGGCCTTCAGCGTCGAGAAGGGGTACTGCACGATGACCGCGCCGATGGTGCCGCCGAGCACGATGAGCGCCGCCGGGCCGCCCACGACCGAGCTCATGTGGCCGCCCTCCAGCGTGTTGCCGAAGAGGATGGCCACCATGGCGACCACCATCCCGATGATGGGTCCGGGCTGCATCAGCGGTCGTCCCGATCACCCGACCGGCGGGGGAAGGCGCTGGGCCTCCGGGAGTCGCCCACCCGCGGGGGGTCGCCCTCCATGGGCCCCAGCGGCGCGCCCGCGGGTTCGACCATCCGCACCAGGCGGCGGTACTCGATCACCGCGTTCATCAGGTCGTCGAGCGACTCCCGCACCATCAGCTTCTCCCCGTTGATGAGGAAGAGCGTGGTGTCGGGCGTCGCCTCCACCCACGAGATGTGATCTGGGTTGATCGCGATGGTGTGATGGTTGAGCCGGGTGAGTTTCAGCATCGTGTGGGGTCCATCTCCGCCCGGCGCAGGGCAACCCCCGGGCCACCCCTCGCGGGAGCTGGCGGCACGCTTCGTGAAGTCACCCCCTCCCCAGCGAGGGCTAAATCCCATGAGCAGCATCCTGGATACGACCGAGCGCATCCGTAGCGGGCTCGACTACCACCTCCAACGGCACAACCTGCTGACGGCCAACCTCACGCAGATCGACACCCCAGGCTTCCGCCCGCTCGACCTGGTGCGGCGCGCGAGCTTCGAGGCCGAGCTCGACACCGCCCTCTCGTCGAGCACCGAGGGGCACATCCCCCTCGCGCGCGGCCCGGGGCACCGGTACTCCGTGGTGGCCGACCCCAACGCCACCGTCGGCTACGACGGCAACGGGGTGAGCGTCGACCGCGAGGCCGTGAAGATCGCGGCCAACCAGATCCGCTACGACTCGCTGACGGTGCTCGCGACGCAACAACTCAGCGGCCTGCAGTGGGCCGCCGGCGACGGACGGTAGGACCACCGATGAGCGGACGATTCTCAGTGGCCGGTGTGTACAGCGCCCTCGAGGTCGCGGGCTCGGGCCTCACGGCCGAGCGCGGCCGCATGAACCTCATCGCCGGCAACCTCGCCAACGTGCACACCACCCGCGACGCCAACGGCAACCCCTACCGGCGCCTCGACCCGGTGTTCTCCGCCGAGTCCCTGTCGCCCGGCGCGCACGACCCCGTGCTCCGCGAGGTGCAGGGCGTCCGGCTCTCCGAGGTGCGCCCCGACCCCAACCCCGGCCAGCGTATGTACGAGCCCGGCCACCCCGACGCCGACCCCGAGGGCTACGTCGAGTACCCCAACGTCAACGTGGTGACGGAGATGGTCAACCTCATGACTGCCTCGCGGGCCTACGAAGCCGGGGTGACCAGCATCGAGTCGGTGAAGTCCATGGCGCGCGCCGCGCTGCGGATCGGGCAGTAGCCCCATGAGCGGCGCCATCGCCTCCATCGCCGACGTCTCCCGGGTGTATCCCACGGCCGAGGTGGGCGGCGCGTCCATCGGTCCGACGCCCACGGCGCCGGCGCCGGTGGACTTCGGCGACGTGCTCCACGACGCCGTCAACCGGGTCAACAGCATGGCCCAGCACTCGACGCAGCAGGTGCGGGCGCTGGCCGCGGGCGCGTCCGATGACATCCACGGCACCATGATCTCCGTGCAGGAGGCCACCATCGGGGTGCGGCTGCTGGGGTCGGTGCGCAACAAGCTGCTCGACGCCTTCCACGAGGTCTGGCGCACCAGTGTCTGAAGAGTCCGCCCCGACGTCGCCGCTCTTCGCGCGGCTCGCGCCCGCGCAGCGCTGGATCACCTCGCTGTCGCGCCCCGCGCGGGTGCTGCTGGCCTCGACGCTCGTCGTCGCGGTGCTGCTGGGCGCGTGGCTCACCTGGCGGAGCAACGTCGCCAACTGGGGGGTGCTGTACTCGCAGCTCGACCGGGACGACGCCGCGGCCCTGGTCAACAAGCTCAAGGAGCTGAAGGTCCCGTACCGGGTGCAGGCCGAGGGGGGCACCATCGAGGTGCCCGAGGAGAAGGTGCACGAGCTGCGGCTGGAGCTCGCGAGCGCGGGCCTGCCGCGGGGCGGCGGCGTGGGCTTCGAGGCCTTCGACCGGATGCGCCTCGGGGCGACGGAGTTCGAGCAGCGGGTGATGTTCCGCCGGGCGCTGGAGGGCGAGCTGGGGCGCACCATCGGGTCGCTGGGCGCCGTGCAGTCGGCGCGGGTGCACCTGGTGATGTCCGAGCGGAGCGTGTTCGTGTCGCGCAACGACCCCGCGAGCGCGTCGGTGGTGCTGCGGCTACGGCCCGGGCGCCACCTCGGGGCCTCGGAGGTGTCGGGCATCGTGCACATGGTGGCGTCGTCGGTGCCCTCGCTCAACGCCGCGCGGGTGACCCTGGTGACCACCGACGGCGAGATGCTGCACCGGCCCCGGTCGCCCGGCGACGAGGACTCCGCCGAGGACGAGCGCTCCGGCGGCCGCGCCATGGAGTCGTCCATCGAGGAGCGCCTGCGCGCGCTGCTCTCGCGCCTCGTGGGCGACGGCCACGTGGACGTGCGCGCCTCCGTCGAGATGGACCACGACCGCGTCGAGCGCACCGAAGACCGCTACGACCGCGCCCACACGGCCCTGCGCAGCGAGGAGCAGAGCCAGGAATTCGTGACCTCCGCGGGCAACATCACCGTGGCCGGGGTGCCCGGCGCGGAGAGCAACATCGGCACGCCCGCCGACTCCCCGGCGGAGCCCGGGCAGTCCGACGGCGGCGTGCTCCGCGAGCAGCACACCCGCAACTTCGAGGTCGACCACGTGAGCGAGCGGCGCCTCACCACCCGCGGGGTGATCAAGCGCATCGCCGTGGCCGTGGTGGTCGACGGCGTAAGGCGCACCGAGGGCGGCCAGACCCGGGTGGTGCCCCGCGACGCGGCCGAGCTCACCCACCTGCGCGCGCTGGTGCGCGGCGCCATCGGGGCCAACGACACCCGCGGGGACGTGGTGACGGTGGAGTCGATCCCCTTCCAGGAGACCCTCGACGCCCCGGCCGCCACGCCGCGCCGCGCCGCCGCGAGGCCCGCCCGTACCCCGCGGGGCTACATCATCGGGGGGGTGGCCGCCGCCGCGGCCGTGCTGCTCGCCGTCGCCTTCTTCGCGCTGCGCCGCCGCCCCCGGCAGGAGACCACCGCGGCCATCCAGCTCGCCGGCCTCGCGCCCCAGGAGCCGGCGCCCCAGCTCGATCCCGAGGTCGTGCGCGAGAGCCTCCGGGCGCAGGTTCACGCCCGCGTGCTGGCCGACCCCGCCACCGCGGCCCTGGTGCTGCGCTTCTGGCTCGGCACCGACGCCCCCGACCGCAACGCCAAGAGCTGACCTTCCAGAGCGCGCGGGTACGGCCGTTGCTCAAGGGCTGCCGTAGATGCCCACCGGAGCCGAGAAAGCCGTCCTCTTCCTGCTGTCGCTCGACGAGGAGATCGCCCGGCCCATCGTGAGCGAGCTCGGGGTGGCCGAGCTCCACAAGCTCCGCGCGGTCGCCTCCACGATGCGCGAGGTGCCCGCCGGGGCCATCGAGGAGACCTGGAGGGAGTTCCTGGAGCGCTCGCGCAGCGCCGTGGCGGTGCCCCGCGGGGGCCTGCCCTACCTGCGCCGCCTCTCGGTGGTCGCCCTCGGCGAGGAGCAGACCAACGCCGTCTTCGAAGACGGCGTCACCAGCCCCTTCTCGCGCCTGGAGAGCGCGCCCCCGGACGCCGTGGTCGCCCTGCTCAGCCGCGAGTCGCCGCAGATGGCGGCGGCCATCCTCACGCGCCTCGACCCGGCGGCCGCGGCGGCCATCCTCTCGGCCATGCCCGCCGAGCGCCAGATCGCCGTCGTCGAGAACGTCAGCCGATTGACGGAGCTGCCCGCCAAGGTGCTCGAAGACGTGGCCGTGGCCCTGGTCGAGGAGCTCCCCACCGCCGACGCCAACACCCTGGTGTCGGTCGACGGCGTGGCCCGCGCGGCCGCCATGCTCAACGCCATCGGCCCGTCGGCGACCAGCATCCTCAAGGACTTCGACGTCGCCGACGCCGCCCTCGCGGGCCGGGTGCGCCAGGCGATGTTCACCTTCGACGACCTGCGGCGCATCGACGCCCGGGCCATGCGCGAGATCCTCATCGAGCTGCCCTCCGAGCGCCTGGTCATCGCCCTCAAGGGCGCCTCGCCGGAGGTCACCGAGGCCATCTTCGCGGGCCTCTCCGAGCGCGCCGCGGAGCTCGCCCGCGACGACCTCGAGGTGCTCGGCAAGGTGCGCCGCGCGGACATCGAGGCCGCCCGCCGCGAGCTCGTCGAGGTGGCCCTCCGGCTGGCCGCCGAGGGGCGCATCGACCTCGGCCGCGAGGAGGCGTAGCGCGGTGGCCCGGCCCGACGACCTGCCCGCCGTCGCCCCGTGGTGCGTGCGCGCCGACGAGACGCCGCGCCCGTCGATCCCTCCCTGGATGCTGGGCCCGTCGACGGACAACGAGGCGCCCGAGGGCATGTCCGAGCCGGGCGACGACGCGGCCGCGGCCGACGCGCCGCCGCCGGTGGTCCCGCTGGCCGAGCACCTCGCGCTGCGGGCCGAGTACGACGCCCTGGCCGCCGAGCGCGCCGCCCTGGCCGCCGAGCACGCCGCCCTGGCCGCCGAGCACGCGGGGCTCTCCCGGGAGATGGAGACCCTGCGCGAGCGGGTGCTGGCCGCGAGCGAGCCCGAGCTGGTGCGCCTCGCCTGCGCCGTGGCCGCGCGCGTGGTGGGCCGCGAGGTGCGCGTCGACCCGGCGCTGCTGGCGGCCTGGGCCCGCGAGGCGGTGGCCGCGCTCGAGGGCCGCGAGGGTGCGGCGGTGGTCGTGGCGCCCGACGTGGCGGCGAGGGTGCCCGCGGAGGCCTGGGCCCAGTCGCTCGGCAGCGACCACGCCGTCACCGTCGACCCGTCGCTCCCGCCCGGCGCCATGGCGGTGCGCGCGGGGGCCTCGACCATCGACGTGAGCGCCGCGGGGCGCCTCGCCGCGGTGGCCGACGACCTCTTCGCGGACGTGACGTGAGCGCCTGCCCCGTCGAGGTGCCGCTGAGCCCGTCGCCGCGCCCTGAAGGACGCGGCGACGGGCTCATCGACCCAGGGTGAGGTCCGGCCGTGAGCGCGTCGCGCGGGGTCGACCTGTCGCGCTACGTCGAGCGCGCCCAGGCGGCGCGGCCCTTCGTGGTGGAGGGCAGGGTGCGCGACGTGGTCGGGGTGATCGTCGGCGTCGAGGGGCTGACCGCGCCGGTGGGGGCCCAGCTGGAGCTCGACCTGGGCCCCCGCACCCTGCGGCTGGAGGTGCTGGGCTTCCGCGAGGGGCGCCTGCTCACGGCCCCGCTCGGCGACACCGCGGGCATCGCGCCAGGGATGCGGGTGCGCCCGCGGGAGGACGGGGCCCTCGCGCCGGTCGGGGACGCGCTGCTGGGCCACGTGGTCGACGCCTTCGGGGTGCCCACGGACTCCGAGCTCCTCGGGCCCACGGAGCGCGCGCCGGTGCGGGCCGCGCCGCCGCCGGCGCTCTCCCGGCGGGCCATCACCGAGCCGCTCGCCACGGGGGTGCGCGCCCTCGACGCCCTGCTGCCCCTCGGGCTCGGGCAGCGGGTGGGCCTCTTCGCGGGCACCGGCGTGGGCAAGAGCACCCTGCTGGGCATGCTCTGCCGGCACGCCTCGGCGGACGTGATCGTGGTGGGGCTCATCGGCGAGCGCGGTCGCGAGGTGGGCGACTTCGTGCGGCAGGTGCTGGGCGACGAGGGGCTCGCGCGCTCGGTGGTGGTGGCCGCGACGAGCGACGAGCCGCCGCTGGTGCGCGCCCGCGGGGCCCTCTACGCCACCACGCTGGCCGAGCACTTCCGCGCCCAGGGCAAGCGGGTGCTGCTGGTGATGGACTCGGTCACCCGCTACGCGATGGCGCTGCGCGAGGCGACCCTGGCCGCGGGCGAGCCGCCGCTCACCAAGGGTTACACGCCCACGGTGTTCGCCTCGCTGCCCTCGCTGATGGAGCGCGCGGGCACCTGCGAGGGCCCCGGGTCGATCACGGCGGTGTACACGGTGCTGGTCGAGGGCGACGACCTCAACGACCCCATTGCGGACGCGGTGCGGGGGGTGCTCGACGGGCACATCGTGCTGACCCGCAAGCTCGCCGACAAGGGTCTCTTCCCCGCCGTCGACGTGCTGCGGAGCGTGTCGCGCCTCGCGCAGGACCTCTGCCCCCAGTCGCACCTCGACGAGATCGCCCGGGTGCGCGAGATGATGGGCACCTACGAAGACGCCGCCGACCTCATCCAGATCGGCGCCTACGTGGCGGGATCGGACCCGCGCGTCGACCGCGCCCGCGCCGCGCTGCCGCGCATCGAGGCCCTCATCCGGCAGCCGCTCATCGAGGGCGTTCCGCGCGCCGAGGCCCTCAACGCCCTGCGCCTCACCGCGGGGGTGGCGCGGTGAGCGTCGACCGGCTCCAGCGGGCGGGGATGCTCGTCGAGCTGCGCCAGCGGGCGGTGGAGGTCGCGCAGACGGAGAGCGCGGCGGCGACCCGGCGAGCGCAGGACGCCGATCAGGCCGCGCAGCGGGCCGCCGACGCGTGGGCCGAGGCGGCGGGCGCGAGCCCCGAGGAGCGCACGTCGAGCGTCGACCTGGCCGAGCTCAGCGCGTGGCTGGGCGCCCTGCGGCAGCGGGCCGACCGGGCGGCGGCGCAGGCGGCGGCGGCGCGCGCGGAGGCCGAGCGGCTGCGGGCGGCGCTGGTCGTCGCGCGCTCGGAGCTGCGCAAGATCGAGGTGTGGCGCGACGGGCTCGCGGCCGCGGTGCGCGCGGCGGCGATGCGGGTGGAGCGGGTCGCGGCCGACGAGGTCGCGGCGCGCACGGTGAGGAGGCACGGATGAGGATCACGCAGGGGGCCGAGCTCGAGCTGGTGACCGCGCGGCTGGACGCGATGCGCGCGGCGGGCGCGCGGGGCGAGGCGGTGTTTCGCGTGCCCGAGGAGCCCGAGGAGGAGCCCACGCAGGCGAGCGCCCGACGGGCCCGCGACGAGCGCGAGCGTGACCGCGACCGGGGCGTCGAGCGCGACCTCGGGGTCGAGCGCCCGTCCCCCGCGGTGCTGGTGGCGGTCGGGGCCGGGTCCCCGCCGCCTTCCCCGACGGAGGCGGCCCCGGCGGAGGCGGCCCCGGCGAAGCTCGATCGGGAGCCCGGGCGGGCCAGCGTGAAGGGCGGCGAGCGCCCCGGCGCCGCGGCCGCCGAGGGTCGCGACGGCACCGACGCCGCCGAGGCGTCGAAGGGAGAGAGCGGGTCGAGCGGGTCGACAGCGAACCCGGGCGCCCCGGCGTCGGGCGCGGCCGCGAAGGCCTCCCCCGAAGGGTCGATCCGCGAGCCCGAGGGCGCCGCGAAGGCGCGCGTAGGCGATGCGCCGCCGCCGGTCGAGGGCGCCGCCCCGGCGCAGGGGGCCGCGTCCGAGGCCGCCGCCGCGAGCGCGGCCCGGTCGCAGGCGGAGGCCGTGGCCAGCGTCGCGGCGCAGGCTGCGGTGGAGACCGTGGTGACCCAGGCGGGTGCGCCCGCCGCGCAGGCCGCGACGGCTCCGGACCCGAAGGCCGCCACCGGGGAGCCCGCGCTGCCCGGGGCCCGCGCTGGCGCCAGGGGGCCCGTGCCGAGCGCGCCGCCGACGGTGCCGGGCGCGCTCCCGACGGTGTCCCAGCGCCAGAGCGACAACGGCCTGACGCCCGTCAAGACCTCGGCGCCCGCTGTGCCCCTGGAGAGCGGCGACCCGCTGCGCGCTCGCCTTCAGGACGCCCTGCGCTCGTCGATCAACCAGCGGGTGATGCACGAGTCGGCCAGCGGCGAGGTGGTGCTCCCGGGGCTCGGGCGGGTGGCTGTGAGCGCGCGCACCGCGGACGCCGCGGTCGCGGTGGAGGTGCACGCCGCGCAGGCCGCGACAGCCCGGCTGCTCCACGCCAGCGCGGGGGAGATCGCCGCCGACGTGATCGCGGCGGACATCCCCCTGTCGACGCTGAGCTTCGGCGGCGCCGGGAGCTGGTCGCAGGCCGACGCCCACGCACCGCCGTCGGAGCGCGACGGGGCCCTGCGGGGTGGCGCCACGGACGAGTCAGCGACCGCGGCCCCGCCCAGGGCCTCGGGGGCGCCCGCGGGCCGGGTCCGGATCGTGCTCTGAGGGGAACACCGCCATGTCCACACCGATCAGCGCGCTCATCAGGACCAACGAGGCAGCCCGGGCGGCCGCGCCGGCCTCGCCCACCATGGACCGCGACGGCTTCCTCAAGCTGCTCGTCGCGCAGCTCTCGCACCAGGACCCGCTGCAGCCGACGGAGGGCACGGAGTTCGTCACGCAGCTGTCGCAGTTCGCGCTCGTCGAGCAGTCGATCACGCAGTCCAACCAGCTCAACGTGATCTCCACGCAGGTGCGCGGGCTCTCCAACAACGAGGCCGCGGGCCTCGTCGGGCAGACGGTGACCATCCGCGGCCACGGGGTCGCCTTCGACGGCGCCGCCGCCACGACGTCCAACGTGCAGCTCGGGGCCGCGGCCGGTCGCGTGACGGCCACGCTGCGCGACGCCCACGGCCGGGTGGTGCGCACGATGGACATCGGCGCCCGCCAAACTGGCGCCCTCGCGGTGCGCTGGGACGGGCGCGACGATTCGGGCCAGACGGTGCCCCGCGGCACCTACAGCCTCACGGTCACGGCGATGACGGTCGACGACCGCGAGGTGACGGTCACCCACGACGTGACGGGCACGGTCACCCGCGTCTCCTTCGACCAGGGCTACCCCGAGCTCACCCTCGACTCCGGCGCCTCGGCCCCCATCTCCGACCTCGTCAACATCAGCCGCGCCGCGCCGCGCACCCCCTGAGCCCCTGAAACCCACCGGTACCGCAACGGAGCCAACGACATGACCCTTCGCAACGCCTTGAACACCGGCGTCTCCGGACTCATCACCGAGGGCCGCGCGCTCGGCGTCGTCGGCGACAACGTCGCCAACCTCAACACCGTGGGCTTCAAGCAGTCCCGCGCCATCTTCGAGGACGTGCTCGGCGGCGCGGTGGGCGGCGGCGACGCGCCGGGCTTCGGCGTGCGGATGGCGCGCACCCAGCAGATCTTCGCGCAGGGCACGCTGCTCAACACCGACGTGCCGACGGACGTCGCGCTGTCGGGCGACGGCTTCTTCATCGTGCAGGGCTCCGTGGGCGGCGTGGAGGGGAGCTTCTACACCCGCGCCGGGCAGACCACGGTGCGCAACGACGGCACCCTCGTGAACCCGCAGGGGCTCTCGCTCCAGGGCTACCGGGCCAACCCCGACGGCACCTTCTCGTCGCTGCTCGGCCCCATCGAGGTGCCTACCACCACGCTGCCCCCGCGGGCCACGTCGCAGCTCGACGTCACCGCCAACCTCGACTCCACCGCCGCCACGCCCGCCGCGGCCTTCGACCCGCTCAACCCGGGGCCCACGTCGAACTTCTCCACCGCCATGACGGTGTACGACTCGCTCGGCACCCCTCACACCGTCAGCGTCTACTACCGCCGCTCGGGCGCCAACACCTGGGAGTACCACGCGCTCGCCAACGGCGGAGAGCTCACCGGCGGGGTCGCCGGGCGCAACACCGAGATCGCGGCCGGCACCCTGGCCTTCACGCCCAACGGCGCGCTCCAGACCAACACCGTCACCGGTGGCGGCACGGTGAACTTCGCGGGCGCCGTGCCCGCGCAGGCGCTGGCGTTCAACTTCGGCACCCCCATCGCGGCGGGCGGCACCGGGCTCGACGGCATCACGCAGTTCGGCACGCCCAGCAGCGTCGGGGCCCAGAGCCAGGACGGCTACGCGCCGGGCGACCTCAACGCCGTGCGCATCGACGGCGACGGCACCGTCAACGGGATCTTCACCAACGGCGAGACCATCGCCATCGGGCGCCTGGCGGTGGCGAAGTTTCGCTCCAACGACGGCCTCGACCGCGCGGGGCACAACCTCTGGACCGCCACCCGGGACTCCGGCGAGCCCGCCGTCGGGTCCGCGGGCACCGGCGGCCGCGGCTCGATCGTGGCGGGCTCGCTCGAGCAGAGCAACGTCGAGGTCACCGAGCAGTTCGTGGACCTCATCGCGCACCAGCGGGCCTTCCAGGCCAACTCCAAGACCATCACCACCGCCGACCAGATGCTCCAGGAGCTGATGAACATCAGCCGCTGAGCCGATTGGGTCTCCGAACACCCCCATGAGCGACGACAAGAACGACTCCAAGGCCCGCAAGGGCGACGCCGCCGCTCCGCCCGTGAAGGGCGTCAGCGTGGTGGCCCTCATCCTCACCGCGGTCGTAGCCGCCGGGGCCGCCGGCGGCGCCTCGCTCTATGTGAGCAAGCGCGCCAGCCACGCCGCGCCGGCCGCGCACGCCGCCGCCGCCGCGCCCGCGCGCCCCGCGCCGCCGGGCTTCACCCTCGCGCTCGATCCCTTCGTGGTGATGACCATCGACGCGCAGCACTCCTTCCACGCGATGCGCGCCACCATCGCGCTGGAGTTCGGGCCCGCCGCCCGCGAGGAGGACGTCCGGCCCTACGTCGCTCGCATCCGCGACGCGACCCTCTCGCTGCTCCGCTCGGTCACCTACGAGGCGGCCTCGGACCCGGCGCAGACCGACCGGCTCCGCGCGCAGCTCGCGGCGCGCTACCAGGACACCGGGGTGCAGGGCATCGCGCGGGTGCTCATCACCGACCTCGTCGTGCAATGAGCCACCAGGAGCCCGTCGCCACCGGCCCGCTTCGCTTCGCGCTGGAGGGCCAGGGGTTTCGCCGCGCGGTCTCCCTGCTGGAGGGCGAGAGCCCCCGCCTCGCCACGGCCCTGCGCCGCGCGCTGCCCTTCCTCGCGCGCCGCGAGGTGCCCATCACCCTCGGCTGGGCCCGCGCGCTCCCGATGAGCGACGCCCTGCGCGACCTCTCCCGGCCCTTCCACGTCGCCCCGCTCACGGTCGAGCCCGGGGCCGCGCCGGGCGCGCTGGTGCTCGACACCAACGCCCTGCGACTGCTGCTCGACGGGGTGCTCGGCGGCGACGGCCGCGCGCTGCCCGCCCTCGACGCCGCCGGGCTCACGGCCCCGCAGCGCGCCCTGGTGGGACGCACCGTCGAGGGCATCGCGCGCGCCGTCGGCGAGGTGCTCTCGTCACGCCTCGGGGTGACCGTCGCGCTCGCCTCCGACCGCCCCGACCCCAACGGCAGCGACGGCACCTCCATCGTGTGCGCGTTCATGCTGGGCGCCGACCTCGGGCGCATCCTGCTGGTGCTCCCCAAGAACGCCCTGCTGGGCCCCGGGCCCACCGCCACCGCCGCGCTGCCCCCGCCGGAGACCTTCAACCACCACGTGCTGCGCGCCCTCGACGGCGTCGAGCTCGAGCTCGTGGTCGAGCTGGCGCGGGTGCCCACCCGCCTCGACGTGGTGCTCGCGCTCAAGGTCGGCGACACCCTTCCGCTGGGCGTGCCGGTGAGCGACCCGGTGAGCGTTCGCATCGACGAGAAGCCCATGTTCCGTGGGCGCCCGACCACCGTCGCGGGGTGCATCGCCGTCCGCATCGAGTGACAGGCACGAAGGTTGATTGGGGCGGTGGGTGCTCCGGGTGATCGTGTCGCCTGGAGGGGAGATCCACCGCGCGCCATGAGCCTCCAGGTACCTGCCATCAACCCCGAGACGGGGCTCCCCTTCGAGGGCGCGGCGACCCCGGCCGACGCCCCTCCCGCCTACCACCTGCTGCGCGACGTCGAGGTCGAGATCACCGTCGAGATCGGGCGCCGCCACATGCGCATCGCCGACGTGCTCAAGCTCACGCCCGGCCAGACCCTCTCGCTCTCCAAGTCCGCGGGCGAGCCCCTCGACCTCTACGTCAACGGCCGGCTCCTCGGCCGCGGCGAGGCCGTCGTCGTCGGCGACCACTACGGCGTGCGCATCACCGAACTCATCTCCACCGACCCCGGAGGCCGCCCGTGAATTCCAACGCCCGCACCCTGAGCGCCATGGCCTTGACGGCCCTGGTTGGCGCCTTGACGGCAGCCCCCGCCGAGGCCCAGGTCGTCGACGCCGCGACCGACTACTCCCAGGTCGCCCGGCGCTACTACCACCGCCGTCGCCACACCCATCACAGCACCCCCACGGTGGCCGCCCCCGCGCCGGTGGCCGCGCCCGCCCGCACCGCGGTCGTCGCCCCGGTAGCGCCCGCCCGCACCGCGGTGGTCGCCCCGGTGGCGCCCGTCGCCCGGGTCGTGGCCCCCGCGCCGGTCGCGCCCGTCGCCGCCCGCACCACGGCGCCCGCGCCGGTCGCGGCCCCGTCGCCCTCGCCGGTCGTCGCCCGCCCGGAGGTCGCCCCCGCGGCCGTCGCGGCGCCTGCGACCGCGCCCGCCCCGTCCGCGCCGGTCACGGCGACGCCCCTCCCGGTGCGCCCGAGCCGTCCCCTGGTGATGGCCGCCGAGCGCGGCTACGAGGGCGGCGGCTGGAAGGTGCTCCTGGGCTTCGCGGGCCTCGGCCTCGCGTTCATGCTCTGGAAGCGCCGCGCCCCGGTCTCGAGCCTCGCCACCGGCTGCGAGATCCAGGTGGTGACCCGCGCCTCCCTAGGCGGCCGCTCGGAGCTGCTGGTGGTCGACGTCGGCGGGCAGCGGATGCTCCTCGGCGTCACCAGCGGGTCGGTGCAGTACCTCGCGGCCATCGACGGCGCCGAGGCCGCGCTGCCGGGCGACCCCGACAAGACCGCGGGCTTCGAGTCGATGTTCGCCGCCGCCCGCTCGCGCACCCGCGAGAAGGCCCCGCTCGACCCCCGCGACCGCTCCCGCGACCCGCTGCCCGAGCGGCCGCGGGAGGCGTCGCGCCCCACGCTCAACACCCAGAGCCTGCGCGCCGATGCGCCCGCGCGCCGCTCGTCCGCCCCGGAGGGCCAGGTCGCCGGCCTGCTCGCGCTCGGGGCGTATCGGTGATCTCCCCCCGCCGCCTCTTCGCCCTCGCGACGGCGGCGGCCGCCTCGCTCGCCCCCGCGCTCGCCTTCGCCGACCCGGCGCCCGCCGCGGGCAACCTGCTCACCGACCCGGGGCTCACGCCGCAGCTCAAGATCCTCGCGCTCCTGACGCTGCTCTCGCTGCTGCCCGCCGTCGTGCTCACGATGACGTCCTTCACCCGCGTGGTGGTGGTGCTGGGCTTCGTGCGCCACGGCATCGGCACCCAGCAGTCGCCGCCCACGCAGGTGATCGTCGGCCTCGCGCTCTTCCTCTCGGCCTTCACCATGGCGCCGGTCACCACGGCCATCGCCCGCGACGCCTGGGAGCCGTACTCCGCCGGGCGCATCACCGCCGAGCAGGCCGTCGCGGCGGCCACCACGCCGCTGCGCAGCTTCATGCTCCGGCAGACCCGGGAGAGCGACCTCGCCCTCTTCTACGAGGCCGCCCGCCAGCCGCTGCCGCAGACCGAGGAGGAGGTGCCGCTGCGCATCGCCGCCCCGGCCTTCGTCGTGAGTGAGCTCACCACGGCCTTCCAGATGGGCGTGATGGTGCTGCTGCCCTTCCTGGTCATCGACCTCGTGGTGTCGGCGCTGCTGATGTCCATGGGCATGATGATGGTGCCGCCCTCGACGCTCAGTCTCCCCATCAAGCTGCTGCTCTTCGTCGTCGCCGACGGCTGGCACCTCCTGGTCGGCTCGCTGCTCCGGAGCTTCGCGTGACCACCGACAGCGCGCTCGCCCTCATGCTCGGGCTCTTCATGACCTGCGCGCGGGTCGGCGGGCCGCTGCTGCTCATCGCCCTCGCGGCGGGCCTCGTGGTGGGCGTCGCGCAGGCCGCCACGCAGCTCAACGAGAGCAGCGTGAGCTTCGTGGTGAAGACCGCCGCCCTCGTGGCCACCCTGCTGCTGCTGGGCCCCACCCTCGCGGGCTTCGCGGTGCAGTACACCCGCACCAGCCTCCAGGCCATCGAGCACGTCGTCCGGGGATGAACCTCTCGCAGGAGCTCATGGCCCAGGGCCTGGCCGGCGCGCTGGCCTTCTCCCGCACCTCGGGCTTCGTCGTCACCTCTCCCTTCCCGGGGCCCTACACCGGGCCCACCCAGCGGGTCGGCCTCGCGCTCATGCTCGCCTGGGTCGCCAGCGCCTGCGCCCCGGCGCCCACCGCCGCCGTCGGCCACCTGGGCCTCCACCTCTTCGGCCACGCCGCCTCCGAGCTCGCCATCGGGCTGCTCCTGGGCGCGGCCTTCCGCTTCGTGCTCGCGGCCGCCGACGTGCTCGCGCAGTCCGTCTCCCTCTCCACGGCGCTCTCCTCGCCCTCGGTGTTCAACCCGACGGTGCAGTCGCAGGAGGCGCCCCTCGCGCTGGCCATCTCGCTCCTCGGCGTGTTGGTGGCCTTCTCCGTGGGCGCGCACCGCGTCGCCATCCTCTGGCTGCTGGAGTCCTTTCGCGCCCTGCCGGTGGGGGCCCCGGTGGCCTTCGACGCCTCCGCCGGGGTCTTCGTCGACCTCGCCGCCGAGGCCATGCTGGTGGGCGTGAAGCAGGCGCTCCCGGTCGTCGCCGTGGCCCTGGTCACGCAGGTCACCCTGGCGCTCATCGCCCGCGCCGCCCCGGCGCTGCAGCTCTTCAACGTGGGCATCGGCATCATCGTGGCCGCGGGCGCCGCGGTGCTCATGGCCTCGCTGCGGGACATCGTCGCGGGCCTCGCGCAGCACTTCTTCACCCTCTCCCTGCGCATCGAGCAGCTGCTCGGGGCGCTGGCCAGCTAAGAGGCGGGAGGGCGCGGTGAGCGAGGCCGACCAGGGCGAGCGGGAGTTCGACCCCACACCCCAGCGGCGGGAGCAGTTTCGCAAGGACGGCCGCTACGCTCGGGCGCGCGACGCCGGCGGGGTGGCGGCCTCGGTCGCCGTCCTGGCGGTGCTGCTCGGGTCGCGCCCCATCATGGCCCGCGCGGCGGGGCTGCTCTTCGCGGGGTGCCACGGCGACCTCGGGGCGCTCGACCGGGTGGGCGTCAGCCGCACCCTCGCGCTGGTCGGGGGGCTGATGCTCTCCCTCGCGGGCCCGGCGGTGCTCGCGGCGGCGGCGGCGGCGGCGGCGGTGGGCTTCGCGCAGACGGGCATGGAGGTGAGCGCCGACCACCTGGGCTTCAAGTTGGAGCGGCTCAACCCCATCGAAGGGGTGAAACGACTGTTCTCGTTCAAGCAGGGCGCCACCGAGGTGGCCCTCGGGCTCTTGCGCGTGGGGGTCGTGGGCTGGGTCGCGTGGCGGGCCCTGGAGCGTGACCTGCCCTCCCTGGTCGGGCTGGCGCGCCTCCCGGCCGACGCCGCCATGGCGCGGGGCGCGGAGGTGATCGTGCGGGTGGTGCTGCACGCCCTCCTCGCGCTCGCGCTGGTGGCCGCCGTCGACTACGGCTGGAGCTGGTGGAAGCTCGAGCGCGACATGAAGATGACGCGCCGCGAGATGATGGACGAAAACCGCTCGCAGGAGGGCGACCCCAAGGCCAAGGGGCGCATGAAGGCCCGCGCCCGGGCCCTCGCCCGAAAGCGCTCGCTGGCCAACGTGAAGCAGGCCGACGTCGTGGTGACCAACCCGACGCACGTCGCGGTGGCGCTGCGCTACGCCGCGGGCGACGCCGCGCCGGTGGTGGTGGCCAAGGGGCACGACGCGCTGGCGCTGCAGATCCGCAGCGAGGCCCGGCGGCACGGGGTGCCCATCCTCGAGAACCGCAAGCTGGCCCGCGCCCTCGACGCCGAGGTGCAGATCGGACAGATGGTCCCCGGGAAGCACTTCGCGGCGGTGGCCCGGGTGCTGGCCTGGGTCTACCGGGTGCGGCCGTCGGCCCGGCGCGTGCGTAGCGCCCGCCCATGAGCACCGAGGCCTCCACCCCGAGCAGCGACCGCTGGGACATGGTGGTCCCGCTCGGCATCATCGGGATCGTCCTGATGATGGTGCTGCCGGTGCCGGCGCCCCTGCTCGACGTGCTGCTGTCCTTCTCCGTGGCCCTCGCGGTGGGGGTCTTCCTCACGGCCCTCTTCATCGAGGAGGCCCTGGAGTTCAGCGCCTTCCCGGCCTTCGTGCTCATCGCCACGCTCCTGCGGCTCAGCCTCAACGTGGCCACCACCCGGCGCATCCTCCTGCACGGCGCCGAGGGGCCGAGCGCCGCCGGGCACGTCGTCGAGGCCTTCGGGCGCTTCGTGGTCGAGGGCAACGTGCTCGTCGGCCTCGTGGTGTTCCTCATCCTGGCGGTGATCAACTTCGTGGTGATCACCAAGGGGGCCGGGCGCGTCGCCGAGGTGGCCGCCCGCTTCACCCTCGACGCCATGCCCGGCAAGCAGATGGCCATCGACGCCGACCTTGCCTCCGGCGCTGTCGACGCCGACGGGGCCCGCAAGCGCCGCAAGGTGCTCGAGCGCGAGGCCGACTTCTTCGGCGCCATGGACGGCGCCAGCAAGTTCGTCCACGGCGACGCCATCGCGGGCCTGCTCATCACGGCCATCAACCTCGTCGGCGGCCTCATCATGGGCCTCTCGTCGGGCATGGACCTCGCGCAGGCCGGCGAGACCTTCTCCGTCCTGAGCGTGGGCGACGCGCTCTCCACGCAGATCCCCGCGCTGCTCATCTCCGCCGCGGCGGGCATCGTGGTGACCCGCAGCGCCACCCGCGAGCCCATCGGCCGGGCCTTCAGCGACCAGCTCCTCGGGCGACCGCGCCCGGTGCTCATGACCGCCGGAATCATGACGGTGCTCGCCCTGGTGCCCGGAATGCCTGCGTTTCCGTGTCTCCTGATGGCGGGCGGGCTGATCCTGGCGTCGCGCTCCCGCACCCGGAAGGCCCTGGCCGCCGACGCCTTGACGGCCGGGGCCGCCGAGTCCGACCGCAAGCGCTCGCCCTCCGAGGAGGTCGACGCCGCCCTCGGGCTGGAGACCCTCACCCTCGAGGTGGGCTACGAGCTCGTCGGGGTGGTCGACACCGCCCGCGGCGGCACCCTCCTCGACCGCGTGGCGGCCCTTCGGCAGCAACTCGCCCGCGACCTCGGGCTGGTGATGCCGCCGGTGCACGTCGGGGACAACCTGTCGCTCCAGCCGGGCGGGTACCGGGTGCTCATCCTGGGCAACGAGATCGGCCACGGGCTCTGCCGCGCGGGCCGGCTGCTGGCGGTCGACCCCAGCGGGATGTCCCCGGCCCTCGACGGCGAGCGCACCACCGACCCGACCTTCAACATGCCCGCGTGGTGGATCGCCCAGCGCGACAAGGAGCTCGCCGAGGCCCTCGGGTACACCGTGGTCGACCACGCGACGATCCTGGCGACGCACCTCGGCGAGCTGCTGCGCACCCACGCCCACCGGCTGCTCGGGCGCCAGGAGGTGCAGCACCTGCTGGAGGTGCTCGCGCGCACGGCACCGAAGCTGGTCGATGATGTGGTGCCGGGGCTCATCCCCCTGGGCGACCTGCTGCGGGTGCTGCGCAACCTGGTGCGGGAGTCCGTCTCCATCCGGGACATGCGCACCATCCTGGAGTCGCTGGCGGAGTTCACCGCGCAGACCAAGGACGTCGAGCAGCTGACGGAGATGGTGCGAGAGCGCCTGGCGCCGCAGATCACGTCGCGCTTCAAGGGGGGCGACAACAGCGTCGCCGCCATGACGCTCGACCCGGCCCTCGAGGACATCCTCCGCCGCTCGCTCCGGGACATCGCCGCGGGGACGGGCGGCGCCCTCGACCCCTCGCTCCTCCGCTCGGTGGTCGCCTCGGCCGAGCGCGCCATGGGGACCTTCAACGCCCAGCAGGTGACCCCCCTGCTCGTGGCGCCCCCCGACCTGCGCCGTTACGTCCGGGCCATCTTCGAGTGGAAGCTCCCGCAGCTGGCCATCGTGTCCTTTCGGGAGATCGAGCCTGGCGCCCCCCTGAGGGTGATCGAGCGCCTCGGCCCGTCCCATGCACTGGAAGCGCGCTGAGGTTGTGAGCGAGATGATGAGACGCCAGGTCTTCCGCGGGCGCACGCTGGGTCAGGCCCGCCAGGCGGCCGAGCAGGTGTTCGGCAGCGGCGCCGTGCTCCTGACGACCCGGGAGGTCCGCCGCCCGGGGCTCGCGGGGATGCTGGGCACCACGGAGATCGAGGTGGTCGCCGCCGCGGCCGAGCCCGAGGCCCCGGCGCCCCCGTCGGTTCCCCCGCCGCCGCCCTCGCGCGCCTCGACGCAGCTCTTCGCCCACGAGGCCTACGCGGCCGACCGCCGCGCCGACGCCCCGAGCTCCGTCGCCACCCTGCGCAACGAGCTCCGCTCGGAGCTGCGCGCCCTCAAGACCGGCGGGCTCCAGGCCGACCGCGGATCGCCCGACATCCTGGCCGAGCTGGCCGCCCTGCGCGTCGCCATCGAGGACGCCACGCCCGCCCTGCGCCTCGGCGACGAGGCGGCGGCGATGCTGCGCCGGCTGGGCATCGAGGGCACCGCCGCGGCCGGCGTCGCGCGCTGGCTGAAGGGCCCCGACGACGGGCGGGCGCTGCCCGAGCGCATGCGCGACGCGCTCTCCGAGGTGGTGAAGGTGTCGGCCTGGCCGCTGGCCACCGAGGGGAGGGCGGTCATCGCGCTGACGGGCCCGACGGGCGTCGGCAAGACCACCACCATCGCCAAGCTGGCCGCGCACGCCACCATCGACCGGCGCTCGGTGACCCTCATCACCTGCGACGGCTTCCGGGTGGGGGCGGTCGAGCAGCTCCAGCGATACGCCGCGCTGCTCGACGCGGAGTTCGCGTCGGCGACGACGCCCGACGAGCTGGCGCGCTGCCTCGACGAGGCCACCACCGACCTGGTCTTCGTGGACACGGCGGGCCGCAGGCCGCAGCCCGACGCGGCCGAGTCGCTGCTCTCCGCGAAGAACTTCGGCGACCGGGCCTTCGCCCGCCACGTGCTGCTGTGCCTCCCCGCGGCGCTCCGCGCCCAGGACGCCGCGGCCGTGGTGAAGACCTTCTCGGCGCTCGACCCGACGGCCCTCGCGGTCACCAAGCTCGACGAGACCACCGCGCCGTCGGGGCTGCTGCACGGCTCGACGGCCTCCGGGCTGCCGGTGTCGGTGCTCTGCGCGGGGCAGGAGGTGCCCGAGCACATCGCGCAGGCGACGATCGCGGCCATCCTCGACCAGCTCGTTCCGCGGGCCGGGTCCCGGGGATCGGCGCCGTGAACGTCCCCGCGCTGGGCGTGGTGGAGGGCGACGCGCGCCGCTCGCTCGACAAGGCGCAGTACGAGCGCTTCCTGCCCATCGTGCGGCGCATCGCGATGCGGGCCGCGCGGCGGGTGCCGCGGCACATCGCGGTGGCCGACCTCGTGAGCTGCGGCTGGCTCGGGCTGATGGAGGCCTACCACCGCGCGGGCCCCGACATGGTGGCCGAGGAGTTCGAGGCCTACGCGTCGTACCGCATCCGCGGGGCGATGCTCGACTACCTCCGCAGCCTCGACACGACCTCCAAGCACATGCGCCGGGCGTCGCGAGACCTCGCGCGCACCATCAAGACCCTGGGCCAGGCGCTCGGGCGGGCGCCCAGCGACGCGGAGATCGCGCGCTCGCTCGGCATGACCGACGCGGCCTACGGCGACCACCTCACGCGCATCTCCGACGCCGGCATGACCCGCCTCGAGCTCTTCGACTTCGACCACGACAAGGTCGACGCCGGGGTCGAGCCCGCGGACGAGGCCATCGGGCAGCGCGAGCTCGCCGACGCGTTGGCGGAGGCCGTCACCACGCTGCCGGCGCGGCTCCAGACGGTGCTCGCGCTCTACTACCAGGAGGACTGCACGCTCCGGGAGATCGGCGCCGTGCTCAACCTCAGCGAGTCCATGGTCTCTCGGCTACACACCGAGGCGGTGCACCGCCTCCGCGCAGCGATCGGAAGGGAATGAAGCGATGAGCGACGGGATCTACGCGGCCCTGAGCGGCGCCCTCGGGCAGTCGACGATGCTGGAGTCGACGGCCAACAACCTGGCCAACGCCTCGACGGACGGCTACCGCAGGGTGCAGCCGGTGTTTCAGCAGGCGCTCTCCGCGGCGGGCGGCGCCGACTCGCGGCGCACCCCGGGCGTGACCGTGGCGCGGCTGGAGATCGACCAGAGCGCCGGGGCGCTGCGGCCCACCGGGCGCGCGCTCGACGCGGCGCTGCCCGACGACACCTGGCTGGCGGTGTCGACCCCGCGGGGCGAGCGATACACCCGCGCGGCGTCGCTCCAGGTCGACCCGACCGGCGCCGTGCGCAACGCGCAGGGCCACGCCGTGATGGGTGAAAACGGCCGGCCGATGATGCTGCCCGCGGGCACCCTCGACGTGTCGCTCACGGCGTCGGGCGAGCTGCGCACCCCCAGCGCGCAGGAGCCCGTCGGGCGGCTGCGGCTGGTGCGCTTCGCCCAGCCCGCGCGGCTGGTGCAGGAGGGCGCCACGCTGGTCGCGGCGGGCGGCGCGCAGCCCACGCTGGCGGTCAACCCCTCCCTCGCCATCGGCTCGCTCGAGGGCTCCAACGCGACGACGGTCACGTCGATGACCGAGATGGTCACGGCGACGCGCACCTTCGAGGCCTTCCAGCGGGTGATCGACGCCTTCCGCGAGGCCGACCGCCGGGTGGTCTCGTCGGTGCCGGGCACCCCGGGCTGAGCCCGGGTCCGCGAGCGGAGGCCCGACGAGCATGCGCATCGACGCCATCGCAGCGCCCGGCCCGCAGGAGGTCGAGCTCACGCGCACGGTCACGTCCCGCGACGAGCTGCGCGCGGCCCTCGGCCGATCGTTCGAGCAGGTGATGGGCGAGGCGCCGACGCCCGCCGCGCTCGACATCCTGAGCGCCCAGGCCAGCCTCGAGACCGGCCGCGGCCGGAGCATGTACAACTTCAACTTCGGGGGCATCAAGGGCACGAGCCCGGGCGGGCTCACCACCGTCGCGCGCACCCACGAGTGGGAGGGCGGCGCGCGCTACGAGACGCACGCGCACTTCCGCGCCTACGGCTCGCTCGACGAGGGCGCGCAGGACTTCCTCTCGCTGCTGCACCGGCGCTACGGCGACGCGGTGGCGGCGGCGACCCGGGGCGACGTCGACGGCTACGCGCACGCCCTCAAGTCGCACGGATATTTCACCGGCCCGGAGGCCCGCTACGCCAACGACCTGCGCGGGCTGCTGGGCCTCCCCCGCGGCCCCGAGGCGCCCTCGCCGGTGGGCGGCGCGACGGCCCTCGACGGGTCCGTGGGCGCGTCGGCGTTCTCGTCGTCGAGCGAGGTGGCGCTGATGCTCGACGCGGTGTCCATGAGCGCGGCCCGCATCGCCGACCCGCGCACGGAGCGCGACTGACCCTCAGGCGCCGTGGCGCTTGCGGAGGAAGGCCGTCTGGCGCTCCTGGAACACCCGCGCGCCGGGCTCGTACGACTCGGCGGTGTAGGCGATGCCGACGTGCCAGGTGAAGGCGTCGACGACGGACACGTTGACGATCCGTCCCGAGACGGCGGTGGGGTGCTCGTCGAAGCCGACCACGAGGGTGCAGGGCGTGCCGGGGTCGGGCGCCACCGGGAGGGCGACGCGGCAGCCGCGGCGGGAGACGTTCACCATGCGGGCGCCGCGGGTGATCGCCATCTGCGCGCCGCCGACCACGAGCTCGACGCGGTGTAGCACCACGTCCACGGCGAGGCGGAAGTAGTCCCGGCGGTTGGTGGCCACGACCTCCGCCCGGAAGCGCACCAGCGCGACGAGGGCAGCGCCCTGGGTGGGGTCGACGCCCGCGCGCCGGGGCCGGGCCGTGAAGGACGCGGCGACCCCCTGGACGGAGTAGAGGCCGCGCGGGTTGGCGACCTGGAGGTCACACGGGAAGGGCGCCAGGGGCAGGGCCGCGGGGTCGGCGATCACGTCGAGCTCGACCTCGTACGCGTTGGGCTTGAGGAGCTGCCTCCCCGCGTGGGCCACCGGGACGGCCTGGTGGGTGATCGTCGCGCTGGAGCACAGCCCGTAGAGCAGGGTGATCTGCTCGTCGGGGAGGGCCCGGTGCGCGAGCGCCGAGGCGCCGGCGCGCCACCCGGCGGAGACGAAGACGCTGGTGAGGGAGGCCACCAGGCCCGCGGCGTCGAGGGTGCGGAGGTGGTAGCTCCGGCGCTCGTCCTCCAGGTCGAGGCCGCGCCCGTCCGCGGGGCGCACCCGGGCCACGGAGCGCCCGCCGCGGGCCGCGAGCACCCGGGCCGCGCCCTCCACCGGCGTGAACACCACCCCCTCGGCGTCGATGGTGAGCGCGCCGAGCAGCACCTCGCCCTCGTCGTACCAGGCGACCCGCGGCTGCCACCCGTCGTCGATGGCGCCCGTGGCGGCGACCTCCAGCCAGCGGTCGATGAGCGCCGCGACGAAGGTGGCCGCGCCGGCGCCGTGGATGCTCCGCGCCTCGGCCCCGCGCACCACGAGCTCTCCCTCCGCGCGGATCGAGCGCAGCGCGGAGAGCTCCTCCCAGAAGCTGATCACGAGCCCCACCGGAAGGCGGCCCGCGTAGCCGTAGCCCTGCGCGCCGATGCCGTAGAGGCCGTTGCGGTCGTCGTGGCCGCCGGGCTCCTCCTCGAAGAGCAGCGGAGCCTGGCGCATGGCGCCCGGTCGCTCGTCGCGCAGGACCGTGAGCGCCACCCACACGCGCTGCGCCCCGACGCCGCGGAGCACGAGCTCCTGCGCCCCAAGGTGGAGCACGACGCGCCGGTGTCCGTCGCGGCAGGAGACCGCGGTCACCTCTGCGACGGCGATCACCAGCGGCCCGCGGCCGAGCAGGCGCGCGTCGAGGCCCGGCTCGTAGGTGATGTGGCCCCCGGCCAGCGTGACGTGCCCGGAGGTGGTGAGCACCGCGTTGACCTCGAGCTCGGCGGGGCCCCCCACCGGGCCGATGTCCGAATCAAACGCGGGGTCGAGGTAGCGGTTCGACATCCTCGCGCCTCCCCCTCAATGCCTCCGCGCGCTCACTCGGCGTCCGGGGCGTCCCCGGCTGCGTCGGACCCGAGGTCCGCCGGGGCGTCGAGGGTGGCGTCCGGGGTGGCGTCCAGGGGGGCGGTGGCGGCGTCGTCGGTGGTCGCGCCCGCGTCGGCGGGGCGATCGTCCCCGGCGTCGCGCGCGCCCGCGTCGTCCGAGGCGTCGAGGGCGCCCGCGTCGCTCGGCGGGATGACACACCTCGTCGCGAGGCAGGAGAGGGGCGACGCGCAGTCGCTGTGGCGCACGCAGCGCCCGGCCTCGCAGCCGGCGGCGAGCAGGGCGAGCAGGGCGAGCGCGGCCTGGCTACAGCTCGATCGAGACACCGAGGGCTCCGTTGACCGAGAAGACCGTCGACCGCGGGGGCAGGTCGTTGCCGATGAAGAAGAGGTCCACGGCGAGGGCGCCGATGAGCGAGGCCACGCTCCCGAGGCGGAGCGCGACGGTGAACGAGGCCTCCGGGCCCGCGAGCTGGAAGGGCGCGAAGAACACCACCGCCGCGAAGCCGGGCCGCAGCGTGAGGCGCCCGACGGTGCGCGAGAACTCGAAGCGCGGCACCACCCCGACGCTGGTGCGCCCGTCGACCTCGGCCCGCAGCGAGAACCCCGTCACCCACTGCGGCGTGGTGCTGTGCCAGGTACGCCAGGCGATGTCGACGAAGCCCGGCGTGCGGGCGGCGTACGAGTTGCCCCCGCCGCTGCTGCCGAGGGAGAGCCCGGAGCCCCCGGTGAGCGCGATGGCGTGGTGCTGCATCGGCTCGGGCTCGGACGGCGGCTGCGCGGGCTGTGCGTCCGCCGCCCGCGGCCCCACCGCCAGCGCCATCGCGACGAGCGCACCAACGGCGGAGGGGGTTGCAGGCGACAACACGGTGCTCCCGGCGATTGGTGCGGCGCCTGGGCACCCATTGTCAAGAAAGTGAGCCACCGACCCGGTCTGGGCCGTTGCGCCGGGGCGGGGGCCGTGCGGACATCCCGGGCCGGAGAGGTGGACGATGTTCTACGTGCACGGTGTCCAGGGCAGGCTCTTCCAGGGTCCGCTGGAGGAGCTTCGGAGGGTCGAGGCGGTGCGGGACGTGGTGCGCGCGCGGGAGGGCGCCCTCTTCGGGGCCGACGCCGACGCCCGCGAGGGCCCCGACCGGGCGGCGCCGCGGGCGGTCGACGCGCCGGCGCGCAACGCCCTCGCGGCCTACGCCCGTAGCCCGGCGGCGCCGGTGGTGCGGCACCCGGTGACGACCGTGGCCGAGCTGATGAGCCGCGGGGCGCTGACGGTGCGGGCGGAGCTCTCGGTGCTCGACGCGTGGAGGCTCCTGGCGGCGAGGGGCTTCGGGCAGGCGCCGGTGGTCGACGGGAGGGGTGCCCTGGTGGGGCTGCTCACGCGGGCCGACCTGCTGCGCCCCGACCGGCTGCCGGCGCCGGGCATCGACGTGCGGGTGTGGGCGGCGTTCCTGGCGCGGCGGGTGGCCGAGGTGATGTGGACGCCGGTGCCGGGCGTCGCGCCGGAGACGGACATCCGTCGGGTGGCGAGCGCGCTGCTCGACACGGGGCTGCCCGGGCTGCCGGTGGTCGACGAGGCGGGCGCCGTGACGGGCTTCCTCTCGCGCTCGGACATCCTGCGCGCGGTGGTCCACGACCCGCCGCTCGACCTCTGGACCTGAGCGCGCGCGCCGCCCGACGGGTTCAGCGGACGGCGTCGCGCCCGCGATCGCCCGGCGCGCCGATGGGGACGAAGCCCGGGTCGGCGCAGCGGCACACCTCGCACCCGCTCCTGCGGTCGACGGTGCACTCCACCGGCGTCAGGCAGTGCAGGCCCGCGCGGGAGCGGCACCCGGCGGCGCGCGGGGTCGACGCGCAGCCCGCGGCGAGCGCGACCCAGACGAAGAACACCGACACGATGCGCAGCGGGGCAGGGGTGGGCATGACCCGCGCTGGGTACCACATGGCGCGCGGGGTATGAGGAGGGTCGATGGGCAACTCGAAGGCGTGGTGGTGCATCGCGGGCGGCGCGGTGGTGGCGGGCGGGCTGCTGCTCGCGCGCACCGGGGACTCGCAGACCGTCCGCGCGTGCCGCGAGGCGGTGACCGTCGACGACAACGGCGCGCCGCGCAACGCCGCCGGCCAGGTGCGCAACTGCTGGCCCGGGGACCGCGGGTGCACCTGCGACCGCGACGGCGACTGCTACGCGGGCGCCGGGTACACGCCGTGCCGCCCGCTGGCGACCGACGGCGGCGCCCCCCAGGTCGGCGCAGCGCCCGCGCCCGCGCCCTCCGCGCCTGCCGCGCCCTCCGCGCCTGCCGTGCCCGCGGCGGCCGTCGGGGCTTCGGGCTACGGGGGGAGCTTCGCGGCGGGCCCGGGGAGGGCGCGCGCGCGGCTCCGGGTCGCCGGGCTCGAGCGCGAAATGACCGTGTACGTTCCCCGCTCGCGCGGCGCGGCGCCGCCGCTGGTGCTGCTCTTCCACGGCACCAACGCGACGGGGGACGTCGCGATCGACGAGAGCGGCGCGCAGGCCATGGCCGACGGCGCGGGCGCGGTGGTGGTCGCCCCGGACGCCCGCTGGATGCCGCAGGGCGACTGGGACCACGCCACCGAGGAGACCTACTGGCAGACCGCGCCCGAGACGAACCCCGCGCGCAACGCCGACCTGCTGCTGGTGCAGGCGATCATGGCCGAGGCGCGGCTGCGCTTCGGGGTCGACCCGGCGCGGGTGTACGCCTTCGGCCACTCCAACGGTGGCTTCTTCGCGACGCTGGTGGCGACGCAGCTACGGGCGCGCATCGCGGGCTTCGCGACGAGCTCCGCGGGCCTGGTGCGCTGCGCCACCACGAGCGCGTGCCGCTTCGAGGGGCGGGGCGCGAGCTGCGCGGCCCTGCGCACCCAGCGGGGCTGGTGCCGCTGCGAGGGCCCCGACCGGCCCGGCGAGGTCCCGACGGTCGGTCGCCTCCCGCCCGCGTACCTCACCCATGGCACCCGCGACCCGATGGTGTCGGTTCAGTACACCTGCGAGCTCGCGGGGCGGCTGCAGGCCGCGGGGGCGGCGGTGTCCCTGGTGCTGCGCGACGGCGACGGCCACGTGGTGCCGCCGACCTTCGCCCGCGACGCGTGGGCCTTCCTGGCGGGCCGGCGCCTTCCCTGAGCGCCGTCGCAGGCTCCGGTCGACGCGCCCCGCGTGGGCTGACGCCTCCGTGGGGGGGTGCTCTGGTGGCGATTGCCAACGTCGCCGGTCTGGGCTGACGCTCCCGCGGCGATGACCCCGCGAAGTCCCCGTCCGTCGATGCGCCTCGCGCCTCGGCTCCTGCTGACGCACATCGCGCCGGTCTCGCTCCTGTTGCTGGCGCTCGTGGCGATGACCCTGGGGCTGGCCTCGATGACCCGCTCCATCGCCGAGGTGCGCGACCAGCACCTCAACACCATCGACGCCGAGGAGGAACTCCACCGCGCGGCCTGGGACGTCGAGGTGGCGGCGCGTCGCGGCCACGAGGCCTGCGTGCTCGGCGAGTCGGAGGTGGAGGTCGCCCGGCGCGCGCTGGTGGCCGCCAGCGCACGGCTGCACCGGCAGAACGCCTCGACCGCCGCGAGCCTGCCGCCGCGCCTCCGCGACTCCGCCGCGCAGTACAGCGTCTACGTCGACCGGCTGCTGGTGGCCCCTTCGCTCTGCGACGCCCTGCGCTCTCCGTGGTCGGTGCGGGCCCGCGCGACCCTCGACGAGGAGATGACCGAGGCGTGGATCAGCCGGCTGCGCGAGCTGCACGGCACCATCGAGCGCCGCGAGGAGGCGGCCCGGCGCATCGGCACCCGGGCCGCGGCGGTGGGGCTGCTGCTCGCGGTGGCCGGGCTCGTCGCCGCGGGCCTGGTGGCGCACGCGACGGCGCGGCACGTCACGGCCCCGCTCGCGCGGCTGGCGCGCGCGGCGCTCTCCCTGGGCGAGGGCGACCCGTCGCCCATCCCCCCGGCCACGGGGCCCCGGGAGGTGACCGAGCTGTCCCTCGCCCTGGAGCGCTCGCGCACGCGGCTGCTGGAGCTCGACCAGCTCAAGCAGGGCTTCGTGGCGTCGGTGTCGCACGAGCTCCGCACCCCGCTGGCGAAGATGCGCGAGGCGCTCTCGCTGCTGGCCGACGGCACCGCCGGGCCGCTCAGCCCGCGGCAGGCGCGGGTCGTCGAGCTGGCGGTGCGCGCGTGCGAGCGCGAGGTGAAGATCGTCTCGGCGCTGCTCGACCTCTCGCGCGTGCGCTCCGGCGGCGGGCTCCAGCGCCACGCCGGGTGCGACATCGACGGCGTGCTGCGCCGGGCGGCGGAGGACGAGCGCGCCGCGGCCGACGAGGCGGGGGTGCAGATCGCGCTGCGCTCGGACGGCGACGTGCCGCCGCTGCTGCTCGACGCCCCGCTGGTGGAGCGCGCCGTGGCCAACCTGGTGCGCAACGCGGTGTCGGTGTCGGGCGCCGGGCAGACCGTGCGGCTCTCGCGGGTGACCGGCGTCGAGGGGCCCGGCGGGCGCCCCGGGCGCTGGCTCGAGGTGCGCGTGGAGGACGACGGCCCCGGGGTGCCCGCCGCCGTGCGCGGCACCCTCTTCGAGAGCTTCGTGACCCGCCCGGTGGGCGCGCGCGGCGCGGGCGTGGGCCTCGGGCTGGCGTTCACCCGGGAGGTGGCGCGCGCCCACGGCGGAGACGCCGCCCTGGTGGAGCGCCCCGGCCCGGGCGCCAGCTTCGCGCTCTGGCTCCCGCTCGTATCGTAAAGCACCCCGCCAAAGGACCCCCGACGATGCCCACCTCGGAACGCCGCCCCCACGTGATGATCGTCGACGACGACGCCGAGCTCTGCGAGCTGCTCGCGATGCGGCTGGAGGGCGCGGGCTACCGCGTGACCACCGAGTCGCTCCCCGGCGCGGTGCTGGCCCGCCTCGGGCGAGAGCACGTCGACTCGATGATCCTCGACCTCCGCCTCGGCGACGTCGACGGGCTCGACGTGCTCACCGAGGTGCGCAAGCGATCGCCCGACCTCCCGGTGGTGGTGCTCACCGCCCACGGCACCATCGACGTCGCCGTCGAGGCGACGCGCCGCGGGGCCTACGGCTTCCTCACCAAGCCCTTCCTCGACCACGACGTGCTCCAGAAGCTCGCCCACGCGGTGGAGAGCTTCGCGCTGCGGCGCGAGGTGGCGGGGCTGCGGCGCGTCGTGGGCGACCGCAGCGACGACCGGCAGCTCCTCGGCGTGAGCGCCGCGATCGCCCGGGCGCGCGAGGTGGTGGAGCGCATCGCGCCCACGGACGCGACGGTGCTCATCTCGGGCGAGAGCGGCACCGGCAAGGAGATCGCCGCGCGCTCGCTGCACGCCCTCTCCCCCCGCGCCCGCGGGCCCTTCATCGCCATCAACTGCGCCGCGCTCGCGCCGGACCTCCTCGAGAGCGCGCTCTTCGGGCACGTGAAGGGCGCGTTCACCGGGGCGACGTCCAACCGCGAGGGGGTGTTCGGCGCCGCGCGCGGCGGGACGCTCTTCCTCGACGAGGTGGCCGAGGCCTCGGCGGCGGTGCAGGCGCGCCTGCTGCGGGTGCTCCAGGAGCGGAGCTACAGCCGGGTGGGAACCAACGTCGAGGAGACCGCGGACGTGCGCCTCGTCGCGGCCAGCAACCGCGACCTGCGCGCCGAGGTCGCCGCGCGCCGCTTCCGGGAGGACCTCTTCTACCGGCTCCACGTCGTGCCCCTCGTGATGGCCCCGCTGCGCGAGCGCCGCGAGGACATCCCCGTGCTCGCGGAGGTCTTCCTCGAGCGGGCCGCCGCACGCCACGGCCTGCCGGTGCCGGCGCTCAGCCGCGGGGCCCTCGACGCGCTGCTCCGGCACTCCTGGCCCGGCAACGTCCGCGAGCTCCAGAACGTCGTCGAGGCCACGCTCCTGCTGGCCCGCAGCGCGACCATCACCGAGGCCCACCTGCCCGACCTCTGGGACCCGACGCCCTCCGACGCCGCCGTCGAGCTCGAGGTCCCCGGCGCTGCCGCGTCGACCGACCCGGCGCCCCCGATGCCGCCGCTGCGCGAGGCGCGCGACGCCTTCGAGCGCTCGTACCTCACCACGCTCCTCCAGCGCACCGGCGGCAACATCACCGTCGCCGCGGGCGTCGCGGGCCGCAACCGCAGCGACTTCTACGACCTCCTGCGGCGCCACGGCCTCTCGCCCGCGGACTTCAAGCCCGTGCCTCCGGGCTGAGACGCCCACCGCCGCCCAAGGGCCCCGCGCGGTGTTGGTCGGGGCCGACGGGGCGTCGGGGGTTGCAGACGCCCTTTACCGACGACGCGGACCTGGAGTTCACGCAGTTCTCGACGAATGCGGTCGGCTCGCCGCGTGGTCCCCCGGTTGCAGCCGCTGGGGTTCCATGACGAAGCACCGGGCTCTCGTGTTCGCGCTGACGGCGGCGGTCCTGGGCCTGGCCGCGTGCGACACCCGCTACGACTTCAGCCTCCGCCCGCCGCGTGCGCGGGCGTGGCCCCAGTCCGGCGCGCTGTACGCCGCGCCCACCACCGCCACCGCGTCACGCGCTGCGCCCCCGGCGTCGACCACCCACAACTGAACCTTATCCTCCCCGGCGCCGCGGCGGCCTCCAGGTCGCGGCGAGCGCGCCCCATCACCCGCGGCTCTGCCCGCGTGGATTCCCCGCTAGTACCTTTCCACAGGGGACTTGAAGGGTTCAGGCGGCGACGTCGTGAGCCGCCTCCTCGCGCGCCTTCGCCAGCGGCCGGTAGACCCGACCGAGCTTCTCTCTCGCGCGCTCGGTGGTGAACATCCACCGGATGCGTGCGCCCACCGCGTTGCGCGCTTGCTCCCAGGCCGCGATCTCACGAACCAGACTCTCGCGGTCAGCGATACGCCGGTCCAGGCACTGCCGCTTGAGCACGCCGATCTCGATCTCCACCATGTTCAACCAGCTCGCGTGCTTGGGCACGTAGTGGATCTCCAACTTGCGCAGGATCCGCCGTGCCTCGGCGGGCTCGAAGGTGTCGTAGAGCGCCGCCGCGCTGTGCGTCGAGAGGTTGTCCATCACCACGCGGATACGCACCGCGTCGGGGTAGTGCTCGTCCACCAGCGCCTTCATCTGGTGGGCGAACTGGTACGAGGCTCGCTGCTCGGTCACGTCGACGTGACGCCACCCGCGGTGGACGTCCAGCACCACGAACAGGTTCGCGGTGCCGTTGCGCTGGTACTCGTAGTCGACGCGTGCGGGCGCGCCGGGCGCCACTGGTTGCGGCTCGCGCACCTCGCCGATCAGCTGCGTCGGGCTCTCGTCGAAGCAGAGCACCGGGCGCGTGGGGTCGGCCGGCTCCGCGTAGAGGTCGAGCACGTCTTCCATCCGCGCGACGTACTCGCTGTTGATCGTGGGGACACACCACATCTTCTGCTGCCAGGGTTTGAGTTCGTTCTCCGCGAGCCGCCGCCGCACGGTCTCGTCGCTCAGGTCCGAGTGCCCGGTCAGGGCGACCATCCGGTCAGCCAGCAGGTCCAGGGTCCACCGCGCGCGGCCCTCGGGCGGCTCGCTGCACGCCGTGGCGATCAGCAGGGCCTCTTCCTTGCCCGAGAGCTTGCGGCCGCCGCCCGGGCGCGGGGCATCGTGCAGCGCGGACTCCATGCCCTCTTCGACGAAGCAGCGCTTGGTGCGGTAGATCGTCGCGAGGCTGGTTCCGACCGCCGCGGCGATCTGCCCCTCGCATTGCGCAGCGGCGGCCGCAAGCAGGATCTGGGCACGTTTGACATCGCGGACCTTGGTGCGGCCGCGGGCCACGAGGTCTTCAAGGCGCTTGCGCTCGAGCTCGCTCAAGGTGACGCGATACCGTACGTTCATGGGCAGAATCCTCCGTGCCGGAGACGGAGCTCTCGCCGGAGGATGATGTCGAGCGCGAACGACAACGCCGCACGCTGGACCCCGAAGCAGGGGCAGTACCTCGCCTTCATCTACGCGTACACGACGATCCACGGCCAGGCGCCCGCAGAGCGCGACATGGAGCGGTTCTTCCGCACCTCGCCGCCCACCATTCACACCATGGTCAAGACGCTGGAGCGAGAGGGTTTCATTCGCAGGCAACCGGGCGTCGCGCGC
>JAUSAZ010000165.1 GCA_030652255.1 Myxococcales bacterium | reverse complement strand
CGCTGAGATGCCTACGAAAGCAGTGACCTCGTGCTGGCACACGCGTCGCTCTGTTCGCGGTCCCTGCGATGGCCGATGGCGGTGTCCATGCCCACGTCGGAGCCCGCGACCCCGTCCGCGACGGGGTGGTGCACGGCCTCGAGCGGGCCCAGCAGTAGCGCCCCGCGTCCTGACGGACCCGTCGGACCTCCCGCCCGCAGCCGACACCCCGCGCGAGTGCTGTCCAGGTGACTTCGGGCATCCCCGTGTCGCGCCTCTCACGAAGGGACTGGAGGCCTTGTGTTAGCGTGGGGTCGGATGTCGTTGGAGGGAGCAGGCATGCGCGCTTTTCATGGGGTGAGTCTCGGTCTGTTGCTGATGGGCTGTGGTGGGGTGGCGACAGCTCCCGTCACCAACGATCTCGGCGGCATCGACGCTGCGCTCGTGCCCGACGTGGTGGTGACGTCCGACGTCTCACGCCCGATGGACGTCGTCGTCGACGTCGCACAGGATCTCGGTCCGATCACCGCCTGCACCGGCGATCGCGACTGCTCCCCGCTCGGCCTCGTCTGCAACGTCGATCAGGGCCGCTGCGTCGAGTGCAACGCCCCGACGGACTGCACCGGCGACCTCGTCTGCCTCCGCAACCGCTGCCAGCCGGTCTCCCGCTGCACCTCGTCGCGCACCTGCCCGGGGCAGGTCTGCTCGGCGACGCTGGGCTTCTGTGTCGATTGCAACGACGACGGCGACTGCCCCGCCACGCAGCGATGCCGCGACTCCGCCTGCGTCAACCGCCCTGCCATGTGCGGATCATCCCGTGACTGCTCCGCGATGGGCCTCGTGTGCAGCACCGCACTGCGCGTCTGCGTCGAGTGCAACGCCGACCTCGATTGTCCGATGGGGCGGCTCTGCGGCACCGACAACACTTGCCGCGCGCAGGTGTGTACGCCGTCGGAGACGCGCTGCGAAGACCTCATGCGGCAACGCTCCTGCGACAGCCGCGGCTCGGTCAGCACCCTGTCCACTTGCGCGGTCGGGCAGACCTGTCGCGGCGGGCGCTGCCAGGCCGTGGTGTGCCAGCCGGGATCGAGCTCGTGTGACCCCACGACGGGCGCGCGGCGCGTCTGTACCGCCGATGGCGGCGAGTACGCCGCGATGCCCTGCTCCGAGGCGGAGTCCTGCCGCGCCGGCGTGTGCATGGTGCGTACGTGCGTCCCTGGCGCGGCGACCTGCCTCTCCGCGAGCAGTCGTAACGTTTGCACCGCCGACGGTCTCGGCATGAGCGTGGTCGCGTGCGGGCCGTCGGAGAGCTGCCGCGATGGCCAGTGCGTCGCGCGGGTGTGTACGCCGGGCGCGGCGACCTGCGTCGATCCCACCACGCGCTCCGTGTGCAACGCCGACGGGCTGGGGACCTCGCCCACGGCGTGCAGCGACACGCAGCGGTGCGCCGACGGCGTGTGCCGCGCGCTCGCCTGCGTCCCGGGCGCGTCGACCTGCGTCGACAGCCGCACCCTGCGCGCGTGCAGCGCCGACGGGCTCACCCAGTCGACTCTGCCGTGTCCGGCGATGTCCACCTGCTCGGGTACCCTGTGCTCGTCGTGGGCGTGCGTCCCCGGCAGCACCTCGTGCGCCTCGTCGACGATGCGCAACACCTGCGGCGCGGACGGGCTCGGCACCACCTCGGCAGCCTGCCCGACGCCCGCCAACGCGACGGCGCCGAGCTGCACGGGCATGGGCCTCTGCGGCTACAGTTGCTTGTCGGGCTTCGGTGACTGCAACCGCACGCCCGGTGACGGCTGCGAGGTCGCGCTGAACACCACGGTGGCCCATTGCGGGAGCTGCGGGCGCTCCTGCGACGCCCGAGCGAACTCGACGGTGAGCTGTGTGGCGGGAGCGTGCGCCTACGTGTGCAACGTGGGGTTCGCCGACTGCGATGGGATGCCGGCGAATGGCTGCGAAGCGTCGCTGACGACGCCCATGAGCTGCGGGGCGTGTGGGACGGTGTGTCCGTCCGGGCAGTTCTGTGTCGCGGGCCGGTGCTCAGTGGCCGGGCCGCTCTATCACGGGTGGACCTCGCCTGTTCCGAGCTGCCTTACGACCACCTACAACACGACTGCGCCGACCAACCTCGGAGGCACGTACCCGTTCAACACGGGCGACGCCCCGGCGTGCCGCGCGTGGAAGCTCGCCGCGACCGTGTGCACCACGCAGCCGACGGCGTACGTCGACAACAACAACTTCTCGTGCCCGCGGTCGGGCGGCTTCACCGACCCGACCTTCGGCACCTACTGCGCCGTCGCCAGCCAGTACTCCTGCTCCACGTGTCCGGGCGCCTGCAACGCCGGCTGCGCGTACATGCCGCTCTCGCTTCGTAACTGCGCCGGCCGCGAGACGGCACAGCCCTGAGTGGGTCCGCAGTCGGCACGACGTCGCCAACGAAGAAAAATGGGACGGCCCCACAGCGCGACCCCAAGGGGGGAGGAGGAATCGCCCAAGTCCGCCCCGGCGAAGCGTTCGTCGCACGGTGCCGTTGGGGGAGAACAGCCCTTCGGACGGGGGCTGCGACCGCGGGTCCGGCAGACGCCGGCGCGGTGGGTGGCGGGGAGCGATCGTCAGGACCGTCCCTCGAGCGCCGCATCACGCACCGACCGCAGCGCGTGCCGCCAGTCGACCTCGTGCTGCGCGGCCGCGCGGGCGAATGCCATCGCCCACGGTCCCGGCCCGAGCAGCGCCGCGCGCAGCACCGGCGGCCAGCACCCGAGGTGGTGCGCGACGTGAGCTACCCAGCAGCGCGCGGCGGTCTCGGCGATGCCGTAGGTGCCCGCGGGGATGGGCGCCTGGGCGTCGATGAGCGGAGCGTCGATCACGGCCCGCCGAGGGGGATGCGCAGCACCCACCACAACGCGACGGCGCCGACGGCGAGCACCACCGCGGCGGTCACCCACCACGGCGCCAGGACGGCGCACGCGACGAGCGCGCAGGGCGCGGCGACCCACGCGGCGGCGTAGGCCGCGGTGACGAGGTGGCGCTTCACGGCGTCGCCAGCTGTGTCAGCGAGAGCAGCGCGGGCGTGAGGGTGCCGTCGCCGTCGAGCCCGTGCGCCCGCAGCCAGGTGGCCGCGGCTGCCGTCGAGCGCGGGCCCCACTGCCCGTCGCCCGCAGCGCCCACGCGCCCCTGCAACCAGGCGCGCACCACCACCCCGTCGGCGCCGTCGACGTCGGCGTAGGTGAGCTCGCGCCGCTCGGCCCGGCAGAGCACCCGCAGCGCCCGGCGCCCGTCGGCGTCGATGCGCGTCGGCGCCGCCCAGAGCGCCAACGGCTGCGAGGCCCCGACCGCGGCGGTGTCCCGCGCGTCGACGTGGTGGGCCTGGACGTAGCTCAGGACGGGCACGGCCGGATCGATCCACCCGAGCGCGGCGGCGCGGGCAAACGAGGCAGCTGATCCCGCGATGCGCCGCTGTAGCGACCCGACGGGCGCCATCGGCTGCGGCTTGCCCTCGGGCTTCGGGGGCGCTGCGTACTGCTGCGGGAGCTCGAGGTCGACGGCCCCGGTGCGCGGGAGCTTCACCCCCGCCGCCCGGGCCGCCGCGCCGCCGAGGTACGCCGACCAGGGATAGCCCTCGTCATCGGCGTCGATGCGGCCGCCGCCGTTGCGCTCCTCGGGGTGGTAGTGCGGGTGGTCGTAGGCCGTGTGGCCGATCGCCAGCCCAGGGCACTCGCCGCGGATGCGGTCGATGGCGACGCACGCCAGGAGCCACTGAGCTTCCCACCGAGCTCGCCGGGAGCTCGACGCGACAGCGTGGGACACCGCGAACTTCGTGGTATGGGCGTTCTGTTTCCTGGAGCTGATCTATGCCAGCGAGGGTGACGGGTTGCTTTCCCTATGCGCCTACGGGAAGTGCGGCTTTGCCGTGGTGCAGTCAGCCGAGTCGGCCGAGGGCACCACGGGGGTGTTCCTCCCGCTCGCGGCCGTTCGAGCGGGACTCGCCGGCTGACAGCGGGCGGACGATCCGGCCACGTCCCGAGACAACTCACCTGGCAGTGAGCGCACGAAGCCGTGCTCTCCCTCGCAAGTGCAGGTCAAGGGGCTAGCCGCCCGCCATCCGTAGGTTCTCAGCGACGTACCGCTCCCGCTCCAGTTCTCGCCGCACCACCGCCGCCCGGAGGCTGTCGACGTGTTGGCGAGCGAAGGCGCTCCCGTCACGGATCGCCGCCCCCGCACGCGCGGCGTGCACCAACACCTCGTCGAATACGCGTTGTTCTTCGTCCGGAGGAACCCAGTCGACGGGGATATTCGGATCGGGGCGATGGAGCATCGGTCCTACGACCTCGGGGTACTCGCGCGGGGGAAAGATGCTGGTGACCGCCCGCACTGCGGAAAGCCACTCTGACCCCGGGTGCGGGCTGCCTCCGACGCGCTCGAGAAGTTCCGCCCACTCCCTCCAGAGGTCGTTCATCGCAGGACACTACCGCGACCCCCAGCCCCGTGGCGCCCGTCCCCTCCCTCCGGCTACCCTCCGTCCCGATGCGCCTGCCCCTCCTCCTGGTCGCCCTCGTCCTCGCCGCGTGTGCCTCCGACCCGCCGGCGCCGGCCGGGTGCTCCCCGGGTGAACAGCGCGCCTGCCTGTGCACCGCGGGCGCGGGCACGGTCGGCAGCACCCAGCTCTGCGGGCCCGACCGCACGTTCGGCTCGTGCGACTGCCCCGACGGCTCGGCGCCGATGGACACTGGGACGAGCGACGTCGGCCCGGCGCCGATGGATATACCCGACGCGGGGACGGACGTGGCAGCGGTGGACCTCGGCGCCGACGTGCTCGCCCCCGATCTGGGCGTGGATGCGCCCACGGACCTCGGCGACGTCTGGCCCGACGACGGCATCCCGCGCGACGGCTGCGGCGACGTCCACGACGGCGCCTGCTACGCGCCCACCGACGTCCAGCCCGACCTCGGCGCCGACGGGCCGACCTGTCCCGAGCACTTCGCCGATTGCGACGGCAACGCGTCCAACGGCTGCGAGACCAACACGTACAACGGCAACATCGCCCATTGCGGCGGGTGCGGGACGGCGTGCCCTCCCCCGCCGGTCGGGGCCAACGCGGTGTGCACGGCGGGCGTGTGCCGCCTCTCCGGCGTGGTGTGCCCCGCGGGGACCGGCAACTGCGACGGCCAGGACGCCAACGGCTGCGAGACCAACACCCTCACCGCCGCGTACAGCTGCGGCCCCGGCGGCGCGGTGCCGAGCTGCGGCCACGCGTGCCCGACGACGGGCGGCACCGCGAGCTGCGTCGGCGGCGTGTGCAGCCTCGTCTGCGATGCGGGCCGGCGCGACTGCGACGGCGTGGCGGCCAACGGCTGCGAGGCCGACCTGCGCACGAGCGGGGCGCACTGCGGGTCGTGCGGCGCCGCCTGCGTGTCGGGGCAGGGCTGCGTGTCGGGCGCCTGCACCCTCCTGACGTGCAGCGCGGGCTTCGGCGACTGCGACGCCAACCCAACCAACGGCTGCGAGACGAACCTCTACATCAACGCGGCGAACTGCGGCCTCTGCCGCCAGGCGTGCGTCGGCGGGGTGAGCTGCATGCTGGGCTCGTGCAACGGCCCCGTCTGCGCTGCGGGCCGCGGCAACTGCGACGCCATCGCGTCCAACGGCTGCGAGGTCAGCATCCTGGCGAGCGTCTACCACTGCGGGGGGTGCGGGTTCCCGTGCGCCGCGGCCAACGGCTTCGGCGCGTGCGTCGCGGGGGTCTGCACGGTAGGCTCGTGCTTCGTGGGGTACGGCGACTGCAACGCCAGCGTCGCCGACGGCTGCGAGACCGACATGCGCCGGAATTCCTCCCACTGCGGCGGGTGCGGGGTCGTCTGCGGGCCGGGGCAGTTTTGTTTGGAGGGCGTCTGCACCCCGGACTCCTGCACCGCCGGCTTCGGCAACTGCGACGGCTTGACGACCAACGGCTGCGAAACGAACACGCGCACGAGCGCGGCGCACTGCGGGTCGTGCAGCCACGCGTGCGCCGCGGGGGAGACCTGCGTGGCCAGCGTGTGCACGCCACCGCCGTGCACCAACGACGCGGTCCGCTGCAACACCGCGGGGACCAGCGTCGAGCGGTGCGTGGGCGGCGCCTGGACACTGATCCGCACGTGCACCACCTCGGGGCTGCCCGCCGGGTCGAGCGCGAGCTGCATCGGCGGGGCGTGCGCGTACTGCCGCGGTGTGGCGGGTGCGCCGTCGTGCGGGGACGCGACGTGTCGCACAGACGACGATTGTTACCGCGAGCGCGAGGGACGTTGTGTGGAGGGCCGCTGCTTCCGGCGCGGCATCCTGCCGTGCTCGGGCGATGCGGGTTGCTTCCCGTGGGCGGTGACGGGGGTGGGCTCGTACTGCACCTTCGACGCGACCGACCTCAACGGGGCCACGGTGCGGAGCTGCACTGGAAGCATCGTGGCCGGGTGCACATCGGACTCGATGTGCCCGCGTAGCTACCGCTGCGACCTGCGCGCCGGCCGGTGCGTCACTCCGTAAGGGCCGGACGCTACAACGGCGGGAGGTCGAAGAGGACGCGCTCGCGACGGGGCGCGCGGAGCACCAGCCGGACGCCGCGCGCGATGCAGTGCGCCGGAACCGTGACGCCTCGCACCAGGTCGCGCGCCGGCGCCGGGTTGATTGCCCGCATTGCCATATCGCTGTCGTAGCCGGCGAGCGCAGCGCATAGGCATCATGGGAAGTCAGCGGTAGCAAGCTTCGGGGTGCGTCGACGAGACGGAAGGTCTCGCTCGCAGGAGGTCATCCCCGATGAACAAGAAGCGTCGCTATCGTTCGGTCTCGGTGGAGGGGCTTCGGCCCGATGCGGTCTTGGCGAAGCTCGGTCCGGAGCCGGAGTGCACGGTGAGCGTCGATGTGGCCAAGGAGCGGTACGTTGTCGGGCTGGGCACCGGAGGCGTCGTGTCGCTCGTGATGCACTTCATCGTGTCGCAGCAGGCCGCGTTGTTCCTGGCGTTGCTCGCGGCTTTGGCGGCGGCGGGGAAGCGGGTCGCGGTGGTGCTCGTGATGCGCACCCGGTTGATCTGGACGGGGGATAGTCCAGGCGGCTGGGATGGGAGACGAGCGCACGATGACGAACGAGATGAAGAAGGGCGCGGCCGCGGGGCCGCTCGGGCCGGGGCAGCGGTGGAGCTTGAGCCGCAAGCGCGAGGTGGTGCTGCGCCTCCTCAAGGGCGAGCCGCTCGACGCGCTCTCGCGCGAGCTGGGGGTCGAGCTCCATCGGCTGGAGGCCTGGCGTGATCGGGCCCTGAGCGGGATGGAGCTGGGGCTCAAGGAGCGCGAGGCCGACGACCCCACCCAGCAGGAGCTGGACAAGGCCCACAAGCGCATCGGCGAGCTCTCCATGGAGAACGAGCTCCTTCGGAAGGAGCGCGACAAGACGGCCCCTTTCGCTTTGAGGAAGTCGCGGCGATGAGTGCCGCGACTTCCCCCACCACCGGCCGCCCCTACGGCGTTACGCGCGTCTGCGCGGCGTGGCGGGTGCCGCGCTCCTCGTTCTCCGCCGAGCGCGCTCGGCGCCGCGCCCTGCCGACCTCGACGGAGGTGCCCGCGACGGCGACGACGGCGACGGTGGCACCCCGGCGGCCACGCGGCCCTCGGCCCCGGCTCGCGGACGAGCGGGTGCTGGAGCTGACGCGCGGCGACCTGGCGGGCTCACCCTTCCACGGCGAGGGCCACCGGAAGGTCTGCGCGCGGCTGCGCCGGGCGGGGCACCCGGTGTTCGCCCGCCAGGTGTTGCGGGTGATGCGCGGGGCGCAGCTGCTCTCGCCCCACCGGGCGCGGCAGGGTCATGTGCGGGCGCACGACGGGCGGATCGTGACGGACGAGCCAAACGTGATGTGGGGCACCGATGGGATGCGCGTGGAGACGGTGGCGGGCTGGGTGTGGCTCTTCACGGCGGTGGAGCACTGGAACGGGGAGGTGATGGGCTGGCACGTCACCGAGAAGGGCGACCGCTTCGCGGCGCTCGAGCGCCTGGTGCAGCGACCGCGGATCGGTGCTGGACCTCACGCGCGCGCAGCACCGCAAGCCGCTCGTGGGTTCGGGTCGGGCGGCGGCGGTGGCGTTCTCCGCCGCGTTCGAGGGCGGCCGCGTGCTGGTCGCCTCCGACGGGCTGTTTCACTACGCGTCCGCGGACG
>JAUSAZ010000164.1 GCA_030652255.1 Myxococcales bacterium | reverse complement strand
ACCTCGAAGGCGATCACGCTCTGGAGGCGTTGGGGCTCACGGATGTGGGGATTCGCGACGCGCATCGTTACCATGCCAGGTAAACGCATGGATGTGGTCGGACATTTCGCCGACCCACCCATTGATCAACAGATCTTCAGTCGTCGCCGCGCAGGGCGACCGCGTCGATCTCGCGCTCGATCAGCCGCCGGAAGAGGCCGGGGCCGACGTAGGAGTAGAGGCACGCGGCCAGCCAGAGCCAGCGCACCGCCTCGCCCGCGACCGGGTGGCCGAGGTCCTGGAGCCCGAGGCGCAGGAGCGACTGCGCCACGAAGGCGCCGACGAGGAGCGCCCCCGCCCGCGGGCCGAGCCCCGACACCGCCGCGTTGGCGCGGAACCACAGCCCCAGCGCGAGGCTCTCCCGCGCCTTCACGGCGGCGAGCAGGCGGATCGCGTCGAGGTGCGTCGGGTCGCGCCGCAGGGCCCGCGCGGCGTGCTCCCGGGCGCCCGCGACGTCGCCGCGGTGCAGCAGCGCGAAGCCCTTCCCGCAGAGCGCCGCCCGGTGCTGCGGCTCGACCGCCAGGGCCCGCTCGGCGAAGCGCGCGGCCTCGTCGAGCCGGTTGCGCGTGAGGTGCAGCCGCGCGACGTCGACGAGGGTCTCGACGTCGTCGGGCGCGAGCGCGAGCGCCTCGCGCAGGAGGTCGAGCGCCGGCGCATCGTCGTCGTCGAAGGCCGCGACCGCCGCGAGGCCCCGGAGGGGCGCCGGCGCGCGGGGCGAGAACTCCCGCGCCGCCTCGTAGTGGCGCGTCGCCGCGCGCAGGTCGCGGCGGGCGATCTGGATGTCGCCGAGCACGGCGTGGGTCTCGCCCGACTCCGGGTCGCCCAGGATCGCTGCGTTGGCCTCGACCAGCGCCGCCCACGGCCGGTGCAGGCGGAGGAGCGCCAGCGCCAGGAGCTGGTGGGCGACGGCGTGCCCGGGGTCCTGCGTCAGGGCGCGGCGCAGCGGGTCGAGGGCGCCGCCCGGGTGGTCGGCCGCGAGCGCCTCGCGCCCGGCCGCGACCCACCGCTCGATCGGCTGGTCGTCCATCAGAGCGCCACCCAGCCGAGCCACTCCGAGGCGCCGAAGGCCCACGCCAGCACGGTGGGGCGCGCGAGCGCCGCGGCGACCACCACGGCCACGGCGCTGCGCCCGCGGCCGCCCGTGGACCCGTAGACCGCGTAGCTCTTCTCCTGGCTGCGGTGGATCGCGTAGACGAACCACAGCTTGACCGCGACGACGGCCAGGACCGCATAGGCGTAGGAGCGGGGCGGCAGGCCGAGGACCGAGCCGAGCCCCGCGAGCCCGGCGGGGGCGGCGAGGTCGAGCGCGCGGACGAGCCCGGTCACGACCATCGCGAGCACCAGCGAGACCGCCGGGGAGAGCGCGGCCAGGCGCACCTCGCGTTGTGTTCCCACGCTCCCGAGGGCGTAGGCGTTGAAGACTAGCCACGGGAGCCCGATCCAACTGCCGCCGACCATGGCTGCGATCTGGGGCAGCGCGGGGTTGACCGCGTAGGGGGCGAGGCGCCCCGGGGCGGGCTCGTCGGCAATGGCGTAGGCGGTCGTCACGGGCGTCATCGCTTTCCGTGCTGGTCGAGGAAGTCGAGCAGCTTGTCGTCCTGGACCGACCCGTTGGCGTAGCGGGGGTTGATGGGCGACTCCACCCCGTCCGGCCGGCCACGGGCGCCTGAGCATAGGTCAGTTCGCTGCGGGAGAGGGGCCGCCCACGCGCCGCCTCGACGGGCGTACGCTCGCGCCCGTGGACACGACGGGCTGCCCTCGGTGCGTGGCGGAGCGGCGGACGGGACGCCTGGTGCGGTCGACGAATCTCTACTGCTACCTGTGGGCTGCCCTCTTCTTCGCAACTGCGCTCTCGTCGCCGACTCTGGGCGAGCGCACCTTGCCGCTCTGGCGCGCCGTGATCGTTCTGGGCATCCCCATATTCGTCGGAAGCTTCGCGGCCGCGATCTACCGCGCGAGCGCTTGGATCTATTGTACGGGCACTCCGCCGCTGCTCCCTGCACCCGCACCCGATCCGCTGGCGACCTACCGCGACGGCCCGGCGGCGGAGTGCCCGCGGCACCCGTTCGCGCGGTGACAGGCGCGGTGCGACCTCCCCCCGCCTCTGGTCCTCGGTCGGAGAGAGGACCACCCCCGCACGTCACTCCTTCCTCCTCGAAGGGGTCGCCGAGGTGATGGGCGAGAAGACGCCGTCTCCGTGGTTCCCGTCGGCCTGGAGCTGACGACCCGGCAGGGTGCCGACCTGCTCAACGTCTCCCGTCAGTGCCTCGTGCGCCTGCTCGATGCGGGACGGCTGCCGTTCGCGAGGACGTCCCGGCCGGCGGAGTGCGTCCCGCTGCGGTGGCGTTGCGGGGCCCATGGCGACGCGACGCACTCGCTCGTCGTGGCGCTGCTGGCGGGCGACGGCGTCGCGGCCATCCAGCGGGCGCGCGAGCGCGCGGCGCGTACGTGCTCGCGTACGAGGCGCTGTTGTTCCTCCCGCTGCTCGCCTACGCGCTCCGCACCCGACCGCCCCGGCGAACGGGCCCGTGAGCGCCCCTGACCTGAGCGGGGACGGAGTCACGGCCTTCGCGGCATCGCACGGTCAGCGCGGTGAGGGCGCCAGCGCCGCGCGGGCGATCTCTTCGGACGACAGCGCTCGCAGCGGCGCGCGCTGCGTGTGGTCGAACGGCATCGGCGTGCGCAGCGTGCGCGCAGGCTCGCCGTCGCGCCCATAGTCGATGACGTCGTCGCGCCAGAGTCCAGGCACCACCAGCCGGACGTAGCGCGCCGGGTCGATCGCGAGCCTCCCGCCGGTGCGCGACGCCGGCCCGTAGACCAGCAGCAGGTCTCCGACGTGGACGTGATCGCGCACCTCCGCGCGGGCCTCCCGGGGCATCGGCCAGCGGGCGGCGAACAGGCCCTCGCCGCGGGGCGACACGAAGTACCGCTCGCGCTGCACGCTGTAGTCCTCGATCCAGTCGAAGAAACGGTGCTCGAGCACGAAGCGGAGCTCGACGCGGTCGGCGAGATCGTCGACCTCGAATGCGCGGATGACGCCGGCCCAGGCGACCTCGACCGCGCCGACGTCGCGCGGGTGCACGTCCCGCCGCGTGGCGGCGAAGGCCTCCTCCTCGCGCGGCGAGCCGGGGCGGTAGCCGCGCGACCCGGGCGCGAACATGCCGCCGCTGCGGATCACGCCGACGACGGAGGCGACGCAGCACGCCGCCGGCGCGGCCAGGAGCGCGCCCAGCAGCACCCGCCGCGCAGTACGTCGCCGAGGCGAGGATGAACCGTCGTTGGCATCGTCGGGTCGCGTCACGATCGAACCCCCAGCGCACCGTACCCGGTGACCGACCGCGACGTCATTCACGTTCTTCCTGCCGCGGAAACCCCCTCGAGCGGCGGAGAGCGCCCGCATGACCTCGGCGCGAAGCACGGCAGCACGGTGGCGACCTTCGTCCCGTCCCCTTTGCGGGCGTTCCATCCGCGGACGTAGCCATCGCCCGATGTCGTCACCTCCGCTCGGCTCGGCGTGGCAGGCGCTGCCCACTACCGTCGCAGGCCTTCCGCACCCAGGCCCCCATCTCGGCCTTCCGCGGCCGCGACCTCGTTCGGTCGGCTGGGCGACGTCGCGAGCCGGGGAAGCGGCGTCGTCGTGGGGGCGTTCCGGTCGCGTGAGACAACCCCACACGGACTACGCGCTGGCGAACGTTGGCAGCGGGGCTCGATCGATGGACCGCGTGACGGTGCTCACCGCCGGAGATCGGGTCGCGGTCGCACTCGCCGACGGGGCGGGGGGCATGGCGTCGGGTCACCTCGCCGCGGAAGACGTTGTCGGGTCCCTCGGCGTCGAAGCGGTCGCGTCGTGGATCACCACCGGAGGAGCCGCCGCGGCCGCGGGCCTCGATGCGCTCGACCGACGGCTCGCCCGGAGCCGGCACGGCGGCCAGTGCACGGCCGTGCTCCTCGGGATGGCCGGGGGGCGCCTGGCCGGAGCGAGCGTCGGCGACTCGAGCGCCTGGTGCAGCGACCGCGGATCGATGCTGGACCTCACGCGCGCGCAGCACCGCAAGCCGCTCGTGGGTTCGGGTCGGGCGGCGGCGGTGGCGTTCTCCGCCGCGTTCGAGGGCGGCCGCGTGCTGGTCGCCTCCGACGGGCTGTTTCACTACGCGTCCGCGGACG
>JAUSAZ010000147.1 GCA_030652255.1 Myxococcales bacterium | reverse complement strand
AATCCCGTGGCCAGTACCTCCACCCCACGCCGCGGGACGGTGCCGTTGCGCAGCGCCGCCACGATCTCCTTGCGCCGCATCACGCTCGGGTTCACCGGTGCGACTCCTCTCCGTGCAGCAGCGAGAGCTGCGTCGCGTCGAGCGTCACCAGCCGCGTCGCCGGGTCAAAGGTCAGCACGGGGTAGCCCTCCAGGTTCAGGATCTCCGACACCACGGACACCACCCCCTCACCGCGCCCGGGCAGCAGCTTCAACGCCCGCTCCAGCGCGCCGATGTCCATCCGACCCTCTCGCTCCATCAGCGCATCCACCAGCGGAACCACCTGGCTGCGGAGCCGCTCCTTCTGCGGCGTCGGGAGCTCGACATAGGCCGCCGACCCGAGCAGCAGCTTCGACCACCGCGAGGCCACGGGGGCAGGCACCGGAGCCGCCACCACCGGTCGCGGCGGCTCGATCACCATCGTCGGCAGCGCGGGCTGGCGCGGCGGCTCTCTCGGCGGCGAGGACTCCACCGGGCGCTTCGCCGGAGCCGACCACTCCAACTCCCACCATCGCGGCCGGGGCAGCGGCTGCGCTTCGAGGCCGGCGTCCTGCTCGGCCTCCAGGGTGCTGCGCGCGAGGTTGGTCCCCACCACCATCACAGCGGGCGCCACCACCTCGGCGAGCGTCGCGCCGCCGTGAGCGCCGTCGCCCGACGCGATGCCCCACACGTCCGTCTCCTGCGTGCGCAGCGCCACCCGCTGCCCCGCCCTCGGCGACCACACCCCGTCACCCTGAAACACCGCCTCCGCCGCCGACGGCGACTCGCCCTCTCGCAGCACCCGCCAGCGCGCCTCGTGGCCCTCCCCCCGCGCTCCCACCGAGCGCAGGCGGGCGCCCGGAACGTGCCCGTGGTCGGCTGCGAACAGCACCGCGCGACCGGCCTCGGTCGCAGCGCGCAGCAGGTCGGCGAGCGGCTTGATGGCGTCGAGCGTGTAGCGCACCCGCACCTGCCGGCTGCCGTGGAGCTGATCGTCGATGGCGTTGACCACCACGCCCACCACCCGCCCGTCTCCTCGCACCAGCCGCAGCGACTCCGGGGACGCTCCGCCCGCCGCGGTCTGGAGCTCGGGGGCCAGCAGCAGCTTCGCGCCGTCGGCCACCTTACGAAGCGCTGTATTCGCGGCGAAGCGCGTAGGGTCGGCGCTCGTCGGCCGGGTGTCCCCCGCCTCCGGGACCTTCCCCGCGAAGAAGGCCGCCCGGCTCACCTGCGTCACCGTCGGCAGCGCCGCCAGCACCGGCGGAGCCGCCGCCCCCGCCAGCGCCCGCTTCGGCCGCCAGCGCAGCAGCCCGTAGCCCCGGGTCTCCAGGTCGGTGAGCAGCTCCACCACGTTGGCCCACGCCGCGCCGTCCAGCAGGATCACCAGCAGCTTGCGGTGCGGCCCATCGCGCAGGAAGTCCGCGCCGAAGACCTCCAGCGCCCGCTCGATGGGCACCGCCTGCTCGCTGCGACGCCCGCCGCCCGACCACGCGCGCAGGCCCTCCGCGAAGGCGCGGTCGTCCTCGTCGCGAAGCCGGTCGGCCTCCTCCTCCACGTCGGTCAGCGCCCGCCCCAGCGTACCCTCGGAGGCGCCTCGCACGCACCGTCGGCAGAGGTCCGCGAAGCCCCCCTGGGCGACGTAGTCCTGGGCCAGTCGGATGGCCACCTCCCACGGGGCGCCGTCGGTGCGAAGGTACGCGAGGTCGGGGCGCTGGGCCCGCCACCCGAGCAGGCGCAGACCCATCTGCGCGCGCTCCACCACGTCGGGGTGGGTGGCAGCCTGGCGGTGCCGCTCCACCGCCCGGAGCAGCTCGCGAGAGCGCTCGAAGGCCTCCTTCGAGGGCGTGGCGAGGCACGCGGAGAGCGACGCGCCGAAGGCGTCCTGGGCGAGGGTCCACGCGAGGCCGAGCACCGTGCTCGGAGCCACCGCCGAGCGCACCTCGGCCTCTCCTGCATCGGGGTGGACCAGGTCGTCGGCGGCCCGCACCAGCGCCGTCACCACCCTCGGCGCCTCCTGCTCCAGCCGGCGCAGCAGTGGGGCCTCGGCCTCGCCCCAGCGAGAGAGCGCCCCGACGTCGGCGCCGATCGCGTCGGCCAGCGAGGGCGACACCCGGGCGAGCCACACCCTCGCCTGGAGGCGCAGGTACGCGCTCGATCCGAGCCTCGGAGCCACGGGGCCCAGCAGCAGGGTCAGCGCCGCGATGGGCTCGCCGAAGCCCTGCTCCCAGGCGTTCCAGAGGGCGGGGGCCGCCGGGTCGATCGCGCGTGCGAGCCACCCCGAGAGGGCCGCGCGAAGCTCAGGGTGCGCCGTCCCGAGCGCCAGCCAGGACGACGGCGGGCTCGCAGTCGAAGCGTGCGACAGCAGGCGAGAGAGCGTCGCGGGACCATCCGAGGGGAAGCCCGCGCGGGCGTGCAGCAGCACCCTCCAGGCGGTGTCGAGGTCGAGCTGCGCGGCGCCCGCAGGGAGCGCGACGGGAGCGCCGTCTTCGAGCAGGGCGTCGCAGAGAGCGCGCTGTCGTTGCACGTCGGGGTGCAGGCTCACTCCGCCGAAGCGACGACGGAGGCGCGACTCGGTGGAGACATTCTTCACGGCGCCCGTGGCGAGGCGCCCGGCGAGGTCGGCCGGGAGCCTCCCCGCGGGGTAGTCCACCAGCGCCAGCAGCGGCGCTCCCTCGCGGGGCACCAGGGCCCTCCGAAGGTCGAGCTCGCAGCGCACCGCAACGACCCGAAAGCGCCGCGTCGCGCCGAGCACCTCGGCCTGCACCTCGCTCAGGGCGCTGCGACCGAAGAGGGCGGTGTCCAGGCTGCGACGCTCGCGCCGGTGGATGTACTGGAGCTCGCTGACGATGTCCTGCTCTCGCAGCTCCGGGCTCTCCGTCGTCACTCCGCGTCCCCTCCGGGAGCGCCCCGCACCGACCACGAGAACGACACCTCCACCGAGGCCCCGCGACCGGCCTCCGTGATGGCCCGCTCCATCGCGTCGAGTTGCTCCCTCAGCCTCGCGACCTCGTGCGTCCCGCCCTGCGCCCTCGGGGGCGTACGGCGGTCGTCGTCGATGTTCGCCCCCCGGTGGATCGTGACCACGGGCTTCACCACGCGCTTCTGCGCCTCGGTGGCGAGGCCCTCGAACTCCGCCACCAGGGCGACGATGTGCTCGTCCTGTCGAAGCGCCGTCTGCGCACGATCGAGCAGGTCGGCGCACTCGGGCCGCGACGGCAGCGACTCGAAGATGCCTCGCAGGTAGGGCTTCTCCAGCACCGCGAGCATCGCCCGCGCGCCCTTCAGGTGCCTCGCCAGCGCCGTGGCGCTCGTGCGCGGGGTGAACGCCGCCATCGCCTCCACCAGGGCCACAGGATCGCGCGTCCCCAGCAGGCCCAGCAGCGTCACGGCGCTCTCGGCCGTCTCTCGTCGCGGCCACGGACCGCTCCCCACCAGCGGCTCCCACGCCGAGAGCACCGAGGCCACGCGCTCGGCCCCTTCGGTCTGGGCCTCCTTGCGCTTCGCCTCGCACTGATCGGCGAAGCGCCGCAGCGAGCGCCCGGTGCAGGTCTTCAGCCCGTCGCGAGACACCCCGAAGAGCTCGCCCGCGAGGGTCAGCGCCTTCAGCCAGGCGGTCCCCTCGGGCAGCCTCGGGCGCAACAGAACCAGGTCGTCGGAGAGCTTGCCGAGGGTGGGCTGATCCTTCACCGCGAGCTCGTCGCGGTAGAGCTCGCGGTTGGTCACCGCCGACCACGCGAGCACACAGAAGTCCCTCAGCTCCGGCGTCATGCCGGCGAGGTCGTCGCGGTCGAAGGCCGCCTTCACCTGGCGCACCTCGGGGTTCTCGATGCCCCGCTCCTTCAGCTCGCTCTCGATCCGCTGCGCGCGCTCCATCCTCAGCGTCGCCACCGCGTCGCTCAGGTGCAGGAAGCCCAGCTTCGCCCCCACGTCGAGCACCTTGGCGTCCGCGCGATCGAAGGCGAGGCGCTGATGGTCCGCCGCGGCGATCTCCTGCACCTTGCGCAGGGCGCCCTCCAGGCGCTGACGGGTGATGCCCGCCTCGTGCTCGAAGGCCGGATGCCTGGGGTAGCGAACCTCCAGCAGGTTGCGCACGACGCTGGTGAGCGCGGGACCGAGCTGCGTCTCCGCGGTCATCCCCATCTGCGACTCCGGCACGAACACATGGAAGTGACGGTCGACCCGACGCGACGGGTCGAGCGTGTCCTGGTCGGGCGTGCGGATGCCGTAGGCCATGTCGAGGGCGCGCAGCACCAGGTTCTTCTTCTGGTTGCGCATGGAGTCGAGCTCCTCGCGGGCGCGCAGCTGCTCGTCGCTGCGCTTGTCCTGCATGTAGCCCCGCCAGGTCTCCCCATCGAGCAGGCGCTCCAGCACCACCAGCAGCCCCAGTTCGCGCTGCACCTTGTCGGAGAAGAAGCTCGGCAGCCACACCACGGTGTTGGCGCTGAGCCCGTCGTCGCGGAGCTGGACGACCCTCCCCTCGTCCTCCTGCGGCGTGCGCGAAGGATCATCGAAGGGGAAATCGATCACCACCTTGAAGTCGTATCCAGACGGCACCTGGAACTGCGACCGGTCCATCTCCCGCACGTTGCCGTAGTGCACGAGGCCCTTGCGCGAGAAGCCCCGCCACTCGACCTCGTGCTCCACGGGCGTCGCGTCCGTGTGGCGGAATTCCAGGGCCTGGAAGAGCAGCTGCCGCAGCCTCGCCTTGCGCGCACCCTGCGTGTCGAAGTTGCTCGCCGCGTCGAGCATCGGCTTCAGGTCGGTGCCGCCGATGACCACGCTCACCGTGGGGTTGGGACCGTCGCCGACGCGCACCTTCCCCACCTGCCCGGCGTAGTCGCGAAGCCTCCCGGCCGCCTGCTGGAAGGCCGTCCCGGGGATGACCTCCTTGAGCGTCCCGTGGTTGAGCTGCACCAGCCGGCTCACCGTGAGGCCCCGCAGCACCGGCGTCTCGGGCACCAGCGCCGCCAGCAGCAGCGTCTTCAGCAGCCGGTTGTCGCCGCGGCACGGCGCCTCCGCGCAGTTGGAGCAGCCCAGCTCCGGGCGGTGGTCGTCTCGCATCCGCTGGCACCGCTGCGGCGTCGCCGTCCCGTGCTTCGCCTGGATCACCGGCAGCAGCTCGTTCTGGTAGAGGCGCTTGGCGTCCTGCCAGCGCACCCGCATGGTGCCGTCCATCGGCTCCTCGCCGCCCGCGAGCACGTCGTAGAGGTCGCCCACCGGCAGCAGCCGGCCGAACTGGAAGTCCTCCATGTGGTCGATGAGCAGCTCGACCAGCACCTTGAGGGCGGTGCGGTCGCGCTGGAGGAAGGCGCTCATCGCCACCAGCGCTTCGACCAGCGCGGGCGAGAAGGGGTAGAGGGTGCGCAGGTCGTTCTCGTCGCCGAGGTCGCCCAGCAGCGTGGCCTTGTCGGCCTGCGAGAGCTTGCGCAGGAGGTCGTGGAAGCCCTGCTCCAGCCGGGCCTTGGCGGCCGGGTCCTTCGGTCGCACCACGCGCTTGCGGATGATCGCTGGGAGGTTGCGGTCTTCGAGCTTGATGGTCTCGAAGCGCCCCTCCCAGAACTTCAAGGTGTCGGTGAGCAGCGCCGCATCGGCGCCGACAAACTGGTGGCCCACCATCTCGGCGATGTCGCGCTGCCGCGCCGCGAAGCCCACCAGGGCGATGGGGCGCTTGAGGTCCTGGGCCTCGACGATCTTGGCGAGCTTCTGCACCTCGCCGTTGAGCCGACCCCGGTCGCTCGCCAGGCTGGTGAGCCAGAGGATGAGCTCGTCGAAGAACACCACCACGCCGCTGTAGCCGAGCGATTTCGCGTGGCGGGACATCACCCCGAGGCCCGAGTCGATGTCCACCCAGCGCTGGGCCTGTCCCAGGAAGGCCGGGAGCCAGGTGCGCACCAGCGCGTCGAAGAGCTGCGCCCGCTGGTCGAGGTCTTCGCTGGCGCAGGCCGCGTCGAAGCGGGAAGCGTCCCAGCGGTGGGCCGCTCGCAGGTCGCCCCAGCCCTCGTCCTCGGCGGCCTCCTCGCGCTCGGAGAGCTTCGCGAAGAAGGCCACGTCGCCGACCTGGGCTCGCAGGGCGCGGGCGTTGTCGAAGAGCTCGCGGTCGCCGAAGAGCGGGGGGATGGGCGCCGCCAGGTGCTGGGCGCGGATGGCGTCGACGTAGGCGCGGAAGAGGCGCTCCTCCAGGGTGGCGGAGCCGGTCATGTGGAGGTGCAGGCGTAGGAGGCGCGCCTCGCGGACCCAGGCGTGCTTCTCGTAGAGGGCGTGGAGCTCGGGCTGCGACCATGCGTCGGGGTGGTTGGCGAGCAGCAGCGAGAGCACGGCCATGAAGTGGCTCTTGCCCGAGCCGAAGGAGCCGTGGACGTAGGTCGCGGCGCTGGTGTGCTCGCGCACGGCGGCCTGGACGAGCGAGAGGGCCTGGTCGAAGGCGAAGGTGATGTTGCCGGTGACGGCGTAGTCGCGGAGGAGGGTCTTCGGGCGCTCGACGCCGTCGGTGAGCTTGACGACGAAGTCGGACTTGATGACCTCCTGAGGGAGGTCGAGGAGCTCGCGAAGCACGGTGCTCATGGTGGGGGCGGAGTGTATCCGAAGCGGGCGGGGACGAACGCCGCGAGAGGAGCGGGCGACGGGCGCGGTGCGATGTGACGAGGTATGTCACATCACGGGTGATTCAGCTGTGCGGAGGCGCGATGGCGACGACCTCGTCGTCGCGGTAACGGTCGACGACGACGCGAACAAGCTCTTCACCGTCATGATCGACACCAGCTGGCGTCGGTCCCGCGCCGGGATCACCACTGCCCCGCACGCGGAGGTAGCGCGGTCGGCCCGTACGTGAGGAGCTTCTTCCGGAGGACGTCCAGCACCGCGTTGGTGACGACCAGCGCCTGCTCCGGCGAGGGCAATGGGACCTCCTGTCGGGCGTGTACCGCGGGGTTCCGATTCTCCTTGATGATGTTGGCCACGTTCGCCAGCGATGGGTCGAGGTACGCCCCCGGGAGGTCCTTCACCCGAGAGAGCAACGTTCCAAGCATCCAGTTGTCATCGAAGGCGACGCCGGCAGCAAGCAGCCGCTCCTTCAAGCAGATTTCCAAGACCTTACCGGCGAGCGCCATGGCGGCGGAGTAGAAGCCGCGATCGACGCAGCCCGTGAGCTCCATCATCGTCGCGATGAGGTGTGCCCGGTACCCGCTCGGCGGCAGGAGCCTCTCCAACTCCGCCGTCGCGCAGCGCAGTGACTGCACCGCATCGGGGTGGCGGGACTGCATCCCAATGAGGTCTGCGAGGCTGATCCCGAGCGCCCCCTGGATCGCACCCACCAGCGGGCTCGCGCAGTACAGCATCTCGCGATTGTTGCCACCCGGACGAAGCACCACCAATCCCGCCGCGAGCAGAGATCCGAGATGAGCCGACATGCGGGACTGGGTGCGAAAAGCCTCTGTCCCGGCCTGATTCACCTGGTGGCTTCGGGGATGGAACTCCTCGATGATGGCCTCCTCCCCGACCGGGCCTCGATCGCGAATGTACCTCAAGACGCGGATGATTTCAGACATCGTTTCACCTTGGGTTGTACGCGACGCCGTCGCGTGTCGAGACGATTTCCCAGGCCGTACTCATCCGCACTGCGCGACGCTTCGCGGCGTCGCCCTCTGGGGGAAAGCCGCCGAGTGCCTGGACCGGGGTACCTGGAGATTGATTCTCTCTTATGGGCAGCGTCCGGTCGCTAGTTTCCGACGTCGCGAGCACGAGGTAGCTCAGGAGGCCTTCGGAGCGATGGGCGAGCAGGTCGTATGCATGAGAGCGCGTCCTGCGAAGTCGCGTCCTGCACTTCACGATCCCTCACCAGCACGATCGTGCCGCCGTTGCGGATGAGGTCCTTCATCGCCCTGCGAACCTGCTCGTCTGGCTCGATCTCCGCACTGGTGGCCCCCTCGTCGACAACCACCACGGAGCCTCACTCCGCTGACGAGGGGCTTTCGTCGAGAGCACTTCGCCATGTCCAAAGAAGCTGCTCGAGCGCGGCGGCCTCCCGATCGAGCACCGAGGTCGCAACGCCGCCCCTCGCCCGCGCGAGGCACCCCAGCGCCTCCGTGACGTACGCGACCGCGCCGTGCCGGTCGTTCATCGCCCACGCGGCCCGACCTCTGGCATTGTTCCCCCGGGCGAGGAGCCGATGGAACATGTGCTCGGCGCCAGCACCCTCGAAGAGGAATGGCTGGACCATCGGCTCGAGCTCCTTGAGAGTCACGAACACGCGCTTGGGCTCTAGCGCCGACACACCCGATGCAAGGCTGGTGAGCGCCGACAGCAGGCTGTAGGTGACGTGACGGTCCCCGGGGTCGATCTCCAGCGCGCGGCGGAACGCACGAACCGCCCCCTCGTTCGCTGCCACCGGGTCGATCTCGAGACTTGCCCGGCGGCTGAAGACCGCGCCGCGGAGTCGCACCGCGATCCGCTCGAGCGTCCGGTCGGCTGGCGCTTCTGCTCGTCGTTGTTCGAGCTCCAACGAGTGGCCCTCGGCGCGTTCGAGGGCCGAGAGCTTCTCGTCTTTCGGGAGCTTCGACACTCCCGCCAGGGACCACTCCAACCAGCCGAGCGCCTGGACGTCGTCGAAGTGGCGTCCGCGCACGTCGAGAAGTAGCCTGCGAAGACGAAACGCCTCGTCCAGGAATGCCATTCTCGCATCGAGCGTCGAATGCCCCCTCGACTCCCATGCCTTGTACGCGCAGACGGCGGCCTGCACGAGGATCCCGTGAGGGGTGTCGGCACCGAACAGGCGCAGCGTCTCCAGCCGAGGGAGCAGCCTCAAGGCGCCCGTTGGATCAACGGAGGTCACGACGTCGGCGTGAGCCCCGCAAACAGCCAGTCGCAGGCTCAGGACCTCGGGTGGAGTCGCTGCGGGCGGCAAGGCATCGAGCGCTGAGACGAGCGCCTCGAGGCGAGCCACCGCCTCCGATCGGGGGAGTTCGTCCTCGTGGGAGCGTAATCCGAGGAGCAGCCACGCGGCCGGATCCACCAAGGAAACGCCGATGCCGCTCAGGCGCTCCACGAGTCTGGCGACGGCGTCGCCCGCTCGTCCGCTCGCAACGAGGTGATGCCCGCCGTAGCGGTTGACGTACTCCACGCTCCAGTCGTCGTGGGTCATTCCCCCTTCCACCCACGACGCGAGGGCGTGGTGCCCCAAGACGGCGAGCGGTCCGCGGCGAAGGTGGCGATGCAGCTCAACGTGGAAGAGCCCCACGAGCGGCAGCCCAGCCTCCCCCGCGGAGAACAGCAGCAGGTGCTTGAGGTCGAGCAGGAGAAGGTAGACGTCATCGGCGGAACGCCGGAGCACCTCCGCGAGCACCATCAACGGGAGCCGCTCACGCGCCGCGGCCAGCACGCCGAGGAGGGGCCCGTAGAAATCCGTGAAGGCACGACCCAGCAGCCCCTGCAGGCTGTCCAGGTAGGCTGTGTGCAGTGCGTCGAGGCCGAGCGGTCCGAGCGTCGCGATGCTCATCGGCTCGAGGCGTGCCATTTCGGCGAGGTAGGATGCGCGTAGCGGTGAACCCTCGGAGGCCGCGACCACGGCGCCGATCACATCCTCGGGGGCGTCGCCGAGGTGGCGAAGCGCGACCGCGCGGGTGAGCCGATGGACGTCGTCGGCGTCCTTCTCGAGACGGAACGGGAGCCACGACTCTGGACTCGCATCGTGGCGGAGTCGGCCGAGCGTCGACCTGATGTGCACCGGGAGGTCTGGCTCAAGCCTGGACGTGAGGGCGATGAAGACACGGTCTGGGAGTTCACCCGGCAGGGGGAGTGCATCGAGCAGGACGGAAGCGCTCGCCGGGCCGACGGCCACCTCGTCGAGCCCGTCGAGGACCAGGACGAAGCGATCTGCCGAACTGCGCTCTGCCGCGTACGCGAGGAGGTTCAGCAGGGCGCCCCCAAGCTCGGCGGACGAGCCCCCCAGCGGGAGGTACACCAATGCGCCGAATCGCTCCTTCATATGCTCGGTGAGCGCATGGGCCTGCACGGCCAGGGACTGCTGGACGCCCCACCCCAAATGGAGCACCAGCACGTCGGATGCGAGCTCGGGCACCCGCTCCGGCATGGCGAGGCCAGCTGCGAACCACGACTTGCCCGTCCCTGGACCGCCGTGAATCCAGACGTACCCGGCCCGGGCCGTCTCGATGTGTTCGAGCAGCTGGTCGACCGCGCTCCGTCGAAAGAGCCGCTGCGGATCGGGCCCGACGAGCTGCCGATCCACCAGGAGTCGAGCGATGTCGACGTCCACGATGTCTGGCGACACCGCGAGGGCGGCACCAGCCTCGACCGAGGGAGGTGACGCGACGGGCCCGACGTCTTCGATGCCTGGCGACACCGTGAAGCGACGACCCGCGATGAAGTCGATCCACCGGCTGCCCTGAACCACACCGGTACGGCTGACGAGTCTACGATCGAATACGACGACGTAGGCGGAGGTGCCCTCCGGCACCAGACGCACCATCGGGGAGAGCGGAAGCGAGGCGCCGTCGCCCGTGATGAGTCCGACGGAAGCGCTGGCGACGCGGGCGGGCAGCGGCTCCTCCGACAACGGCCACTGGTCGCCCCCGAGTTCGCAGCGGGCGAGCCACCCTGCCAATGGATCGAGTTCGATCAGGAGCCGTCCGACCCGCTCGACCCGTGTCGCGACGTCGACGTTCAGCGTCCAGGCGCGTCGACCGAGGGCGCCATGACCGATCTCGGCGTTGCGCCACTCGAGGCCCTCTTCGAGAACGCGCAGGAGCGGGCCACGACTGAGGTCCTTCCGACGAGGCGTACGAAGGCGAATGGCTCCGACGAGGGCGGTGACTGATTGCGGCACCGGAAGTAGGGCCAGGGACCTTGCGAGCCGGTCTGCGTTCGCGAGCCATGTTCCCAGGCTCGGCGGATGCCGGGACATGAGCTCGCCCAGGGCGATTCCTACTTCCGGGAGGTCGAAGTCGCGCGACGCCGAGAGCAGGACCGCCGCGACGAATCGAATCGTCACTTCGTAGACGTCACGCGCCTGGAGCCACGCAGCGGCGTACTCCTGGTGATCGAACAGCTCTCGAAAGAAGCCGACCGTTGTCCTGATCGGATACGGCAGGGAGGCCTGGCGCGACATCCACTCATCAGCATTCATCGGGTGTCAGGGCTCATCCTACGTCTTCGAATCCGAACGACCGACCACCACCTTCGCGAGGTCCATCAACCACTCGCCGGTGCTCTCCGGCACGTCGATGCAACACAGTCCCCGAAACTCCACCCTGCCCAGGAGGTGCTCGGCCTCCTCCATGGTCCTCGTGGGATCGCGCTCGTAGTCCGGCCGATGGTGCAGGACGTTCCGCAGGGCGCCTGCGGCGATCAGATCGCCGGAGCGCTGTGGGGAGACGCCCATCATCGCTGCGACGTGCGCGCCCATCTCCGGTGGAAGCGTCGACTCCACCTCGGCGAGGAGCGCCCCGAGAGCTCGCAGCGACGGAGGAAGCCCCCCTTGCAGGTGCTTGCGCATCGTGCGCAGACCCCACGGGAGCGGCTGGGGCAGCGAGTCGAGGAGCGCAGCCCACACCTGCCTGCCAGCGTGCCGAAACCGTCGCGCGATCCAACTCAACTGGTCCTTGTTGGGGCCTGCCGTGAGCAGGCGGTCGAGCCTCGCGAGGAGTGCCCCCTCGATCGAGTGCACGAACTCCTCGGCGGCCCGGAGCCGATGCTGCCACTGGTCCTGCCACCGGGGCTCGTGCTCGGCGCTGATGACGGCGCGGGCGGCCACCTCCAGCCTGAACAGCGCCGCCTCATTTGTCGCGATTACAGTGCGCAGGCGGTGCGAGGCCAGCAGTGTGAGCGCCGGGGGCGATACCTCGGTCGGCGATCGATCCGTCTCAAGGCCTTCAACGATTGCCGACGGAGATCCCGGCGGCGCCGCGCAAGGCCAGACGCTCGCGAGGGTTCCGGCGAGCGCCTCGCGCATCTCCTGGGCAGACTGGAAACGGAAGTCCCGGTCGCGGACGAGGGCGCGACGCACGACCCGCTCCAGCCATTCGTGGCGGAACCCCGGATTGAAGTCGCGAATGCTCGGCGGAAAACAGGCGAGTTTCTGCGCCACGGCGTTCTCTCCCCAGAACGGCGTGCGGCCGGCGAGCATTCGGAAGAGGACAACCCCCAGGGCGTAGAGGTCCGCACGACCATCGATCGCGGCGCTGCGAACCTGCTCTGGGGCCATGTACTCCGGCGTTCCGATGAAGGTCCCTTCGCGAGTGATGTGCCTTGTTGATTCTCCTGCGGAGTCACGCATCTGCGCGATCCCGAAGTCGATGACCTTCACGACCTCCTCCTCGTCCACCGTCCGAGACAGGAAGATGTTCTCGGGCTTCAGGTCGCGATGGCAGACGCCGATCGCGTGCGCGGCCATGAGGGCGCCACAGACGTCCATCGCGATGCGGCTGGCGCGAGACGCATCCACCGTCCTTCTGCCCGCGAGCTCGGTCGCGAGGTCCATCCCGACTAGCAGCTCCATGGCAATGTAGTATGAGCCCGCTTCGGTCTTTCCATAGTCCGTGACGTCAATCACGTTTTCATGCTTGATCCGCGCGGCCGACTTTGCCTCCTGCGTGAACCGGGCGACGGAATGATCGTGGCGTGAGTACGGCTCCTTCAGCACCTTCAAGACGATGGCCTTTTTCAGCCGTTCGTCGATCGCGTGATAGATGTCCCCCATACCGCCAGCGCCCAGGTGCCGGAGTACATGGTATCGACCTGAGACCGTCCGACCGATCAGGCCGAGTTCATCGGACTCATTATCGATGTCATCCATCGGGTCGCTCCATTCACTTTCGCCCCCTCCCCGCCCTTCGGCGCCTTCTTCTCCGCGGTCGTCCGGGCCTCCGCGCGCAGCTTCCCCTCGGTCCACCGTTTCTCATGGTGCCCGGCCTCTACGAACTCTCTCCACCGTCGGATCGTAGGCATGTGGGCCCTGATAGCGACACCCTACGCCTCACCCCGATGCTGGTTCTTCACCCACGCCTGCGGCACCGCCACGCACTGCGCCAGCGAGTGCGTCGGCACCGGCAGCCCCGGCCCGACGCCTCCATCGATCACCGCCATCGCATCCCCATACCGCGCCAGTACCAGGAACACCGCCGGCCCATTGTCCGCCCTCGTCGCCTGGAGCATCGTCTCCAACAACCCCCGCAGTTCATACCGCGCCGCCAGCCCGAGGTCCGTCAGCACCAGCGGCCCCTTCTCCCTGGTCCACCGCGCCGCGACCCTCTCCGCGGCTCCCTGCATCAGCGTCCGCAGCAGCGCCCAGTGCTTCCCCGATGGTCCTGCGCGGTCGGCGCTCGCCACGGCCTCGGCCGACACCTTGCGCTCCGCCATCACTACGTCGGCCTCTGCGGTGAGTGCCGCGTCCAGCGACCGTGCCTTCGTCCCGAGGCGCTCGGCCACGCGCTCCGCCACCTGCGTCGCGTACGGGGGCTCGACCTCCAGCACCCGCCAGTCTCGCCGCCGCGCCGCGATGCGCAGGGCCTCGTCGAAGTCCCACGCCTCCTGCGCCTCGGCGCTCCGCTTCGCGGGTCGGGCAGCCGGGGTCACCGTCGGCATCGCAGCCGGGGCCACGTTGCTCTGCATCTGACTCGACGTCTCGACCCGCGCACCGGGCCGCCGCCATGCGCTCACCGCAGGGTCCCACTCCAGGCTCAGCGCCGAGCTCACGAGCTCGTCGAGCGCCGGTCGCGAGGGGAGCTCGGCGGCCTCGGGATAGCGCGCCTGCAACACCGCGCGGAGCTGCTCCTCGGAGATGCGATCACGCTCGATGGCCAGCGCTCCGTGGCACAGCGCCAGCGCCCGCCGCGCGTCGAGCCCGCGGGGGTAGAGCTCGAGCCTCGCGCTCCTCGCGGCCCCACGGCTCGCGTCCGCCGCGAGGGCGACCAGCCGGTCGGTCGGGAGGCGAGCGAGCGCGGTGTCCGCAGCGATGGAGCTGAGCGCCTCCTGCACCTCCCCCGACGACGGCAGCGGCATCCTCGCGGCGAGCTCGTCGGCCTTCGCGCCGAGGGCCTTGAGCGTCGCGAAGAGCCGGTGGTCGCGGGCCACCCAGCGTCGGCCCGACACCCGCTCCAGGGAGAGCGTGTCGTCGCGCTCGACCGCGACGGTGACCAGCGCCTCGACCCGCCGCGCTGCCATCGCGTCGCGCTCCGCCCCCGCATCGTGGGGCAGCACCGCACCGACGGTCTCCGCCAGGCGATCGAGCCTCGCCACGTCGCCCAGCGCCTCGAGCTGCCGAGCCACCAGCTCCGTGATCGGCGCCAGGGTCGCCCCGTCGCGCCACTCGCCGCGCGCCCGGATCAGCGCGGCCGACACATTCTGCCTCGTGCAGCCAAGGGCGGCGGAGAGCGCGACCGAGTCCCCAGGCTCGACAGCCACCGCCGGGTCGAGGCCCATCCACTGCCAGACCAGCTTCACGTACGAGCGCTTCGCTCTGGTCTTCGGAGGCAACGCGGCGTCGAGCCAGGCCTCGACGGTGCGCGGCTCGTCGGCGCGCTTGCGCTCCTCCTGCGCGGCATCGAGCGCCGCCTTCAGCGCCTTCAGGGCCTTGGACCCGTGCGGTCGGGCGAGCTGCTCGACCTGGCTGCGGGGAGCCGCGGCCAGCGCCGCAAGCCCCATGATCCCGGCGTCTTCGAGGCTGATGCGCAGGTCCTCGTCGAGGTCGGTGACCGCGAGGTAGGCGTCCTCACCGCGATAGCCCGGGCAGAACTCGCGCTCCACCACGGAGGCGAGATGCGGGAGATCGCGCAGCCTGCGACGAAACTCCTGGATCTCGCGCGCGGTGTCGCGCCCGATCCCCCGGATGGACGAGAGCAGGTTCTCGGGCAGCCGGAGGAGCTGTGCCGCGTAGACGATGCCCGAGCGGTCGAGGGCGTTGCGCGCGCGCACCGAGAGCCCGATCGCCTCCAGCGGCGTGTCGGGTCGTACTGTGGTGAGGTCGAAGGAGGGGACGGGCTCCTCCGGGCCTGGGCTCACGGCGGTCGAGGAGGCGACGGGGGACGGAGCGACGGCGGCCATCGCGAAGCAGGCTTCCCACTCGCGTCGCATGGCCTCTGCGGAGGAGTGCCGCTGCGAGAGGTCGCGTTGCATCGCGTGGCGGAAGAAGGCCACCAGCCGGTCGCGCACCGCTGCGTCGAAGCGCTCGGCGTCGAGGGCGAGCTCGTCGCTCGGACCCACCGGGCCGTCGCCCCTCCCCCAGCGCGGTCGCAGCCCGGTGAGGAGCTCGTGCAGGGAGACGGCGGCGGCGTAGCGGTCGGCGGCGTCGTCCCAGATCCCTCGCTCGGCGAGGAAGGGATCGCGGTAGGCCGGAGTCCCCGCGGTGACGGCACTCACCGGCAGGCCGCTCAGGGAGAAGTCGAAGAGCATCAGATGACGGCGCTTCTTGCTCTCTCCGTCGAGGATCCCGAGGTTGGCCGGCTTGATGTCGCGGTGCTGAACGCCCTGCTCTTCGAGGCGTTCGAGGGCGAGCAGGAGGTCCTCACCCCAGCGGCGGGCGTAGTCGAGGCTCTGCGGTCCTTCGCGCTGCAGCAGGTCGGCGAGGCTCTCTCCCGCGTCTTCCAGCAGCAGCGCGGCGCGCTTGCCGACGACGAGCCGGTCGTAGAGCACCACGATGCGGTCGCCGCGGAGCTGTTCGAGCACGTCGGCCTCGTGGCGCAGGCGCTCGCCGTGCTCGGCGTCGAGGGCCACCTTGAGGGCGTAGCGAAGCCCGTTGCGCTCCACGCGCAGCACCCTCGCGGTGGCGCCGCTGCCGAGGAACTTCTTGACGGTGATCCCTCCCTTGAGCACGTCGCCGACGCGGGCTTCGAGGGGGTCGGGGTCTTCTTCTTCGGGAGACTCGGGTCTCGTGACGGCGTCGAGGAAGAGCCCAAGGAAGGCCGTGACGTCGTCGATGCGCTGCACCGGATCGACGCAGGTGGCCATGGCCACGAGCTCGTCGAGGGAGGACTCAGCGGCGGGCGGCGCGGCAAGCGCGAGGTCGTCGCGGGCGGCGGCGAGGGAGAGGTGGCCGACCTGGAGGAGCTTCGCCCGCTCGGCGAGGGTGCTGCCCGGGGACTGGTTGGTGAAGATGCGCCAGGCGACGGCGCCGAGGGAGAACACGTCGCTCGCGGGGGTGGCGAAGGCGATGTTCTGGAGCACCTCGGGCGCGCGGTAGACGAGGGTCGGGTCGGTGCTCCAGTCGGAGGCGTGGTGGGTGCCGGAGGTTCCGCCGACGTGGGCCGCGAGCTGGAAGTTGAAGAGCCGGACGGCGAGCGGCGGGTCGGCCAGCGCGGGCCCGTCGGGGTCGTCGTTGCGACGCACGAGGATGCTGGTCGGGTCGAGTCCCCGGTGGAGGATCTGCTTGCGGTGGCACCACGCGAGCGCCTCGGCGACCTGGGCGACGAGCTCCGCGCGACGCTGGAAGGAGAGGTCGGGCGTGCGCCGGAGAAACTGCTCCAGCGTGACCTCGTCCTTGTGGTGCTCGAAGAGGAGGCAAGGGCCGCCGAGGGGTCCGTCGATCTCCGCGGTGAGCATCTTGAGGATGCGCGGGTGGTCGGAGAGCACGGTGAGCAACGAAGCCTCGCGGGCGGCGGCGCGGCTGAGCTGTTCGCGGCGCTCGCGGCTGGCGTCGCCGGGGACGACGTAGCTGCGGACGCGAGCGAGGCGATCGGGGACGGCTTCGAGGTGGGCGCGGGTGTCCTGCCAGCCGGGTCCGTCGGAGAGCTCGTCGTCGAGGAGGTAGCCCGCGACGCGGCGGCGGGCGACGGAGTTGCGCAGGCCGAGCTTGCGCAGGGCGGCCACGACGCGCTCGGCCTGCGGGCGATCGATGAGGGAGGTGCGGAGCCTGGGGCTGGCGTCGGGAAAGACCCCGGTGGTGAGGGCCTTGAGGATGTCGTGGCGGGTGACGACCCAGTTGTCGGCGCCGTTCTTCGCCTCGACGGAGGCCTCGGGGTGTTCGAGGAACACGAGGGCCTGGACGTAGGGACGAGGACCGCCGCGGAGCTCGCGCTCGAGCTGGGAGCCGAGCGCCTTCGCCTTGAGGTTGGCGAGGGAGACGGGGTTCTCCATGACGGTGCGACCGCGGCCGTCCTTCCACTGGAGGGTCCAGTCGACGTGGTCGCCGGAGACGTGGGCGGGGTGGGACTTGATCTCGATGAGATAGAGGGCGTTGGGCCCGAGGACGATGGCGTCGATCTCGTAGCGACGGCCGCCGGGCTCGACGAGCTCCTTGAGCCCGTAGAGGCGGTAGGGCTCGCGATCGGGGAGCTGCTGCGCGAGGAACTCGAGCGCCCGCATCTCGTGCAGGTGGGCCGAGGTGCCGATCTCGCAGCGGGTCTTGGAGAGGGTCATCGGGGTGCGCCTGCGCCGGGCATGGACCGAGGGTTGTAACCGAAACCCGGGACCGACGTGCCTCTCCACGGAGATCGCGGTGGTCCTCGTGGCGTGAGAGCGCAGCGCAGACCACGGATGGAGTCGGGCGCCTGCCCTCTACGACGCGGTCAAGCGAGCGCGGCGGGAGAAGTGTCGCCCTCGCGCTTCGCAGACCTCTCGGCGCTGGCAGAGCACGTGAGCATGACGCGGCCGGCACCGATGCCTGGTGGCGTCGGGTGGTGCACGATCTCGGTCACCCGGTGGAGGGGTCGTCGAGCGCGAAGGCGTCGCGGACGGCCGACTCCATCCGGGCGAGCTCCTCATCGGGCAGCTCCGCGAAGAGCAGGCGTTTGCCCTTGGAGAGACGTCCCTTGTTCTGCACCACACACTGGATGAACAGCCGCTCTCGCCGATCGGGCATCTCCCGCACGGCGCGGACCCCATCGAGGGCGCGGTCGTGGCGCTCGAGGAAGGCCACCTCCTCGGGCATTTCGCGGTCGATGGTGCGCGCGAGCCAGACATGCAGTGCCTCCGCGTGCGCAGTGAGGTCGAGGTGGCGATAGAGGTCGGCGTGGTCTTCGAGCACCACGAGACCCTCCGGGCGGAGCTCGTAGCGCGCGTGTCGGCGGATCGGCTGGGACGCCCGCTCAAGCAGCGCGTGGTACCCGCCCATGTCGCGCAGGATCGCCGCGGACACCGGGAGGACCACGTCGCGCGGCCCGAACCCACATCGCGCGAGCGCCCAGTGGATCAGCCAACGGTGGGTGCGCCCGTTGCCGTCGAGGAAGGGGTGCAGGTAGACGAACGCGAACGAGAGCACCGTCGCCACGATCGTCGGAGGAACCTCGCTGGCGACGTCGGTCAGCCGATTGGCGAGGACGATCCACGCGTCGAGGAGCCCGGGCAGGGCCGCGGGCGTCGGCGGGACCAGGTAGACCTCCTCCTCGAAGGTCGCGGTGGTGCGACCGACCCAATTCTGTTTCGTGCGCTCCTGGCGCTCGATGTAGTCCGCCTCGACGATGCTGTTCTGCACGTGGACGAGGAGCTCGCGCGACATGGGCTCTGCCATGCCTGCCTCGCGCAGGACTGCGACGAAGCGCTCGGCGCGCCCCGGCTTCGGCGTCTCGTGCTCGATCGCGTAGGACGACCGCGTCTCCTTGTCGTAGAGCCACGCCGTCGCGCGCCAGAGGGTCGTCGCGGGCACCTCGTCGATGAAGCGTCGGGCGCG
>JAUSAZ010000140.1 GCA_030652255.1 Myxococcales bacterium | reverse complement strand
CAGGCACAGTGACCAGCCCGCCGCGGGCTTTCCCTTGGCTGCCGTGGGTTTCAACCCGCGGCAGCCAAGGCGCGCGAAGGTGTGCGGGTAGCCCGGAACCCGCAGCCTACAAGCGGTTCGCGCACGAAGAGGGCAATGATGAGCATCATCCGATGGGGGTACAGGGCGCGCGGCAGCGCGGTGAGGGGGCCCACGAACCAACCCGTCACAACTCCTGCGGCGAGGGCCTACGCCCGCCGGCGCGGGATCGGGACCCGGTCGAGGTCGCGCAGCGCCACGGTCTCGGGGAACACCGCCCGGGCCTCCGCGAGGTGGGCCTCGACGCTGGTGTAGCGCTGGGAGAAGTGGGTGATCGCGAGGCGCCGGGCGCCCGCCGCGAGGGCCGTGCGCGCAGCATCGACGGAGCTGGAGTGGCCGTAGGCTGTGGCGAGCTCCTGGTCGGCGGCGGAGAAGGTCGCCTCCATCACGAGCAGGTCGGCGTCGCGGGCCAGGGCGGTCGCTCCGGGGCACGGGGCCGTGTCCATCACGAACGCGAACACCCCGCCGGGGCGGGGCACGCTCACCTCGTCGAGGGACACCACCCGGCTGCCCACGGAGAGGGAGCCCTCGCTCTGGAGGGTCTTGATGGCGGGGCCGACGACGCCGTGCGCGGCGAGGCGCTCGGGGAGGAAGGTGCGCGAGGGGCGCTCCTCGATGCGGTAGCCCACCGTGGGCACGGGGTGGTCGAGCACGTGCGCGAACACACGGTAGTCCGCGGCCTCGGCGATGAGGGTGAGGGCCCCGGGGGGGATGTCCACCGGGGCCGGGATGATGGTCGCGGCGTGGTGGTAGATCGACGCGTCCTGGAGGCGGTCGAAGTACACCTGCCCCGACGCGGGGTAGTGGACCGTCACGGGGTGCGCGCAGCGGTCGAGCGAGAGGCGCTGGAGGATGCCCGCGAGGCCGAGGCAGTGGTCGCCGTGGAAGTGCGTGACGAAGATGCGGTGCAGGGCGCTCGCGGGGAGCTCGCCGAAGGCCATCTGCCGCTGGGTCCCCTCGCCCGGGTCGAAGAGGAAGCCCTCGTCGTCCCAGCGCAGGAAATAGCCGTTGTGGTTGCGCCGCCGGGTGGGGACCTGGGACGCCGTGCCGAGGGCGAGGAGTTCGCGGGTGCTCATGGGGGGTGGGTCTGCGCTGCCGACGGGCATCATGGCAGGGTTGTGGGCGCCGCGCGCAGGGAGCGGATACACTGCGGGCCGCCGTGAGTGAGAAGACCCGACCGGGAGTCCCGACGAGCGCACCGCCACCCGTCCCCGCGGACGCGCGGCGGGACAGCACCCCGATCCCGCTGGTGAAGCGCACCAACCCGGGCGCGACCCCGCCGCCGCCACCGCTGCCCGCCACGCCCACCCAGCGCCCGGCGGTCGGGGGTGACCCCGCCAGCGGGTCGCTCATCGGCGGCAGCACCCAGCAGCGCCTCGACCTCGCCAGCGCGGCCCTCAAGCTGCGCGGCGAGCAGGTGAGCGCGCGGGTGGTGTATTTCAACCCCGAGCAGCAGACCAACGCCGAGCTCGACGCCATCACCCAGCAGGTCATCAACGACCTGCGGGCCATCCAGGACGTGCGGCAGTCGCAGCGCCCCGAGACCACGGTCTCCAGCGCCGACTACGAGATCGACCTCATCGCCGTGCTCCGCAAGAGCCTGGAGCAGGTGCTCGACCCGCGGCGCGGCAACTTCCTCAAGCTCAAGCTGGAGCTCCTCTCGCGGCGCTTCACCACGCTGTTCTTCGAGTTCGCCCTCGGGCACAACGCGCGCCCCGAGGAGCTCGCCGCCCGCCTCGTCACCACCGCCGAGCAGGCCCTCTACACCGCCGTGCTGCACAACCAGCAGCGCCTGCGCGACGACCTCCGCGCGCTCCACTACGAGCGCGAGGAGCTCTACGACACGGCCCTCGAGCGCCTCGGCCGCTGGGAGCGCGACCTCCAGTCGTCGTACCTGTCGCAGCGCGCCCCCGAGCTCGGCCGGTTGCTGCCCATCGTCATCGAGGTGTTCACGGAGTTCTTCCACGACGGCTTCCGCAGCAACCTCGGCGAGTTCTGCTGGGCCGTGGTGCGCGAGGGCAAGGTGGCGCGCGCGGGCGACCCCATTCACGGCATGCCCCGCATCGGCCCGCGGGCCTTCCCGAGCTTCCGCGAGGCCTTCGAGAAGCACTTCCTCGAGAACCTCGTGCTCAACGTGCAGGACCCCCTCGTCGCGCGGCTCAACGCCACCTCCAGCGCGCTGCGCCCGGAGACCCTCGCCTTCGTGGCCGACCCGCGGGTGTTCAGCACCGCCTGCGGCGTGATGTGCGACGCCTTCTACGACCACCTGCACAGCGAAGGGCTCCTCGACCTGCCGCAGCAGTGGCGCCAGGCCGCCCGCGAGGGATGAGAGGGCCCCCGCCCCCCCACCGATGCCCCGGCGATCGCTCCCGCTGCTGCGCCCCGCCGACGCGTCGCTGCCGCCGCTCCAGGCGCGGTGGCTCGGCGCCGTGCTCGACCCGCCCTCGCTGCCCGACGAGGCGAACGCCACCTGCGACGACTGCGCGATGCTCCCCGACCCGTCGCTCCCGCCCGGCGCGCTGAGCTTCTCGCCCGACACCCGCTGCTGCACCTACCTCCCGTCCCTGGCCAACTTCCTCGTCGGCGGCGCGCTCCGCGATGCCTCGGCCCACGGCGCGGCCTCGGTGCGTCGGCGCATCGCGGCGGGCGACGGGCTCTCCCCGCTGGGCCTCGTCGCCGACCCCGCCGTGATCGCCGCCACGCACACCGACGGCGAGCGCTTCGGCCGCGACCCGAGCCTGCGCTGCCCCCACTACGAGCCCGTCGGCGGGCGCTGCGGGGTGTGGGCGTGGCGAGAGGCCACCTGCGCGACGTGGTTCTGCAAGCACACCCGCGGCGAGCGCGCCAAGGCCCTCTGGAACCGCCTGCAACAGCTCCTCGCCCACCTCGAGCGCGCCGTCGCGTGGCACTGCGCGCTCACCCTCGACGTGCCCGCCGGGGCCCTCGCCCGCATGGCCCCGCTCGCGCAGCCGCACGGCCAGGCCCGCGCCGACGTCACCGCCCGCGACGCCGACCTCTGGGGCCGCTGGACGGGCGACGTCGAGGGGTACTTCCACGCGTGCGCCGACATGGCCGAGGCGCTCACCGCGGCCGAGGTGCTCGCGCTGGGCGGCGCCGAGGCCCGGGCCCTCGCGGCGACGGTGCGCCTCGCGGCCGCGCAGCTCGACGACGACGCGCTGCCCGCGCGGGTGGCGCTGGGCCGCATGGCCGTGGTCGGGCTCACGGCGCAGTCGGTGCGCGTGCAGGGGTACAGCCACCTCGACCCGCTGGAGGTTCCGCGGGTGCTCTTCGAGCAGCTGCACCATTTCGACGGGCGCCCCGTCGACGACGCCCTGCGCGACGCGAGCGCGGCGGCGGGCGAGGCGGTGCCCGCGGGCGCCGTCGGGATGCTGCTCGACTTCGGAGTGCTGCGGGGCGCGTAGGCCGGCGTTGACCCCCCGCGGCGGGTTGACCTATCTCCTCGGGCGCATCAGCACTCCGCTTCTTCGGCTCCGTCACCCCGAAAGACCAACAGGCACCCACCGATGCGATCCGAGCACGAGACCAGCTCCCTCCTCGACGCCTCCGACACCTTCGTCCACCGGCACATCGGGCCCGACGAGGCCGAGCTCGCCGCGATGCTCGCCACGGTGGGCGCCGCCTCCCTCGACGCGCTCTCCGACGAGACCGTCCCGGCGGCCATCCGGCTCGCGCGCCCGCTGCAGATCGAGCTCTCGCAGCACGGCGTCGACGACCCCACCGCCCGCAGCGAGAGCGGGCTGCTACAGCTCCTCGCGCAGGTCGCCGGGGAGAACCAGCGCTTCCGCTCGTTCATCGGGCTCGGCTACCACCCCACCATCACACCGCCGGTCATCCAGCGGAACATCCTCGAAGACCCGGGCTGGTACACCCAGTACACGCCCTACCAGGCCGAGATCTCCCAGGGGCGCCTCGAGGCCCTGCTCAACTTCCAGACCCTCATCGCCGACCTCACCGGCCTCCCCCTCGCGGGCGCCTCGCTGCTCGACGAGGCCACCGCCGCCGCCGAGGCCATGGCCATGTGCGTCAACATCGCGGGCGGCCACGACACGCCCCGCACCTTCCTCGTCGACCAGGGCTGCCACCCGCAGACCGTCGCCGTCGTGCGCACCCGCGCCGAGGCCCTCGGCGTCCACGTGGTCACCGTCGACGCGCTCGGCGACCTGCCCGTCGACGCCGCGGCCCCGGTCTGCGGCCTGCTCATCCAGTACCCGAGCTCCGCCGGGGCCCTGCACGACTGGCGCGAGCCCATCGCCCGCGCCCACGCCGCCGGGGCCCAGGTCGTGATGGCCGCCGACCTCCTCGCGCTCGTCTCGCTCACGTCCCCGGGCGAGCTCGGCGCCGACATCGCCGTCGGCAACAGCCAGCGCTTCGGCGTCCCCATGGGCTTCGGCGGGCCGCACGCGGCCTTCATCGCCACGAAGCCCGAGCACGCCCGGCGCATGCCCGGCCGCATCATCGGCGTCTCCCGCGACGCCCACGGCCACACCGCGCTGCGCATGGCCATCCAGACCCGCGAGCAGCACATCCGCCGCGACAAGGCGACGAGCAACATCTGCACGGCCCAGGCGCTGCTCGCCATCATGGCCGGGATGTACGCCGTCTATCACGGGCCCGACGGCCTGCGGCGCATCGCCGTGCGCACCCACGCCATGACCCGCGCGCTCGCCGAGGGCCTGCGCCGGCTCGGGCACACGGTGCTCCACGCGCAGTTCTTCGACACGCTGCACGTGCGCGTGGCCGAGGGCCGCGGCCACGAGGTGGTCACCCGCGCGCACCAGCAGCGCATCAACCTCCGGGTGCACGGCGACGGCAGCCTCGGCGTGGCCCTCGACGAGGCCACCACCCGCGACGACCTCCGCGCCCTCTTCGCGGCCTTCGACCTCGCGGGCAACCGCGCCGCGTCGCTCTCGCCCGACGCCCTCTTGCACGAGTCGGCGGTGGCCATCCCCGCCGCCCTCGCGCGCCGCTCGGCCATCCTCACGCACCCGGTGTTCAACTCGTACCACTCGGAGACGCAGCTGCTGCGGTACATCACCAAGCTGCGCGGGCGCGACCTGTCGCTGACGCACTCGATGATCCCGCTGGGCTCGTGCACGATGAAGCTCAACGGCACCAGCGAGATGCTGCCCGTCACCTGGGCCGCCTTCGGCGAGCTGCACCCCTTCGCCCCCTCCGAGCAGGCCCGCGGGTACCACAAGGTGTTCCGCGACCTGGAGACCTGGCTCGCGGAGATCACGGGCTTCGCCGCGGTGAGCCTCCAGCCCAACGCCGGCTCGCAGGGCGAGCTCGCGGGGCTGCTCACCATCCGCGCCTACCACCACAGCCGCGGCGACCACCACCGCGACATCTGCCTCATCCCCGACTCGGCGCACGGCACCAACCCCGCCAGCGCCGTCGTGGCGGGCATGCGGGTGGTCTCGGTGAAGTGCACCCCCAACGGCGACGTCGACGTCGACGACCTGCACGCGAAGGTGACCGAGCACCACGCGAAGCTCTCCGCCCTGATGGTCACCTACCCCTCCACGCACGGGGTCTTCGAGGAGGAGATCAAGGCCATCTGCGAGGCCGTGCACGCGCACGGCGGCCAGGTCTACATGGACGGCGCCAACCTCAACGCGCAGGTGGGCCTGTGCCGCCCCGGCGACATCGGCGCCGACGTCTGCCACATGAACCTCCACAAGACCTTCTGCATCCCGCACGGCGGCGGCGGCCCGGGGATGGGCCCCATCGCGGTGGCGAAGCACCTCGCGCCCTTCCTGCCGGGTCACCCCGTGGTGGCGCCGGCGGGGGCGGGCGCGCAGGCCTCCGGCGCGGTCTCCGCGGCCCCGTATGGGAGCGCGAGCATCCTGACGATCCCGTGGGTGTACATCGCGCTCATGGGCGGCGCCGGGCTCAAGCGCGCGACGCAGGTCGCCATCCTGGGCGCCAACTACATGGCGAAGCGCCTGGAGGGCGTGTACCCGGTGCTCTTCCGCGGCGCGCGCGGAAGGGTGGCGCACGAGTTCATCATCGACCTGCGGCCCTTCGAGAAGACGTCGGGCGTGAAGGTCGACGACGTGGCCAAGCGGCTGATGGACTTCGGCTTCCACGCCCCGACGATGAGCTTCCCGGTGCCGGGCACCCTGATGATCGAGCCCACGGAGAGCGAGTCGAAGGGCGAGCTCGACCGGCTGTGCGACGCGCTCATCACCATCCGCGAGGAGATCCGCGCCATCGAGGAGGGCCGCAGCGACCGGGCCGACAACGCGCTCAAGCACGCGCCGCACACCGCCGCGGTGATCGCCAGCGACGGGTGGAAGCACGCGTACTCGCGCGAGCAGGCGGCGTACCCCGCGCCGTGGTTGAAGGACTGCAAGTTCTGGCCGGCGGTGGGGCGCATCGACAACCCCTACGGCGACCGCAACCTGGTGTGCACCTGCCCCCCGATGAGCGAATACACCAGCCGGTAAGAAGCCTACCCGCCCGTTCCCCCTCCCCCCCCCTCCGAGGACTCATCGTTGCCCTCATCGTGCGCAGGACACTTTCAGGCTGGGGTTCCGCGCGTTGGCGCGTCACCCCAGGCAATAACAGGAGGGCCGCCCCGGACGGTGTCCGGGGCTCCGAACGGGCGTTGCCTGATACGCGCCGGAGGCGCCGCGTCCACGTCTGGGGGTGACCCTCCGTTCGCTCGACAGCGGCCCCGGCGACCTGCGCACAGAGACGGCCGTCCGGAGCCCCGGACATCGTCCGGGGCGGCCCTCCTGTTATTGCCTGGGGTGACGCGCCAACGCGCGGAACCCCAGCCTGAAAGCGCCCTGCGCACGATGAGGGCAATGATGAGCCTCCGAGGAGACCCTCCCCCATGTCGAACGTCCCCCTTCCGTCGTGGCTCCGGCACGTGCCGGTGCCCCTGTCCTTCGGCACCAGCGGCCTTCGCGGCCTGGTCGCCGACCTCACGGACCTCGAGGCCTACGTCAACGTGAAGGGCGCGCTGCGCTACCTGCTGGCCGTCGGCGACCTCCCGCCGGGCGGCGGCGTGGTGGTGGCGGGCGACCTGCGGCCGAGCACGGGGCGCATCCTGCGCGCAAGCGTGCGGGCCATCCGCGACCTCGGCTGCGAGGTCGAGAACGCCGGGCTCATCCCGACGCCCGCCCTGCTGCTGCACTCGAGCACGAGCGGCCGGGCGGGGGTGATGGTCACCGGGAGCCACATCCCCTTCGACCGCAACGGCATCAAGGTGAACAAGCGCGCCGGGGAGGTGCTCAAGTCCGACGAGGCGGGCATCGTGGCCGAGGTCGCGCGGGTGCGCGCCGAGGAGTACGGCCGCGCCGAGGGTGACTCGGCCTTCGACCCGGCGGGCATGCTCAAGCGCCCCGACGAGGCCCCGGCCGTCGACGGCTCGGCCGAGGAGCGCTACGTCGCGCGCTACCTCCAGAGCTTCGCGCCGGGCGGGCTGCGCGGCCGTCGCGTGCTGGTCTATCAGCACTCCGCGGTGGGTCGCGACCTCGTCGCGCGCATCCTGCGAGAGCTGGGCGCGGAGGTGGTGACCGCCGGGCGCTCGGAGACCTTCGTCCCCATCGACACGGAGAACATCACCCCGGCGCAGCTCGACGCCATGGAGGCCCTCGCCGCGGCGGCGGGCGCACCGCTCGACGCCATCGTGTCGACCGACGGCGACTCCGACCGCCCGCTGATGCTGGCCGTCGCGCCGGGCGGGGCGGGAGACGGCGCGGCCCGGCGGGTGCGCTTCCTCCCGGGCGACCTGCTGGGCATCGTGGCGGCGGAGTTCCTGCGCGCCGACGCGGCGGTGGTGCCGATCAGCGCCAACGACGCGGTGGAGACCCGCATGCGCGAGCGCGGGGTGCGGCTGGTGAAGTGCCGCATCGGGTCGCCGTACGTGGTCGCGGGCATCGACGCGCTGCGCGAGGGCCCCGCCGCGCGCATCGTGGGCTGGGAGGCCAACGGGGGCTTCCTCACCGGCAGCGCCTTCGCCCTGGCCGCGGGGACCATCTCGGCGCTGGCGACGCGCGACGCGACGCTGCCCATCCTGGCCAACCTCTACGCCGCCGCCGAGCAGGGCGTCTCCCTCGACGCCCTCTGGCGCGCCCTGCCGCCGCGCTCGGGGAGCGCCGGGCTGGTCGACGGCGTCCCGGTGGCGACGAGCCGCGCGATCGTCGAGGCGCTCGTCCCGGCGGGCGACGTGACGGAGGTGGAGTTCGCGGACGACGGGCGGGTGCTCGGTCACGGCGCGGAGGGGATAGTCTCGCTGCCCGTGGCGGCGGCCGACGCGTGGCGCCAGCGCCGGGCGACGCTCGCGCGCTTCTTCACGCCGGCGCGCGGCTTCGACGACATCGCGCGCATCAACGTGCTCGACGGGGTGCGTGCGTACTTCCGCAACGGCGACGTGGCCCACCTGCGCCCGTCGGGCAACGCGCCGCAGCTGCGCATCTACGCCAACAGCGCCTCGCAGGAGCGCGCCGACGAGATCGTGGCGCTCGGCGTGCTCAGCCCGGGCGGGATCCTCCACGAGCTCGCCGCCGCCTTCGGGTGAGGCCCGAGGGGAACGCCCGACCGCGCTGAGGTGGTGCTCCGGCCCTGAGGAAGCTTCAGCCCGCGACGAACTCCAGCCGGTTGCCGAAGGGGTCGTCGGTGTGGAAGCGCCGCACGCCGGGCACCTCGTCGCTCCAGCGCACGGCGCGCCCTTGCTCGCCGAGGCGCCGCGCGAGCCCGTCGAGGTCGTCGACCGACACCGCGGGGTGCGCCTTGCGCGCGGGCCGGAAGTCCTCCTCGGCGCCGAGGTGCAGCGCCACCCCGCCCGCACGAAACCAGCAGCCCCCGCGCGCGGCCATCGTTGGCGGCTTCGGGTCCTCAGTCATCCCGAGGAGGCCGACGTAGTAGCCGCGCGCGTCGGGCTCTCCGCCGACGGGCATCGCGAGCTGCACGTGGTCGAAGCCCAGGAAGCTCATGGCGCACCGGGGAGCAGCACCGACGCGCCGGTGGTGCGTCGGCCCTCGAGCTCGGCGTGGGCCCGCGCGGCGTCGGCGAGGGGGTAGCGCTGGCGGACGTCGACGCGCACCGCGCCGCGCGCGACGACGTCGAAGAGGGCCGCGGCCGAGGCGACGGTCTCCGCGCGGGTGAGCGTGTAGTGCTTGCGCGACGGGCGCGTGAGGAAGAGCGAGCCCTTCTCGGTGAGCTTGAGCGGCAGCACCGGGGGGACCGGCCCCGACGCGTTGCCGTAGCTGACCATGGTGCCGCGGGGCGAGAGGCAGTCGAGCGAGGCCTCGAAGGTGTCGCGGCCGACGGCGTCGTAGACCACCGGCACGCCGCGGCCGCCGGTGATCTCGCGCACGCGGGCGGCGAGGTCGTCGCGGCCGAGCACCACCACGTGCTCGCAGCCGTTCGCCCGCGCGAGGGCGACCTTCTCCTCGCTGCCGACGGTTCCGATCACCACGGCCCCGAGGTGCCTCGCCCACTGGCACGCGATCGAGCCGACGCCGCCGGCCGCCGAGTGGAAGACGATGGTCTCGCCCGCGCGCACGGGGTACGTGCGGAGGAGGAGGTACTCCGCCGTGGTGCCCTTGAGCATCATCGCGGCGGCGGTTTCGTCGTCGACGCCGTCGGGGATCTTCACGATCACGTCGACAGGCACGTTGCGCGCGGTGGCGTAGGCGCCAGGGGAGCCCGCGTACACGACGCGGTCGCCCAGGGCGAGGTCGGTGACGCCGGGGCCGAGGGCCTCGACGACGCCGGCGGCCTCCTGCCCCAGCACCGCGGGCAGCGCCGTGGGGTAGAGGCCCGTGCGGGCGTAGACGTCGGCGAAGTTGATCCCGACGGCGGTCTGACGGAGGCGGACCTCACCGGCGCCGGGCGGCGCGAGCTCGAGCTCTACGTAGCGGAGCACCTCGGGGCCGCCGTGGCGGTCGATGCGGATGGCGTGGGGCATGGCGTGGGGCAGGAAAGCGCTCGACGGGGCCGCGGGTCAATGCGGTGGGGATGGGTGCTCCAACGCTCCACTCCATCCGGCGCGGGGGGTCACGCGCCCCGCCGGGTGTCGCCTTCCTCCTCGACCTCGATCAGGGCCTCCTCGACCGCCGCCTCGCTCGCCCCGCTCGCCGTGCGATCGAGCACGATGCGCAGGCGCGGCGCCGTGCAGGCGTCCGCCGCGATGCGCAGGCGCGAGCGCCCCGACTCGTCCGCGGTCCTGGCGAGGACGGCGGCGGCGCCAGCGCGGGCGGTCGCCTCGGCGGTCGGGCTCTCGACGACGCGCCAGAGCTGGTCGTCGAGCACCGGTGCGACGCGGAAGCTCCCCTCGCGGTCGAAGAGGTCGCGCATCCATTCGCCGTGCGCTCGTCCGCGACGGGCGACGCGCGCTGCCGCATCGGGCTGCTCGCCGCTCCGGTAGGCGGCGAGGGCCTGGCTGGCGCGCGTGAACAGCCCCTGTTGCAGCGCCCGGTCGTAGTCGTTGGCGAACCTGCCTGGCTGCGCGGTCGGGATCCTGATCTCCCCCTCCTTGCGCCGCACGACGACGCCGCGCTCGTAGTACCCGACGCCCGCGACCTCCGACCACGGGATGAAGGTGGGGGCGAGTCGGGTGGCGATCAGCAGCCCGTCGGCGCCGACGTGCACCTGACAGGGGACGAACAGCGCCGAGGCGACGCTCCAGATGAGCACCGAGAGCGCGACGAGGCCGGGCCCTCCGAACAGGAACATCGCCACCATCGGGAGGAAGCCGAGCGCGAACGCGCCGTACGCTGCCATCGCGGTGGTGCCGCCCGGGGGGGCGAAGGCGCTGAAGCGTGCGGTTCGTTGCCGGGGTCCGAGCCCGAGCGCGTCGAGGAGCTCGTTGGCCTCTGCCTCGCTGCCGACCGCGACCTGGGCGAGCTCGCGGTCGCCGTCGCCGACGAGGCGCACCGACGCGCGTAGCCGACCAGCGCCCGGAGAGAACCACGCCGACGTGATCGCCGCGCGCGGGATGAAGTCGTCGCCGAGGCGGACGCCGTCGCGGTCGATGGTGAGCTGCCCCCGGCGGAAGCGGCTGCGCACGAGGCTCGCGAGCGAGACGCCCCCGACGACGAGGCCCGCGACGAGGATGAGCACGGGGACGAACCCGGTGAGCACCCCGCCACCGTCGAGCGTCGGACCCGCTGCGATGAGGAGCAGCGAGAGCGCGAGGCCCGCTACGCCGCGTCGCACCTCGCGCCGTCGCATGACGTCGAACTCTGCCTCGCGCTGCAACGTCTCCGCCATGCGCCCGAGAGCCTATCAGCCGATCCCGATACGCTCACGCCGTGCGCCCCTTGCGGATCGGCGCCTTCACCACCGCGTCGCCGAGCGCGGCCGGCATCAGCTCGCGCATCGCCTCGACGAAGCGGCGCAGCTTCGGCGCGTAGAGCCGCGCGTATGGATAGATGACCTTCACCGGCAGCGCGGGCGCCTCCCACCGCGGGGCCAGGTGCACCAGCGCCTTGCGGGCGATGTCGTCGGCGACCAGCCACGACGACACCACGCACGCGCCCAGCCCCGCCAGCGCCGCGGTGCGGATGGCGTAGAGGTTGTCGGTGCTCAGCCGCGGGCGCAGCGCGATGCGGCGCGCCTCCCCGGTGGTGCGGTGCGTGAGGGTGAGCTCCTTCTGGTAGAAGGTCTTGAGCGCGAGCCACGGGAGCCGCGCGAGGTCGTCGGGGTGGGCGGGCGCGGCGCGGCGGGCGATGACCGTCGGCGACGCCACGACGATGCGCGGCACCTCCGCGAGGCGCACCGCCACCGTCAGCGGGTCGCTCACCTCGCCCACGAGCACCGCGCAGTCGACGCCCTCGGCGATGAAGTCCGGGACCTGGTCGCGCAGCAGCCACTCGACGGTGACCTTCGGGTATCGCCGCAGATACTCCGCCAGCGGCCCCACCAGCAGCTGCTGCCCGAACGCGTGCGGGACCACCACCCGCAGCACCCCCTCCGGCTCGGCGTCGACGCCCTGGAGCTCGGCCTCGAAGGCGCCCCACCCGGCGAGCACCTCCTTCGCGCGCCGGTAGCAGCGCTCGCCGTCCTCGCTGGGCTTCATCGCGTGCGTCGAGCGGTGCAGGAGACGCAGACCGAGCAGGCGCTCGAGCTGCTGGAGGCGCCGGCTCACCGTCGGCTGGGTCGTCCCGAGCTGCGCCGCCGCCGCCGACAGGCTGCCCGTCTCGACGATGCGCACGTAGGTCTTGAGCAGGTCGATGCGGTCGGTGCCGACGCTTCGCCCTGGCGTCACTCTGCCCATACGGCGCTCGTATAGCCAATATGCCGATCGGCCGTCTACACGTCGATACGGCGGGGTGAGCAGACTGGGCCCATGACGACCTCCATCCGCACTGCGCATGACGAGCTCCCCGCCCCGGAGGGACCATCCCCGTCGCTGGTGGCGCTGCTGGCCTCGGTGTGCGGCCTCGCGGTGGCCACGCTCTACTACAGCCAGCCGATGCTCGCGGTGATGGGCGCCGGGCTGCGCGCCTCCGACCGCGCGCTCGGCCTCGTGCCGATGCTCACGCAGCTCGGCTACGCGCTGGGCATCCTCCTGCTCGCCCCGCTCGGCGACCGCGTCGACCGTCGGCGCATCGTGATCATCAAGGCCGCGGTGCTGAGCGCCGCCCTGCTCGGGAGCGCGCTCGCGCCCGACATCGGCGTGCTGCTCGGGGCGAGCCTCGTGGTCGGGCTGACGGCCACGCTGGCGCAGGACGTCGTGTCGGCGTCCGCGTCGCTCACCCCGGAGGCGCGGCGCGGTCGGGTGGTCGGCGCCGTCATGACGGGGTTGCTGATGGGGGTGCTGCTGTCGCGCGTCGTGAGCGGGCTGGTCGCCGAGCGCTACGGGTGGCGGGCGATGTACGCCGCGGCGGCGGTGAGCCTCGCGGCGGTGGTGGTGCTCGCGTGGCGGGCGATGCCGTCGATCAGGTCGACGACGAGCCTCCCCTACGGCGCGCTGCTGCGCTCCATCACGGGGCTCTGGCGCGACCACCCGGCGCTGCGTCGGGCGGCGATGGCGCAGGGGCTGCTGGCGGTGGGGTTCAGCGCGTTCTGGTCGTCGCTCGCGCTGATGCTGCACCGGGCGCCGTTTCACCTGGGCAGCGCGGTCGCCGGGGCCTTCGGCGTCGCCGGTGCGGTCGGGGCCATCGCCGCCCCGATGGCCGGGCGCCTGGCCGACCGTCGGGGCCCGGAGCTGGTGACGCGGCTCGGGTCGTCGCTCGCGGCGGTGTCCTTCGGGGCGATGGCCTTCGCGCCGCTGCTGGCGCCGCGCGCGCAGCTCGGGCTCATCGCCGCGAGCGTGGTCGGCTTCGACCTCGGGGTGCAGGCCACGCTCATCGCGCACCAGACCCTGGTGTACGGGCTCGACCCGGGGGCGCGCAGCCGGCTCAACGCGGTGCTCTTCGTCGGGATGTTCGCCGGGATGTCCGCGGGCGCCGGGCTGGGCAGCGTGCTGCTCGCGCAGTGGGGCTGGCTGGCCGTCACGCTGCTCGCGACGCTCACCTCCGTCGGCGCGCTGCTGCTGCGCCTCGGCTCGGACGGCATCACCGCGCCCCGGGCGGCGGCCTGATGCCTCGCCGCAGGGCATCGGACGGGTTGGACAGGGCGCTCGCCCACGGCGCGTGCGTCGGAGGAGAAGAACCGCAAGGGTCGCAAGGGTCGCAAGGGAAGACCGGGCTGGGCGTGCAGGCGCTCGATGCGCTCAGCGGGTGTCGGGGAGTGGCATCGCTCCCAAACCCCTCTCGCGAGACCAGTGGCGGGGTCTGCGCCGACAGAACTCTCCCTTGCGACCCTTGCGACCCTTGCGGTTCTTCTCCCCCCCCCCGATGTGCCATGAGCATCGATCGATCGCTCGCGCCGCGCTGATCGGGCGCCGCGCCGCGCTTGACCCCGCCCCGCGATTGCCGCTCTGATCGGGCCGTGAGCACCCGCCGCGACCCCGACGCCCCCGCCCTGACCCCTCCCCCCAGCACCCCCGCCCTCGTGCGCCGCGCGGCCCTCGCCGTGGCCCTGAGCGCCCTCGCACCGCTCGCCTGCAGCGACACGACCACCGGCGCCGACGCCGCCGCCGCCGACGTGCCCTCCGCGACCGACGCTCAGGACGTGGTCACCCCGATGCCGCCGCCCGACGTCATCACCCCGATGCCGCCGCCGATGCCGCCGCCGCAGGACGCTGGCGTCACCCCGATGCCGCCGCCCATGCCGCCGCCCATGCCGCCGCCGCAGGACGCTGGTGTCACCCCGATGCCGCCGCCGATGCCGCCACCGATGCCGCCGCCCATCGACGCGGGGGTGATCCCGCCGATGCCGCCCCCGATGCCGCCGCCCCGCGACGGCGGCTTCATTCCCCCGATGCCCCCGCCGCCCCCCACCGACGGCGGGTTCATTCCGCCGATGCCGCCCCCGCGCAAGGACGGCGGCTTCTAAGACCCCCAGTACCCGATGCCTCGCCGACGCCCCCGCGACCGACTCACCCTCTCGCCCGACTGGCAGCGCTGGATCGCCGACAACCTCCTCGCGGGCGCCCCCCGCGACGAGATCATCGCCACGCTCCTCGGCCACGGGGTGCCGCGCGCCGAGGTCGACGCCCAGCTCGCCGCCATCACCGCGTCGCCGGCCTTCGTCGCGGCGCAGCGCCACCTCCGCGCGGCCCGCCGCCTGGAGCTCGTCGCCCGGCTGCACCGCCAGCTCGACGCCACCCGCGCACGGCCGCGGGCGGTCGAGCGCTGCGCCGGGCTCGACGCCGAGGCCTTCTTCGAGCGCTACTACGCCACCAACACCCCGGTGGTGCTCACCGACGTGGTCACCGCCTGGGCCGCCTTCGGGCGCTGGACGCCCGCGTACCTCAAGGAGCGCTTCGGCGACGTCGAGGTCATGGCCGCGATGGGCCGCGCGAGCGACCCCGACTACGACCTGCACACCCCCGCGCTCAGCCGCCCGGTGGCCCTCGGCGACTTCGTCGACCAGGTGCTCGCGGCCGGGGAGAGCAACGACCTCTACCTCGTCGCCAACAACCGCAACTCCGACCGCGCGGCGCTGCGGCCTCTCTTCGACGAGGTCACCCTCCCCGCGGGGCTGCTCGACCCGGCGCGCCTCGCGGGCTCCACGGCGCTGTGGTTCGGGCCCGGCGGGACCGTCACCCCGCTGCACCACGACACGTCCAACATCGTGTTCGGCAACCTGTATGGGGAGAAGCGCTTCCTGCTGGTGGCGCCCTGGGAGACCGCGCTGCTCCAGAGCACCCGCGGGGTGTACTCGCTGGTCGACCCCGAGCGCCCGGACCTCGAGCGCTTCCCGGCCTTCGCGCGGGCCAACGTGCGCGAGGTGGTGCTCGCGCCGGGCGAGATGCTGTTCATCCCGGTGGGCTGGTGGCACCACGTCCGCGCGCTCTCGGTGAGCATCAACCTCGCGTTCACCAACTTCGCGCGCGACAACGCCTACGACTGGTTTCGCCCCGGCGAGCGCTAGGACCGCGTCGCAGTAGTTCTGACGGGTTGAGAGGAGCGCCCGCCCACGCCTGCGGTCACAGGCCTCGCCGATCGAGGGGAGCACCCGCCCACGCCCGCAGTCCCAGGCCTCACCGTCGCGAAGCGACGAGTGCTACTGCCAACCCCAACGTCCGAGACTTCCGAACTTCTCTCGTTCGAGGGACGACGCGGAGAGAGGCGCGCGGATGACGTGAGCGATTGCACTCGTCGCTTCGCGACGGTGAGGCCTGTGACCGCGGGCGTGGGCGGGTGCTCCCCTCGATCGGCGAGGCTGGTGATCGCAGGCGTGGGCGGGTGCTCCCCTCGGAGGGCGAGGCCTGTGATCGCAGGCGTGGGCGGGCGCTCCTCTCAACCCGTCAGAACTACTGCGACGAGGCTGGCGACGAAGCCCGTGACCCCATCGCCGGTGACCGTGGCCAGCTGCAGCATCGCCCCGTCGCGGAAGACACCGTCGGTCGCGAGGGTCATCCGCGGGAGCTCGCGCGCGCTCGCGCTGTAGCCGTCGGCCGCGTACGCCGCCGCGCAGGCGGCCTCCGGGAGCGCGAGCTGCGAGGTGATGAGCGCGTTGCCGCCGGACATCGCGGTCGCCAGGCTGCGGAAGACCTCGAAGTGCATGTGCGGCCAGCGGCCAGGGTAGGCCCCCGGGAAGATCGTGGTGAACGTGGCGCTGCCCGCGCCGTCGGTCTCCTGCACGCCGCGGAGGAAGTTCTCTCCGGCGACGGCGGGCGAGTACATCGAGTAGTGGCCGTCGCGGTCGCAGTGCCAGAGGTAGATCGCGTGGCCGGCCAGCGGGGCGCACGCGCCGCTCGCGTCGAGCAGCGTGAGCCGTACCGTCAGCAACACCCCGGGCGCGACCCCAGCGGCAGGTCCCACACTGGCGCGGATGTCGCGGCGCACGACGCCCGCGAGCGCGAGCGCGTTGGCGCCGTTGGTCCCGTCGCCGGGAAACGGGCCCGCGGTCTCCGCCGGGATGGCGGTGCAGGTGCCCGCGTCGGTGCCCGCGTCGGTGCTCACGTCGGTGCCCGCGTCGGTGCCCGCGTCGGTGCCCGTCGCGGCGTCCGCGCCCGGGGTGCTGGCGTCGGTGCCGCAGCCGATCACAGGCATCAGCGCGGCGCCCGCGAAGCAGCCGAGGATGCGCCGACGGGTGAGTGCGGCCTCCATGACCCGGAGGTCGTGCGCGAGGCCCCGGTGGTGGGATCGGTCGTCGGTCATGGGAGTGCTCCGAGCTTGATGCGTGCCGGGGTGAAGATACGCGGCCGATGGTAGCGTCGGGCCCCGAAGCCTCCCCCGCAGCTGGCGCTGCCATCCACATCGCAGACGCGCCCGCGGTCGCCCGCGTTGGAGCCGCCACGAAAGTCCCCTCCTTGAAGACCAGAACCATGCAGCGGCGGATGGGCGCGAGGGCGTTGCGCCTCGGGGCGGCGCTGGCGCTCGCGGCCGGCTGCGGCGCACGCACGGGGCTCACCCTCCCGGACGCCACGACCCTGCCCGACGTGCCCGACGCCTCGGACGCGCCCGACGTCGGCGACGTCCGCGACGTACTGCTGCCACCGCGGTGCATCCCCGGGCGCTTCACGCTCACCCAGCGCGGGGCCGACATGATGCTGGTGATCGACCGCTCGGGCTCCATGGGACAGTCGCTGGGCGGGAGTCGCGGGAGCCCGGCGAAGTGGGCGCTGCTCCGCGACGCGCTCTCCTCCACCCTCCCCGCCTTCCAGGACCGCATCCGCGTGGGGGCGCTGTTCTTCCCGCAGGAGGGCGCGGACACCCGGGTGTCGGCCTGCGAGCTGCCCAACATCCCCAGCGTGGACATCCGCCCCGCCTACGGGGCCGCGACGCAGGTGCTCGGGGTCTTCGCGGGCACCGAGCCCGGCGGCAGCACCCCCACCGCCGCGGCCCTCTTGCGGGCCTACAACTACTTCGTGCGCAACCCCGACCGCGCCCGGGCCCGCTACCTCGTGCTGGCCACGGACGGCGGGCCCAACTGCAACGCCTCGCTCGTCGCCGCGAGCTGCGTCTGCGTGGGCGCGGGCGGCACCGGACCCTTCGGCGGCGGCGCGTCGTGCCGGCGCGACGCCGACGGGCGGCGGTGCCTCGACAACGAGCGCACCGTGCGCGACATCGCCGAGCTCGCGGCCAACCCCGTGGCGTCGGTTCCCACCTTCGTGATCGGGCTCGCGGACGAGACCGACCCCAACTACGCCGCGACCCTCACGGCGATGGCCGTCGCGGGGGGTCGCCCCTTCATGGCCCCGTCGGGCGCGCGCACCTACTACAACGTCGAGCGCGCGGAGGACCTCACCCGCGCCTTCACCACCATCCAGGACACCGTGTCACGCTGCTCCTTCGTGACCCCGTCGCGCCCCGAGGAGACGGGCTCCATCGCCATCACCGCCGCGGGCGAGACCGTCCCCGCCGACCCCACCCGCCGCGACGGCTGGGACTGGACCGACCGCGCCTTCGGCGAGCTCACCTTCTTCGGCCCCGCCTGCGCGCGGGTGATCGCGTCGCGCGCCACGCAGGTGCAGGCCACGGTAGGGTGCGCCGACGATGGCGGCTGAGCGACGGCGGTGGTGGTGGGGCCTGGCGGCGCTCGGCGCGCTCACCCTGGTGGACTGCACCCTCGGCGGCGAGTGCGACCCCGGGGCGTCGCGGCCCTGCTCGCGCTCCCTCGACGGGGGCGTCACCCAGGCGGGCTACCAGTCCTGCGAGCCCGGCGGCGAGTGGAGCGCGTGCGTCTCCGTCGGCGGGTGCAGCGCCGGGGGGGCGGCGCTGCCGATCTACTCGCGCTGCACGGCGAGCGACGAGTGCGGCCCGGAGGGCTGCGCCACCTGCAGCAACTACGTGGGCGTGAGCAACCCGCGCGGGTACAGCGTGTGTTTCGTGTACTGCCAGGCCGACGCGGACTGCGCGCCCACGACGGCCAGCGCGGGGGTGGCGCCGCGGTGCATCCTGGGCCAGTGCGCCCTGCTCTGCCGCGCGGGCTCGACCTGCCCGCGAGACTCCCAGTGCCTCGGGTGGGCCAGCACCTCGACCGCAGGCGCGTACCCGGGCTACGACGGGCTCTGCGAGTAGGCCCCCCCCCGGCTGGACGCTCCCGGGAGCTTGGACTACCCGTCGCGCGGAGGTCACCGCGGATGAAGCCAGCGCCCGAAGACTACCCGTTTCTCTTCGTCCACCACGGGGCGCCCGACGCGTCGGCGGTGGGGCGGCGCGAGGAGGTGTTCCTGTGGTTTCGCGCGCCGGTGTCCGGGGCCGACCGGGCGCGCATCATGGCGGCGGTGCCGACGCCGCTACAGCGCGTCTGGCACTGGGACCGCGAGTTCTGCTACTTCGGCAGCGACGGCGACTCGTACGAATTCGCCGTCCTCCTCGACTACACCCCCGAGCCCGTCCGCGCCGCGCTGCACGCCGCCGACCCCGCGCGCGACCCGAAGGCCTGGCACCGCGCCTTCCGCCACGCGACCGCCCGACTCGACGAGGCCCTCGCGGCCTTCTCCGACGACCTCGACCGCTGGCTCCTCGGCGTGCACGCCATCGCGCCCATCGCCCTCTTCTGGGGCCCCGGGGGCACCCCCGACGACGACCCCTGGCACCGCTGGAGCGTCGATGCCTTCGCCGACGTGATGGGCGAGCGCCTCTCGCACCACGCCCCCACCCCCGAGGGAGAGCGCCACCTCGGGTGGATCCGCGACCGCTGCGCCCCGCTCCTCGCCGCGCCGGGCGCCGACGACGCGCCCTCCCTCGCCACCCTCGACGAGGCCTGCCGTCGCGGGCGCCCGCGGCAGTTCGTCCCGCGGCTCAGCTACGACGAGGGCGAGGTGCTGCGGCACGGCGAGCTCGTCGCGTGCTTCGTGGGCGACGGGCCCGACTGGTCCGCCCGGCTGGAGCGCCTCGCGCCCCTCACCCAGCTCACCTTCCTGGCCAGCTACGACGTCGACCACGCCCGGCTGGCGCAGGCCTACCCCTCCCTCCCCGAGCGCCTGCGCGCCCTGGTCGAGGGCCTCGCGCCCGACGAGCGGCGCTCCGCCCTCCCCCTCCTGGTGATGCTCTCGCAGACCCTCACCCGCGACACCCCCGCCTTCGACCACCTGCACCGCCACGCGGGCGAGCTCGCCGCCCAGGTGCTCCGGGTGGGCTTCGACCAGCCGGGCTGCCGCGGCGCCACCTTCGCGCGCGCCTCCCGCTACCTCCGCTGGGCGCGTCGCCTGAAGGAGGCCCGGGCGCTGGCCGAGGAGGGCCTCTTCCGCTACGGCGAGCGGCGCTCCCTCGTGCGCGCGGCGCTCAAGGCCGCCCGGGCGATGGGCGACGACAAGGCCGCCCGGAAATACGAGGCCCGGCTCACGGCCCTGACGCCCGCCTCGTAGCCGCCGCGGCGCGGTGCTGCGATGCTCGGCGCCCGATGCCGCCGCTGTCCGCCTCCACGCTGGCCATACGCGCCAGCGTATTCTCCGACCTCGCCCCCCGCCTCCAGGCCCACGCGGCCCGGGGCGCAACCCTCTTCCCCCTCCACATCGGCGACACCTGGCGGGCGCCCCCCGCGGCGGCCAGCCTCGCCCACACCGCCGCCGACGACCCGGCGCTCTACCGCTACGGCCCCCTCGGCGGGGCCCCGGAGCTGCTCGCCGCCATCGCCCGCTCGCTCGACGCCGCGGGGCGCGCGCTGCCCGACCCGGCGCCGGCCAACCTGCTCGTCGCCGCGGGGGCCACGCACGCGCTCTTCTGCGCCGCGCGGGCGATGCTCGACGCGGGCGACGAGGTGCTGGTGCTGGCGCCGTACTGGCCCCTCTCGGTGGGCGTGCTGCGCGCCGCGGGGGCTGTTCCCGTGGAGGTCGCGGTGCAGCCCGCCCTGGCCACGGACCCCGGCTTCGACCTCGCGGGGGCCCTCGCCGCGGCGTGCACCGCGCGCACCCGGGCGATCTACCTCATCACCCCCAACAACCCCGACGGCTTCGTGCTGCGCCCCGAGCACCTCGAGGCCATCGCCGACGTCGCGCGGCGCCGGGACCTCTGGGTGATCGCCGACGAGGTCTACGCCGACTACGTGTACACGGGCGAGCACCGCTCCATCGCGCGGCTGCCGGGCATGGCCGGGCGCACGGCGACGGCATACTCGCTCTCGAAGAGCCACGCGCTCGCGGGCCTGCGGGTGGGCTACATCGCGGGCCCGGAGGGGCTCATCGCGGCGGCGCGGCGGGTGGCGACGCACACGGTGTTCAACGTGCCGCTGGTGGTGCAGCGGTGCGCCGCGAGGGCGCTCGGGGAGGGCGGCGGGTGGCTGCTCGACGCGCGCGCGGGGTACCGCGAGGCGCGGGCGATGACCGTGGCCGCGCTCGCCGGGCGCGCGGACTTCGTGGCGCCCGACGGGGGCTGCTACGTGTTCATGGACCTCACCCGGGCGCTGCGCGGCGCCCCGCTGGTGGGGCTGCTGGAGCGGGCCATCGACGCGGGCGTGGCCCTCGCGCCGGGGGACGCCTTCGGGCTGGGGTACGAACGTTGTGCGCGGCTGTGCTTCAGTGCGGTCGAGCCCGTGGCGCTGGCGGAGGGCCTCGGGCGGCTCGCCCGGGTGCTCGACGACCCTGCGTTGGCGCCGGGCGCCGCTTGACGATCAGGGTCGGCGCTCGACGTTGGCGCCAACCTGAGCAGGGACGCGACATCCTGGCCCGCGCCTCCGGCTCCAGGGAACCATCCGATGTCCGAGACGATCACCGCGCGCACCGACGACCCCACGGGCGCGACGCAGGGCCCGCACCATGAGCAACCCGATCGAAGCGATCAGCAGCGCGCACGGTGATGTCACCGCGGCTGCGGTCGTGCGGGGCGGCTGATGGCTCACGGCGACGAGGAGCACCCGATGCGCCCGGCGACGCCGCAGGGCGCGCCCGACGCCGAGCGGGCCGCGCGCGACGAGATCGAGCGGGTGAGCGTGATGAAGGACGAGTTCCTGGCCACGCTGTCGCACGAGCTGCGCACGCCCCTCAACGCCGTGCTGGGCTGGTCGGAGATCCTGCTGTCGCGGGCCCAGGCCGACCCGGACACCCGCCGGGGGCTGGAGATCATCGCCCGCAACGCCCGCGCGCAGGCGCAGCTCATCGACGACCTGCTCGACATGAACCGCATCGTGTCCGGCAAGGTGCGGCTCGACGTGCAGCGGCTCGACCTCGCGGCGGTCGTCGAGGCCGCGCTGGAGTCCGCGCGCCCCTCCGCGGAGGCGAAGTCCATCACGGTGCAGCGCACCGTCGACCCCCACGCGGGCCCGGTCTTCGGCGACCCCGGCCGGCTCCAGCAGGTGGTCTGGAACCTCCTCGCCAACTCGGTGAAGTTCACCCCCCGGGGCGGGCGGGTCGAGGTCGCCGTGCAGCGCGCGGGCGCCCAGATCGAGGTGACCGTGCGCGACACGGGCATCGGCATCAGCGCGGCCTTTCTCCCGCACATCTTCGAGCGCTTCCGACAGGCGGACTCGACCACCACCCGGCGCTACGGCGGCCTCGGCCTCGGGCTCGCGATCGTCAAGCAGCTGGTCGAGCTCCACGGCGGCACGGTGCGGGCCGAGAGCGCGGGCGACAACCGCGGCGCGACCTTCGTCGTGAGCCTGCCCCTGCGGGTGGCGCCCGGGCGGCCGAGCTCCGGGCACTACCCGGCCGTGCGCACCAACGACGTCTCCCTGGCCGGCATCCGGGTGCTCGTGGTCGACGACGACCCCAGCGCCCGCGAGCAGGTGATGTCCGTGCTGGTCGACGCCTTCGCGGAGGTGTGGACCGCGGCGTCGGCGGCCGAGGCCCTCGCGCTGCTGGGCGCGCACCACCCCGACGTGATCGTCAGCGACATCGAGATGCCCCAGCGCGACGGCTACGCGCTCATCCGCGACGTGCGCGCCCGCCGCGCCTCCGAAGGGGGCCGCACCCCGGCGATCGCCCTCTCCGGCGTCGCCCGCTCCGAAGACCGCACCCGCGCCCTGCTCGCGGGCTACCAGGTGCTCGCCGCCCGGCCCATCGACCCCCTGGAGCTCGTCGCGACGGTCCGCAGCCTCGTGTACCACCGCCGCCGGTGATGGGGGGGTGAGAGCCCGCGCGGGCCTACGGCACGAGGGTGGTCACCTCGAGCTTGAGCAGCGACGCCCGGAGGTTGGCCGCCAGCACCGCCTGGTCGGAGCCCTTCGGCGCCGACGCGTAGGTGCCCGCGTCCAGCTCCTTGATGGCGGCCTGGACCTCCTTCACGAAGCCTTCGGTGGCGATGGACGGCAGCCGCCCGGTGGCGACCGCGGGCGCCTCCGCGGGCATGAGGGGAATGCCCGACTTCTTGATGACCGAGGCCACGGTGGCCTTCGTCCCGGGGCTCTTGCGCAGCTCCGCCTGCCAGTCGTCATACATGACCAGGTATTTGCTCGACACCACCAGGTAGGGGAGCTCGTCCTTGTTGGGGGCCGCCTCCCAGCGCTCGCGGAAGTCCTTCTTGTAGCGGTCGGAGTCGCGCGCGTGGGCGAGCACGGTGCAGCCCGTGGACCAGTTCTTCACCACCCCGGAGTCGCCGTAGTCGAGCGACCAGTGCACGTGGATGGAGGTGTTCTCCTCGTCGGCGACGAAGAGCCAGGCCTGGTTTCCGTTGCCCCCGTGCGCCGAGATCATCGCGTCCTTCACGTTGGTGAAGATGTTGCGGGTCTTGGTCGCCTCGCGGGCGAGGCGGATGGTGGGCGCCGTCCCGGAGTACACCTGGAGCGCGCCGGACTTGCCCTTGTGGTTGGTGGGCTTCGCTTTGTACGCGTGGCCCTCCAGCAGCAGCGGCGTGCCGGCGGTGTCGCTCTCGTTGGCGCCCGGGTCGATGGTGCAGCGAAACACCTCGACGTGCTGGTCGATGTCCTGGCCCTCCTCGGTCCAGACCATGTAGAGCATGTCGTTGAACTTCACGATCGAGTTGTCCTTCGCCGTCTGGGCGTTGCCCTTCTTGTCGCGGGTGAAGCGGTCCTCCGCGCGGGTGGCGGCGGCGAGGTCCTGCGCCTCGGTGATGTCGGCGGTCTCGCCCACGGCGCCGGCCGCGGCCTTCTCCTTCTTCACCATCGCGGCGGCGTCGGCGCCCGCGCCGTCCGCGAAGGTCGACTCCCGCACCCCGAGCAGCGCGACGGCCTTCTTGTCGCTCGGCACCTCCAGCCCGAAGGCCTGGTAGACCAGCTCGACCCAGTTGTAGACCGAGTGCTCCACCACGGTGCGCGCGTTGCCGTTGGGCGCCCCCTGGAAGGCCCCGTTGGTCTTTCCCCCGTTGCGGCCGGGCGGCGTGGAGACGTGGTCCGTCGGCCTCGGGCGTGGGCGGGGGATGGGGGCGGGCTTGAGGCGGTCGTTCATCTCGCTCGGTGCTCCTGCGGGAGGTTCGCTCAGTCGGCCTTGTATTTCTGTAGCGGCTTGAGCACCAGCACCGCCGCGTCTTTACACAGCCCGCTAAGGTTCACCGTGCCGCTGAACTCCTGGTCGACCCACTTCTTGTGCGGACACACGACGTGCACGGTGACCTTCCCGATCGCGCGCCCCATGGCGTCCGTGTAGTCGATGTCCATGGTCTGGTCGTGGGGCACCTCGACGGCGGCGCCGCCCGCGAGGTCGCCGATGATCACGTCGCCGCTCCCGGTCGCGAGCGCCCCACCCCCCCCGCAGTGCTCCACGTCGTCGCCCCGCCGGTGGGCCTTGCGCCCGTTGATGTACACCCCGGGCGCGCCGCCGACGGCCTGCCACTGATTGGGGCCGCAGCAGCTCCCGTGCTCCCCGCGGTCGCCCACGCGCAGCGCGTCGCGCCCGTTGATCTTCACGTCGCCGGAGCCCTCCACCGCGGGGCCGGTGACGTCGTGCGGGCACGCCGGGCAGCCGTGCGAGTCCTCGGGGCAGCGGGCGTCGTCGCCCTTCCTTCCTGCTTCGGGCATCGGGGTACCTCCGCTCCTTCCGTCGCCGCTCAGTTGATCTTCACCACGCCGCCGCGCACCACGACCTCCTGCTCGCCCAGCACCGTGATGGTCTGCGACGAGAGGGTGATCGAGTCGGGGGTCATGATGATGGTGCTGCCGCCGCACTCCAGCACGATGCGCCCGTCGGCGCGCACGTAGCAGGTCTCGTCGACCTGCGTGGTCATCCCGCGCGAGCCGTGCACCGTGACGTCGAGGTTGTCCTTCACCTCCAGCGAGTCGTTGGCGTTGACGGCGGTGGTGCGGTTCTTCTCGATGGTGTTCTTCTCGTTGCCCTTCACGGACTTCGTGCGGTGCTTGCCGACCACCAGGGCCTGGTTGTTGTCGACCTTGGTGCTCTGGTCGTGGAGCACCCACTCGTTGAGGTCCTTCTGGGCGCGGAGGTAGACCTCCTCCTGGTCGGCGAGGTCTTCGAAGCGCAGCTCGTTGTACCCGTTGCCGCCGGGGGTGCTGCGGGTCTTGATGACGCTCTTGCTCTTCTCCCCGGGCAGCCCATAGGGGACATGGTTCTCGCCGTTGTAGGTGCAGCCCGTGACCAGCGGCCGGTCGGGGTCGCCCTCCAGGAAGGTGACCACCACCTCCATCCCGATGCGCGGCGTGAACACGAAGCCCCAGTTGGGCCCTGACCAGCTCTGCGACACGCGCATCCAGCACGAGGAGTGCTCGTCCTCGCGGCCCTGCCGGTCCCAGTGAAACTGCACCTTGATGCGCCCGTGGAAGTCCGTGTGGATCTCCTCCCCCGGCGGCCCCACCACCTTCGCGGTCTGCGACCCGTGCACCACCGGCCGCGCCGTCACCCGCGCGGGGCGGAAGGGCACCGCCGCGGGGATGCACTCGAAGTGGTTGACGTACCGCCGCGCGCTCTCGCGCCCGCTCGCCGCTCCCACTCCCGCGTCGCGCAGTACGCCCGCGAGGTGCTCGCTCGCGCGCACGTCCTCGGGCAGGTCGCTCCAGGCCTGCACCACGTGCTCGACCCGCGTGAGCAGGAAGCGCCCGTCGCCGTCCGCGCGGTGGTGCCCGGCCGTCTCGAAGACCGAGCCCGGCGCGAAGCCCGTGACGTTGCCGACGCCGCGCCCGGTGCGCGTCGCGAGGTGCTCGGCCTCGTGGCGCACGCGCGCCTGCCGCGCGCCGTCGTGGGCCTCGTGCGTGTGCGACCCGGCGCTGTACTGGTAGAGGTCGAGCCGCGAGGGGTGGTCGTAGACGGGCCGCGCCCCTTTCGCGCCGGGGTGCGAGGCGGTGAGCGAGAGCATCGCGCGGGGCTTGGTGAAGTCGTAGTCGCGCACCGTGCGGCTGGTCGGCTGGAGGGCCGCGCAGAGGTCGAACCACTGCACGCTCTCCGCGCGCTTCACGTGGGCCGCGGCGTCGGTGACCGCGAAGGCGCCGCCCTCGGCGGGGGCGACCTCGTCCCAGCGGGCGGTGTCTTCGGCGAGCACGAGGGTGTCGCCGCCGTCGCCGTCGTGGCGGAAGTAGAAGGGGATGCCCTCCTCCTGGAGGAGGCGCAGGACGAAGTCGAGGTCGCTCTCGCGGTGCTGCACGCAGTAGATGCGCGGCGGGAGCGAATCGAGGGAGCCGGGGATCACCGCGCCGCCGTCGCCCTGGTAGATGCCCGCGGCCTGTAGCACCTTGCGCACGATGGCGGCGACCGGGAGGTCCTGGAAGATGCGGGTGTCGACGCGCTGCGAGAGGGTCCAGAGGGCGGGCACGACGACGGCGCGCACGTAGCGGTGCGTGGCGGTGGTGCCGAGGTCCTCCACGCGGCGCACGACGCCCTGCACGCGGCGGGTGCGCAGCCCGCGGCGGATCTCCACGACGGCGTTGGCCCCGAGCAGCCCGTCGGGCTCGGCGCCGGGCGTCGGGAGGGTGAGCACCAGGGTGCACTCGTAGGGCTCCGAGAGGGCCTCGCGCAGCCGCGCGAACACGACCTGCCATGGCTGCCCGTCGGCCCCGGCGAAGTCGAGCGACACCTCCGGGAGAACCGCGTTGTGAAGCACGTCCAGAACGTCCATCGGCGTGAGTGCCCTCGTTCGATCGGCCGCCCAGCGCGGCGAGCGCGATGGTAGGCGATGTCGGGCGCGGGCGGGGGATCGGTGTTGGGGGTTTGGGGTCCGTCGGGGTCAGCGCCCCGCGAGCACGCCCAGCGCGAAGGCCACCACGCCGACGACGGCCACCGCGACGAGCAGCACCCGCGCCGACGACCGCGGCGGGGCCGGGGACGACGGCTGTAGCGGAGGCACGGCGCCCGGCGGGGGGATGGTCATCTGCACGGTCGGCGGCGAGTCGTTCCAGGGGTTTGGGGCCGCGGGCGCCGGGGGCTGCGAGAGGTCGACCCACGCGCGGGCTGGGGCCATCGTGGGCATCCGCGGCTGCACCGCCCACTCCGGCGGCGCCAGCGACGGGCGGGGCTGCGCCTCGGGCGACGCCCCTTCGGCCCACGGGTCGGAGGGCGTCTCGCCCGGCAGCGAGTCGCGCGCCGCGTGGGCCTCGTCGTGCACCTCGGCGGGAGGCTCCGGCGCGGGCGCCAGCACCCCGACGCGGGTGCCCTCGTGGCGATCGGGGGCGCGCGGCGGGGCCTTCAACACCAGCGATTGCAGCTTCACCCCGGAGACCAGCACCCCGTCCGCGGGGCGCGCGCCGAACATCGCGGGCGACAGCATCAGCGCCCTCGTCGACTCGCGCGCGGGAACGGGCTTCACCCGCGCCGCCGGGCGCCGCACGACGGTCTCCTGCGCGACGAGCTCCCCGCTGAACAGGTCGTCCGCGGGCACCACCACCGCGGGCGCGGGCGGCGGCGCCTCGGGGAGCTCGGCCTCGGGGAGCATCAGGTCGTCGGTGAACTCGGGCTCCTGCGGCACCGCCACCGGCCCGGTGGCGTCGTCGAAGGCCTCGTCCTCCGGCGGGGGGGCGGCGGACTCGGCGGTGCCGTCGGCGAAGCCCTCGCGCGCGAAATGGCGGAAGGCCAGGAGGGCGTCGACGGTGGTGGTGGCGGACGGCGCCTCGAAGCTGCGGGCGTCGACGGGCTCCGCGGGCGGCGGCGCAGCGACGGGCTGCGGGCGTACGAGGCCCTCGTTGAACATCCGCTGCGTGGGCACGGAGGCCCGGAGGTTCATCGGCGACGGGCCGAGGTCGGCGAGCAGCGCCGAGGGCAGCCGCATCATGGGCTTCGAGTGGCCGTCGTCGCGGTCCCTCGCGCGGTCCCTCGCGCGGGCGTCGACGGGCTCGGCGAAGCGGGGCGGCGGCGCGAGCTCGGCGGCGGGCTCCCAGGTCACGCGGCGCAGGGCGGTGCGCAGGCGGTCGGCGTCGGGGTGGCGCGCGCGGGGGTCGAGCGAGAGGGCCTTCACGAGCTCGGCGCAGAGGGCCGCGGGGAGGTCGGGGCGCATCGAGGCGAGCAGCGCGCGCACGGCGTCGGGGTGCTCCTCGACGGAGTGGGCCCAGCACTTCGGGCGCACCGGGAAGGCGAAGGGCACCAGCATCGAGGCGAGCAGCACCCCGAGGGAGAACACGTCGCTCGCGGTGGACACGGCCTCCGGGTCGGCGAGCTGCTCGGGCGCCCGCGGGTCGGACATGAGGCTCGTGGGCGACGGCGACCACGCCACGCCGGGCAGCGTGGAGAGCGCGAAGTCCATCACGCAGACGTCCCAGCTGCCCGCCCCGGCGCCGCGGGAGAGCAGCACGCTCTCCGGGGACAGCAGCCCGTGGAGCACCGGGGCGCCCGCGAGCGCGCGCATCCGGTGGGCCACCGCGACGGCCGCGCAGACGCCGTCGAAGAGGGCGCGCACCTCGGCGAGGTCGGGCCAGCGCAGGGCGGCGTCGTGCTCGTCGATCCACGCGCGGAGGCTGGCGCCCTCGGCGGGCTCGACGACCAGGAAGGGCACGTCGCCGTCGAAGCCGTAGCCCTCCACCGGGACGATGGTGCTGTGCCGCAGCGGCTCGAGCGAGCGCACCACGGCCTCGACGCGCCCGCGCTGCTCCGCGGTGACGGGGGGCAGGCGCTTGAGCACCACCGGGGCGTTGCGCTGCTGGGTGTCGAGGGCGTCGACGCACTCCCCGAGGCCCCAGCGATCGCGCTCGCTCACCCGCTGGAATCGATCGAGGCGGAGCGGGGGCATCGGGAGGGAGGGGCACTCTTTCACGGATGCCGCGGGGCGCGCAATCCGCGGGCGCGCGTCACTGCACGGTGGTGCGCACGTCGGCGCAGCCCCAGCTCTCCATGGTGATGCGCACGTCGGAGGCGCCGGAGAGCGAGAGGTCGCCGCGGCGGCCGCGGATCTCCCAGGTGCGCCCGTTGGTCATGGTGAGCAGGGCGCCCGCGGCGATGGTCTGCTGCACGTCGAGGATGCGCGTGTCGGAGCCGCCGCTGAGCGAGCTGCCGATGATGGTGCCGAGCACCGCGACGGTGCCGAAGACCCAGCCGTAGCCGTCGGCGTGCTGCGAGACCATCGCCGCGCGCCCGGCGATCTCCATGAGCGCGCGCTGCGCCGCCGCGGCGTTGGACGTGAGGAAGCACGAGTAGCTGATGGTGATGTTGGAGATGCTCCGGTAGAGGTCGCCCTGCCCCCAGGCGATGCTCTGCCCCAGCGGGAGGTTGAAGCGGGTGGTGTTGCGGTTGCCGGCCACCTCGCGCGGCGTGGTGAGCAGCAGCTCGGAGTGCCGCCCGTCCTCGGCGCTGATGACGCAGTACATGTTGCGCGGCACGTCGAAGAAGCCGCGCTGCACGGAGACCTCCCGCACCCGGATGCGCAGCCGCGGGTCGGCGCAGGTGGTCGCGTCGGGCGACACGCCGAGCTCGGTGCCGCAGGCGTAGTTGGTGCGGTCGGTGGAGCCGCTGGTGTTGCTGCACCCCGTGAGCGCGGTGCTCGCCGTCGGGATCGCCAGCGCCCCGGTGCACGACGGGGCCATGTCGCAGGTGGGGCAGCGGTTGCAGTCGAGGGGACAGCTGGTGCAGTCCTCCATCCCGCGGGTGCACACGCCGTCGCCGCAGCGCGCCGGCGGGGGCGGGACGTCGGGCGTGTCCGCCGGGCCCGCGTCGAGGCCCGCGTCGACCCCGGCGTCGGCGCCGACGTCCTTCGCGGTCGCGTCGGCGACGTCGTCGGCCGCGGCGTCGCCGGGCAGCACCTCCACGATCGCGCCGTCCGACCCAGCGCAGCCCGCCACGAGCGCGGCCATGAGCACCCCGAGACCCGGACGGCGGTTCGCGTTCATCACGGGCGATGGTAGGGCCAATCGGGCCCGGGCGGCGCCGCGGGTCGCTACTTCTTGTCGAGGGAGCTGCGGATCGCGAAGCCCGACGCCACGGCCAGCGCCAGCACCACCCAGAACACCACCGGCGGCGCGCCCTCCATGCCCGTGCGGAGGTTCATCCCGAGCATCGACCCGATCGCGGTCACCGGGAAGAACAGCGCCGCCAGGAGGTTGAGCCGGTGCTGGGCGTCGACCGCGCGCTGCCCGTTGGCGGCCTGCGCCTCGGCGTTCTTCGCGACGGTGAACTCCAGCGCGTTGCGCGCGTCGCCCACCAGCAGCTCGGCCGTTCGCTCGAGGTCCCCGGCGCGGTCGCGCAGCGCGATGATGTCCCGGTCGTCGACGCCCTCGCGTGCGTCCTGGAGGGCCTTGTGGAGGTTGCGCGTGGTGCGCTGCAGCGGCGTCGCGGCGTTGAGCACCGTGAAGAAGTCCTGCGCGGTCTTGCCCGCGTCGACGCGGTCGTCGAGCTGCGCCAGCGCCTGCTGGATGGAGTCGAGGTGGCGCTTGAGCACCGGCAGGCCGCCGGACTGACCCGCCCCGGAGGCCCGCCAGGTGCCGTCCGGGGCGCGCCAGAAGAGCTTCGCCGGGCGGGTGACCTCGTCGTCCACGGGCAGCTCGTGGAGGATGAGCAGCAGGTGCCCCTCCTCCACCATGGCCCGCTGCCGACCCGCCTGAACCCCCACCCGCTGCCGGATGCGATTCGGAACCTGCCACGCCTCGGGGATCACCTGCGCCATGGCCGCGGACTGTAGTCGAGGAGCCCGCGCGTCCGCGAGGCCCGCCGCGAGCGACCGGCGCGAGCGGTGGTAGCGTCGGCCGCTCGGATGAGGTCCTGCTCGCTCGTGGTCGCCTGGGTCGCGTTGTCCGTCCCCGCCGCGGCGCTCGCCGACCCGGCGCGCGCGACGCTCTCCTGGGTGCGCGGCGACGGCGCCGACGCCTGCCCCGACGCCCGCGCCCTGCGCGCCGCGGTCGCCCGCCACCTCGGCTACGACCCCACCCTCGCCCCCGAGGCCGCCGTCTCCCTCGAGGCCGTCGTCACCCGCGCGACGCCCGCCCTCCCCTGGTCGGTCGACCTCTTCGCCCGCGCCCCCGACGGCGCCCTGCTCGGCGAGCGCCACCTCGACGTCCGCGCGGACACCTGCGCGCCCGCCGTCGACGCCGCCGCGCTCGCCATCGCGACCACCCTCGACGGCGCCGCGCTCGCCATCGCCCCCCCCGCGCCACCGCCGCCGCCGCCCGCACCGCCACCGCCCGCACCGCCGCCTGCCGTCGCTCCGCGCCGTCGCCCCGCGGCCCGACCGCGCCGTTGGAGCGTCGCCGCCAGCGCCCTCGGCGGCCTCTCCCTCGGAACCATCCCCGCGCTCTCCTCCGTCGCCGCGCTGGTCGTCGAGCTCCGCCCGCCGCGCTGGCCCACCTTCGTCGTCACCGGGATCTACCAGCCCGGCGCCTCCGTCGATCTTCCCCTCGGGCGCGCCGTGGTGACCTTCGCCCTCGTCGGGCTCGCGGTGTGCCCCTGGCGCGGCGCCCGCGGCGCCCTCTCGCTGAGCCTGTGCGCGGGGGCGCTCGGCGGCGCGCTCGTCGCCGCGGGGCAGGGCTTCAGCGTCGACCGCATCCGCGAGCGCCCCTACGTGGCCCTCGAGGCGGGCGCCCGGGCGCGCTGGTCGCTCGGGCGCTACGTGCACCTGATGGCCGACGCCCACGCGGTCGCCCCGCTGGTGCGCGACACCCTCGTGGTCGACGGGGTGGGCGAGGTCGGGCGGGTGGCGCCCGTCGGGCTGCGGACCACAATCGGCGTCGGGCTGCATTTCGAGTGACGGCCGCCGGGGCCATGCCCCCACCCACCCCCTTCGCGATGGCCTCCACGCTGACCGCACTCCTGCGCCCCGGCGAGGTCGTCGACCTCGACCCCGCGGAGGCGCGCGCCGACGCCCAGCCATGGACCCTCCGGGAAATCTACGAGGCCCACTGGGGCTTCGTGTGGCGCGCGCTCCGCGCCCACGGGGTGCGCGAGGCCGACCTGGAAGACCAGACCCACGAGGTCTTCCTGGTGGTGCACCGCAAGCTCGCGGGCTTCGAGGGGCGCTCATCGCTCACCACCTGGCTGTGGGGCATCGCCGCGCGCGTCGCGAGCGACTGGCGCCGCCGCGCGCACATCCGCCGCGAGCAGATCACCGCCGCCCCGCCAGAGCCCGCGCCGCGGCCCGAGCAGTCGCCCGACACCCAGGCCGCCGAGGCGCAGGCCCGCGCGACGCTCGCGTGGATCCTCGACGGCATGCCCGACGAGCAGCGGGTGGTGTTCGCCCTCTTCGAGCTCGACGGCGTCGCGGCGGACGACATCGCCGCCCTGGTGGGCTGTCCGCTCAACACCGTGCACTCCCGCCTGCGCCTCGCGCGGCGTCACTTCGAGAAGGCCCTCGCCCGCGTGCACGCCCGGGAGGCTCGATGAGCCGCGCGCCCCGCCGCTGGCTGGACGGCGCCGCCGACGCCCCGCCCGGCGCCCGCGACCTGCTGCGCGCCGCGGGCGGTCCCGACCCCGCCGCGCGACTCCGGGTGTGGGAGGCCGTGCGCGCCTCCACCGCGGGCGCGGGCACCGCCTCGGCCGCCGCGGGCGCCACCGCCGCGAAGGGGGCCGCTGCGTCCGGCGGCGCGCTCGCCCTCACCGGGGCGAAGGCCTCGGTCGTCGCCGCCCTGATGACCGCGGCCTCGCTGGTGGTGCACCGCGCCCCGGCGCCCGCGCCCCGTCCCGCCCACGTCGCCGCGCCCATGGCCCGCACGACCGCGCCCGCGCCCGCCACGCAGGCCCCGACGAGCGCCCTCCCGCCGCCGCCCGTCGAGCGCCCCGTCGAGCGCCCCGTCGCGCCCGCCGCCGCCGTCGCGCCCGCCCGTCGCGTGATCGTCCGTCGGGCGCCCGTCGCCCCGCGCACGCCTGCGCCCGTCGCCGCGCCCGCAGCGCTCGGCGCCGAGGGTGAGCTCGCGGCCTTCAGCTCGGCGCGCGCGATGCTCGACCGCGACCCCGCGGCGGCCCTCGACGCCCTCGACGCCCTCGACCGGCGCCTCGACGGAGCCGGCGTGCTGGCCCACGAGCGCGCCCGCTACGCCATCGAGGCGCTGCGGCGCATGGGCCGGGGCGACGAGGCGCGGGCGCGGGCCGACGTGTTCCTGCGGGCGAACCCGGCGAGCACGGTGGCCCCGGCGGTGCGGGCGCTGCGTGAAAACATCGCCGACCCCGAGAATCGATGACGCCCCGGCGGGCGTGTCCCCACCCACGCGCCGGATGCGAACGACACGTCGACGGTGGTGGCTGGGCGGCGCGCTCGCGCTCGCGGGGTGTGGCAGCAGCGTGACCATCGGGGAGGCCCGGCGCGACGACGCCGCGGTCGCCCCGGTCGACGTCCCGGTGCCCGGGGTCGACGTCTCCGTCGCGCTCGACCTCGGGGTCGGCGTCGACGCGGGGTCGCCCGCGGTGGATGCGAGCGTCCCCCGCGACCTCGGATCGGTAGGCTGCGAGGGCGCGAGCCCACCCGTGGGCACGCCGTGCTCCGTGGGCGTCGGCGGGTGCCAGCGCGCGGGCGCCTACGCCTGCCGCGCCGACCTGGGCATCACCGTGTGCGGCGTCGGCCCGGGCGCGCCGTCGCCCGAGACCTGCAACGGACTCGACGACGACTGCAACGGCATGGTCGACGAGATCGCGCCGCGCGGGTGCTACACCGGCCCGGCGAGCGCCGCGGGGGTGGGCGTCTGCCGCGCGGGCACGCAGGCCTGCCTGATGGGCGCGTGGGGGCCCTGCGCCTCCGAGGTGGTGCCCTCCGTGGAGACCTGCAACGGCCTCGACGACGACTGCGACGGCATGGTCGACGACGGCGTCACGCAGCAGTGCGGCGACCTCTCGTGGTCGACCCCGGGGCGCTACACCCGGGCCCCCTCGATGAACCCGATGCCCGCCGCGCGGATGTACATCGACGCGTGCGCGGTCGAGGGGCACCGCACCTACCTCGCGGGCGCCGACGACGGGATGGCCACCGAGGCGCTGCCCTTCGCGTTCCAGGCCTTCGGCCGGCCGGCGACGGCGGTGACCTTCACGGCCAACGGGGTGGTGGGCTTCGCGGCCGCCACCTGGAGCTTCAACAACACCACGCTCCCCGCGGCGCGGGCGACCTCGTCGGTGTTCGCGTTCTGGGACGACCTCGCCATGCGCGACGGCATCTGCACCGCCACCGTCGGGCGGGCGCCCTCGCGGGTCTTCGTCATCGAGTGGCACGACGCGCGGTTCTTCCCGGCGACCAACGAGTCGCACCTGAGCTTCGAGGTGGTGCTCGAGGAGGGCAGCCACGTCATCGAGGTGCTCTACGGCCGGCTGGAGGGCGACCCCGAGCGCACGCTGGGGTCGGGCGCCACGGTGGGCATCCAGGGCGACGAGAGCGCCGCGTCCACCGACCTGGTGAGCTTCAACATGGCCCGCCCGATGCTGTCCGGCAGCGGCCTCCGATGGACGCCCGCGCCGGTCGACATGCGCGGCACCTGCCGGGCGGGGCGGCAGGTGTGCGCCGCGGGCGCGTGGGGCGCCTGCACGGGCGAGGTCGGCCCAGCGATGGAGCGCTGCGGCAACGGCCTCGACGAGGACTGCGACGGCACCGCGGACGACGGGTGCCCGTAGCGCCGGACTACGGCGGGAGCACCGACACCTCGAGGGTGTAGCGCCCGGTCTGCGTGGCGCCGCAGCCGCCCACGAAGATCCAGTAGGTGCCGGGCTCGAGCACGCCCTCCACCTGCGAGTCGGTGCTGTACCAGTCGTCGTTGCAGATCGCCCCGAAGCTGCGCCCGGGGCAGTTCATTCCGCCGCTGAGGGAGAGCAGGGTGTCGAAGTCGCCGCTGCGCTCGATGGCCACCACGCGACGCCGCGCCGGGAGGTCGAGGCGGTAGAGCACGCCGCGCGCGCCCGCGCAGCCGGACATGGTCGTCGCGCACGGGGGCGTCGCCACGGCGGTGGCGTCCGCGGTGCTGCCGGTGAACACCCCGCCCTCCGGGGGGATGCGCGCCACGGCCGCGCAGGTCACGTTGCCGGTCACCTCCGTCGGCGTCGCCGCGGGCACCCGGAACCACCGCGCCGTCAGGGCGCCGCCCGAGGCGTTGGTGGCGCCGTGCACCACCAGCCGACGACCCGCCTCGATGCCCTGGAGGCGCGTCCAGACCGAGCGCGCGGTGCGGTCTTCGGGGCCCACGCACCCGAAGCCGGGCTCACCCTCGCAGGCGTCGCGCACCTGCAGCGCCGCGTCGCCGCGCAGGGCCGAGCTCGCCACGTTGAGCAGGAGGTCGCCGTCGCCGCCGGGGGCGGTGAGGGTCCAGAAGGCGCTCGCGCGCTGCCGGGGGAGGCACGCGAGGGTGGGGCCCGGGGTGAGCACGTCGACGTCGGCGGAGCTGGTCCCGGCCTCGGCGGCGATGGGCTCACCGGGGCAGCGCGAGCTCGGACCGGGGAGCGTCGGGGCGGAGGTGGTGACGCGGGCCGTGAGGGTGTGGGCGGGGCGCACCTCGAAATGGTGCTCGACGGTGAAGTAGTAGGTGCCCGGGCGCTGGTTGCGGAGCGTGCGGCCGACGGGGATCCCGGAGTCGCAGCCGGGGACGGCCTGCGAGGTCGAGCCACACACGGGCGACACCTCGAGGTAGAGCTCCTCCTCGGCGCTGCCCTCGACGTCGATGCGCACGTCGCGTGCCTCGGTGAGCGTGTAGCTGAAGACCGCGTCGGCCCAGCCGAGGGCGCGGGTCGAGAAGTACCCGCAGGTGGTGCCGTAGTCGGAGTAGGTGGCGAAGCGGCTGGTGTCGACGCTCACCGCGGGACCATCGGCGGTCACCGGGATGCCCGGGCAGAGGTCGCCGGGGAGGCGCGGGCGCGCGGCGGTGACCTGCGTCTGGAGCCGCACGTCGAGGCCCCGCGCGGTGGCCACGGTGATGGTGTAGCGCCCCGGCGGGAGCGAGCTGGCGCGCGCCGTGGCGATGGCCCCGATGGCGTTGCTGCCGTTGACGCAGAGGATCTCCTGGCGCGCGTCGCCGCACTGGTCGGCGGCGTGGAGCGCGACCACGACGGCGTCGCTGGGACCCGGGGCGGCGGCGATGTTCACGTCGCTGGTCTGCGTGATGATGAGCGGGAGCACGGCGTCGGGGCCCGCGGAGGTCATGGCGCCCGCGCAGCTCGGGGCGTGGTCCTGGTTGAAGCCCGCGAAGGAGACGACCCGCTCGCGGCCGTCGGAGAGGTCGCTGCAGGGACCCGGCGGGAAGGAGAGGCAGCGGTCGGTGGCGTTGTTGGGGCAGGCCTGGTCGACGTCGTCGGGGGGCAGGTCGCGCGGGGCGGGCACGTCCACGGGCACGTCGGGCGCGTCGACGACATCGGGCGCGTCGGGTGCGTCGATGACATCGGGCGCAGCGGTGACATCGGGCGCAGCGATGTCGGACGCGGCGGCGTCGGCGCGGGGGACGGCGGTGATCTCCGACGCGCAGCCGAGGGCGGCGAGCGCGGCGGTGAGCGCGAGGGTGGTCCAGCGGGCGTTCATGGGCGGTGCGGAGGCTCATACCGCAAGGCGGGGCGCGCATGGGAGTGGGCGGGTCACGGAGGGGGCGCGGCGCAGGCGCCAGGTCGGCGGTGGCGGCGCCTCAGCGGAGCTGGCAGTGGCGGGTGGCGCTGTTGCACGACCACTCGGCAGGGCACTCGGTGTCCCAGAGGCAGGTGTTGAGGTGGCAGGTCAGCAGCCGCGACGCGACGGGCTCGGGGTCGAAGCAGCGGCGCATCGAGCCGCTGCAGTGACCGCCGTTGGGGCAGTCCGAGTCGTAGTTGCACGCCGTCGCGGTGATGCAGTTGTTGCTCTCCGGCGCCGCCTCGTCCGGACCCATCGACGCGCCGCCCGAGAGGCCAGCGCCCGCGTTGGCGTGGACCGCGCCGGGGTGACCGTTGGCGGCCACGTAGCCGGGCGGGAGCATCAGCGATCCGCAGCCGGTGAGGGAGCCGAGGAGGAGCGCGGCGACGAGCGTGTGGAGGGAGTGCTTCATGGCAGTGACCTTTCGCATCGGGGAGAGAGCGAGCGACTTCGCGAGACCGGGCGCTCGGGCGGCGTGGCGGCGCTGTGATGCGGCGCCTGCCGGCCACCCGGCGCGGTCTGCAGAGGTCCCTACGCACGGCGCGGGCCACGACACGCGGAGTCCGTGAATCGCAGCGGATGGCGCGCATCGCGACGCGCGGGGGAGTGTGGCGCGGCGAGCGGGCGTGGCGTGCTCACGTCGCGCGTGGCGTGGGCGCCTCGCTGGGGATACGAGGGTTCGCGCTCACTCCCCTGCGCGAAACACGTACGGCACCGTCACCGTCGCAGCGCCACCCGTCGGCGCCGGAAATACCAGCCCCCGCAGCGCCTGCTCCATGCACCGCCCCGCCCCGCGCAGCGCGTCGTCGCCGCTGAGCGCCGTCTGCGACACCCGCCCGTCGGGCTCCACCCGCAGCCGCACCGTCAGCTCACCCTGGAGCGTCGCGTCCCTCGCGAGCGCCTGCTCGTAGCACCTGCGCACCTCGGTCGCGCGCGTCGCCAGCACCTGCTGCGCCGCGCGGGGCTCGATGCGCCCATGCGTCGCCGGCAGCACCGGCACGTCGACGCCTGCGTCCCGTCGCGCCGTCGCTACGCCCGCGTCCCGTCGCGCCGTCGCCACGCCCGCGTCTCGCCGCACCGTCGCTACGCCCGCGTCGCGTCGCGCCGTCGCCACGCCCGCGTCCGTCCTTGCCGTCACGCCAGCATCACGCCGTGTCCCCGCGTCCCGTCGCGGTTGTGCGTGCGCGACCCCACACCCGGCGATCCCCAACAGCACCGTCGCAGCGACGCGGAGCGACGCTCCGCGCGGCAGTGGCTTCATCCTCATGGTCGCGCGCAAGCTACCACCGGGAAGGCGTTGCACGGAGACCGCCACCCCCGCCGGCGCTCCGCTCACTGCGCGAGCGCTACGGTCAGGTGCCGCGCGGCAAAAAGCTCTACACGACGGTGGTACAGTTGCTTCTCGCCGCGCGGCGTCGCGGCGTCGCTCTCACGGAGGCGGTCATGCTCGATCTCACGGAAGCCGAAGAGTACCTGCGTACCCAGCATGCCCTGGGCCTGGAGGAGGGGCGGATGGAGGGGCGGATGGAGGGCCAGCAGGAGGGTCAGCAACGGGCCACCCACGCCCTGCTCCCCGCGCTGGTGCGCGTCACCGAGCTCACCCTCTCCCGCGCGATCACCGACGCCGAGCGCGACGCTCTCGTGCGGCGCCTCGACACGGACGGCCCCGTCGACGTAGGCCACGCGCTCGCCACGCTCGACGCACCCGCCCTCGCGGCGTGGCTGCGGGGCGCCTGACCACGCAGGCCCACGCCCCCTCTCGCTACACCTTCGTGAAGGAGAAGCCCGCGTCGCCGACGTCCACCCGCACCGTGTCCCTGGGCTTGTAGCCGCCGCGCAGCAGCTCCTCGGCCAGCGGGTCTTGCAGCTGCTTCAGGATCACCCGCTTCAGGGGCCGCGCCCCGTAGGCCGGGTCGTAGCCGAGGTCGGTCAGGAGGTCGCGCGCGGGGTTGGTCACCTCCAGGCCGATCTGGTTCTCCTTCAACAGCCTCGCCAGGCGCTTCAGCTGGATGTCGACGATGCCGCGCAGGGCCACCTTGCTCAGCCGGTCGAAGATCAGCACGTCGTCGATGCGGTTGAGAAACTCCGGCCGGAAGTGCTTCTTCAGCTCCCCCTGGATCTCCTCGCGCAGCGCCTCGTCCGAGGTGCCCTCCTCGGTCGCCTCGAGGATCCTCGGCGCCCCGATGTTGCTGGTCATCACGATGACCGTGTCGCTGAAGTTCGCGAGCTGACCGCGGTTGTCGCTCAACCGTCCGTCATCGAGCACCTGGAGCAGGATGTTGAAGGTGTCGGGGTGGGCCTTCTCCACCTCGTCGAAGAGCACCACCGAGAAGGGTCGCCGACGGATCGCCTCGGTCAGCATGCCCCCCGACTCGCTGTCGACGAAGCCCGTGGGCGAGCCGATGAGCCGCCACACCGAGCCCTTCTCCATGAACTCGCTCATGTCGAGGCGCACCATCGCCGCCTCGTCGTCGAACAGGAACTCCGCCAGCGCCTTGGCCAGCTCGGTCTTCCCGACGCCCGTGGGCCCGAGGCACAGGAAGCTCCCGATGGGGCGCCCCGGGTCGCGCAGCCCTACCCTCCCCCGGCGCACGGCCTTGGCGATGAGCCGCAGCGCCTCGTCCTGACCCACCACCCGGCTTCGGATGTGGTCCTCCATGGCCAGCAGCTTCTCGGTCTCGCTCGCGAGCATCTTGCTCACCGGCACGCCGGTCCACTGCTCCACCACCCCGGCGATGCCGTGCTCGTCTACGCTCAGCTTGGAGAGCAGCTCGCCCTCCTTCGCGAGCGCCACCTCCGCCTCCGCCAGGGTCTTCTCCGCCGCGGGCAGCTCGTTGGTCGCCAGCCGCGACGCCGCCGCCGTGTCGCCCGCCGTCGCCGCCTTGTCGCGCTCGGCCCGCAGCGTCAGGATCTTCGCCTTCGCCGCCCGCATCGCCGCGATCACGTCGCGCTGCCGGTCCCACTTCGGGCGCAGCACCTCCAGCTTCGCGCGCGTGTCCGCGAGCTCGGCCTCGACCACCTTGCGCACCTCCACCGAGGGACCGTCCTCCTCGTCCACCAGCGAGCGGTGCTGGGCCTCGAGCGCGCTCTGCAGCCGCGAGAGCGAGTCGAGCTCCGGCGGGCCCGCGTCGAGCGCGAGGCGGCACTGCGCCGCGGCCTCGTCGATGAGGTCGATGGCCGAGTCGGGCAGCTCGCGGCCGCCGAGGTAGCGCTTGCCGAGCTTCACCGCGGCCACCACCGCGGGGTCGTTGATGCGCACGCCGTGATGCACCTCGTAGCGCTCCACGATGCCGCGGCACATCGCGATGGCCTGCACCTCCGTCGGCGCCTCGACGGCCAGCATCGCGAAGAGCCGCGAGAGCGCCGCGTCGGCCTCGAAGGTCTTCTTGAAGGCCCCCGGGGTGGTGGTGCCGATGATCTGCACCTCGCCGCGTCCGAGCGCCGGCTTGAGCAGGTCCGCCGGCCCGCCGCCGCCGCCCGGGTTGTTGAACAGGTTGTGCAGCTCGTCGACGAAGAGGATCACCTCGCCGTCGAGCGCGCTCGCCGCCGCCAGCACCGCGCGCAGCCGGTCTTCCATCTCGCCGCGCAGCCGCGCGCCCGCCACCAGCAGCCCCAGGTCGAGCTGCATCAGCCGCTTCTTGCGCAGCGGCGCCGGGACGTCACCGCGCGCCAGCCGCGCCGCCAGCGCGTACACGATGGCCCGCTTGCCGACGCCCGCCTCGCCGACGAGGACGGGGGAGTTCTTCTGCCTCCGCGCGATCACCTGGAGCAGCCGCCGCAGCTCGACGTCGCGGCCGACGATGGGGTCGAAGCGGTCCTTGGCGGCCTCGGCGATGAGGTCGCGGGTGTACTTGGCGAGCACGTCGCCCGTGGCCCCGCCGCCCGACCCGCCGCCCCCGCCCGGCGTCGGCACGCTCGGGCCCACCACGGCGTCCGTCGACGCCATCGAGTCGGGCAGGGTCTTGAGCGCGGCGCGCACCTTGGGCTCGTCGACGTCGAGCGCCCGCAGCACGGCCCCGGTGAGCCCGGTGACCTCGTTGACGATCGCGATGAGCAGGTGGCGCACCCGCACCGGGCTCGCGTCCCGCGACGCCTCGGACTCCGCCCGCGTGGTGAGCCCCAGCAGCCGCGGCGACAGGAACGCCACCGCACCCGGCACCTGCGGAATCTTCCGCAGCACCGCCTCGACCTCGAACATCAGGTCGCCCGGGTCGACCCCCGAGAGCTCGAACGCGCGCTGCACCAGCGGGTCGCGGTCGAGCAGCCGATAGAGGAGGTGTAGCGTCTCGACCTCGGCGTGCGCTCGCTCGTCGGCGAGGCTCTGCGCCCCAGCGAGGGCGGCCTTCGCGTCCGGCCCGTACCCATCGAGTTTCCAGCTGCGGGTGGTGTTGCTCATCGGGGCGCGAACGCTATCACGCCCGCCCGTGCCCCTACGGCGCCGCGTGCAGGTCGTAGGGGAACATCTCCACCCCCACCGCCGCCGCCGCCGCGCCCCGGGCGTCGCCCGCCAGGGTGTACCGCCGCACCCCCGCCCCCGCGTGCCCGGCGCCCTCCCCCGGGTCGCCCACGTACACCGTGTCGCCCAGCACCACCGGCGCCGCCCCGCTCCACACCCCGCGCTGCACCAGCACCCGCGCCGTCCGCGCCCGGCGCTCGTAGCGCAGCACCCGCAGCACGTCGATGTCCCGCCCCGGCCGCCGCTCGCCCACCACCTTCAGCACCATCGTGTCGTCGTCGATGACCGCGAGCCCGTCGATGTTGCCGCGCACCTCCGCGGGCAGGTCGGCGTCGCGCACGATCACCTCCGCCGTCGGCGCCTCACCGCGCAGGTCGAGCTCCAGCACCCCGCCGTCGCCCACCACGGCGTAGCTCCCGATCATGGCCAGGCGCACCACCCCCTCGCGCACCGGGACCATCGCCCCGACGGGGTTCACCAGCGGGAGCTCGAGCGTCGCCGTGACCGCCAGGGTGCGGGCGTCGAGCTGCACCAGCATCCCCCGCTGCGTGGGATTGATCACGTCGTCGAGGCGCTGGAGCGTCACGTAGATGCGATCGCCCACCCGGTAGAACGCGTCGGGGTTGGGCAGCCGCGCCGCGCCGCGGTACGGCGCGAGGTCGACGGTGCGCACCACCTCCGCCCGCGCCACGTCGACCACCGCGAGCCCGGGCACGTTGTAGCGCGCCACCAGCAGCGCGCCCGCGTCGAGGGCGATGACGTCGTGGGGGTTGGCCGTGCGGTACGCGTCGCGCTCGGAGGGCATCCGCAGGTCGACCTGGCTCACCAGCACCATGGCGCCCGCGCGCTCTTCGAGCAGCGTGAGGTTGTCCGCCTGGCTGGGGTCGCGGTTGAGCACCGCGATCACCTCGCCCAGCGAGCGCACCACCGTGTCGCCCGTCGCGCCGAGCGGCAGCGGCCGCGACGTGCCGTCCGGCGCCACCGACCACGCCGTGCCGGAGATGTAGTTCGACCCGATGGCCAGCACCCGCGACGGCGCGGTGCTCGTGACCAGCGAGCGCTGCGGCGCCCCGCCGGGCGGACGATCCGGCGGCGCGGCGTCACCGCAGCCCGCGAGCAGCGCCAGCGCGGCGACGAGGGCTGCCCCAGGCCCGGCGCCCCCTGCGGTCATCGGCTGGACGCGCTTCAGCATCTCGATCGCGTCCATCGGGCAGGCACCATGTAACTTCAACGAGGCGACCGGGAGAGGAAGGCGTCGCCGCCCGTGGTCCGCGCGACGGCGTTGCCCTCGATGATCCCGGTGCCGACCATCTTGCCGCCGATGACCACGTCGTTGGTGCCCGCCGAGACGGTCTGCTCGTAGATGGACAGCCCCGTGGCGTGCAGCCGCGCCGAGGTCACCGCGCCCGACGCGCTGAAGGCCGCGAGCCAGTTGGCGCGTCCGCCCGCCGTGGGCACCGACCGACCGCCGATGCTGAACACCGTCGAGTCGGTGTACCCGATGGCGAAGAGCGTCCCGTCGGGGCCGACGCTGAGCGCGTCGACGCCCTCGTGGCCGGTCGTGCCCGGGTTGCCGACCGCCTCGGCGCCCCAGCGGAACGCGCCCGCCGCGTCGACGCTCACCACGAAGCCGTTGTAGTAGCTCCCGCCGAAGCTCCCGGCGCCGACCCGCAGCGGCCCCGCGGCGAACTCGCCCGCCGCGTAGAGGTTGCCCGAGGCGTCGCGCGCCAGGTCGCTCACGTTGACGTTCGAGGCGCCGCGCAGGACGGTGTTCCACCGCAGCGAGAGGTCGGGCCCGAAGCGCAGGATCGCCCCGGCGACCGCGGTGCCCATGATCTCCGTCGACCCCACGAAGAGCCGGGTGCCGAAGCCGATGAGCACCGTCGCCCCGTCGCCGGGCTCGGCCGCGAGGCCGCCCATGTAGTCGGACGCGGCGCCGCCGAAGCTCACGACGTTCTGCGCCGAGCCGTCCGCCGCGCCAAGCTGCGCCACGAACATGTCGTTGGCACCGCGCGACGGCAGCGAGCGCCCGTCGAAGACCGTCGTCCCGGAGAAGTAGCCCGCCACCCATACCCGGCCCGCGGCGTCGACCGACACCCGCTGCGCGCTGTCGCTCCCGGTGCCGCCGTGACGCACCGCCCAGCGGAGCGCCCCGAGGGGCGTGTAGCTCGCCGCGAACCAGTCGGTGCTGCCCGCCGACCCGAGCATGCGCCCGCCGATGGTGGTGGTGCCGCTGAAGGAGCCCACGGCGTAGACGTTGCCCGCCGCGTCGGCGGCGACGGACCACACCGCGCCGCCGAGCGCCGCCGACCAGAGCACGGTGCCGTCCGGCGAGTACTTCGCGATCCACCCCCGCGCCGCGCCCGTGTGGGTCATCGGCCCGAGGGTGATCGACGACGCGAACGATCCCCCCGCGAGCAGGTTGCCCGCCGGGTCGCGGGCCAGCGCGCTCACGGCGTCGTCGCCCGATCCGCCGTACTGCTGGAACCACGGGGTCGCCCCGCAGGCCCCGCGCACGCACGTCGTGCCCGCGCCGCACACGCGCCCGCAGGCGCCGCAGTGGGCCTCGTCGTTCGCCGCGTCGACGCATCGCCCGCCGCACTCCGTGAGCCCCGGCGCGCAGGCCATCGACCCGCAGCGGGCCGACGCGCACGCCACGCCCGGCGCGCACGCGTAGCCGCACGCGCCGCAGTTCGCGCGGTCCGTCGCCAGGTCGGCGCAGCGCCCGGCGCACGTCACGCCGGCGCACACGCACGCGCCCGCCACGCAGGTCGCCGCCCCGCCGCAGGCGATGCCGCAGCCGCCGCAGTTGCGCGCGTCGCTCGTGGGCATCGCCTCGCAGCCGTTGGCCGCGTCGCCGTCGCAGTCGACGTACCCGGTGTCGCAGCGGCCGACCTGGCACGCCCCGGCCGCGCACACCGCCGCCGCGTGGGCGGGGGCGCAGGCGCGACCGCAGGCGCCGCAGTGGGCGAGGTCGGTCGCGGTGCTCACGCACGCAGCGCCGCAGCGGGTCGACCCCGCCGCGCAGGGCACGTCGACCCCCACGTCGGGGCGCGCGGGCACGTCGATGGGCGCGGGCACATCGATGGGCGCCGGGACGTCGATGGGCGCCGGGACGTCGACCATCGGGACGATCACGTCAGCGCCGGCGTCGACCGTGACCGGAGCGTCCGCAGCGGGCGCGTCCGCGACGGGAGCGTCCGCGCGGGCGGCATCCAGGAGCGCGATGTTCACCGGCGAGCACGCGGCGATGGCCGACAGCACCGCAGCGCACCGCGCGCCGATGAACGCGCGCCCACCCTGGATGCTCCGAGGAGTCTTCATGGCGGCGGAAGGTACCTGTCGTCGCGGCGTCGCCACAACCACTGCCCCGCTCTGCGGTGACGGCGCACCGCCCAGGGTGTGCGGCTTCGCGTAGGCTCCGCCGTTCCCCACGAAAGGCGCGCCCATGATCACGGTCCACCATCTCAACAACTCGCGCTCGCAGCGCGTTCTCTGGCTGCTCGAAGAGCTCGGGCTCGAGTACGAGCTCAAGACCTACGAGCGCGACAAGAAGACCATGCTCGCCCCGGCGTCGCTGCGCGCCGTGCACCCGCTCGGCAAGTCGCCGGTCATCACCGAAGGGGACGTCACCGTCGCGGAGTCGGGCGCCATCATCGAGTATCTCCTGGAGCGCCACGGCGCCGGCCGGCTCATCCCCCCGGCGGGCTCCGCCGAGCGCCGCCGCTTCACCTACTGGCTCCACTACGCCGAGGGGTCCGCGATGCCGCCGCTGCTGCTCGCGCTGGTCTTCAGGCGCCTGCCGAAGTCCCCGATGCCCTTCTTCCTCCGGCCGGTCGTGCGCGGCATCGCCGAGAAGGTGAACGCCGGCTACGTCGGCCCGCAGGTCGCCCTGCACATGGACTTCATCGAGGCGGAGCTCGCGAAGTCCGAGTGGTTCGCGGGCGATGAGTTCTCCGCCGCCGACATCCAGATGAGCTTCCCGGTGGAGGCGGGCTCCACGCGCGGCGACGCCTCGGCCCGTCGGCCTCGCACCGCGGCCTTCCTCGAGCGCATCCGCGCGCGCCCCGCGTACCTCCGCGCGATCGAGCGCGGCGGCCCCTACGAGATCATGCGCTGAGCCGCGACGATGACCGGGGCGACGATCCACCGCGGCGACCTCTTCTGGATCGCGCCCGACGGCTCCCGGGGCTCGGTGCCGGGCCACCCCCATCCGCACGTGGTGCTCCAGGACGACGTCTTCAACCGCTCGCGCCTCACGACGGTGATCGTGTGCGCGCTCACCTCCAACCTCGGACGCGCCAACGAGCCCGGCAACGTGCTGCTCGATCCCGGGGAGGGAGGCCTCGCCCGCCAGAGCGTGGTGGTGGTCTCGCAGGTGTCGTCCGTCGAGCGCGCCCTCCTCGGCGAACGCATCGGGGCGCTCTCCGACGAGCGCGTCGAGCAGGTCCTCGCGGGCATGCGCTTCCAGCAGGCGTCGTTCTTCAGCCGATAGCCCATCTCACAGGGGACTTTGAAGGCTTCAGCGGAGCGCCCTCCTGCGCCTGCGAGCACCGGCCTCGCCCTCCGAGGGGAGCGCCCGCCCACGCGCTGCGCGCACGAGATGGGGAGAAGAACCGCAAGGGTCGCAAGGGTCGCAAGGGATGGGATGGGATGGGATGGGCCGTAGGACACTCGCGTTCGTCGCCCGGTGGCGCTGTCGATCTCCTTCTCCCTTGCGACCCTTGCGACCCTTGCGGTTCTTCTCCCCCGGCGTGGGCGGGCGCTCCTACCTACCCGCCCGAACTCTTGCGACGCAGGACCAGTCGCGTCGTGCGACGGTGCGGCGCATGGACCCTGAGCTCAGCGCCCTCATCGCCCGACTCGACCTCCGACCGCACCCCGAGGGAGGCTGGTACCGCGAGACCTTCCGCGACCCGCGCGCCGTCCACGCCGTGGGCTTCGACGGCCCGCGCAGCGCCTCCACGGCGATCTACTTCCTCCTCGCCGAGGGAAACTTCTCCGCCCTGCACCGCATCCGCAGCGACGAGGTCTGGCACCACTACGCGGGCGGCGACGTGGAGGTCACCGCGCTCTCCCCAGACGGCGCCCTGCGCACGCTGGTCGTGGGTCACCGCGCCGCCGACGCCGCGCCGCAGGCCGTGGTGCCCGCGGGCGAGTGGTTCGGCGCGCGCGTGGCCCCGGGCGGCCGCTGGGCGCTGGTGGGGTGCACGGTGGCGCCGGGCTTCGAGTTCAGCGACCTCGAGCTGGCCGACCGCGTGGCGCTCACGGCGAGCCACCCCGCGCACGCGGACATCATCGCCGCGCTCACGCGCTGACCATCACCCGTTCGATGTCTTGAAGGAGAGGGAGAGAGGCGGGCGATCACCCGACGAGGGGACCACCCGCGGCGGGACTCATTCCTTGTCGAGCTTGCCGACGAGGGACAGCGTGAAGGCCGCGCCCATGTACTTGAAGTGCGGGCGCACCTTGAGGTCGCAGCGGTACCAGCCGGGCTGGCCCTCGACCTCCTTGACCTCGATGGAGGCCTTGCGCAGCGGGCGGCGCGAGCGCACGCCCGGGGCGGGGTCGTCCATGTCCGCGACGTACTGGCCGATCCAGGTGTTGAGCTCGCGCTCGAGGTCGACCCGCTCCTTCCACGACCCGATCTGCTCGCGCTGGAGCACCTTCAGGTAGTGGGCGAGGCGGTTCATGATGAACATGTACGGGAGCTGCGTGCCGAGGCGGTAGTTGGTCTCCGCCTCGCGGCCTTCGGGGCTCTGGCCGAAGTACTTCGCCTTCTGCACGGAGTTCGCCGAGAAGAAGCACGCGTTGTTGGAGTCCTTGCGGAAGGTGAGGCCGATGAAGCCCTCCTCCGACAGCTCGTACTCGCGGCGCTCGGTGAGCTGCACCTCGGTCGGGATCTTGGTCTGGATCTCGCCCATGGCCTCGTACTGGTGCAGGGGGAGGTCCTCGACCGTGCCGCCGGCCTGCGGGCCGATGATGTTCGGGCACCAGCGGTACTTCGCGAAGGAGTCGGCCACGCGGGTGGCCATCGCCACGGCGGCGTTGCCCCAGAGGTACTTGTCGTGCGAGCCGACGACGTCCTCCTCGAAGTTGAAGGACTTCACCGGGATGGTGCTCGCACCGTAGGGCATGCGCAGCAGGAAGCGCGGCATCGTGAGGCCCACGTAGCGCGCGTCTTCGCTCTCGCGGAACGCGTGCCAGCGGGCGTACTGCGGGCCCTCGAAGAGGGACTTGAGGTCCTTGAGGTTGGGGAGGTTCTCCCAGTTGTCCTCGCCGAACATCTTCGGCGCCGCGGCGGAGATGAAGGGCGCGTGCGCCATGGCGGCGACCGACGCGATCTTCTGCATCAGCGAGATGTCCTGGGGCCCCGCGTCGAACTCGTAGTTGCCCACCATCAGGCCGAGGGGCTTGCCGCCGAAAGTGCCGTACTCGCGCGAGTACACCAGCTTGTAGAGGCCGCTCTTGGGCACCTCGGGGGAGTCCTCGAAGTCGTTGAGGAGGTCCTCCTTCGAGCAGTTGAGCATCTCGACCTTGATGTTCTCGCGGAAGTCCACCCGGTCGACGAGGAACTTCAACGAGCGCCAGGCGCTCTCCAGCCGCTGGAAATCAGGGTGATGCAGGATGGCGTTGATCTGCGCGGACAGCCGCGAGTCGATCTCCGCGATCATGGCGTCGACGATGTTCTTGTCGACGCGCTCGGTCGCGCGGCCGGGGGCGAGCATCTCCGCGATGAAGTGCTGCACGCCGCGGCGGACGATGTCGTAGCCCTCTTCGCTGGGCTTGATCTTCCCCTCGTTGAGGATCTCGTCGAGCAGCGAGCCCTGCTCCAGCGTCTGCGTCCCGCCCTGGGACTGGGTCTTCAGGTCACTCATGGGTGCTGTGATTCCTTGATGGGTTTCTTTGGTGTTCCGCGGGAGCGATCAGGCGCCGCCCTTGTCGCCGAGGCCGAGCTCCTGCATGAGCTTGGCGCGCCCGTCCTCGTCGCCGAGGAGCCCCTGGATCTTCTTGCGGAACGCCGGCACGTTGCCCAGCGGGCCCTTGAGCGCGTTGAGCGCCGACCGCAGCTCGAGCAGCTTGCGCATCTCGGGCACCTGGTTGGCCACGCCCTCGGGGGTGAAGTCCGAGAGCTTCTTGAACTTCAGGTTGACGGCCATCTCCGCGCCGGGCTCGTTGGAGAGCTTGTCGGCGACGCCCAGGTTGAGCTCGAGCTTCTGCTCGCCGAGCACCTGGTTGAAGTTGTCCTTGTCCACGTTGATCGGCTTGCGGTTCTCGACCGCCTGGTCGTCGGGACGGAGCGTGTAGTCCCCGACCATCATGATCTTCAGGGGGAGCTCGACCTCCTCCTGCGCGTTGCCGGTCGCCGGCTTGTAGACGATGTTGACCCGCTCCTTGGGAGCAACTGAACCTTCTCGTGACATGCCAGACCTTCCTCTCGTGTGTGATCACCGCCGCCCGCGACGCAGCGCCGGGGCGACTCTGCCGCGTTCAAGCCCCAAGGCGCAATGCTGCCGTCGGATCGAGACGACAGACGCGATCATATAGCAACCCCGCCTCCGGGGGCAGCGCCTTACCCCCCTTGGCCAACAACTTCAGGCACGCGTACAGCCCCTCGGACGAGGCCGCGGCCAGCGCCGGGTCCCACTCCTCCAGGCCGTAGCGCTCGACCTCCTTCTCGGTCGACTCGAAGACCGCGCGCGCCAGGGCCACCTGCCCCGCCGCCATGCACACCTGCCCGATGCCCAGGCGCACCCGGAAGCGCGACGACGCCGAGCCCGCGGACGTCATGCGCCCCTGTAGCATCGCGATCGCGTCCGGCAGCTTGCCCGACGAGGCCATCTTGCGCGCCTCGTCGATGACCGCAGCGTCCTCGCCGCCGCCGCCGCCGCCGCCCTGCACCACGACCACCCGCGCCCCGCCGCCGCCACCGCCCGACGGCGCGGCCATCATGGGCATGCCGCCACCACCGCCGCCGCCGCCACCCAGCGCGGGCAGCACCTCGGACTCGATCCACGCCTTCGTCTCGGCGCTCGCGAAGGGGCTGCCGTCGCCGAAGGAGAGGTCGACCAGCGCGGGCATGCGCTTGATCACCAGCGCGGTCTCTCGCAGCAGCTCGGCGAGGGCCTTCTGGTGGGCGTCGCCGAGGCCCGCGAGGGACATCGCCGAGTAGCGGTGCAGGTCGAGCCAGAAGCGCCCGCGCTGGAGCGCCGACTCGCTCTCCTCCAGGAGCGCGGCCCACTTGCTGTTCTCCGCGATCTTCGCGAGCTGCGCGCGGCGCGAGGCCTCCGGGGCGGGCACCTTGGTCTTGCCGCCGTCCGCGGGCGGCGGGTCGACGAGGTGCAGGTACACGCCCATGCGCGCCATGCGGTACGAGAGCGGGTTGGTGGAGTCGGCGTTGCGCAGGGTGTTGGCGGCCTCGAAGATGTTTCCGCCCAGCGTCGCGAGGAAGGACACCACGGCGCTCGCGTCGGCTGGCGGCGGCGCGGCGGCGACCGCGGGCATCGCCACCGCGACCGGCGGCGGCGCAGCGGCGACCGGAGCCGCGACCGGAGGCGGCGGAGCGGCGACCGGAGGCGGAGCGGCGACCGGAGGCGGAGCGGCCACCGGAGGCGGAGCCTCGGCGGAGGGTGGTGGAGGCGGTGGCGGAGGCGGCGGCTCCGGGGGCGCCTCGGCCGGGAGGTTCATCATCAGCCGCTGCACGCCTTCGGTGAGCGGGCGCATCGCGGGGCAGGCGTCGGCGAACTTGTCGCGCGCCACCTTGGCGAGGTGCTTGGCGACGAAGTCGAGGTCCGTGAGGGTCTTGCGGTCCTTCGCCGTCACCGGGAGGTTGGGCAGGACGGCGTCGCAGCTCTTGATGATCCACTCGACGGCGTTGACCCGGCCGCGCATGCGCTTCTGCTCGGGAAACGCCGTGGCCCAGTAGTCCTCCATGATCACCGCGAGCACCGAGAGCCCGGTGACCAGCCCGTCGAGCCCGCGCGACGTGTACAGCCCGAAGGCCATGTACGACGCCACCAGCATGTCCTTCGAGCGGTTCTGGAGGAGCTCCGTCGCGTTGTCGATGACCTTGCGCCACTGGATCTGACCGCCGGAGGGCGAGTCGCGCTTGGCCACCTCGTCGCGCAGCTCGGCGTACTGCGGGTCGGTGCTGGAGTTGGCGCCCGCGGGCGCCTCGTCGGAGATGGGTGCGGTCCAGGGCTGCGCGCGGGAGCGGAGTTCTTCGACGTCCATGACCACCGTGTTTGAGGGTGTGATTCGCGACCGGGAGGCTTACGCCCAGCCAAGGGTAGAGAGAAGTGCCTCCAGCGGCGCGTTCCACTGGGCGATGGCCGCCTGGTGGGCGGGCGACAGCGACTGCCGCGCCTGCGCGACCGCCTCCGGGCGGTGCGTCCACAGCGGCCAGTGCTGCGCCGCCGCGTCGTCGGGGTTTACCAGGTACCGTAACATCGAGCCCGACGGCGGGCCCATGCACACCAGCATCCGGGCGGGCGCGGACTCGGTCCAGAGCACCGTCGGCACGAAGGCGCCCTGCAGCCGCCGGCGCAGGAGCTCGAGCCACGCGAAGAGGTCGAGGTCGCCGGTGAGCGCGCCGTCGAGCACGATCGGGGGGCGGCCCGGGCGCACCCGCGCGCTGTCGCAGGCGTCGACGGCGGTCTTGAGGGCGTACCAGCACGACGCCGCCTGCGGGTCGCCGGTCATGCGCGGGAGCACCTGCGCCGACGAGAAGGTCTGGAGCGCGTGCATGCAGACCACGTCGACCTGCGCGAGGTCCTGCGGGGTGGGCAGCCGGAGGTTGCGGGTCCACGCCGTGATGAGCTGCGCGTCGGCGCGGGCGAGGTCACGCAGGATGCGCGTGGCGTCGCGGAGGAAGAGCCCGTAGCCCAGCGGCGCGCCCGACCATCGGGTCGCGAGCCACGCGGGGTCGACCCGCGCGAACACCGTCATCGGGTACACGCGCCCGACGCGGTCCTGGCTGGCGATCATCGCGCCGATGGTGGCGGGCAGCGACGGGTGCCCGCCGTGGTGCAGGAAGTACAGGGGCTCCGCGGGGAAGGCAGCGCCCATGCGCCCGAGGGTCTCGAGCGCCTCCTGCACCCAGACGTCGAGGGACTGGGCGGCCTGGTCCGAGGCGTTGATGCGGACGAAGTCCCCCTGGGCGGGGATCTTCCCGTACACACCGAGCGCGTCCCGATCGGTCGGTGCTCCCATGTGGTGGGCTTCGTCGGAGGGGGGTGCTGGAGGGGTTCAGCCGCCGCTGTGGCGGCGACGGCGACGGCGGCGCGAGGAGGAGTCCTCGTCGGGGGCGGAGGGCATCCCCGGGACGCCGGAGAGGTTGCACGAGCGCCCGCGGCGGGCGATGGGGTGCGGCGCGGTCACCCCTTCGGAGCGGAAGGGCAGCAGGAAGCGGCCCGTCGAGGCGTTGTCCGCGCGGGGCACGCCGAAGAAGGGGTTCTCGCTGCGGGCGGGGCGGATGTCCACGCCGACCTCGATGTCCTGGTCGCGCAGGCGCCAGACCACCGAGAAGATGCGGGCCTCGGGCGAGCCGCGGACGACGCCCGCCTCGAAGAGGCGGAAGAGGCCCCACTCGCCCTCCTGCTCGATGGTCTCGTCGGTGCCGTTGATGCCGCGCGCGCGAAGCTTCGCCCCGCGCTGCGTGCCGGCGCCGGGCCAGTGGAACTGCCGCCACTCGGGCGGGCCGTTGCGGTACTGGAGGGTCTCGCCGTCGACCGTGAAGGTGAGCTCGGCGATGGAGGGCGTCGCGCGCAGGCGCACCTCGAAGTCCACCCGCGGCGCGTCCGACCCGGCGGGGAAGAGCACCGTGGAGAGGTCCTGCGAGCGGTTGAGGAAGGTGCGCAGCTCCGGGCGCCAGTTGTCGGCCATGTCATTGCCGAGGCGCGTGACGAAGTCGTACTGATCTCCCTGCCGAGCGATGTCGGAGGTGAGCGCCTCGGTATAGAACGCCCACACCGCGCCTCGCGTGGGACGGTAGAAATCCGCGACGTCGCTGAGGGCGGCGTCCTGGCCGCCGGCCGCGAAGGGGTAGCGGTTGTGCAGGGTGCGGGCGTAGGGCACCACCACGGCGCTGCACCAGCGGTCGGAGCCCGCGCCGGCGAGGGCGCTGGTGGCGCGCTGCACGGTGAACTCGATCGGCGGCGGGAGCAGGTTGATGAGCACCGGGCGGGACTGCACCACGGCGCCGTTGATGAGCGACTGCACCCGGGTCTGCGCCGTCGTGAGCGCCGTGATGAGCGGCGTCGTCGGGGCGACCGGGTTGTCGATGTGCGTCTGCAGGGCGTCGCGCACGATCTGCAGCTGCTCCTGGTAGGTGTTGAGCGCGGTGGGGCTCGGCGGCGGCGGCGGCACCGGCGGGGCGCCGGCCGCGGCGGGCGGGGCGACCGGCGTCGGGGGCACGCCGAACTCCACGATGCCGCGGAGGATGGGGTCGTTCTCGACGTCCTCGCGGCGCTTGCGGGTGTCGACGAGGCCGCCTCCCTGGCGGTTGCGCGCCGCGAGCGCGGCGTTGGCGGCGTTGCCGGCCGCCATGCCGGTGCGCCCCTGCGACTGGAGCCGCGCGTTGGCGATCTGCTGGGCGGCCCCGAGCAGGCTGCCGCCGGCCGCGTTGGCCGCCACCGCATCGGGGTCGAGCAGCCGGGTGTTCTCCGCGACCGTCCGCATCAGGAACTGGTACGCCGTGGTGCCGCCCTCGGTGAACCACTGGAGCATCTGGAGCGCCGTGAGGGGGTCGCCGGGCTCGCGCACCCGGAGGCTCGCGAGGAAGTTCTGCCACTCGGCGATGTACTGGGTGAAGTACTGCGAGCGCACGTCCGCGAGGGTCTCCGCGAGCCGGTCGGCGCGGGCGATGTTGGGGCTCTGGCCGAGCACCCAGGCCTCGCCCACGAGCTCCTCCGGCGCCTGGTTGAGCCGGTCGCGCACGTACTCCTCCCAGCCGCGGCGGGTGAAGGCCCCGCGCACGGTGCGACCCGGAATCGGGCCCACCTGGAAGACGTGCTCGGGCGAGCGGCCGATGGCGCGCGTGAGGTTCACGTCGAAGCCCATCTCCGCCACCGCGGCGATGATGCCGTCGAGCGCCACGCCGACGTTGGAGGCGCGGTTGAGCACCCCGCGCACGTCGCGCACGGCGTTGACGTTGCGCGGGAGCGCGAGGTCCGCCGGGCGGTCTTGCAGCTGGTCGATGTAGGCCGAGACGTTGGCGTTCATGGCCACGAGGTCGGCGCCCGAGGGCGTCGCCCCCCTGCCCCACGCCGCCACGAGGGTGCGCGTGAGGAAGGCCTTCTGCGCGTTGGTCTCCGGCTCGCCCGCGGCGCGGGGCGTCGCCGGGCTCAGCAGGATGTGCGTCTTCAGCACGTCGTACTGCGCGGTGCGCTCGGCCTGCGTCGGCACCATCTCGCCGGGGTAGCGCCCGACGAACTCCCGCATCGCCCGGAGGTCGCGCGCCGCGAGGGGCTCGATGACCCGGCGGCGCAGCGCGGTGGAGTACAGCCGCGAGACCTGGGGGTAGATCTCGGTGCCCTTGTACATCCCGAAGCGCATGTAGAGCGGGATGAACTCCGCCCCGGTCTCCCACTTGCGGAGCTGCTCGACGCGCGCGCGCACCGGCTCGAGCTCGGCCAGGGTGAGCGGCGCGGCGTTGGGCTGGCCGGCGTTGGCGGCGATGCGCTCGACCTCGACGCCGGCCTCGCGGACGAAGTCGCGGTTCTGCACGTACGCGATCGCGGGGATGGTGAGGATGAGCAGCGCCGTGGCGAAGGCGCCCGCGGCGACGAGGTAGCGCTGACGGCGCTGCCGGCGGATCTCCTCGGGGCTGCGCGACGCGATGTCGGCGTCGGGGAAGACCACCCGGGCGAAGACGTCGCGGAGGAAGAAGCTCTTGGCCTCGGTGACCACCTGCGTGGGCGCCGCGGTCTGCGGCAGCCCGAGGGTGTCGCGGAGCTTCTGGGTGAGCCGGTCGATGGGCCGGCCCTCCTGGGTGCCGGAGGTGAAGTACACCCCGCGGAAGTTGGGCGCGCCCTGGTAGACGTTGGCGGAGAAGAGGTTCTCGATGAAGTCCGCGAGGTTCTGCTTCACGCCGGCGAACTGCTGCGGAAACTGGAACACCTGCTCGCGCACCTCGAGCTTCTGCTCCCCCGCGAGGCGGCGGAACTTCCGCTGGTCGGCGACCTTCACGAGCTCGTCGAAGCGCTCGCCGAAGGAGGCGCCGGGCGAGGCGAGCTGCTCACCGAGGGGCCAGGTGAAGCCCCAGATCTGGCCGCGCTCGTTCTTGCGCAGGTCGCCGAAGAACTCGCTGAACCCGGCGACGAGGTCGCACTTGGTGAACAGCAGGTAGATCGGCATGGTCATCTGGAGCTGGCCCATCACCTCGTCGACGCGCTCGCGCACGCGCTTGGCCATGTTCTCGATCTCGTGCTCGCGGGCGCCCAGGAGGTCGGCCACGCTCACCGCCACGATGACGCCGTTGAGCGGCTTCTCGGGGCGGTTCTTCCGGAGCATGTCGAGGAAGGCGAGCCACTCGTCGCGGTCGTCGTCGGCGGTCATGTAGCGGCCGGCGGTGTCGAGCAGCACGGCCTCGTTGGTGAGCCACCACTCGCAGTTGCGGGTGCCTCCGACGCCCTTCACCCCGCCGCCGCTCTGCGACGCGTACGGAAACTGGAGCCCCGAGTTGCGCAGCGCGGTGGTCTTGCCCGACCCGGGCGGGCCGATGATGACGTACCAGGGCAGCGCGTAGAGGGCCTCGGCGCCGCTCTTCCCGAGCTTCGACGACTTGAGCGACGCGATGGCGCGGGTGACCTCCGCCTGCATCGCTCGCACCTCGGCCTGCTGCTCGGGGCGCACCGTGCGGGCGTGCTCCTCGGCCTGGGCGTTGAGGGCCTTCTCGATCTCGCGGGCCGCCTTGCGCGCGCGGTACTTGCGATACGCGATGAGGCCCACCAGCACGAGCACCGTGAGCACGGTGACGGCGATGGCGATGTTGAAGCCGTGCGGCAGGCGCTCCTTCAGGATGAACGCCGCCGCCCAGGCGATCGCGATGACCAGGAACGCGAAGATGTACTTGAACACGGTGGGTGCCGCCCTCTCTCAGTGAACGAACTGGGCGATGCGGTTGAGCACGGTGCTGACCTCGCCGTTGAGCGAGATGCGCAGGCCGACGTAGAGCACCAGGGAGATGGCCACCGCCGCCGCCGCGAGGCCGACGACGGGCAGGTCGGCGCGGGCGCGGGTGCGCACCTCGCCGGCCGGGCGGTCGCCGTGCACGGAGAGGAGCTCGGGGCCGAGGAGCCCGGCGCGGGAGAGGTCTCCGGCGAGCTGGTCCATGATGGCCGCGAGCTCGGCCTCGCCGCCGCGCACCCGGTACTTGCCCTGGAACCCGAGCACCAGGCACGTGTAGTACACGCGCACGGCGTCGATGCGCCGCGGGTCCTGCCGCAGGGCCATCACCCGGGCGAAGAAGTTCTCCCCGGCGACGTTCTCGTTGAAGTACTGGAGCTGCAGTGGCCGCTGCATCCAGTACTGCCGCAGGTTGCCGCCCGCGTAGATCGCCGCCTCGTCGGCGAGCGCCACGATGGCGTAGGTGATCTCCAGCACGTCCTCCCGGGAGAACCCGAGGTCCGCCGCCCGCTTGCCCATCGTGTCGATGAGCGTGCGGAGGCGCTGCAGGACGGTCTCCGGCGGCGGCTGCGCGTTGGCGTCCAGCCGGCGTAGCTGGATCAGGAAGTTGAAGACATCCGCGGTGAGATCGTCGATTCGGTCCATGCCGGTGGGGTACTCCGGTGGCGGAAGGCGTTATTGGGCTGCGGCGGGCTTGGGGATCGCGAGCAGCTCGAGCTTGATGTTCGCGGGGTCGTACGGCGGGGGCAGGTAGATCGAGATGGTCCGCTCGCCCGAGACGTTGCGCCAGAACTGACCGCTCTGGTTGAGCATGAAGTAGAGGATGCCGGCGCGGGGCGGGATCTCCGGTGGCGGGCGGTAGGTCACCTGGAGGGCCACGCCCGGGAGCGCGCTCTGCACGATGGAGGTGACGTCGCTCCAGGCGGCGATCTTGGAGAGCTGCGGGATCTGCTCGGCGGCGGTCTGCTCGGGCTGCTGCGAGCGCACGGAGAGGATGTACTGCGCGCCGCGGATGAGGCGCTCGTCGTCGAGGCGGCCGAAGTGCAGACCGTCCTCGCGGCTCTCGAGCGGCACCACGATGTAGTTCTCGCGCACCGTGAGGTTGAGCAGCGTGACGTTGCGCTCGATGACCTCCGCGAAGGTGGTCTGGAGGTCGGTGTAGAGGAACTTCGGCAGCGTGGTGGGCGAGAACTTCGCGTCGGAGGCGAAGGTCGAGAGCGCGCCCGCGAGCTGGCAGAGGAAGAGGTACGCGTCCTCGGGGGAGGTGTCGCCGCGCTCGCAGAGGTGGTTGACCACCGGGAGGTACGAGTTGATCGCGTTGAGCAGGAGGAAGCGGGTGATGTCCGCGGCGGTGAACTCCACCGTCGCCGCGTCGCGCTGGCGGCGCTGCTCGGAGAGGGAGTTCTGCTTGGCGGCCATGAGGGAGAGCAGGCGCCGGAGCGAGCCCATCAGCCACGACGACGCGCCGATGCGGCGGATGGAGGGGATGAACTCCGCGCGCACCGCGAGCTGACCGGCGCCGTCGCGCACGATCTCGGCGATCTTCATCGCCTCGAAGTCGTCGCGGCTCTCGGTGCCGAAGAGCACCGTCACGTGGCGCTGGGCGAAGGCGACGGCGACGTCCTGCGCGCCGCCCGCGGCGTCGACCACGGCCCGCTGCGCGGTGAAGAAGCGCATGCCCTGGGTGGGCACGGTGCTCGGGGCCACGACGGGCGAGCCCTCGCGCTCGGCGGGCACCGCGAGGAAGACCTCGAGCACGCGCTGCGTGGCGCCGAAGTAGCCTTCGATGGGGCGCACCGCGGGCGCCTCGGGGTGCGCGCCGTCGAACGCGATGGGCAGGCCGTCGGGGAGCACGCCCTCGAAGCGCTGCACGCGCACCTGGCCGGCGACGAGCGCGCGCTCGTCGATCTCGAGCGACACGACCCCCCAGTCGTAGGGGCTGAGCGCCGAGAGGCGCGCCTCGAGCAGACCCTCGTGGTAGCGGTCGAGCTGCTGGAGGTGCTGCGGGGACATGAACATCCCCTCCGACCAGATGACCCGCTGCGGAACCCTCATGCGCGGACCTCACGCGCCGACGAGCTCATCGAGATGGAGGGCGGCGTGAAGGTGGGCGCGCTGGGCACCGACGGCGCGCTGGGTGCGCTCGGCAGCGACGGCGCGCTGGGGGCGCTGGGGGCGCTCGGCAGCGACGGCGCGTTGGGGAGGCTCGGCACGTTGGGCAGCGACGGGGGGCTGCTCACCGCGGGCACCGAGGGGCGGCCCGGCAGGGTGCTGGGAAGGCGCAGCCGTCCGCGGCTGTCGCGGATGCCGGCGTCGGTGGGCGGCTCGTCGACGCCGGGCTCGATGTAATAGTCCTCGAGGTAGAAGACGTAGCGGGCGTCGCGCACCGGCGGCGGGCTGGCGTTGGGGTCGGCGGACTGCGCCGCGCAGCGCTCGTCTCCGGGCGGCGGCGGGAGCTCGTAGATGGTGCGCCACGCCTGGCCGGCGGGGTGGCGGAAGATGGCGACGGCGACGACGTGCGTGGCCGCGGGGTCGCGGCGAAACGTGCGGGCCATGCGCTGGTTGGGATAGAGGTACATCTCGTCCATCTTGAGGATGTCGTCGGCGAGCACCTCGCGGTCGCGCCGCCAGACGCCCTCGAACTCCGCCTCTTCCATGCGCGCGCCGGACTTGAGCTGATAGATGCGCACCACCACCGGGAGCGAGCGCCCGTCGTCGTTGGGGTTGAGCCGCTCGGAGCCGCGCAGCACGAGGCCGATGTTCTGCGGGAGGTTGCACGTGGCCGGCTGCGTCGGCAGGCGCGGCGTGCTGCTGCACGTCGCCGCCATCGGCGCGAGCGCGAGGCAGGCGAGCAGTCCTCGGAGACCCTGTTTGCTTCCCGTTCTACGCACGTTGATCGACCTTCCCCAGCGGCTAAGGCGCGGCACCGGACGTCCGCACCGCCACGGATTCGGGCGGAGAATCGCACGGTGACGTTTCGCGAAGCAATACTTCTCCAGAACCGCTCGGAGCGGGCGGAGAGCTCTACCAGAGCAGCGCGGAGATTCGCGGCGGAGCGCGCCGCGGGTGTATGGTCCGCGCACCCAACGATATGGCCGGACGTGGACTGCTCTCCCGAATCTCCGCGAAGGACATCACCCGAACCCGCACGGAGAACGACGTCGAGTCGATCATCGAGCACCTCCGGGGGCTGCTCAACACGCGGCAGGGCGAGTGCCCCGCGGCGATGGACTTCGGCGTGGTCGACTTCACCGACCTCATGCACACCTTCCCCGAGGCCATCCAGACGCTGCAGCGGTCCATCCGCGCGACGATCCTGCAGTACGAGCCGCGGCTGAAGAACGTCATCGTGCAGCACGTGCGGGACGACGAGGTGCTGGTGCTGAAGTTCCAGATCACGGCGCAACTCGCGAGCAAGACCTCCAAGGGCGCGGTGCGGCTGGAGACGCAGCTGCGCGCCGGCGGGCAGATCAGCGTCCGCTGAAGGGCGCCGAAGAGGGGATCCGATGACGATGCTGAAGGCAGGCGACGCGGCGCCGACGTTCAAGGCGCCCGCAGACTCGGGCAGTGATCTCTCCCTCGAAGACTTCAAGGGCAAGACCCTGGTGCTGTACTTCTATCCGAAGGACGACACCCCTGGCTGCACCGTAGAAGCCAACGAGTTCACGGCGCTGGCGGGCGAGTTCGCCGCGGCCGGGGCGACGGTGCTCGGCGTGTCGCGCGACACCGTGAAGAGCCACTGCAAGTTCAGGGACAAGTACGGGCTCAAGGTGGCGCTGCTGAGCGACCCCGAGCTGGCCATCCACCACGCCTACGGGGCCTGGGGCGAGAAGACCATGTACGGCAAGAAGGTGGAGGGCGTGCTGCGGAGCACCTTCGTCATCGACGGCCAGGGCAAGGTGCTGAGGGCCTACGCCAACGTGAAGGCCGCCGGGCACGCGGCGAAGGTGCTGGCCGACCTCCAGGCTTGAGCGCACCGGGCGTTGTTGCCGCCGGGTGAGGTGTGCCAGCCTCACCGCCCGGAGGCTGAGGCATGAAGGCTGTCGCTCGAAGGGCCTGGGCGGTGTCGATGGTCGCCGGTCTGTCGCTCGTGGCGTGTGCGCCCGACGAGACCGTCACCACCGATCCCAACGCGGAGATGGAGCCGCCGTGGCCCGCAGACGCCTCCGTCGACGACGACGTGGGCCCCCGCCCGGAGGTCGACGGCGCGCTCGCCCAGGACGACGATGTGCCCGCCGCGCCGGTGGACGCGCCGCCCGCCGCGCTCGACGCCCCGACGGCGCCCATCGAGGCGGGGGCGCCCGTTGTGATGGACGTCCCTCCGGCGCCCGTCGACGTGCCGCCGGTGCCCGTCGACCGGGGCGCGCCCACGCCGGTGGTGCCCGAGCAGCGCTGCCGGGTGGAGTCGAGCACCTTCGCCGCCGCGATGCAGCAGCTCGACGTCGGCCCCACGTCCAGCGCGCGCCTGCGCTTTACGCTGCCCGGTATTCCTTCGGGCGTCACCGCGGCCACGCTGGTGTACGACTCCTTCGACTCCGACCACCCCAACGAGGAGGGCGTGATCACCCTCGGGGGGCGGCGCTTCCAGATGCCCGCCAACACCGCGTGGGACAACGTCACCGTGCCCGGCCACCGGGTCGACGTGACCGGCGCCGTCGTGGCGGGCGACAACGCGGTCGCCTTCGGGCCGGGGCCGCTGTCGCGGTCGTTCTTCCGGGTGGGACGCGTGGCGCTGGAGTTCACCGCGCGGGTGGAGCGCTGCCCCGGCGCCGCCACGCCGATGCCCATGCCCACGGACGCGGGCACGCCCACCGGACCGGTGGTCGAGCGCACCATCGGGTACCGCGCGGCGACGTACACCCAACGCGGCAACTGGGTGTTTCGCTGCGACGCCAACTACGCGTACACGGCCCGCGGCGACCACGCCTCGGAGGACTGCACCGGCGGGTACGCGCCCGACGGCACGCTGCGCGGCACGGCGACCTTCACCTTCAGCAACGTGACCGCGGCCACCTACGACGTGCTCATCGGCTCGCGGCACTCGGAGAACCGCAACGACATGCGCGCGCTCTTCACCGTCAACGGCGAGGCCAGCCGCATCGACCAGCGCACCGGCGAGGGCTCGCTCACCATCGTGACCGACCTCTGGGGCCGGCGGGCGCTCTCGGGCACCGTCCGGGTCGTGCTCGACGCCACGCGCAACAGCGGCAGCGACAGCGTGTCCTTCGTGACCCTGCGTCCGGTGCGTTAGCGAGCGGGCGGGGGGGGGCCTCACACCATGTCGGGGCCGATGTCCTCGATGAGGCAGCGCATGACGCCGCGCATCGGCAGCGAGTACACGAAGCCCCGCGGGGCGTACTGGGTCGGCAGCGGGCGCCCGTCGAGGGAGATGTCGTCGCCCTCGTCGGTCCACGCCTGGCGCACGGCGTCGTTGTAGCGCGCGGCCAGCAGGAGCTGGTCGTACCAGCGCGCGGCGTCGTCGGAGACCACCGTGCCCGGGGGCAGGATGTTGGCGAGGATGCGGCGCCGCGCCGCGCGCACCCAGGTGGGGTCGTACACGGCCACGTTGAGCTCGGCCTCGTACACGACGCCGCGGTTGTTCTTGTTGGCGCTGCCCACGCTCATGAACAGGTCGTCGACGATGAACATCTTGGAGTGCACGTCCATGTCGACGAAGCGCGACTCGGTCTCGTCGATGCCCCAGGTGACCTGCGTGTCGAAGGAGCGCAGCTGGAGCATCGCGTAGCGCTCGGGGAAGCGCGCGAGCAGGTCTTCGTGCGTGCGCCGGGTCCACGCGCAGCCCGGGTCGGACCACTCGCCGATTGGCTTGGTGATCACCACCAGCCGCAGCGCCGGGACCTCCGCCATCCGCCGCATGATCGCCTCGGTCAGCATCGGGATCCGGAAGTACTGGTCTTCGATGTAGATGTACTGCCGCGCCTGGGCGACGGCGTTGAACCACGTCTCCGCGATGGCGTGCTCGTTGAAGGGCTCCGGGAGCGTGGCGGTGACCTGCACCTGCACGCCCCCCGCGACCGGCGCCGGCGCCGCGCCCAGCGCGTAGGCCGAGCTGTCGGGGCTGTAGCGCGCGTTGGTGCGCCGGAGGAAGTCCCAGCGCTCGTGGAAGACGTCCTCCGCGTCGATGGCGCTCGGGCCCTCCAGACGCACGACGTAGTCCTTGCGCGGGCCCGTGTCGGGCAGCCGGTCGCGGGCCACCACCTGCTGCCGCGTGGCCGCGGACGCCCCGAAGAGCATCCGCCGCGGTTCGAACACCCGGTGCTGCGAGGTGTCCCAGTCGACCCGCCGGAGGTTCATCCCGCCGATGAACGCCAGGCGCTGGTCGATGGTCATGAACTTCTGGTGGTAGGACGCGGCCTCGACGTTGGCCATCACCACCGGCCAGTGCGTGAGGTCGACGCGGTGCCCCGGCACCTCGCTCTGCACCATCGCCTCCGCCGCGAACATGCCCGCCGCCAGCGTCGGGAAGCCCGCGCGCACCCGGGCGCCGAAGGAGAAGGGCAGCACCGCGAAGTCGAACATCCCGCGGGTCGGGTTGGCCTGCCCCATGTGCTCGAAGTTGTCGCCCGCGAGCGTGCCGTGCGCCCGCAGCGCCGCGTCCGTGGAGAGCGTCGAGGCGACCCCGTCCATCGACAGGAACTGCCCCACGATCACCCGCTTGCGCGCGGGCAGCGCCTCCATGATGGCCAGCACCGTGTTGCCGCGCCGCTGCGACTCGGTCGACGTGGGGTGCGTCGCGGCGTCGCGGAGGAGCTCGAAGTCCGACTCCCACCACCAGGTGGAGACGTTGACCGTCGAGCGCGCCGTCTGGAGGCCCGCGTACACCGAGCGCCACGCCTCGTCGCCGTCCATCAGCAGGTCGGCGCGGTTGCCCCGGCGCGCGGGGCGCCCCTGCGCCGAGAACCACAGGTGCCGCAGCCCCAGCACCACGGAGTGCACCGGCACCGCCTCGCCGTCAACGTCGACGGTCGCGCGGGAGAGCGAGAGGCCCGCCCCGGTGACGCCCGACGCGAGGCGCGCCGTGAGGCCCGACGGGGAGCGCGTGCCATCGAAGGTGATGTCGGCGCGGAGCGTGCGGTGCCCCGGGGCGTCGAGGGTGACCGTGAGCCGGGCGCCCGCGCCGAGCGCGACGCGGCGTATCCACGGCTGCGCGCCGGGGAGCGTGGGCACGGCGACGCCGTCGCGGGTGACGGTGAGCGTCGCGTCGGCGGTCGGGAGCGGCTGCGACCAGAGATCGAAGAGGTGCAGGTCGAGCAGCGCCGTGGGCGCGGCCGGGCCGCTGTCGACCGCGACGGGCACATCGACCCCGACGGGCACATCGAGCGGAGGGACGGCGTCGCGCGAGGGGCCCGCGTCGCGCGAGGGGACCACGTCGATGGCAGGGCCCGCGTCGCGGGAGGGCGCGGCGTCGATGGGAGGGGCGCCGTCGCGGGAGGGCGCGGCGTCGGCGGAGAGGGCCGCGTCACCGGGATCGACGGTCACGTCTTCGGGCGTCGCGCCACAGGCGGTCAGCACGCCGCAGGACAGGAGCGACAGGGTCGGAAACCACCGGGTTGACATGGAGAAGGTCGGACCCCCTTCGGGAGCGGCGCACGCCCTGGCAGCCGCAGATTCGTGGCTATCACCGATCGCCGGAACCGTCACTACGCAGGCCGCGGGCGGTTGTAGGAGGGCCAAGGCATCGTCGAGGCGTCGCATCGCCTCCACACCCCGAAGCCCCTGAACTACCTGCCGGGAACTTCCCCCGCTCCCCCGGTGTCGCTCAGAACACCCCCGTGCGACGCCACCACCTCCTCGGCCTCTCCCTCGTCCTCGCGGCCTGCCGCAGCGCGCCCCGTCCGGTGCCCACCGCCCCGGTCGGGATGCCCGAGGCCCCCGCCCCGGCCGACACCTCCACCGTCGTCCGCGGCCTCCCCGCGCCCGCGATGCCCCGCTGCGAGGCCGGCGACCCCCTCGCGGTCGCCTCGCTCACCCCCGGGCTCCCGGCCACCCCCGCCCTCGCGCGCCGCGCCGACGGCGGCCTCGTCGCCTTCATCGTCGACCCGCACCGCGACGGCCACCCCACGCTCCGCCTCCTCCCCCTCGACCGCGCGGGCAGCTCCGTCACCGACGGCATCGCCCATGCGCACATCGACCTCGAGGGCATCCCCTCCCCGGCCCTCCCCGTCCTCGTCGCCACCCGCGACGGCTACCTCCTCGCGTGGCGCCAGGGCGACCCCGGCCAGCACCGCATCGCCCTCCGCGCGATCGCCCCCGACGGCACCCCCGCCCCGGCTCCCGCCCGCCTCCTCGCGCCCACCGGCGTGCTCGGCGCGCCCGCGCTCGCCCTCCGCGACGACCGCCCCGTCGTCGCCGTCGCCCGCAGCGCCGCGCGCTCGCCCGGCGACGGCCGCGCCGACACCACCGCCTGGGCCGCCTTCATCGACCGCGTCGACCCCGACGACTCCGTGCACTCCGCCCCCGCGCCCGACGGCGGAGCCTTCACCGGCGAGGCCCCCCGCGTCGCCGTCACCGCCCGCGGCGCCACCGTGTGGGCCACCGTCGCCCGCGAGCGCGCCACCCCCGCCGACGAGCGCGCCCTCGTGCGCCTCGACGACGACCGCGCCACCCTCGTCGCCCGCGACCTCGACCACCCCGCCGTGCTCCCGCTCGCCGACGAGCGCACCCTCGTCGCGTGGCGCGCCCGGGTCGCCCGCCGCGACACCGCCGCCCGCGCCGCCGTGCTCGCGACCGACGACACCGTCACCGCCGCGCCGCTCACCCTCGCCACCTACCGCGGCGCCGCCGACCTCCGCGTCGCCCTCGCTCCGATGGGCCACCACCGCGTCGCGGCCATCTCCCTCTCCGCCCTCGCCGACGACGCGGGCGGGTCGCTCAACCTCTCGCTCCTCGACGACGCCGGGCGCTACCTCGGGCGCGCGCCGCTGCTCACGGGCTTCCTCACCCGCACCGCCGACCTCGCCGTCGCCACGGCGCCCGACGCCGACGACGCCCTCGTCGCCGTCGACGGACGCGACGTCGACGACGGCACCCCGCAGCTCATCCTCACGCACCTCCGCTGCCACGCCACCGAGACCGTCGCCCCGCTCGACCTCCCGCCCGCCACCTTCGTGCAGGAGCCCATCGCCCCCGACGCCCCCGCGGTCACCCTCGCTCGCCCGCAGTCCACCGCCGCGGACATGGCCTGCACCGCCCGCGGGACGGGCGAGTTCGTCGCCCACGTCGACGCCAACACCAACGCCAGCGCCCTCGCCCACACGGCCTCCGCGGTGGTGCTCACGCCCGCCGGCGCCACGCTGCTCGCCATCGTGCGCAGCGCCGCCGACGCCCCCGGCCGCCTCGTCGCCGCCACCCTCAACGCCCAGCGCCGGCTCACCCCGGTGCGCCTCGGGCGCTCGTCCGCCACCGAGCTCCTCGCGGCCTCGCGCGTCCCCGGCGGCGCCGCGCTCGCGGTGATCTCCTACCCCCTCCAGTCGGTCGAGCGCCTCGACCTCGTCACCTTCCGCGGACCCGTCGCCACCCACGCGCTCTTCCCCACCGGGCTGCGCGACGCCAGCGCCGCGGCCATCGTCCCGGAGACCGGCGAGGTCTACGTCGTGGCGAAGACCGACGCGGGCGCCACGGTGCTCGCGCGCGTCGCCGCGGGCCGCGCCCCGGTGGTGCTCAACACCCTGCGCGAGGGCGACACCCTCCTCGACGCCGCCCGCGACGTCGACCGCACCGCGCTGCTGCTCGCCCGCCCCGACACCCTCGGCGAGGACGTCTCCCTCACCCTCGCCGCGCGCTTCGTCGGCGCCGCGCCCGCGCCCGCCCGCCCCGACGACGACCCCTTCGCCGACCCGCTCGGCCACGTCCTCGGCGCCGCGCTCTGGCACCACCTCCCGGGGCGCGCCCTCGCCGTGCTCTCGCGCGTCGGCCCGGTCGTGCGCCTCGCCGACCTCGACCGCGACACCCTCCGCAACCCCCGGAGCGTGCTCGCCGTGCACCCGAGCGGGGGGGAGCTCCTCGCCAGCGCGCGCAGCGTCCCACGCCACTGGGTCGCCCTGGCCACCGGCATCGCCCCGGAGGCTCAGCCCGCCGCCTCGCTCACCTTCGCCGCCCTCGACCGCGGCGTCCTCGCGGGCGCCCACTTCCGCCTCCCCGCCGACCCCAGCGCCATCGCCGGGGGCGTCAGCCTCGACGCCGACGCCTCGCACCTCGTCGCGCTCTACCCCCAGAGCGCCGCGCGCGGCGTCACGTGGCGCTGGATCGACCTCACCTGCAACCTCCCCGGAGCCGGCCGATGATCGCGCGAAGTAGCCTCGGAGCCATGGTCCTCTCCCTGCTCACGGCGGGGTGGTCGGCGGGCGCGCAGTCGCGCGAGCGCGTGTGCGTCACCACCGAGGCGCGGCGGCTGTTGAGCGCGCCCTTCCTCCTGGCCAACGGGAGCGACCGCATCGTCGCGGCGCCCTTCGCGCAGCCCTCCCGCGAGGGGGCGGCCTTCGTGGTGGCGCTCCGCGACCCGGAGCGCACGCTGCGGGTGGGCGAGCGCCGCGGGCTGCGCCGGGCGGTCACCGAGCTGGAGCTGCGCGGCGCCGCCACCCCGCCTGAGCACTTACCAGGGATGGTATTCGCGCGGGTCAACCGGGAGCTCGGTCTGGTGGGAGAGCCGGTGTTCGTCGAAGACCCCACCTCGTCGCGGCGCGAGGGGGAGACCTTCCCGCCGGGGGTTCCGGTGGGGGTGACGGTGGAGGGCGGGGTGCTGGTGATCGCCCACGTCGCAGGCGACCTCTACGCCACGCTGGTCGCGCCGGAGGGGCCCGTCGCTCCGCTGCGCCGGGTCGCCCAGGCGCCGCCCACCACCGCCGCCGGCACCCACGGCTTCGTGTGGCTGACGGCCACCGCGCGCACCGTCCACGGCCACGCGGGCGCCGTCGCCCTCGGCGGAACCGAAGACGGCGAGGTGGTCGCGCTGAGCTTCGACGGCCAGGGCGAGCGCGTGGGCGACCCGGTGCTGTGGCAGCAGCACGTCGGCGGCTCGATGCAGCTGCTCCCGCTCCCGCCGGGGGCCGACCCGGCGGCGCTGCTGGAGCGCCCGGTGCGCGGCGCCACCGTCACCGGCGAGCAGGCCCGCGAGCAGGTGCTGGTGCGCCTGACCGACACCCTGGAGCCCTCGGGCGAGCCCGCGCGCCTGGGCCTGGGCCCCTACCCCACGGCGGCGACGATGCGCGGCAGCTCCCTGGTGCTGTCGCAGTGGGCGGAGGGCCGCGGGCTGGCGGTCTCGACGCTGCCCGTGGCGCGAGGGCGGCTACAGGTGGAGACGCCGCGGCTCTGGACCACGCGCGACCTCGAGGGCGCCCCCCTCGGGCACACGATGATCACCGGCGGCGAAGGGGTGCTCTACGATCTCGCGACCAACGGCGACACCGTCGCGGGCGGACTCCACGCCTACCTGGTGTACTTCGACGGCGCGGGCACGCCGTTTCCACGGCGGGATGTGTTTCCGCTGCGGGCGCGGGTGATCGCGCCGCCGGTGCTGCTGCCCGCCGAGGACGGCGTGGTGGCGGTGATGGCCAACGTCGACGAGATGGGCGGCGGCGTCGACGCGGTGCACGTGCGCTGCGACCTGGTGACCCTGCCGCAGCGGTAGGCGCAGGAGGACGGACGGGCTGAGCGGAGAGCCCTCCCACGCTCGCGATCAGCGCTGTGCATCGGAGGAGAAGAACCGCAAGGGTCGCAAGGGTCGCAAGGGTGGAGAAGGAGATCGACAGCGCCACCGGGCGACGAACGCGCGTGCCCCATGGCCGATCCCATCCCATCCCATCCCATCCCATCCCATCCCATCCCTTGCGACCCTTGCGACCCTTGCGGTTCTTCTCCTCCGATGCACAGCGATGATCGTGGGCAGGCGTTCCCCTCGGAGGGCGAGGTCGCAGATCGCAGGCGCGGGCGTGCTTCGCGTATGGTGGGGCGATGATCGCCCGCCGCGCCCTCACCGTCGCCCTCGCCGTGTGCTCGGTGACCGCCGCCGCGGCCGCCGACGACACCTGGAGCAACCCCTTCCCGGGCGTGCGCCGGCTGGTGCGGGTCACCCCCTCGCAGCGCATCAGCGCGCTGCTCGTCGACCTGTGCGCGCCGGGCGTGAGCGTCCGCGTGACGGCGCAGAGCGAGCGCACCCGCACGGTGCCCGCGTACGGCTCGCTCGTGGGCGCGCAGGCGGCGGTCAACGGGGGCTTCTACAACACGGCCAACCAGTCGCAGACCGACGGCTTCGTGCTCCACAACGGCGCCTCCTGGGGCGGCACCGACCACAGCTACACCGGGCCCATCGCCTTCGGAGACGCGCGCGTGGAGATCGTCCCCCACGAGCGCGTCGAGGGGCCGCAGCCGTGGATGCGCGAGGCCGTCTCCGGGCACCCCACCCTGGTGCTCGGCGGCGCCGCGCGCGACAACTCCGGCGATACGAGCCTCTGCCCGCGCCACCCGCGCACCGCGGCCGGGCTCACGGCCAACCGCCGCACGCTCATCCTCGCGGTGGTGGACGGGCGTAGCCCCCCGTCGCGCGTGGGCATGACCTGCAACGAGCTCGCGGCGCTGATGATCGACCTCGGGGCGCACGACGCGGTCAACCTGGACGGCGGCGGCTCGGCCACGATGTGGATGGCCGGCGTCGGGGTGCTCAACCGCCCCAGCGACGGGACGCCGCGCACGGTGTCCAACCACCTCGCGGTGTACGCCCGCGGCAGCGGCGCGTCGCCCCACTGCCCCGCCCCGGCGTACCGGGCGGCGTACGTGATGCAGTCCTTCCCGCTGGCCGTCACCACGCTCGACCTCGCGCCGGGCGAGCTCTCCCGGGGATACCTCGAGATGCGCAACACCGGCACCGCCACCTGGACGCCCGCCCGCACCCGCCTCGGGACCACCCAGCCCCGCGACCGATCGAGCGCCGTGGTGGGCCCCGACTGGCTGGCGCCCAACCGCGCGGCGGCCATCGACCGGATGGTGCCGCCGGGGATGACCGGGCGCTTCAACTTCACGCTGCGCGCGCCGGCCAGGGCGGGCGAGTACGCCGAGTACTTCAACCTGCTGGAGGAGGGCGTCGCGTGGTTCAGCGACCCGGCGCAGGGAGGCCCAGCGGACAATGTCATCCAGGTGCGGGTGCGGACGGTCCCGCGGCCCGACGCAGGGGTGATGTCCATGGACGCCGGCACGATGACCGCCGACGCAAGCGCGGGCGCGACCGACGTGCCGACCGACACGGGAACCGACACGAGCACCGACGAGGGCGCCGTGCCCGTGGACCTCGGGGCGCCGACGGTGGACGCCGACGACGGCGCGGTGCCCATCGTGGACGCAGGCGACGGCGGGGCGGCGGACGACGCCGACGGGGCCCTGATGGGCGAGCCCGCGGGCTGCGCCTGCGAGGTCGGCCGCGCGGGGGCAGCGCCGTCGGCGCGGGGATGGCTGGCGGTGTCGCTCGCCGCGCTCGCGGGCGTGCGTCGGCGCCGGCGTCGATCCGCCGCTTGACCCGCGCCCGTCGGGCGCCCCACCTTCGCGCGGCCATGGACGCGCTCGTCATCAACCCCGCCATCACCATTCCCGCCGAGGCGTTCACGATGACCGCGGTGCGCGCCAGCGGCCCCGGCGGACAGAACGTCAACAAGGTCGCCTCGAAGGTCGAGCTGCGCTTCGACCTCGCGGGCAGCGCCGCGCTCCCCGACGCCGTGAAGGAGCGCCTGCGCGCCATCGCCGGAAAGCGCGTCGACCAGGACGGCACCCTGCTGCTCACCAGCCAGAAGACCCGCGACCAGATCCGCAACCTCGACGACGCGCGGCTGCGCCTGAAGGTGATGATCCTGCAGGCGCTGGAGGTGCCGAAGGAGCGCCGCGCCACGCGACCTTCGCGCGGCAGCAAGGAGCGCCGGCTCACGGCCAAGAAGGTCACCGGCGAGCGCAAGAAGTCCCGCTCGCGCCCGGGCTCCGACGACTGACGCCGACGGCCACTTACTGGCCTCGCACCCGGTGTGGGTGCTAGCGCCTTCGGCCGTGAAGCGCCGTGCCTGCAGCTCCTTCGTCGGTGTGATCGCCGCCTGCCTCGCCACCTCGGTCGCGTCGGCGCAGACGCCGCCCACCGCGCGCGTCGCGGTCCCCACGCTCACCACCGCCCCGGCGGCCCGCAGCGCCGACGCCGTCCTGGGCACCACCGAGCCCCCCACGCTGGCCGCGCTGCGCGAGGCCGAGCGCGCCGCCGAGCAGCCACGTGACACCGCCGACACCGTCGCCGCGGCCGCCCGCCGGGACGGCGGCGCGCTCGACGAGGCGGGCCTTCCGCCGGAGCTCGCGGGGCGGCTCCAGATGCCCGCGCTGCCCTTCCGCATGACCACCCGGATGGTGCGCGAGCTCGGGCTCTTCCGCACCGACTCCCGCGCGCGCCGCCTCGCCCAGCGCTGGACCGTCCTCGCCGGCCGCTACCGCACCCGGATGCAGCAGTCGCTCGCCGCCGAGGGCATGCCCACCGCGCTGCTCTGGGTCGCCGCCGCCGAGAGCGCCTTCGACCCGCGCGCGGAGTCCGGCGCCGGGGCCGCGGGGCTGTGGCAGTTCATGCCCGACACGGCGCGCTCCTTCGGGCTGCGGGTGGACACCTGGGTCGACGAGCGCCGCGACCCCGAGCACAGCACCCGCGCGGCGGTGCGCTACCTGCGCGACCTGCACGCCCGGCTCGGCTCCTGGGAGCTCGCCTTCGCGGCCTACAACATGGGCTACACCAACCTCCTGCGGTCGATCCGGAAGTACAACACCAACGACTTCGACACCCTCGCCACCCTGGAGGCGGGGCTCCCGTGGGAGACCACCCACTACGTCCCGCGCATCCTCTCGCTCGCCGTCGCCGCGCAGAACCCCGGGGTCTTCGAGATCACCACCACCGCCCCGGAGGCGCCGGTGACCTGGGAGGACGTCGAGGTGCAGCGCTCGCTCCCGCTCGCCGCCATCGCCCGCGAGGGACAGGTCTCCGAGGCCACGCTGCGCGAGCTCAACCCCGCCCTCCTGCGCACCCGCACGCCCCCGCCGAGCCCGCAGATGCCCTTCGTGCTGCACGTCCCGCTCGGCCGTGGGGCCACGGTGCGCTCGGCCGTCGCGCGCATCGAGACGCCCGCCACGCGGAGCTACGTGCTGCGCCACGGGGAGACGCTCGACGAGGTGGCCACCCGCTTCGGCACCCGGACCCCGCAGGTGCTCAGCCTGTCCGGGCTGGCCAACGACCGCGGGGTGGGCCCCGGCACCCTGCTGCTGCTGCCCGACCGCGCCCCGGCGGCGGAGCGGGCGGCGGTCGCCCCGGTGATCCCCTTCGACGCGGCGCTCGCGGCGATGACCCCCCCGGAGGGGACACGCCGGGCGTGGCTGCGGGTGACGTCGGGGGACACCCTTGCCGCCGTGGCCCGCGCGCTACAGGTGCTCCCTGATGACCTCGCCCGCTGGAACAACCTCGACCGCCACGCCCGCGTCCACGGCGAGATGTGGCTGCAGGCCTTCGTGAGCCGCGCGCCCGACGACACCGCGCGCACCTTCACCGACGCCGAGGTCACCCTCGACGACCGCGCCGGCGACGCCTTCCACGACCGCACCGTCACCGCCGGGGGCCAGGTGCGCCTCCGGGTGACGGCCCGCGCCGACGACACCCTCGCCAGCGTCGCGGCGCGCTACGGGTCCACGCCCGCGCGCCTCGAGCGCATCAACCGCCGCGGGCAGCGCGACCCGCTGCGCCCGGGCGAGACCGTCGTGGTCTACGCCGACCCCGCGCGCGCCCCGCGCTGACGCCGCCGATGGCCCACCGCGTCGCCGGGACCGTCGCCCTGCTCGCGCTGCTGGCCGGCGCCCGGCTCGACGCGCAGCCCATCCCCCCGGGCCTGCGCGCGCAGATCGCCCAGAACGCCAGCGCCCCCGCGGCGACCCCCGCGGACGAGCCCGACGAGCGCGTCGACCCGGAGTCCCCCCGCGCGTCGATGCAGCGCTTCGTCGAGCTCACGCAGCGCGGTCGCTGGGACGAGGCCGGGCGCTTCCTCGACCTGACGGGGCGCCCCCAGAGAGACGGGGCGACGCTCGCGCGGCGGCTGCGCGAGGTGCTCGACCGCTACGTGGGCATCGACCCGGCCGCCCTGTCCGCGGAGCCCTCGGGCGACCCCGACGACGGGCTGCCGACGCGGGTCGACGAGGTCGGGCACATCCCCGGCGCCACCCCCGCGGGCGACCCCGTGCACATCACCCGGCGGACGTACTCGGACGGCACGCGCTGGGTGTTCACCCGCACCACCGTGCGCAGCGTCGACGGCTGGTACGACCGCCTGGAGGGCAAGTGGGTGCGCGGCCACCTGCCGCAGTGGTGGCTGCAGCCCTGGGCGAAGGGCCTGCTGCGCTGGCAGTGGGCCTCGCTGGCAGCGGCCTTCGCGCTGGCGCTGCTGCTCGGCCGGCTGCTCGGTCGGCTCACCCTGGCGGCCACCGCGCCGCTGCTGCGCCGGGTGGTGGACATCCGCGACGAGTCGATGGCCACGCACGCGCTGGCGCCGCTCTCGCTGCTCTGGGCGGTGGGGCTGGTGTCGCTCTCGGTGCCCTCCCTCGGGCTCTCCCGCGTGGGCGACGCCTTCGTGCAGAACCTCCTGCGCGCCCTGCTCTTCGCGGGGCTCTTCTGGGCGCTGTGGCGCACCATCGCGCTGCTGGCGCGGGCGTTCCAGGAGTCGGTCTGGGCGCGCGCGCACCCGGGATCGGTGACGGTGGTGCCGCTCATCGCGCAGGCCGCGCGGGTGACGCTGGCGTGCGTGAGCGTGGTGGCGGTGCTCTCCGCGCTGGGATACCCCGTGGCGAGCCTGCTGGCGGGCCTCGGCCTCGGCGGCCTGGCGCTCGCGCTCGCGGCCCAGAAGACCGTCGAGCACCTGCTGGGGAGCGTGGCGATCGGGCTCGACCAGCCCTTCCGGGTGGGCGACCTGGTGAAGCTCGACGAGCACACGGGCACCATCGAGAGCGTGGGCCTGCGCTCGACGCGGGTGCGCACCTTCGACCGTACCCTGGTGACCATCCCCAACGGCAAGCTGGCCGACCTCCGGGTCGAGAACTACACCCAGCGCGACCGCATCCGGCTGCTGGCCACCCTGTCGCTCGACCTGGACACCTCGGCCGAGCGCGTGCGGGCCGTGCTCGCGGCGCTCGAGGCGGTGCTGCGCGCGCACCCGCGGCTCTGGGGCGACGAGCTGTACGTGCAGCTCAAGGGCCTGAAGCCCGACTCCCTGGAGGTGGAGGTGATGGCGTGGTTCCAGACGGGGGCGCTGGAGGAGTTCTGGCGCTACCGGCAGGAGGTGCTGCTGGGCTTCCTGGAGGCCCTGGAGGGCCTCGGCGTGAAGATGGCGCGGCCGTCGCAGACCCTCCACTGGGCCGAGGCCGCGGGGTCGCAGGAGAAGCCGAAGGGGGCGTAGGAAGGGTGAGGGAGGCGGGTCAGCGCGCCGCGGGGGTGCAGGTGCCGCGCTGCGTGGGCTGGCGGCTGTCGAAGTCGCCCGTGAGCACGAAGATCTGCCCCGACGCCGGGCAGGTGACGTAGGCCGACGGGCAGGTGCCGCACTGGTCATCGAAGCTGCCTGCGCTGGGCACCAGCGCCGCCGCGGCGGTGCAGGGGGTGTTGGTGGGGCAGACGCGCATCACGGGGTCGCCCGTGCAGACGCCGTAGTCGGGCTGGCAGAGCGAGCCGACGCCCGTGGTGCCGCTGCAGCCGACCATGGTGGCGCGGCCCGGCGAGCACATGAGGGTCACCCCGGCGCGCCAGCCGCAGTTGCGGTTGGGGCCCTGCTGGGTCGTCGAGGGGCACGGGTCGAGGACGGTGCCGGTGCACGCGCCGCAGTCGCTCGGGCAGGTGCCGCAGAGCTCGCCGCCGTTGCAGGTGCCGTCGCCGCAGCGCGCCATGGGCACGTCCATGGGCGGCGGGGGGCAGGTCGCCTCGCAGTCGGCGCGGCAGCTCGCGCAGGTCTCGCTCCCGTTGCAGGTGCCGTCGCCGCAGCGCGCCATGGGCACGTCCATCGGCGGCGGGGGGCAGGTCGATTCGCAGTCGGCGCGGCAGCTCTCGCAGGTCTCGCCGGGGTCGCAGGTGCCATCGCCGCATCGGGCCATGGGCACATCGATGGGCGTCACGGGCACATCGATGGGCGCGACCGGCACGTCGACGGGCGCGAGCACATCGTCGGGCGCAGCCGGAACGTCCGGCGCCGCGGTGTCGGTGCTCGCCGCGGTGTCGGTGCTCACCGCGGTGTCGGCCGTGGTGCCGCCGTCAGGGTCGCTGGTGATGGTGTTGCCGCCGCGCGCCGAGCCGCAGGCGCCGAGTCCGAGGAGCGCGAAGGCGCCGAACAGTCGAAAGCACTTCATGGAGTCTTGCCTGGGTGGAGCGCAGGGTCAGAAATGTCGCGCCAGCCCACAGTACGGCGCGGCATCGGAGGGACGCGTGACTAGCCGTTCCGCGGCGGAAGTCAACGCACCGACAGGGCCGCGCCCGCGGTCGCCGCAGCCCTGCGCCGACGCCCTCGTGCCCGTCGCTTGACACGCCCGCCTCTCACCGCGAAGAGCTTCGTCCCCCACCGATGCCTCCGCGCCCCTGCTCCGTCCGCCGCCTCGCCGCCCTCGTCGTCCTCGCCGCGCCGGCGCTCGCCGCGGGGCAGCCGCGCCCGATGGAGTACGCCCGCCCCTCCCCCGCGCCCGAGCGCGCCGGGCACGGCGAGCTCATCGCCTTCGCCCGCGACGTCGTCGCCGCACGCCACGGCGACCGGGTGCTCCTCGCCTGGATCGACCACACCCGCAGCGGCAACGGACAGCTCCGCACCTCGCTGCTGCGCCTCGACGCCGACGGCGCCCTCGTGCGCGCCCGCCCCGACGCGCCCGTCGCCGACTCGCTCCGCACCCCCACCCTCGCCTGGGACGGCCGCCGCGGGGTGCTGGCCTGGGTCGTCCCGCCGCCGCCGCCGCCGCCGCGCGCGGTCCCGGGCGGTCCCCCGGTGCCGCGTCGCGTCCCCGGTGCCACCGCGCCACCGATCGACGAGACGCTGGGCCTTCGCGAGCGCTCCGGGGGCGACATCGTGGTGCAGCGCCTCGACGCCGACGGGCTCCCCGAGGGCGCTGCGCGCGTGGTGTTCCATGAGAACAGCCGCCTCACCCGCGTCGCCGTCGCCCTCGACCAGGGCGCCGCCGTCCTCGCCTGGACCGGTGCCATCGTCACCGACGACGAGGTGCGCGAGACCGTCCGCGCGCTGCGCCTCGGGCCCGACCTCGCGCCCACCACCCCGATGGCCCTCCACGCCGGGCTCATCGGCGAGCTCGGCGACGTCCTCACGCTCACCCCCCGGCCCGACCGCTCGTTCACCCTGCGCGCGAGCGGCGCCGCGTGCCGCTCGCTCCCCCACGAGCCCCCGCCGCCGCTGTTCACCGACGACGCCTCGGCCCGCGTCGAGTCCCCCAGCCGCTCGCTCATGCCGCAGCAGCCGCTGCGCGAGCTCGCCGGCCCGCCCATCGAGTGCGAGCCGCCCGGCCTCTACGAGACCACCCTCGCGCCCGGCGCCCCCATCGCCCCGATGCGCCGCGTCGCCGCGCTCTCCGACCGCCCGCCGCCCTCCCTGCGCGCGCCCGACCTCACGCCCCGCGTGCGCCCGCCGCCGGGCTTCGACGTGCCCATCGTCGAGCGCCCCGTCGCCCCGCCCGACCCCACGGCGGCCGACCCCTTCGCCGCGCCCCGCGCGCGCGCCGCCGACGGAACGCACCTCGCCGTCATCGACCAGGGCGGCCGCACCCTCGCGCTGCGCTCCGGCGACCGCGCGGCGGTGCTCGCGACCAGCCCGCTGGGCTTCGCCTCGGTGGCCCTGCTGCCCGGCGCGCCCGCCATCGTGCTCTCCCGCGAAGGGGTCTGGAGCGGCCCGGTGCGCGCGTGGATCGCCGACCGCCCGGGCACCGCCCCGGTCGCCCTCCCGCACGCGACGGTGGTGCCGGTCGCGGCGCCCCGGGTGCCGGTCACCCAGCCCTACGTCTACGACGAGGCCTACGCGCGGCTGTGGGTGCGCGCCCGCGCGGCCCGCGCGGTGTTCATGCGCCACGAAAACACCGCTGGGGCCCTCGCGGCCCGCCCGGAGGCCCCAACCGACCCGCGCATGCCCGGCATCCTGAGCCAGCGGGCCCGGCTGCGCGCGCGCTGGGAGTCCGTCTGCGGCGGGCTCATGACCCGCGCGTCGCAGCTCGCCCGCCGGGGCGCCGGGGCGGCGGTCACCCAGGGGGCGCAGTCCCTCTGCGACATGCACCCCGACCTGGTGCTGGGGGCGCCGATCAACCAGGCGCTGTGATGTGTCGGCGCCCGAAGGGCGCTATACGCACTCCCATGAAAGACCGCCGCGACGCGACCACCGCCCACCGTCCGCTGATGCGACGCCCGCACGCCAGGCGCGCGCTGGTCAACGTCGGCGGCGCCGTCGAGGCCGTCGGCGACGAGGCGCTCTGCGCGAAGCTCACCAGCGCGCTCACCATCCGGCCCGGCGAGCGCGACGCCACGCTCACGCACCCCTTCCACGCCTACCCCGCGCGGCTGCACCCCGCGGTCGCGCGCTCGCTGCTCCAGAGCCTCTCGCTGCCGCCGGGCGCCACGCTGCTCGACCCCTTCTGCGGGTCGGGCACGGTGCTCATCGAGGCGATGGCGTCGGGCCTGCGCGCCGTGGGCCGCGACCTCTCGCCCTTCGCGGTGGAGCTCGCGTCGCTCAAGACCCGGGTGACCTCCGCGGGCGACCGGCAGCGCATCGTGGCGGCGGCGGCCACGGTGGCGATGCGGGCCGAGCAGGGGGTTCGCATGCGGTGGCACGCGCACATCCCGCGCGGCGAGCAGAAGTGGTTCTACCCGCACACCCTCGCCGAGCTCTCCGCCCTCTCGCAGGAACTCCACCGCACCAAGGGCCTCACCCTCGCCGCGCTGCGGATGTTGTTCTCGTCCATCCTGGTGAAGGTGTCGCTCCAGGCCTCCGACTCCGACGCGCGCAAGGTGCGCAAGGACGTGCCCATCCGCGCGGCCATCCGGTGGTTCGCGGACAAGGCCAACGAGCTCGACCACTGCCTCGCGGCGCTCGAGGCCGCGGTGCCCGCGGGGGTCTCGGCGGAGGTGCTGGCCGACGACGCGACCTCGCTCGACACCATCGCGAGCGACTCCATCGACGGCGTGGTGACCTCGCCGCCCTACGCCAACACCTACGACTACGCCGCGCAGCACGAGCGGCGCTACGTGTGGCTGCACCTCGACGACAAGCGCATGATCGAGCGCGAGGTGGGCGCCGCGCGGTGGTTCAAGGACGAGCCCGAGGTGGGGATGTTCCGCTTCGGGCGCGAGCTCGGGCTGATGTGCCGTGCGCTCGCGCGGGTGCTGAAGAAGGGCGGCCGCGCGGCGGTGGTGATGGCCGACGGCGCGGCGGGGGTCGAGCCGATGTACGCCGACGAGATGCTCGCCGACGCCGCGAAGGGCGCCGACCTCAAGGTGGTCGCGCGGGCCTCGCAGGTGCGCGCGGTCTTCGACGACGACAGCATGGAGGCCTTCGCGAAGCGCCCCAAGCGAGAGCACGTCGTGGTGCTCGGCAAGCGCTGAGAAGGCCTTTCAGCCCCATCCCTCTCACCCCCGCGGCGAGCGGGCGGCGCGCTGCACGGGCGAGGCGCCCTCCAGCCACACGCGGCTGCGCACGTGGGCCCGGCCCGGCCAGTGCAGCTCGAACCACCCGGTGCTCTCGTCGAACTCGAAGCCCACCCCCGGGATGAAGGGGTCGCGCGACGCCACCACCTCGAAGGACCACCGCGAGCGCCTCCCCCCCGGCATCGCCACCGGCGCCTGCAAGGGCAGCGCGTCGCGCACCGCGGCCTCCGCGGCCCGATCGAAGCCCGCGATGCGCGACGAGCGCAGCACCCGCACCTCGATCACCCGCCCGTCCTCGCCCTGCACCACCTCGACCTCCGCGCGGGTGGTCCGCACGTTGGCCCGCGACCGGTCGACGACGCCCTGGAACGGCGCCTGGGTGAGCCCCGCGGGGTTGTTGCTGCGCCCCATGTTGGCCCCCTCCAGCGCGTCGATGGCGGCGCCCACGCGCCCCGGCGCGACCGCCGGACCGTTCGCGCTGCGCAGCACCTCGGCCAGCGCCGCGGGCGGCGTCGCCACGGTCGCCAGGAGGGTCTCCCCGATGGACGGCAGGTGCGCGATGCCCGGCCGCCACGACTCCAGCATCCGCCGACGGAGCGACCAGTAGTACCCCCGCACCCCGGGGGCCTCGTGCTGATGCGTGGCCGCGAGGCGCTGGTCGACGTAGCCCTGCGACGCCGCGGCGGCGCGCGACTCGGGCGTGCCCTGCGGGAGGTCGATGAGCGAGCGTGCGCGGGCGCGGTCGGCCTGCGCCCGGGCGATGGACGGCGCCGCGCCCCACACGCCGAAGGCCTCCGCGGGGCGCACCCGCATCAGGTCGGCGGCGCGCATCGGCGCGGCCTCGGGCGGCGCCGTGAGCACCGGCGGAGGCGCCGCGGGCGCGGGCGCGGGCGCAGGCGCAACGGTCGTCGGCGGCGCGGGCGCCTCGGTGGCAGGGGTGGCGCTCGGGTGACCCGACGGGCGCGTGCCGGCGGCTGCCACAGGCGAGGGCGCGGCCGGGGGCTCCGCGATGGCCGCGGGCGCAGGCGCGGGCGCGGGTTCGGGCTCGGCGGGTGATGGGGGGAAGTCGATCTCGATGGTGGCGGGGCCCTGGGCCGTGGGCCGTGCGGCGGCGGGGGGCGGCGTGGAGCGCGCGACGGTGAGCGCGACGAACCCGACCCCCAGGTGCAGGAGCACCGAGGTGAGGAGGCTACGTCGTCGGGGGCTCACCATCATCGGGGTCGCCTAGATACAACGGTCGGACCAGCCATGCACCCGCCCCCCCACCGGGGGACCCGTTGACGGGCCCACCGGCGGGGAGCGCCCCGGTGCCGCGCTGTGCTAGCGCTGGCCCTGGCCGGCCTGGCGGGCGGCGCGGCGGGCCTCCATGTGCGCGCGGAGCTCGTCGGCGCTCAGGGTGCCGTCGCGGTTGGTGTCCGCGGCGCCGAGGTGCTCGGCCATCCGCGGGGGCAGCTCGCTCACCTCGATGGAGCCGTTGCCGTTGCGGTCGAAGCGCTGCACGAAGCCCGCGCCGTCGTGGCCGCCGTGCATCCCGCGGCCGCGCCCGTGGCCGCCGCGCAGGGCCCCGGAGGCGCGGGCCTGCTGGAGCTCGGCGGCGGAGACCCGGCCGTTGTGGTCGGCGTCCGCGGCCTGGAGGTGCTCCCACCGCGGGCCCACCTCGTCGGCGGTGACGGCGCCGTCGGAGTTGCTGTCCATCCGCGCGAAGCGGGCCGCGCGCTGGGTCTCCATGTGGGCCGTGATCTCGGTCACCGAGAGCACGCCGTCGCGGTTGGCGTCCGCGGCGCCGAGGCGCTCGGCCATGCGCGGCGGGAGCTCGCTCACCTCGACCCGGCCGTCGCCGTTGCGGTCCATGCGCTCGGTGAAGCGCGCGGGGTCCATCGGGCCGTGGCCGCGGCCGCCGTGGCCGTGGCCGCCGTGGCCCTGGCAGGCGCCGGGGGCGGGAGAGGGGGCGTTCTGTGCGAAGGCGGTGGCCGCCGCGCCCACGGTGACGAGGGCGGCGAGGAGCGTGCTGCCAAGGGTGATGCGGTTGAAGCGGGAGATGTTCATCGAGTGCCTCCTATGGGCAGTGGGTACGTGAACATCGACGCCGCCGACCCTGCGGGCCCTACGGCCCCTCCAACATTTTTCCCGGACGGCCTCTCGTCCCTCAAGGAGCAGCGCTGGCCGAGCGCACGCCCACGGCGGACAGAACCCGCGCGATGCCCGCGGGGTCGGCGTGGGCGTGGATGCTCTCCACCACCCGGCCCGTCGGGTCGATCACGAAGACCCACGGGGTCTCGCTCTCCGGCAGGCCGAGCTGCTCGGCGAAGGACCCATCCCGCGAGAACCAGACCGTGTGCCACGAGGAGCGCGGCGTCGCCTCGCGGGCCTGCGAGAGGATGGTGGACGTCGGCACCAGCGCGAAGAGATCGAGCGCCACGAAGGACAGCATCCGGGTGCGCGCCGGGATGCGGCCCTCGATCTGGTGCCACCACGCAGAGATGCCCGGACCCACGTCCTTGTCGGTCATCGTGAAGGCGATGGTCCATTGTCCGGTGAGGTCACGCTCGGTGTGATGCCGACCGCCGAGGTCGTTGACCGACACCGACGGAATCGCACGACCAGGGAGGGGGACCGCCGAGGCGATCGGGCCGAGGGCCAACACGAATGCGGCAGCGAGGACATGAGTCTTCAATGAGACCTCCAGCGGGTAGGTAGGGGTTCCCATACAGCCTATGCGAAGCAGGGGCCGCGGGCGCTACCTTCCTTATGCACCGGGAGTGGGAGCTTGTCCCGCGCCGGAGTCCATTGAGTCACTCGTAGCAATCCGCCACAGACGCGCCGGCGCCTGTGGGCCCGATCGCCACAGTTCAGCCGGCGGGCGTGAGGTCGGCGAGGGTTCGCGGGATGAGCTTCGGCCCGTAGAAGTACGACACCACGCCGACCACGCGGGACCACTGCGTGCCCACCGTCACCCCGGGGATGGTGACCATCTCCTGGGTGATCTTGGGGCCGTTGCGGTCGCTGGTGATCTGGATCTCCCCGCGGCGGTCGGGCGCGAAGGCCACCGTGACGTTGGACACCTCCACCAGCACGCCGATGAGGGCGGCGTTGTGGGTCATCAGGTCGGCCACGGTGACGCGCACCGGCGTCGGGAGCGGCGCCACGCCGGCGCTGCGGATGGTGGGCTCTCGCACCTGCGGCAGGTAGCGCCCGTCGGGGAAGGGCTGCGGCGGAGTCCCGCACACGCCCGAGCAGTCGAACTCGTCGTACTGCCCGCCGGACATGTCGACGAGGTCGCCCACCTTGGGGCGATACGCGAGCGGGTTGAACTGCGTGTTGAAGGTCGAGATGCCGCAGATGCGGGCGCTGCGGTCGGCCAGCAGCGGGCACGGCAGGAAGGGGTCGTCCGTGTTGCCGGGGGGGATGGTCTCCTGGACGTAGACCGTGCCCAGGTCGCCGTCCATGGTCTCGTCGAGCTCGTCATACGCGGTGACCTGGAGGTTGCGCGCGTCGACCGGCGTGCCCTCGGGCACGCGGCGCATGGGGTCGGGGTGTCGCAGCGCGCTGAGCGGCGTGGTGCTCCGGAGGAAGGCCCGGTTGCAGGAGTTGTCGGGCTCGTCGCACCGCGGGTTGGACGGGGCGCCGACGCAACCGGCGGCGCTCACGAGGGCGGCAATGAGGATGGCGATGGGGCGGTGGCTGCGCACGGCGCGCACCCTACCAGAGCCGCGGATCGACCGCGACCCGCTCGGGGCGGCGCTCAGTCGCGGCGGTACATCGTCACGACGCAGGCGCCGCCGAGGCCGAGGTTGTGCTGGAGCGCGACGCGGGCGTCGGGCACCTGGCGCTTGTCGCCCATGCCCCGGAGCTGCCAGACCAGCTCGGTGCACTGCGCGAGGCCGGTGGCGCCGAGGGGGTGACCCTTGGAGAGCAGTCCGCCCGAGGGGTTGACCACGAACCTCCCGCCGAAGGAGTTGTTGCCCTCGTCGATGAACTTCTCCGCCTCCCCTTCACCGCAGAGCCCGAGGGCCTCGTAGGTGATGAGCTCGTTGGCGGTGAAGCAGTCGTGCAGCTCGACCACCTGCACGTCCTTCGGGCCGATGCCCGCCTGGGCGTACACCTTGTCCGCGGCGGTCTTGCTCATGTCGTACCCGACCATCTTCATCATCGAGTCGCCGAAGCTCGACGCGTAGTCCGTCGTCATGGCCTGGCCCGCGATGTACACGGGGTTGGCGATGCCGTGGCGCCGCGCGAACTCCTCCGAGCACAGCACCGCCGCGGCCGCGCCGCAGGTGGGCGGGCAGCACTGGTAGCGCGTCAGCGGGTCGAAGACCTCCGGCGCGGCCATGATCTCGTCGAGGGTGAGCGTGTCGCTGAAGAGCGCGTAGGGGTTGCGATTGGCGTGCTGCCGGGCCTTCCAGGCGATCTTGCCGAAGGTCTCCTTCTTGGTGCCGTAGCGCCAGCGGTACTCGCGGCCCGCGCCACCGAACATCTGCGCCGCGAAGGGCGCCTGGTTGACGCCCTGCGCGTCGTTCATCACCCCGACGTGCTTGTCGAGGGGGTTGGTGCGGTCGGTCCACTTGGCCTGGAGCGCGCCCTTCTCCATCTGCTCGAAGCCGATGGCGATCACGCACTCCGCCACGCCGCCTTCGATGGCCTGCTTCGCCAGCATCAGCGCGCTCGACCCGGTGGAGCAGTTGTTGTTCACGTTGAACACGGGGATGCCCGTGAGCCCCACCTCGTACACCGCGCGCTGCCCGCAGGTGCTGTCTCCGTAGACATATCCCGCGTACGCCTGCTCGACCTCGCCGTACGGCACGCCCGCGTCGGCGAGCGCCTGGCGCGCCGCCTTCGAGGCCATGACGTTGTACTCCTCGCTCGCGCCGGGCTTGGCGAACTTCACCATGCCGACACCGATCACGTTCACGCGTCGTCCCATAGTCGCTTTACCTCACTCCGTCGTTCGTGGTTGCCAGTCGTCCGATCACGCGTTCTTCAACACACCGAGGCGGTGCGCCACCCGCACGTCGCCGTCCACCCGCAGCTTGCCGTGCATGAAGAGGCTCTTCGCCTCCGCCTCGCCCGCCGCCAGCGCCGCGAGGTCGTCGTCGGACAGCGTCACGAAGGCCGCCGCCGCCGCGTTGCGCCCCGGGGTCACGGTCGCGCCGTCGATCACCCACTGCCCGTCGGGCCCGGTCACGTTGAACTGCACCACCGCGCCGAGCTCGGCGCCCAGCGCGGGGTTGGCCGCGAGGCGCTCCGCCAGCGCCTTGAACACCGCCGGGGCCTTCGCCTCGGCCTTCGGGGCCTCCGCCGCCGCGGGCGCCGCCGCCGCCGCGGGCGCCGCGCTCGCCACCACCCCGGCCGCCGCGGCTTCCATCGCCTTGCGGTCGATCTTCGTGAGGAAATCGAGCTTCTGCGAGGCCATCACGTTGCCCGAGATCTTGAGCTTCCCGGTGGTGAAGAGCTTCATCGGGTTGGCCTTGCCCTCGGTCATGGCCATGAAGTCGGCGTCGCTCAGCTCGAGGGTGCACTCGGGCACCGCGGTCTCGCCCTTCGCCACCTTGTTGAGCTTGAGGTCGAGCGTCCACTGCGACGCCGGCTCGTTGAGCTTGAACTGGAACACCGTGCCCACCTTCGAGGCCACGTCGGGGTTCTTCGTGAGGTAGGCGCCGATCGCTTCGAACACCAGCCCGCTGGTGATCTTCCCCGTCGCCGCGGGCGCCGCCGCCTCCGCCTTCGCGGGCGCCGCGCTCACTGCCTTCGACTTCTTCTGCGGCACCTCGGTGTACAGCTCCACCGCGGCGTTGGAGATCACGACCTTGTCGCGCTCCTTCACCTTGCAGCGGAACACCACCCGCGTCTCCGACTCCTTCCACATCTCGGTCACGAGGGTCTCGCCCGGAAACACGGTGTCCGCGAAGCGCGCCTTGATCGACTTGAATCGGCTCGCGTCCCCGTCGGTGAAGGCCTTGAGCACGTGCCGCCCGGCGTACCCGAACGAACACAGCCCATGCAGGATGGGCTTCGCGTACCCGAAGGCCCCCGCGAAGCCGGGGTCGGCGTGCAGGGGGTTCCAGTCGCCGGAGAGGCGGTAGAGCAGCGCCTGCGAGTCGCTGGTCTTGTCTTCGAGCACGGCGTCGGGCGCGCGGTCGGGCGGCACGTTGACGTCGGCGCTGGGGCCCCGGTCACCGCCCCAGCCCCCGGCGCCGCGCACGAAGGTGGTCACCTCGTTGATGGCGAGGAGCTCGCCGTCCTCGTCGTAGGACTTGGTCTCGTTGACGACCACGGCCCCCTTGCCCTTGTCGTAGATGGCCTTCACCCGTGCGCGGTGGGTGAGCTTCTGCTTCGCGGGCAGCGGGCGCAGCAGCTCGGTGTACTGCTCGCCGTGGAGGATGCGATCGAGCCCGAAGTTGAGCCCCGGCGCGGTCTCGCCCCGGCGCCCCATGTCGAGGATGCCATTGACCACCGGGACCACGGCGTAGGTGGGCAGCGCCTGGAAGCCCTCGTCGAGCTCGTAGGTGTAATGGAGGTCGGTGCGGTCGAGCGGCTCGCGGCTGGCGCCGACGCCCAGCGCGTAGAGGGCGAGGTCGCGCTCGTCATACCGGCTGGTGTATTCCGGGAACTGGTACCCGAGCGCCGCGTCGACGTCGATGAAGTCGTTGCCACCCTTGGAGGGGCCGGCCTCCACGTTGGCCATGATGGGTGCCATGGACTCGGTGACCGACGCGGGGCGCTCGCTCTTCGCGAAGTCGGTGATCTCGCCCCAGCGGGCCTTCACCTGCTCGGGCCCGAAGCCGCGGCCCAGGCGGAAGGTGGTGCCCGCGGTGCGCTCCCAGCGGAGCTTGCCCATGAAGCCGCCGCCGACCTCGAAGAGGCCGCCCGTGTCGGTGTTGCCCTCATGGCAGAGCCAGGCGACCAGCGGGGAGACGAACTCGGGCTTCAGGCTGTCGAGGAGGTCCTTGGGGAGCACGGTCTCGGTCATGCGCGAGCCGGCGATGGGGGCGATGGTGTTGACCACCACGTTGTTCTTCTTGCCCTCGAGCGCGAGGGTGCTCGCGAAGCCGACGAGCCCGAGCTTGGCCATCGAGTAGTTGGCCTGCCCGAAGTTGCCGTAGATGCCCGCCGCCGAGGAGGTGAACACCACGCGCCCGTACTTCTGCTCGCGCAGGTGCGGCCACGCCGCGGCGGTCACCCGGTAGGCCCCGAGGACGTGCACCCGATACACGAGGTCCCAGTCGTCGGCGGTCATCTTCTGGAAGGAGACGTCGCGCAGGATGCCGGCGTTGTTGACCACGATGTCGACGCGCCCGAAGGCGTCGATCGCGCTCTTCACGATGGCCGCGCCGTCCTCCACCGAGTCGTAGTTGGCCACGGCCTCGCCGCCGCCCGCGCGGATCTCCTCGACCACCGCGTCGGCCGCCGCGCTGCTCTTGCCGCCGCCGGTGTGCGAGCCGCCGAGGTCGTTGATGACCACCTTCGCGCCGCGCCTCGCCAGCAGCAGCGCGTGCGAGCGCCCCAGCCCGTTGCCCGCGCCCGTGACGATCGCCACCCGCCCGTCAAACCGAAGTTCGTCTGCCATGAGATTGACCGCTCCTGTGGGTTCCACTGAATCGCCATTCAGTGGTGCGCCGGACGCTAGCGCCGGAGCGATGACGGGGGAAGGCCCAGCCCGTCGATGCGCGCGATCAGCCCGGAAGCCCAGCCGGTTGCGAGGCGCCGGGGTCGGCGACCCAGCGCACGATGGGCCCGCTCAAGCGGACGGCATCGGCGCGCGGACCGCTCCAGCCGGTACTGAACGCGAGGCCCGAGCGGTGGAGGAGGAGGATCTCCGAGTCGCCGCACTGACGGGCCGAGAGCGCGACGCCCACGACCTGGTCACGCGGCACCAGAACGTCGGTTCGGCGGAACCCTGCCGCGAGGCCGTCCCGGGTGTTCCAGACGCGCACGCGCAGCGCGGCGGCGTCGCCCTCCAGACGCGCGGGCACGACGAAGTGGAGGAGCTGTTGCAACAGGAACGCGCTGCAGGAGGTCGCGAGGAGGATCCCCACCAGGGAGCCGACCAGCATGAGAGCGCCGCGGGCGAGGTCGGTGGCGCTGGCCCGAAAGGTCCAGACGAAGGCCGCCGCGCCGTAGCCGTAGGTCGCCAGCACGAGGGGAATGAGGATCGATGAGAGCTGGACGGGGGCGCGCAGCGGGAGCCGGAGCGTGGTCTCTCCCCAGGCGGAGCCGTCGGCCGATCGGAGTCGCTCGTCGCCGCGCAGGAGCACCCACCAGAGCCCGCAGGATGGGCACGTGGCCGCACGGGGACTCGCCATGATGGCCAGGCAGAGGGGGCAGCGCAGCGCGGTGGGAGACGGTGCTTCGCGGTACGGGGTCGGGCTTCCCACGACGCCGGTGTGGCATGGGCCCAATGGCCCGGTCGAGCGCGGATGGCGAGGTGCGGACGAGGGTCATGGCGAACGTCGATGACGGGAATGAATGGGGCGCCGTTGACGATGATCGGGGGGCGGGTCATCGGAGGTGATGCTCCCGCAGACGCGCTTCCTCAACGTCGACCTCGACCTGTTCGCCGAGCGTGACCTCGACGCGCTGGTCGGTGCCCTGCCAGCCCGGGTAGCGCGCCGGGTGCTCGCGGTCGAACCCCGCGCGGACCTGTGCCGCCGTGTACCAGCGCCTTTCCTCAGGGGCCTTGAAGGCTTGATCGGAGCGCCCACTCACGCCTGCGAGCACCGGCCTCGCCCTCCGAGGGGAGCGCCCGCCCACGCGAGGTGCCGCTGCGCTCGTTGGGGGAGAACTGCAGCGCGTGCGTCGGGCGAGAAGAACCGCAAGGGGCGCAAGGGGCGCAAGGGAGGAGGAAGCGGTGGAGGAGATCACCAGGGTCAACCGGCCACGCGGGCGACGACCGGGAGTGCCCTACCGCCCATCCCATCGATCCCTTGCGCCCCTTCCCCCCCTTGCGGTTCTTCTCCCGACGCTCGCTGGGTGATTGCAGGCGCGGACGGGTGCTCCCCTCGGAGGGCGAGGCCGGGGACTGCGGGCCTGGGCGGGTGCTCCGCTCGACCTTTCACATCCCTTGCGACGAGGTTAGAGCTCCCGCTCACGGCTCCGACGCCGCGCCCATGCGCCGACCGCCGTGCTCGTGCCGGTCGATGGCCTCCAGCTTCTCTCGCGCATAGGCCGCGTAGGTGCCCGCGGTGATCGCCGCGCGCGCCTCGGTCATCAGCGCCTGGTAGTGCGTGAGGTTGTGCATCGACACCAGCCTCGCGCCCAGCGGCTCGCCGCACTTGAACAGGTGGTGCAGGTAGGCCCGGCTGAAGGTGGTGCACGTCGCGCAGGTGCACGCCGCGTCGAGCGTGCGGTCGTCCTTCGCGTGCGCCCCGCGGGTGAGCTTCACCCGGCCCGTCGAGGTGAAGGCCGTCGCCTGCCACGCCAGGTTGGTGGGCAGGATGCAATCGAACATGTCGACCCCGCCCAGCATCGCGTGCAGCAGGTCGGGCGGCGTGCCGACGCCCATCAGGTAGCGCGGCTTGTCGGGCGGCAGCAGCTCGGCCGCGAAGTGGGTGATGTCCTCGCGCTGCGCCCGCGTGTCGCCGACGGCGAGGCCCCCGATGGCGTAGCCGTCGAAGGCGTGGTCGGTGAGGAAGCCCGCGGAGGCCTTGCGCAGTTCGGGAAACACACCCCCCTGCATGATGGCGAAGAGCGCCTGCGGGGAGTCCGTGCGCGCGGCGAGCGAGCGCAGCGCCCAGCGGTGGGTGCGCTCCATCGCGGCGCGGGTGGTGGCCTCGTCGGAGCGCGCGTCGACGCACACGTCGAGCACCATCATGATGTCGGCGCCGATGGCCGTCTGGAGCTCGATCGAGCGCTCGGGCGACAGCAGGTGGAAGCTCTGGTCGATGTAGCTGCGGAAGCGCGCGCCGCGCTCGTTGATGGTGCGGTCGCCCGGCAGCGAGAAGATCTGGTAGCCGCCGGAGTCGGTGAGCATCGGGCCGTCCCAGCCCATGAAGCGGTGCACGCCCCCGACGCGCCGGAAGGCCTCGATGCCCGGGCGCAGCATCAGGTGGTAGGTGTTGCCGAGCACCACCTGGGCGCCCACCTCGCGCAGGTCGGCGGGGGTGAGGCCGGTGACCGTGGCGCGCGTGCCGACGGTCATGAAGGCGGGCGTCTCGGCCCGGCCGTGGGGGGTGATGATCGCGCCGCGGCGCGCGCGCGAGCCCGGGTCGACGGCGCTCACGGAGAAGCGGAAGGACATCGTCGGCGCAGTGTATCCGACCGACCCTCAGCCGCCGCGCAGCATCTCGACGTGGGGGATGTCGTCCTCGAGGTAGGGCGCCGACACCACCCGGAACCCGAAGCCCTCGTAGAAGCGCTGGAGGTACGACTGCGCCGAGATGCGCACCGCCGCCGTCGCGCCCGCGGCCGCGTCCATGCGCCGCAGCGCCTCGGCCATGAGCGCGCGCCCCGCCCCGGTGCGACGCGCCGCGCCCGCGCTCACCACCCGCCCGATGCTCGCCTCGGGGTACTTCACGCCCGCCGGGAAGATGCGGCAGTACGCGACCGGGCGCGCGTCGCCCTCGCCCGTCGACCACAGGTGCGAGGCCTGCGGGTCGTAGCCGTCGGCGTCGAGGTAGGGGCAGCGCTGCTCCACCACGAAGACCTCCTGCCGGAGGGCCATCAGCGCGTAGAGCTCGTCGCGGGTGAGCTCGGCCCAGGTGCGGAAGACGAAGGTCGGGGTGGTCATCGCGGGTCCTGTCCCGAGAGCGCCCCGGGGCGGGGCCGTTGTCAACCGCGCCCTCACCCCCGCCAGCGGTCGGGCAGCATCGCGTACACCGCGTGGTCGACCCAGCGCTCGTGCAACCACTCGGCGCCCTTCGCCACGCCCTCCTGGGTGAAGCCCAGGCGCTCGGCCACGGCGCGGGACTTCGTGTTCTCCGTCGCCGCGTGGATCTCCAGCCGGTGCAGGCCCAGCGACACGAAGCCGTGCGTGGTGAGCGCGCGCACCGCCCGGGTCATGAGCCCCTTGCCCTGGTGCCCCTGGGCCAGCCAGTAGCCGATGCCGGTGCGGCGGTTGTTCCAGTCGATGAGGTGGTAGCCGCACATGCCCGCGAGGGTGTTCTCGCTGAAGATGCCCACCTGGAGGGACTGCGAGCGCGCGAACTGCTCCAGCGACGCCGTGATGTACTGCATCGAGTCCTGCACGGCGCGGGTGCCGTCGACCCACGGCAGGTAGCGCCGCAGGTGCGCGCGGTTGTCGTCGACCAGCGAGAACAGCATCGCCGCGTGGCGGGGCTCGAGCAGCACGAGGTCGAGCGTCGCGTCGACGGGCATCCGGAACATCGCGCACACTATCCACCGCTCCCGCCGCGCGGCACAATGCGCCCGTCATGGAGAACCTCGACCTGGTGGGGGTGCGCTTCAGCTCCGCCAAGCCCCCCAACCCCACGCACATCGCCTGGGGCAGCGACCGCGCCGGCGCCCTCGTCGTCGACGGCATCGACCGCGTCGGCGCCACCTTCCCCGAGCGCCTCGCCCGCGGCGCCCCGCGCGTGCTCGCCGTCGACGCCCCCCTCGGCGTGCCCGTCGGCCTCGCGCGCGACCTCGTCGGCATGGTGCTCAACGGCTCGCAGGTGCTCCACCAGCTCGCCACCGCGGCCCCCTCGCTCGTCGACGCGCGCTGGGCCTCCTTCGCCGCGTCGCACCCGGGCGCCCTGCGCCACACCGAGGCCATCACCCACGGCGCCACCTCCATCACCGCCCCGCGGCCGCCCTGCTGGCGCGCCCTCGGCGCCTTCGCCCGCGCCCTCGCCCCGGTGCGCAACCACGTCACCGTGCTGCCCTTCGACGCGCTGGAGTTCAACCCCGCGCGGCCGGTGGTCATCGAGGCCCTGCCCGCGGCGATGCTCCGCCTGCTGGGCCTGCCGTACCTGCTGCACCGCGCGGCGCCCTCCGAGGCGGGCGCGTCGCTCACCGAGGTGACCGCCGAGCGCTACGCCGTCATCCGCGCGCTCCCGGAGGCCCTCGGCGCCCTCGGGCTGCGGCTCGAGCTGCCCGCCCCGGTGGCCAACGCCTGCGCGCAGGACACCGGCGGCGACGCCCTCGACGCCGTGCTCGCCCTCGTCGCGGCGCACCTCGGCACCCGCGGCTTCTGGACGCCGCCGCCCATCACCGGCCCCAACGCCGCGAAGGTGCTCGTCGAGGGATGGATCGTCCGACCCGGCTGACCCACACGATGATTCTCAATCGTGTGCCAAGAAAAAATGGACCGACTCGCTTGACCATGCGTCTGGTGGTCTGGTAATGCCATCGACGGTTCGTATCTCCATCGTTCTCGTTTGAGGTCATCTCTTCAACCATCCACCATGCCGATCAAGCGCAGCCAGATGAAGCCTTCGCCCCTCGCCAACACCCGCGATTACCGCGGGTTTTGCGGCGGTGAAGCCTGCGCCATCGGCGACCACCCGCGGCGGACGTGGCGGGTGGGAGGAGCGGAGTCAGCCACCGGGTAATACCGGCCAACGACTCTCCCAGGGGCCCACGAGAGGCCGCTGCTCCTCCACCAGACACTTGGGAGGGCAGCGGCCTTTTTCATTGTCTTCAACGCAGTGCCCGCGGCCGTTTCCGCGGCGGGCACGACGGGCGGTCATGCCCGATGTCCATTGGACAACCACCGGGTGGTCGGATGAAGCCCGCGCCACCCCACAACCCCGGAACGTCACCCGACACTCCATGAAGCCCACGCGTCGAAAACAGAAACCCTGAACGAGAGACCCAACGCCGATGTCTGCCACGCTCCTGCTCAACGTCACCTTCGAGCCGCTGAAGATCATCTCGTGGCAGCGGGCCGTCACGCTGCTCTTCCTGGGCAAGGCCGAGATGGTGGAGGCCTACGACGAGATCATCCGAGGCATCGCCACCTCCGTCGCGATGCCCTCGGTGGTGCGCCTCCGCCGCTACGCCCGGCACGACCGCCGGGTGAAGTTCTCGCGCTGCAACGTGTACCGCCGCGACGACTACACCTGCCAGTACTGCGGGGCGCAGCCGGGCACCTCGCGGCTCACCCTCGACCACGTCCTCCCCCGCGCCCGCGGCGGCCGGATGGAGTGGACCAACATCGTGACCTGCTGCGCCACGTGCAACGGCCGCAAGGCCGACCGCACCCCCGAGCAGGCCCGGATGCCCCTCGCGCGCACCCCCGTGCGGCCCGCCCGCATGTGCGCCGTGGCCCGCGCCGAGGCGCCGCACACAGCGTGGATCGACTACCTCGACGGCTGATCGCCGTCACCCGACTGGAACCCTTTACGAAGGAGAGACTCCGATGATCCGACGCGCCTCGCAGTTCACCGCGGCGACCGGGCGAATACCCGGGCGATCCGTAGCGTCCGTGGCTCATTGAAGGTCAGTGCAGTGTCTGGAGTGGGGCCCCCGCAGGGCCGAGGAGACGACACGGCCGCGCCCGTTCCGTGTGGGCGCCGGCGCGCTATCGGATGAGGCGCCCGGCGTGGCGGGGTCGCCGTCCTCTCGGCCGTGCGGGGGGTTCAGGGAGCGGGGCTACCCGCACAACTTCGCGCGTCCGGCTGCCGCGGGTTGAAACCCACGGCAGCCAAGGGAAAGCCCGCGGCGGGCTGGTCACTGTGCCTGGACATCGGACAGGCCGCTTGCGGCCTTCACCTTAGGCTGCCGTGGGTTTCAACCCTGATCCTTCCCGGAATGTTCTCGGCGATGCCCGCAAGGCCAGGATCGCTGTTTCGTGGGCCC
>JAUSAZ010000139.1 GCA_030652255.1 Myxococcales bacterium | reverse complement strand
CTGGTGAGCTCTCTCCGACCTGATTGATCGTTGATTGCTCGATGCTGTAACTCGAGTCGATGCTTGCGCACCGCTCGATTGTGTCGATTCTTCTACCGACGTCGCATCCCTCGTTGCCGAGAGTGCGCCGTCCGTGGATCTCCGGTCAGGTGATGACCGAAGATCTCCTTGCAACCTGATTTTCAAAGACCGGTTCGGGATGAAGCATCCCTTGGGGGTCGGTTTCCCTCCGGCGCTGGCGTCGCTCTCGCGACCTCCGCTCGCCGTCGGGGAGGGCGGTTTTACTCGCTCTCCGTCCGCCGTCAACTTTTTTCTCGTTGCCGGCTTCTTTTTTCCCTCTGCCCTCGGGGCCCTTCGTCAGGGCCCGTCCGTCAGCGGGAGGCGGTGTCTACGCCCGTCTCCGGACACCGTCAAGCATCTCGCAAAGAAAAAGTTCAGCCCCCCGCGGCGACCGGCAAACGCAGGCCTTCCAGCTCGCGGGCGAACTTCTCGGCCATCAGGCGGTTGAGGTTGAACAGCCCGTAGCAGGTCGACAGCGGCGGGATGCGCGCGTCGACGCCGTTGGAGAAGCTCTCCACCGCGCGCTTGAGCAGGTCGGTGGTCATGTCGAGGCGCTGCTGCACCACCGCGGCGCGGCTCGCCGACGAGAAGCCCCAGAACGCGCACGCGTCGGAGAACGACAGCGGCTGCCCCCGGAGGAACTTCCGCAGCGCGTCGGCCTTCCCGATCTGCTGGAGCGCGTTGACGTCCATCGCCGTGAGCGTCGCCGTGCTGGTCATCGGGCGCGACTCGGACACCGCCGCGGGCTTCACCTCGCGCACCGGCTTCGCCGCCCTCACCGGCGCGGGCCGCTCGGCCTTCACCGGCGCGGGCTTCGCCGCGGGCTCGCTCGCCACGCGCAGCGGCGCGGGCCGCTCGACCTTCTCCTCGACGACCTGCTCCTCGGTCACCTCGGCCGCGGGCGCCTCGACGCCGACGTTGTCCTGGATGGTCGCCAGCGTGCGCGCCACCGTGCGGCCCTTGCGCGACAGGCGGTAGGTGCGCTGGTCGGTGTGCTCGAGCCACCCGAGCCCGCAGAGCCCGTCGGCGCCCGACAGCTTCGCCAGCACCCGGTTGGAGTCGGGGTACAGCCGCTCGAAGCCGCGCAGCGAAAACGACTCCGGAAACATCTTCCACGACCGCACGATCAGGTCTTCGACGGAGAAGTTCTCGGTGTCGCTGCCCATCGCAACGGCGGCCATCAGGATCTTCTGGCGTACGGTCAGTTCAGCGCTCATCGGTGTGGTCCCTCGTTCCTCGGTGGCCATTTAGGCTGCGGAGAAACGTGATCGCCAAGAAGCGTGCACACATCGCGTTTCGGTCAACTCGCGCGGCGGCTGCAATACCTCGCGTCGAGCAGTCCAGTTCCCGACACCCGCGCGACCGCGTGCTCGCCGCCGTGCGCGAGGTGCCGCAGCACGCGCGCCACCAGCATCACGTCGCCCTCGCCCACGGACTTCGCGACGCCCGCCGCGTCGAGCGCCGCGCCCTCGTCCGTCGGCAGCGCGGCCTCTACGCGCGCCTGCAGCGCGAGCACCTCGCCCGCCGCCCGCTTGCCCGCCTCCACGCCGGGCTGGTGGTACGCGTTGATGTCCACCAGCGTCGCGTAGAGCCCCACCGCCCGCTCGTAGAGCGCGATGAGCATCCCCACGCCGCGCGCGTCGGCCTCGTGGATGGTCACCGTCAGCGACGGCCGACCCTTCTCCGAGAGCGCCTTGCGCGTGCCCTCCAGATACCCGAACAGGTAATCCGCGGAGGTCACCCCGGGGTCTACCTCGACGCTCGCCCCGGCCCGCGCGCGCAGCACCTCGATGAAGGTCACGAAGAAGTCGTCGCGCCCGTCGCGCAGCTGCTGCACGAAGGCGTGCTGGTCGGTGCTGCCCTTGTTGCCGTACACCGCGATGCCCTGGTTCACCGTGGCGCCGGAGAGGTCCTTCTCCTTGCCCAGCGACTCCATCACCAGCTGCTGGAGGTAGCGCGAGAACAGCTCCAGCCGGTCTTTGTACGGCAGCACCACCATCGCCCGGTCGCCGTGCCCGTCGCCCGTCAGGTACCACGCCGCCGCCAGCGCCGCCGCCGGGTTGCGCTGCCACCCATCGCGCCGCGTCGCGGCGTCCATCGCCCGCGCGCCCACCAGCATCGCGTCGACGTCGATGCCCTGCAGCGCCGCGGGCAGCAGCCCCACCGCCGACAGCTCCGACGTGCGCCCGCCGACCCAGTCCCACATCGGGAACACCTCACGCCAACCCTGCGCCCGCGCCAGCTTGTCGAGCTCGCTCCCCTCGCCGGTCACCGCCACCGCGTGCTGCGCGAACGACAGCCCGTCGGCCTCGTAGGCCCGCGCGACCTCCAGCATCCCGTTGCGGGTCTCCTTGGTTCCGCCCGACTTCGAGATCACCACGGTGAGCGTCGCGGCGAGCCCGACGCCCGCCCGCAGCCGCGCCACCACCCGGTCGATGCCGTCGGGGTCGGTGTTGTCGATGAAGGCCGCGCGCATCCGGTCGCCGCTCCCCCCGAGCGCGTGCGACACGTACTGCGGCCCAAGCGTCGACCCGCCGATGCCGATCACCAGCACCTGCTCGAAGCGCGCCCCAGAGGGGTTGCTCAGCTCGCCGGAGTGGACCCGCGCCGCGAAGCTCTTGATCTGCGCGAGCGCGTCGTTGATGGCCGCGGTGAGCGCGGGCTCCGGCGCCAGCTCGGGGGCGCGCAGCCAGTAGTGCCCCACCCGGCGGTTCTCGTCGGGGTTGGCGATGGCCCCCGCCTCCAGCGCCTCCATCGCGGTCACGGCCCGTGCGAGCCGCGGGGCCATCACCTCCATCGAGTCAGGGTCGAGCGCCATCGCCGTGAGATCGACGGTAAGCCCCAGCGACTCGTCCTCGATGCACCAGAACCCATCGACCACCCGCTCGTCTGCCATCACCGCTCTCCTCCGTGTAGTGGGGGCCGCGACGCTAGCATGGCGGAGGCATCGCCCCGTCGCGCCGCCGAAGCTCTGGTAGCATCGCGCGATCATGCTCACCCGCCTCGTGGTGCGTCGCCTGCGACTGCTCACCGACGTCACCGTCGACCTCGAACCCGGCCGCCCCCTCGTCATCCTCGGCCCGTCGTCGTCGGGCAAGAGCACCCTGCTCGAAGCCCTCGACCTCTTCGCCGCCGTCTCGGGCGAAGGCGTCGACCGCGCCGCCGAGCGCCGCGGAGGCTACGAGCACATCCTGACCCTCGGGCAGACCGAGTCCATCGAGCTCGTCGCCACCCTCCGCAGCGACACCCCCGGCGCGGCGGCCAGCACGTCGTTTCGCTACGGGCTGCGCGTCGGCCAGGGGCGGCCGCGCGGGCCCGCCGAGATCGAGCGCGAGTGGTTCGACTCCTCCGACGGCACCAACACCCGCTCGCAGGTGCAGGTCATCGCGGGCGACGCCTCCATGGTGGCGTTCTACAACCCCCGCGACGGATCGGGCGGCGGCGGGGCCATGGGCTCCCACGACGCCCTGCTCACCGCGCGGCGCACCCTCGCCGACCTGCGCATCTACCCCGCCTTCGTGCACACCCCGGCGTGGTGGCGCGACCCCCGCGAAGGCCCGCTGCCCCCGCGCGAGTCCGCCGTCGTCGCCGAGAGCCCCGTGCTCGACCGCCGCGGCATCGACCTCATCAACACCCTGCACCACCTCCACAGCCACGCCGACCAGTCCTGGGAGGCCTTCCTGGTCAACCTCCGCGCGGTGTTTCCCACCGTCGGCCGCGTGGAGTTTCCCGCCGCCCCCAACGCCGCCGGGCGCATCACCCTCGCCTGGCGAGACGAGCGCTTCCCCGCGCAGCGCCTCCTCCCCTCGCAGCTCTCCGAAGGGGTCGTGCGCTGGATGTCCATCCTCGCCGCCCTGCTCTCCCCCTGGCGCCCCGCCATGATCGCCTTCGACGACCTCGAGCAGGGCCTCGACACCGGCACCTTCATGCCCCTCGCGCACCTGCTCCAGGGGGCCGCGGCGCGCGGCGACGTCGTCGTCACCACCCGCTCGAAGGAGCTCGCCCTCGCCTGCCAGCACCAGGGCGCGCGGGTGCTCGTCGCCACCCCCGGTCCCCACGGCACGCGCTTCGAAGGGTAGTTCGCCGTTATCCTACCGACGATGTCCCCGCGCTTCACCCTGCTCGCGGTCCTGCTGGTGCTCGGGTGTGGGCCCGGCGACTCCGTCGTCGGCGGCCCCGACGGCGCCGCTTCGCCCGACGTCACCGTCGACCGCCTCGACGCCGCCGTCGACGCGCCGCTGCCCGGCTGCCGCGCCGACCCCGACTGCGACGACGGCGTGTCCTGCACCCTCGACGCCTGCCGCGCCGGCCGCTGCGAGCACGTCCCCTCCAGCGCGCTCTGCCCCGCGGGATCTGCCTGTGACCTCGCCCGCGGCTGCCGCCCCGCCCGCCCCTGCACCGAGGGCGCCGCGTGCCGCGACGACGACCCCTGCACCGTCGCCGAGCGCTGCGACCCCGCCCGGCGCGTGTGCGTCTTCGACGAGCTCCCCGCGGAGACCCCGTGCGGGACGGCGGGCTCCGGGCGCGCCTGCCGCGGCGGCGCGTGCCAGTGTCCCGCGAGCCGACCCGCCGAGTGCGACGGCCGCTGCGTCGACCCCGCGAGCGACGCGCAGCACTGCGGCCGCTGTGGCAACGCCTGCGTCGCCGGCGCCTGGTGCCGCAACGGCGCCTGCGCCTGCCCCTCCCCGCAGGTGCACTGCCCCGCCGTCGGCTGCGTCGACCCGCGCGTCGACAACGCCCACTGCGGCGCCTGCGGGGTGACCTGCGGCTCGGGCACGCAGTGCATCCTCGGCCGCTGCCTCGCGCCCTGCCCCGGGGGAACCCACCGCTGCGGGGTGGACTGCCGCGCCAACGACAGCCCCGCCTCGTGCGGAACCCGCTGCGAGCCCTGCGTCGCGCCCGCGGGCGCCATCGCCCGCTGCACCCCCACCGGCGCCTGCGACTTCACCTGCCCCGCAGGAACCCACCGCTGCGCCGATCGCTGCGCGCCCGACGACGCCGTGGCCACCTGCGGCGACCGCTGCCAGCCCTGCCCCTCCCCGAGCAACGGCGCGGCCACATGCGTCGCCGGGCGCTGCGCCCTCACCTGCGCCCCGGGCTTCCACGCCTGCGGCGATCGTTGCCTCGCCGACGACGCCGTCGCCTCCTGCGGCGCACGCTGCGAGGCCTGCCCCACCCCCGAGAACGGCGCGCCCGTGTGCGCCTCCGGGCGCTGCGATTTCACCTGCCGCGCGGGCTTCTCTCGCTGCGGCGACGCCTGCTCGGACGGCACCTCTCCGCTCGGGTGCGGGCCGTCGTGCACCCGCTGCCGCGTGCCGGCCAACGGGCGCGCCACCTGCGTCGCGGCGACCTGCGGGTTTACCTGCGATGTAAACACCCACCGCTGCGGCGATGAGTGCGCCCGAGACGACGCGCCCGCGAGCTGCGGCGCGCGCTGCGAGCCGTGCCCCGCGCCAGCGAACGGGCGCGCCACCTGCGCGGCGGGCGCGTGCGACTTCACCTGCGACCCGGGCTTCGTGCGCAGCGGGGCGGCGTGCCGGGAGGTCCCGCGGTTGGAGTGGCCGCCGTCGCAGGTCCACGTCACGAGCCGACGGCCGATGCTGCGCTGGGTGGTCCCGGCGGACGTCGACCCCGACGCGGTCGACTCGGTCGTCGAGCTGTGCCGCGACCGCGCGTGCGCCGACGTGATCACCACCCTGCGGCCCCGCGGAGGAAGAGGGGCGCCGACGGTCGACCTGCCGCGGACGACGGTGTTCTGGCGGCTGCGCGCGGGCGCCGTGTCGAGCGTGGTGTGGGCCTTCGCGGCAGGCGGCGCCGACACCCCCGACGGGATCACCCCACCCGGCGGATCGACCTGGGGCGCCCTGCCCGACTTCAACGGCGACGGCTATGACGACGCCGCGGCGGGGCTTCCCTTTCGCACCTCGCCCTCCCCCGGCGTGACGGTGCTGCGGGGCAGCGCGGCGGGGCTACAGGCCGGCGGGGCCCTCACGCTCACACCGCCCGGGAGCGCGGCCCTCTTCGGCTTCTCCGTCGCGGCCATCGGCGACGTGAACGGCGACGGCTACGGCGACCTCGCGGTGGGCGCCCCGTCGGCGCTGCGGGAGGTGGGGCAGGTGTTCGTGTACCTGGGCGGCGCCGCGGGCCTGAGCGCGGCACCGGCCGCGACGCTCACCGGGCCCGGCGAGGCGGGCGCCCTCTTCGGCTCCGCGGTGTCGGGCGCCGGTGACCTCAACGTCGACGGCTACGCCGACCTCGTCGTCGGCGCGCCGCTCGCGGCCATCTCGGGGAGGGTGTTCGTGTACCTGGGCTCGCCGACGGGCATCGCGGCGTCGCCCACCACGGTGCTCATGCCGCCAGACCCGACGATGGTGCGCTTCGGGGTGTCCGTGGCCAACGCGGGCGACGTCGATGGCGACGGCGACAGCGACCTCCTGGTCGGCGCCGATGCCACCGGGGGCTTCACCGGCGCGGCGTTCCTCTATGCGGGCAGCACCTCGGGCATCCCGTCCTCCGCGACGCGGCGCATCGTGAGCCCGGAGGGGGGGCAGTTCGGCGGGGCGGTCGCGGGCATCGGCGACAGCAACGGCGACGGGCTCCCAGACTTCGCCGTCGGGGCCGCCAACGTCGAGAGCGCGCGGGGCCGCGTGTACGTGTTCCACGGCGAGCGCAGCCTGGCGGTGACCACGGCGTCGCGGGTGATCCCCGGGCCCGGCGGCCCGGAGGCGGAGTTCGGCGGGGCCATCGCGGGGGCTGGCGACGTCGACGGCGACGGCGACGACGAGATGATCGTCGGGGCGCCGCGGCGCAGCGGCTACACGGGCGCGGCATACCTCTTCCTGGGCGATCGCGGGGGCCTGCCGGAGACGCCCGCGCAGACCTTCGACGGGGCCGCGATGGGCTCGTACTTCGGCGGCGCGCTCGCGGGCGCGAGGGACGTCGACCGCGACGGCTTCGCGGACGTGGCGATCGCGGCCGAGCGGTTCCTGGGCTTCCAGGGGCGCGTGACGGTGTACCGCGGGAGCGCCATGGGCCTCACCGCGCCGGTGGTGGTCGACGGGCCGACGGCGGGGGCGCGCTTCGGCTTCTCGCTGGCGGCCGTGGCGGCGAGACGCCTGCGCGGGGGCTGATGGGTGAGCTAGGCTCGATCATGCACCCAGCCCTTACCTATGCCCTCGTCTCGGTCGCCGTCGCGGTGTTCTTCGCCTCGTGGTGGGTCGACGGCCGGCCCGACGGCCATCGCCTCGCGGGCTGGCGGCGCTTCACCCTCGTCGCCCAGGCCGCCGCCATCGCCATGGCGGTGCTCGTGCTTCGCCCCGGCCGCGGCACCCACGACTCGCCCGCCGCCTTCGCCGCCGCCATCGGCAACGGCACCCCGGCGCTCATCGACGTGTACGGCAACTGGTGCGGCCCCTGCCTCATCGCCCGCCCCGCGGTCGACGCCCTCGAGCGGGCGACCCGCGGTCGCATGGCGGTGGTGCGGGTGGACATCGAGGCGCCCGCCGCGCAGCTCGTGGTGAGCCGCTACGGACTGCGGGCGACCCCGACCTATGTGCTCGTCGACGGGCAGGGCACGGAGGTCTGGCGCCAGGTCGGGGGATCGCCCGACCGCGCGGTGATCGAACAGCGCCTCGCGTCGATCGGGGTGCGACGTTGACGCCGCTGGACCCCAGGCTTTGGTATCGTGCGCGCCTATGGTGCGTGCTCAATGGGTGAAGTGGTTCGCGTTGGCGACGGTTCTGGCGGCGGGCTGTAGCGACGGCGAAGACCCGGTGGTCGAGCCCGACAGCGGCGTCGTGGCGGAGGACACGGGCGAGGTCACCGAAGACACGGGCGAGGTCACCGAGGACACCGGCGAGACGGATGTGCCCGTCGCGCTGGACGTGTTCCCGGGCACGGACGTGCCGCCGGTGCCAGACGCCGGGGTCGACGTCGGGACGCCCGATGACACCGCATCGCCCGTGGATGTGGGCGCGCCGACGGATGTCGGTACGCCCGTGGACGTGGGCTCGCCCGTGGACGTGGGCTCACCCGTGGATGTCGGTATGCCCATGGACGTCGGTACGCCCATGGACGTCGGCACGCGCATCGACGTGCCGGTCGTGATGGATGTTGGCCGCGTCGACGTGGGCATGGACGTTCCCGTCGACACCGGCCGCCGCGACACCGGGACCACCTGCGGCGCGCCGGGCCAGCCCTGCTGCGCGCTGCGCGTCTGCGCGGCGGGGGCCGAGTGCTCGGGCAACCTCATCGGCGCCAACACCTGCCGGTCGTGCGGCGGGGCGGGGCAGCCGTGCTGCCAGCGCTCCACGCCCGCCTGCGGCGCGTCGCTGACCTGCCGCGGCGAGGTCTGCCAGGCCTGCGGCGAGCCGGGCCAGCCCTGCTGCGGCACCACCTGCGGGACGGGCGCCACCTGCAACTCCGGGCTGTGCACGGCCTGCGGCGGCCCCGGCCAGACCTGCTGCGCCGGGCGCGTGTGCGGCGACGGCTACCAGTGCTCGACCTTCGGCACCCTCTGCCAGGCCTGCGGGGCGGCGGGACAGACCTGCTGCGGCGGCACCACCTGCGGCGCTGGCCTCGCCTGCCGCTCGGGCTCCTGCCAGGTGTCGCTTTGCGGCAACTCGGGGCAGGCGTGCTGCGCCGGCAGCACCTGCAACACCGCGTCGCTCGCGTGCAACGGCGGGACGTGCGGTCCCTGCGGCGGCAGCAGCCAGCGGTGCTGCTCGGGCAGCGCGTGCAACCCGGGGCTCGCGTGCGCGTCCAACACCTGCTCGTCGTGCGGCGGGTCGGGCGAGCTGTGCTGCTCGGGCAGCACCTGCAACGTCGGCCTCGGGTGCCTCAGCACCAACCGCTGCGGGGCCTGCGGCAACGTCGGTCAGGCGTGCTGCGCCGGCAGCCGCTGCAACGGCACCTCGCGCTGCTTCCTCAACACCTGCCGCTGAGCCCCCCTTGGCGCCCCCGCCGCGGGCGCTCGTGTACCCTCCGGCGCCGTGCGCGCCCTCCCCCTCCGCCGTATCGCACTCGTCGCGCTCGCCGCCGTCCTCGCGGGCTGCGACGGCGCGCCCGCCATGACCCCCGGCGTCGACGCCGGCACCGACGCGCCCCAGGAGCACCGCATGGACGCCCCCCGCAGCTACGCCGCCGAGCCCTTCACCCCCACCGCGGCGACCCGCGCGTACTGCGGCGACGCCGACGCCGACGCCGTCGAGGCCCGCATCACCGCGCTGCTCTCCGCGCTCACGCCCGCTGAGAAGGTCGAGCTCATGTCGGGGCAGATGTTCGGCCTCGTCGAGCGCACCTGGCGGGTGCCCGGCAACGAGGCGCACGGCATCCCCGGGCTTCGCATGCTCGACGGCCCGCGCGGGCTGAGCGCGTTCACCCAGGTGCCCGCCACGGCCTTCCCCGTCGCCATGATGCGCGGCGCCACCTGGGACCCGTCCCTGGAGCGCCGCGTCGGCGAGGCCATCGCGCAGGAGGTTCGCTCCATCGGCGTCGACGTGCTGCTCGCCCCCACGATGAACATCCTCCGCCACCCGCGCTGGGGCCGCGCCCAGGAGACCTACTCCGAGGACACCCACCACATGGGCTCCATGGCCGTGGGCTTCATCGAGGGCGTGCAGTCGCGCGGGGTGATCGCCAGCGCCAAGCACCTCGCGGTCAACAGCATCGAGGACACCCGCCACCGCGTCGACGTGCAGGTCGACGAGCGCACCCTGCGCGAGGTGTACCTCCCCCACTTCCGCCGCGCCGTGGTCGACGCCCGCGTCGGCTCGGTGATGAGCGCGTACAACCAGGTCAACGGCGCGTGGTGCGACCAGAGCGCGCACCTGCTCCGGGACATCCTCCGCGGCGAGTGGGGCTTCGCGGGCTTCGTCGAGTCCGACTGGATCCTCGGCACCCACGGCGACGTCGAGTCGGTGCGCGCGGGCCTGGACATCGAGATGCCCGCCGCGGTGCACTTCGACCGCCTCACCGCCGCCCTGGAGGCCGGGCGCATCACCGAGCGCGAGCTCGACGCCGCCGTGCGCCGCATCCTCCGCGCGCAGCTCTGCTACGGCCTCGACGCCCGCGCCCGCGTCACCGACGACCCGACGCAGCGCCTCACGCCCGCCCACCTCGCGCTGGCCCGGGAGGTCGCCCGCCGAGGCATCGTGCTGCTCCGCAACGAGCCCTCCCGCGGGGCGCCCGCGCTGCCCCTCGACGCCGCTGCCCTCCGCCGCCTGGTGGTGCTGGGACGCAACGCAGACGTCGCCAACCTGGGCGACCGGGGCAGCAGCAACGTGATCGCGGGCGACGTGGTGACGGCCCTGGAGGGCCTGCGCGCGCGCGCCGGGGCGGGGGTCGCGGTGACGCACCTCGCGGGCGCGACGCTCGACGCCGCGGGCCAGCAGGCCGTGCGCGAGGCCGACGCGGTGGTGATCGTGACGGGCCTCCAGGCGGACGACGAGGGCGAGGCGACGGTGGGGGCGGGCGACCGCGACGGCCTCGCGCTGCCGCCCGCGGAGGTGGCGCTCATCCGGGCGGCGGCCGCCCTCAACACCCGGGTGGTGGTGGTGCTGGAGGGGGGCGCGGCGATCCTCACCGGCGGCTGGCGCGACGAGGTCGCGGCGGTGGTGATGGCGTTCTACCCGGGGGCGATGGGCGGCGCCGCGCTGGCCGACGTGCTCTTCGGCGACGCGGCCCCGTCGGGGCGGCTGCCCTTCTCGATCCCCGAGCGCGAGGCCGACCTCCCGGCCTTCGACAACACCTCGGAGACGGTGACCTACGGGTACCTCCACGGGTACCGGCACCTCGGGCGCGCGGGCGTCGCGGCGGCGCACGCCTTCGGCAGCGGGCTCACGTACACCACCTTCGGGTACAGCGAGCTCGCGCTGTCGGCGGCGACCGTGCGCGCGGGGCAGACCCTCACGGCGACGGTGACGGTGACCAACCGCGGGGCCGTGCGGGCCATCGAGACGGCGCAGCTCTACGTGACGGCGGTGGGCTCGCGGGTGGAGCGGGCGCCGCGCGACCTGCGAGCCTTCGCGCAGGTCGACCTGGCGCCGGGGCAGAGCGCGCGGGTGGCGCTGCCGGTGCGCGTGGACGACCTCGCGTACTGGGACGTGGCGACCTCGGCGTGGGTGCTGGAGCCGATCGCGTACGAGGTGATCGTGGCGCACGACGCGGCGGCCGAGGGGCTGCGGGCGACGGTGCGCGCGGAGTGAGCGGTCGCCGCGCCCCGTCGTTGACGCCCGTCCCCGCCGTGCGCTAGCGCTCCCCAGGTCCGCCGGGAGACCCATCGACCATGAATACCGCACACGCCCGCCGCTTTGCCTCGCTGTGCCTGCTCGCCTCGCTCGGCGCCTGCGACGCCCGCGGAAACGGCACCGGTCCCCTCGACACCGACGCGGCCAGCGCGGACACCGGCGCGCCCGGCGACCTCGGAACACTCCCTGTCGACGTGGGAACACCCCCTGTCGACGCTGGAACGCCCCCTGTCGACGTGGGAGCGCCCCCTGTCGACGTGGGAGCGCCCCCTGTCGACGTGGGAACGCCCCCTGTCGACGTGGGAACGCCCCCTGTCGACGTGGGAACGCCCCCTGTCGACGTGGGAACACCCCCTGTCGACGTGGGAACGCCCCCTGTCGACGCGGGCGGGTTCGCCCGCTACCGCCGCACGGACACCGACGCGACGCTGGTCGAGGCGTGCACGCTGCCGGGCGCGCAGCGCGTGCTGAGGAACGCGGACGACGAGTCCACCACGCTGGCCGCTCCCTTCGACCTCCGCTTCTTCGGCATCACGGTGCCGCAGAGCCTGGGGATCCAGGTCTACTCCAACGGCTTCCTCAGCCAGATGGCGATCGACCCGACGATGGCGATCGTCGGGAGGCTCCCCAGCGCGAGCCCGCCCAACGGGGTGATCGCTCCCTACTGGGCCGACCTGGTCACCGGGGCCGACGGGGTGTGCTCCGTGGTCGTGGGCAGCGCCCCCATCCGCCGCTGGATCATCCAGTGGAAGAACGCGCATTTCTTCTCCGGGATGGATACCGCGCCCCTCGCCGGCACCGCCTCCTTCGAGGTGATCTACAACGAGGCAGACGCCTCGATGGACTTCATCTACGAGACCATCACCGGCCAGCCGGCGACCGCCCCCACCCGCGCCGCCGTCGGCCTCGAGAACCCCGACGGCAGCCTCGCCTTCGTGGTGTGCCCCGGCGGGCGCATCGACAGCACGCCCCGCGCCCCGGACTGCACCTCGGTCACCACCGGGACGCGCTTCCGCGTGGTTCCGCTGGCCGACTGAGCGCCCCGATGTTCGCCGTCGACATGCTCCCGGCCGACCACGGCGACTGCCTCTGGATCGAGTACGGCCCCGCCGACGCCCCGCGCCGCATCCTGATCGACGGCGGCACCCCGGGGACCTTCCGCCACCTGCGCCCACGCATCGCCGCGCTGCCTCCCGCGCAGCGCCGCTTCGAGCTCCTCGTGGTCTCGCACATCGACGCCGACCACATCGGCGGCGTCATCGAGCTGCTCGAAGACACCGCGCTCGGCGTGTCCTTCGGCGACGTGTGGTTCAACGGCTACCGCCACCTGCCGGCACCCGAAGGCACCCGCGGCGCCGCCCAGGGAGAGCGCCTCACCGAGCTCCTGCGCGCCCGCCGCCTCCCCTGGAACGGCGCCTTCCAGGGCGACGCCGTGGTGGTCCCCGCGGAGGGGGCGCTGCCCCGGGTCACCCTCGACGGCGCGATGACCCTCACGCTGCTCTCCCCCCACCGCGCGGGCCTCGAGCGCCTCCGCGGCGCCTGGGAGAAGGAGTGCCGCGACGCTGGCATCGCACCGGGCGTCGTCCGCGCCCGCGACGCCGCGCCCCCGCCTACCGCCAGGCGCCGCAGGCGGGCCGCGCCCGACCTGGAGAAGCTCCTCGACGTGGCCTTCGCCCAGGACGGCGCGGAGGCCAACGGCAGCAGCATCGCGCTCCTCGCCGAGCACGACGGCAAGCGCTGCCTGCTCACCGGCGACGCGTACCCCGGCGTGCTGCTGGAGTCCTTCGAGCGCCTCTTCGCCGAGCGCGGCCACGGCCCGCTGCGCCTCGACGCGATGAAGGTCTCCCACCACGGGAGCCGCGGCAACACCACCTGGCCCCTGCTCTACCGCATCGAGTGCGCGCGCTACCTCTTCAGCACCGACGGCGGGTCCTTCGATCACCCCGACGACGAGTGCGTGGCGCGCGTCATCGCCCACGGCGGCCCCGCCGCGGCGCTGTACTTCAACTACCGCGGCGAGCGCACCGAGCACTGGGACGACCCGGCCCTGGCGCGCTCGCTGGGCTACACCGCGACGTACCCCGCCGCCGGGGCCGAGGGCCTGCGGGTGGAGCTGTGACCCCGTGACGAAGCGCGCCCTCTGCATCGGCGTCAACCGCTTCACCGACCGCGAGCTGCCGCCGCTCCGCGGGGCGGTCAACGACGCGCGCACCCTGTCGCTCGTGCTCATGCGCGACTTCGGCTTCGAGCCCCGCGACGTGCTGGTGCTCACCGACGCGCAGGCCACCAAGTCCGCGGTGCTCGCCGCCCTCGCAGCGCTGCTCGACGGCGCGCGCCCGGGCGACGACCTCGTGCTCTTCGCCTCCACCCACGGCTCGCACGTGCCCGACCAGGACGGCGACGAGGACGACGGCTACGACGAGGTGCTCGTCGCCCACGACCACGACTGGGAGTGCGCGGTGCTCACCGACGACGAGCTCGCCCGGGCGCTGGCGCGGGTGCCCGACGGCGCGCGCCTCGCGGCCATCTGGGACACCTGCCACGCCGGGACCATGCAGGACACCGCGTCGGCGAGCTACCGCACCCGCTCGGTGGCGCGCGACGACGGCCTGGCGGAGGGCGTCGAGCTGCTGGGCCCGCGCTACGTCCCGCTGCCCGATCGCTACGACCTGACCCGCGGCGCGAAGGCCGTCCGCCGGGCGCCCGCGAAGAAGCCGCCGAAGAAGCGCAAGCCCGCCGCGGGGGCGGCGCACGGCGCGCTGGGGGCGCTGGTGCACGAGGGCTTCCCCGCGGTGTCGCTGAGCGGCTGCGCCGACGAGCAGACCTCCTCGGACGCCAGCTTCGGGGGCATCCACGAGGGGGCGTTCTCGCACGCGCTGCTCGACGTGCTGCGCCGAACCCGCGGCGACCTCACCTGGGAGCAGCTCCACGCGCGCACGAAGTCCCTGATGACCCGGCTGGGGATCAAGCAGACGCCGCAGATCCACGTGCCGAGGGGGATGGCCGACGCGCCGGCCTTCGGGGGGCGGCGGGGGCGGACGGTGGCGCCCTCGGCGGGGGCAGAGCTGGCGGCGGTCGAGCGGGAGATCGCCGCGCACGAGCAGGCGGGGCGCTGGGCGGAGGCGGTGGCGGCGTGCTGGCGGCGCGTGGCGCTGGTGCCGGGCGCGGCGGAGAAGGTGCGCACCATCGAGCACGTGGTGAGCGTCCACCGCGTGGTGCTGCGCGACGAGGCGGCGGCGCGGCGGGCGACGGAGGAGGTGCTGCGCATCGACCCCGGGCACGCCGGGGCGCGGGCGTACCTGGGCGCGGGGCGCTGAAGGGCGACGCTGCCGCAGCGCGCGCGCGAGGGATTTAGGGGTATAGAGAGGCGCGATGAAGGAGTCCCCCGAGGTGCAGGCGCAGGTGACCCAGCTAGAACAGCTCGTCGAGCGCGACCGCGATCACAACTGCGGCGGCTTCGGGGTGCACCACGTGTGCGTGAAGGTCGACGCGGTGGCGCGGCTGCCGACGCGCTTCGGGGAGTTCCAGATCGTGGCCTTCTGGAACAACCGCGACAACAAGGAGCACATCGCCCTGGTGCACGGCGACGTCATCGGCGCGGCGGACGTCCCCACGCGGCTGCACTCCGAGTGCCTCACGGGCGACGCGCTGGGCTCCCTGCGCTGCGACTGCCGCGACCAGCTGGAGACGGCGCTGCGGGCCCTCGCCACCATGGAGCGCGGCGTGCTGCTCTACCTCCGCCAGGAGGGCCGCGGCATCGGGCTGGTCAACAAGGTGCGCGCGTACGCCCTGCAGGAGCAGGGTTTTGACACCGTCGACGCCAACCGGGCGCTCGGGTTTCGCGACGACGAGCGCGACTACGCCATCGCCGCGCACATGCTCCAGAGCCTCGGGGTGCGGTCGATCCAGCTGATGACCAACAACCCCGACAAGATCCGGCAGCTGGAGGCGCACAACATCACCGTGAGCGGGCGGCTGCCGCACGTGATGGCCCCCAACGAGCACAACCGCTTCTACCTGGAGACGAAGGCCGCGCGGTCGGGGCACTTCATCGACCTCGACGCGAGCGCGCGCCTGCCCGAGCAGGACGACCCGGTCATCGTCGTGGGCGACCGCAAGAGCGACCCGCAGGGCTGAAGAGGCGCGAAGGGAAGGGGGAGGGGAGCGGAGGGGAGGAGGGCCCCTCACCGCCCCCCGGGCGACGATCGCGCCCGGAGGGGGGGGAGAGAGCGCTAGCGGATCAGGGGACGCAGGCGGTCGAGCGGACGGTCATCACGCTCTGCGAGCTCGCGGTGGCGAGGGTGTCGTAGCCGGGGGGCGCCGAGGTGATGTTCGAGTGCACCGTCTGCGACCAGTTGGAGAGCGACGAGCTCGTCGAGCCGGCCATCACCGGGTGCGCGGAGTTGGTCACCACCACGGCGTCGAGGCTCAGGCCGCCGGTGCCCGCGAAGGTGCCGATGGGGACGAGCTGGCTGTACCCGCGGAAGGTGCCGCCGAACTGGCCGTCCACGTAGAGCGCGGTGCCCGGACCGTTGAGCAGCCACGCGTAGGTGGCGCGGCGGAGGGTGACGCCCTGCGAGTGGCCCATCATGTGGATGCCGGTGAGGGCGATGCGGCCGGTGACGGCGGGCGCCCAGGTGGCGCGCGTGTCGACCGTGCTCTGGTAGTTGGCCGCCGAGGCGCCCTCCCCCATGAAGATGAGCTGGTACGCCTGGAACTGCGCCGGCGTCATCGCGCGCCACTGCGCGTCGGTCACCGTGTCGACGGTGGTGCCCGCCGGGAGGTCCGCCATGATGGTCGACGCCGCGACGCCGATGGAGAGCACCCGCCGGTTGCCGCTGTTGCAGCGCAGGCCGCACACGCTGGCCGTGCAGGTGCCGCTCGGGCACACGGTGCCGCAGGCGCCGCAGTTCGCGGCGCTGGTGGCGAGGTTGACCTCGCAGCCGTTGGCCGGGTTGCCGTCGCAGTCGCCGAAGCCCGCGTTGCAGCTCCCGATGCGGCAGAGGCCCGCCACGCAGGCGGGCGTGGCGTTGGGCAGCGAGCAGGTGGTCCCGCACGCGCCGCAGCTGGTGACGGTGGTCTGGGTGTTCACCTCGCAGCCGTCGCCGGCGGCGCGGTTGCAGTCCGCGAAGCCCGCCTGGCACACGAAGGAGCACACGCCCGCCGCGCACGCCCCGAAGGCGTTCGCCGGCACCGTGCAGACCCGGCCGCACATCCCGCAGTTGGCCGGGTCGATGGCCACCGTGGTGCACGCGCCCGAGCACACCGTCTGCGTCGCCGCGCAGCCCGCCGCGCAGACGCCCGCGGTGCACACCTGCCCCGCGGCGCACGTGCGCCCGCACATCCCGCAGTGGGCCCGGTCGGTGAGCAGGTCGCGGCACACGTTGGAGCACGACGTCTGCCCCGGCCCGCACGAGACCACGCAGGCCCCGGCGGTGCACACCTCGCCCGCGCCGCACGAGCGGCCGCACATCCCGCAGTTGGCCCGGTCGGTCGCCGTGTCGCGGCAGACGCCCGAGCACGCCGTGAGCCCCGCGCTGCACGACACCACGCAGGCGCTGCCCACGCAGACCGTGCCCGCGGCGCAGACCACCCCGCACCCGCCGCAGTGCAGGCGGTCGGTGGCGGTGTCGCGGCAGGTCGCGCCGCAGCTCGTGAGCCCCGCGGCGCACGAGAGCTCGCACGCGCCGGCGTTGCAGATCTGGCCCGCCGCGCAGGTGTTGCCGCAGGTGCCGCAGTTGCCGCGATCGGTCTGCAGGTCGCGGCAGGTGCCGCTGCAGCTGTTGAGGCCGGCGGCGCAGGACAGCTCGCACACGCCCGCGGCGCAGATGCGCCCGGCGGCGCAGGCGTTGCCGCACGCGCCGCAGTTGAGCCGGTCGTTGTTGAGGTCGCGGCAGGCGCCGCTGCAGTTGGTCTGCCCCGTGCTGCACGTCACCACGCAGGCGCCGGCCACGCAGGCCTGGCCGCCGGTGCACGCGTTGGCGCAGGCGCCGCAGTTGAGCCGGTCGGTCTGGAGGTCACGGCACACGCCCGAGCAGGTCGCGAGCCCGGTGCCGCAGGACACCTCGCAGCTGCCCGCGGCGCACACCTCGCCGGCCGGGCAGGTGGTCCCGCACGCGCCGCAGTTGGCGCGGTCGGTGAGCAGGTCGCGGCAGGTGCCCGAGCAGGCCGTCTGGCCCGTGAGGCACGAGACCTCGCACACGCCCGCGTTGCACACCTGGCCCGCCGCGCAGGCGGTCCCGCACGCGCCGCAGTTGCCGCGGTCGGTCTGCAGGTCGCGGCAGGTGCCGGTGCAGTTGGAGAGGCCCGTCAGGCACGACACGGCGCAGGTGCCGCCGGCGCACACCTGGCCCGCGGGGCACGCGGTGTCGCACGCGCCGCAGTGGGCGCGGTCGGTCTGGAGGTCACGGCAGACGCCCGCGCAGGTCGCGAGTCCGGTGCCGCACGACACCTCGCAGGTGCCGGCGTTGCAGACCTGGCCGCCGGGGCACACGGTGCCGCAGGCGCCGCAGTGGTTGCGGTCGGTCTGGAGGTCGCGGCAGGCGCCCGCGCACACGGTCTGGCCGGCGAGGCACGAGACCTCGCACACGCCCGCGTTGCACACCTGCCCGTTGGGGCACGCCGCGCCGCACGCGCCGCAGTTGAGGCGGTCGGTGCGGGTGTCGGCGCAGTAGCGCTGGCCCGCCCCGGCGTCGCCCGCGCCGGCGTCACCGCCGCCGCCGCAGAGGGCGAGGGAGGCGCCGCACTCGAGGCCGCAGACGCCCATGCCGCAGACCTGGCCCGCCGCGCAGGTGTTGCCGCAGGTGCCGCAGTTGGTGCGGTCGGTGGAGAGGGTCACGCAGGCGCCGCCGCAGGCCTGCTGGCCCGTGGGGCAGCCGATCTGGCAGCTGCCCGCGACGCACACCTGCGAGCCCGGGCAGGCGTTGCCGCAGGTGCCGCAGTTCTCGCGGCTGGCCTGGAGGTCGACGCAGCGTCCGCCGCAGGCCGTCTCGTTGGTAGTGCAGCTCGGCCCGAGGTCGGTGCCGATGTCCGCGACGGCCGCGTCGGGGCCGCCGACGACGGAGTTGCCGTCGGTACAGCCCGCGACCGTGGCCCACGCCAGGAGCGTGAGCCAGAGCGGGAGCCCGCTCGATCTTGTTCGTTGAAGCATTGGGGAATGTCCTTTGGAAGGCATCTGTATGGGAAGAAGGCACCCGCGCCCCGTGCGTGCGTGCCTGAGGTGGCTATGTCTCACGGGTCGGAGCCCGGATCCAAGAGACCGCCGACGGGCGTCATGCGCGCCCCCTGCGACAGGTACGATGCGCATATGAGCGAGGGACTCGACCTGCCGCCCGTCGACCGGAGTGAAGCGCTGTCCGAGCCCGAGCGGCTGGCGCGCTTCGACGCCGCGCTGCCGCAGGTGCGCGCGGTGCTGGCCGGGGAGACCGACGCGGTGGCCTTGCAGGCGACGCTGGCGCGGCTGCTGTGGGAGGTGTTCGCGCAGGCGAGCTGGTGCGGGTTCTACCGGCGGGTGGGGGAGTCGACGCTGGCGGTGGGGCCGTACCAGGGCCCGATGGGCTGCCTGCGCATTCACTTCGACCGGGGCGTGTGCGGGGCCGCGGCGCGCACGGGGGAGACGCAGCTCGTGCCGGACGTGGAGGCCTTCCCGGGGCACATCGCCTGCGACGGGGCGACGCGCTCGGAGCTGGTGGTGCCGGTGCGCGACGGCGGCGGGCGGGTGCGCGCGGTGCTCGACCTGGACTCACACCGCGAGGCGGCGTTCGGCGAGGCGGAGGCGCGGCGGCTGGAGGGGCTGCTCGACGAGGTGTTTGCGAGGCGCGCGGGGGTGGTGTGGTGAGCGGCGCGCGGCGGGGGGGTCAGCCGTCGCTCATCTCGCCGAGGATGATCTGCACGCTGGTCGACGAGGGGCTGCCCGGCGGGACCATGCGGAGGTACTCGATGTAGAGCCGCCGCGCCTCGGCGGGGTTGCTCGCGCGCTCGAGGTCGGCGAGCTGCCGGGTGCCCTGCACGAACCAGCTCGGCGTCGGGTTGAGCCCCGCGCCGAGCGCGCGCACCTGGAGCAGCGCCGCCCGCGCCTCGCCCGGCCGCCCCGCGTCGCCGAGCAGGCGGCCCAGGTTGTAGAACCAGTCGCCGTGCCGCGGGTCGTGCGAGACGGCGATCTGGTAGAGCCGGATGGCGTCGTCGCGGCGGCCGAGGGCGTCGTCGATGTCCGCCCAGGTGGCGTAGGCGTCCCAGAAGGTCTGGTCGAGCTGCGTCGCGCGGTTGATGTCGACGAGCGCCTGCGCCGCCGCGCCCTGGCGCACCCTGATCTCCGCGCGCACCCAGTACCCGCGCGGAAACGACGGGTCGAGCTGGATGGACTCCTCCGCGAGCTGGAGCGCCCGCACGATGTCCCCGGCGCGCCGGTGCGCCTCCGCCGCGAAGGCCTTGAACTCCGCCCGCAGCGGGTTGAGCTCGATGGCGCGGTCGAGGTAGTGCACCGAGTCGACGTAGTTGCCCGCGCCCAGGCGCGCGCGGCCCATGAGGTACTGCGCCTCGGCGTTGGTGGGCTGGCTCACCACCACCGAGCGGAGCATCTGGTCGGCGTCGCCGAAGTTGCCCAGCGCCACCAGGGTGGCCGCCACGCGGTTGATGAGCTCGGGGTTGGTGGGGTCGCGCGCCAGGGCCTCGCGGAAGGTGGCCAGGGCCTCCGGGAGCTCGCCGCGGGCCTCCGCGAGCCGGCCGCGCGCGAGGGCGAGGCCGGGGTAGTCGGGGTCGATGCGGGCCACGGTGTCGAGCTGCCGGGTGGCGTCGTCGAGGCGCTGCATGCGGCGGTACACGTCGCCGAGGGCGTAGTGGGCGCGCACGTCTTCGGGGTCGCGCTGGAGGGCGATGCGCAGCTCCTGCTCGGCGCCGTTGACGTCGCCGCGGGCGAGGCGGCCGTGGGCGAGCGCGCGGTGGATGGCCGCGTTGTCGGGCACCCGGGCGCGGGCCTCGACGAGCACCTGGTCGGCGGCGTCGTTGCGCTGCATCGCGATGAGCAGCTCGGAGAGCGAGACGTACGCGTCGAGGTTGTCGGGCTGCAGCCGGATGGCCTCTCGGAACGACTGCTGCGCCAGCGAGCGCTGGTCGTTGGTGGCGGCGAGCGCGCGCCCGAGCCAGTAGTGGAGCCGGCCGTCGTTGGGGTGCTCCTGCACCGCGGGCTCGAGCGCCGCCTTGGCCTCCGCGGGCTGGTTGAGCGACAGCGTCGACTGCGCGATGCCGATGATGGCGTCGAGGTTCTGCGGATCGGCGCTGTGGGCGTTGCGGAAGCGCGCCTGCGCGTCGGTGAAGTTGCCCTGGCGGTACAGGATCGACCCGATGCCCACGAGCGCCGTCGCGCTGCGGGGCTCGAGCTCGAGCGCCCGCTGGAAGCGCGTCTGCGCCACGGACACCCGGTCGCGCGCCATCTCGATCTGGCCGGCCACCACGCAGGCGTCGGCGCGCTCGGTCGGCGACGCGTAGCTCACCGCCGAGCCGCGGGCGGTGGTGCCCACCAGGTCTTGCAGCAGCGAGAGCGCGCGGGCCTGGCCCTCCTCGCGCTGCCCCACGATGCGCGCCAGCATCACGCGCGCGCCGGGGTGGTGCGCCTCGTGCTGGAGGGTCTCCTCGGCCATGCGCCGCGCCGCGGCCACGTCGCCGGTCGCGTAGTACGCCTGCGCCAGGAGGTAGCGGGAGCGCGCGGTGGGGTGCCGCTGGCGGCCCGCGGTGGCGTAGCGCAGCCACTGGGCGTTGTCGTTGAGCGCCGCGGCGGCCATCGTCGCGAGGTCGCGCCCGTTGGGGTCGTTGCGGGCGAGGCGCAGGGCCTCCCGGGCGTTGCCCCGGGCCAGCGCGTCGGAGGCCTTCGCCAGCGCCAGGAACTGCATCCCCGGCGGCGCCTCGGCGAGCTCCGCGAGGAGCGTGCGGGCGCGGCCGGTGCGCGACGGGTCGGCCCCGAAGCGCAGCACCACGAGGTTGTTGGCGTAGACGATGTACGCCTTGAGCTCGCGCTCCTTCGGGACGCGCGCGAGGGCCTGCTCGACCCGGCGCAGGCCCGCGATGGCGCGGTCGTAGGTGTCATGCTCCATCAGCCGGTCGACGTACTGGATCGCCCGCGTCGCCGCCGCGTGGCGCTCGGGCCCGTGGAGCTGCTCGTCGAACCAGTTCTTCCCGAAGGCGCCGTACTCCGTGGTCGCGAGCGCCGCGCCGCCCAGCACGCCGACGCCCAGCACGCCGAGGGTGCCGTAGAGGGCGTACTGCATCCACGGGCGCCGGGGCCCGTCGCTCTCCGCGGCCTTGCGGACCTCCTTCTTCGCCGGCGTCACCTTCTTGGGCGTCGGCGCCGGAATGCCCTGGGCGCCAGGGTCGGCGTACCCGCGGCCCGGGCCCCCCGGGAGCGCGTCGAACTCCTGCCCGAAGTCCAGCCCCTGACCCTGGCCCTGACCCTGGCCATGGCCCTGCGGAGGGAAGGGATTACCCTGGAAGGTATTCACCGCCGGCCCGCTCGGGGGCATCGGCTGGCCGATGACGTCGCCGAGGTCGAGCTCGCCGTAATTCACGCCGCCGTGGCCGAAGCCGCGGTCGTTGCGGTCGTCCATGGACACCGCGTACTCCTCGCGCACCGCGCCGGGGCTGGGTGCCCGCACCGACGGCAGCGCGGCGTCTCCCGCGAGCGACGGGAGGTCGTCGGAGTCGGTCATCGTGAACGCGCGACGCTCGACGTTGACGCGCCCGAGCACCACCTGCCGCGGGCTGCTGACCGGCATGTCCGGCTCGAGCCCCGGCAGCTCTGCGGAGCCCATCGGCAGCTCCGCGGCGCCCATCGGGAGGTTGGCGGCGTTCATCGGGAGGTTGGCGGCGCCCATCGGGAGGTTGGCCGCGCCCATCGGGAGACCGGCGGCGTTCATCGGGAGCCCGGCGGCGCCCATCGGGAGACCGGCGGCGTTCATCGGGAGACCGGCCGCGTTCATCGGGAGACCGGCCGCGTTCATCGGGAGACCGGCGGCCATCTGGGGCAGGCCCGCTGCGACCTGTGGGAGCCCGGCGGACACCTGCGGGAGCCCGGCGGACACCTGCGGGAGACCGACGTTGCCGTGGTAGACCGCGGGCAGCCCCGCGACCGGCACGGGCAGCCCCGCGGAGATGCCCGGGAGGCCCACTTCTTCGGGGGGAATGGGCCGCGGGGACGGTCGCCCGGTGACGGCCTGCAGGTCCGGGCGCAGGTCGGGGAGCATCGTCAGCGTGGCCTTGACGTTGGTTCCGGGCGGGGGTGCGCCCGGGACGCCGGCCGAGGGGGGGGCGGCCGCGCGGCGACGGGCCTCGGGCTCGGCGGGCGTCGGGAGGCCCACGTCGGCGGCGGACATCGGCAGGTCGACGGAGAGTTCCCAGCTGGAGTCGTTGGAGCCGGGGAGGAGGTCGGGCGGCGGCGCGGGGGTGCGGCCGATGAGCTCGGCGGCGAGGTCGATGGGCACCTGCGGGCGCGCGACCGGACTCGGCGCGCCGGGCATCGGGATGGGCGGCGGGGCCCTCCCCCCGGCGGCCTGCGGCGCGACGGGCATCGGGAGGGGGACGGCGCGGGCTCCGTCAGGGGGGGGCGGCGCCCCCGCGAAGCCGATGGTCTCCGGGCGCTTGACCACGAAGGTGGTCTGGCACTTCGGGCATCGCATCGTCATCCCGTTGCGAGGCACACGACGCTCGTCGAGCTCGAAGGGATTCTGGCAGCCTGGGCATCGGACCTCGAACATCGCTCACCATCCACCGCCCGTCGTGCGGGCTCTCGTTGCGGGACCGACGATGCGCCGACTAGCGCATCACGCGGTTGCGCCCTCCCTGCTTCGCCCGATAGAGCGCCTCGTCTGCGCGCTGGAACAGCTTCTCCGCGTCGGGGGCGTTCTCCGGAAACGCCGCCACGCCGATGGAGATACCCGGCCGCAGCGTCACGCCCTCCCGCGCGTACTCGTGCCGGTTGACCGCCGCGTGGATCTCCTCCGCCAGCGCGAAGGCCCGGTCTTGATCGTGGTCGGGCAGCAGCGCGCAGAACTCGTCCCCCCCGAAGCGCGACCCGATGCCCCGATCGCCCAGCACCTCCCCGATGACCCGCCCCGTCTCGCCGATGGTGTACGCCCCGAAGAGGTGCCCGTGTCGGTCGTTGATGGCCTTGATGCCGTCCATGTCCATCACCAGCAGCGCGATGCTGCGGCCGCTGGCGGTCGCCGCCGCGAGGCTCCTGGAGAGCTCCATGTCGAAGCGCCGCCGCACGAAGAGCCCCGAGAGGTCGTCGATGTGCAGCAGCCGCTCGAGGTGCTCGTCGTAGGCCTGGTCGAGCGGGTCTTGCATCTCGAAGCGCAGGATGGTGCGCCCCAGGGTGATGCGGTCGCCGTGCGCCAGCCGCCCCTCGGCGCTGCGCACGCCGTTGACCTGCGAGCCGTTGGTGCTCCCGAGGTCGACGAGCACCCACGCGTCGCCGCGGTCTTCGATGCGCGCGTGCCGCCAGGAGACCCCGGCGTCGGGGAGCACCACCTCGCAGGTGGGGTCGCGCCCGAGGCTCGCGTTGCCCGACAGCCGCGCCCGCGCCCCGACGGCCCCGCCGGACATCACCACCACCGACGGGCGCCGGGCGTCCTTGATGGCGTGGTGCAGCTCGTCGCGGATGGAGCGACCGTCCTCCAGGGGGATGGTGCGCAGCGACTCTGGCGTGCCGCCGGCCACGCGGTCGACCACCGTGTCGCGCGGCGAGGAGGCACTTCGGGCTGGGGCACCGGGGGTTCGGCGCTCGTCGGGCATCGTCACCTCCGTGGACCGTACCACCCCTCCATGGACCGCTGCATCCCCGATCTCACGATCGGCTATCGTGGCGTACAGAATCGATGACGACGACGATCCACGTGCGTACGCCGACCGGGGTGCGCCAGACCTCCGACCTCGGGGAGGTGCGCGAGCTCCTGGAGCGGGAGGAGACCTTCTGGATCGACACCAGCAGCATCGACGCGCCCCTGCACGCGCTGCTGACCGACGTGCTGAAGCTGCACCCGCTCGCGGTGGAGGACATCCTCCTCGACCGGCCGGGGCCGAAGGTCGAGGACTACGGCGAGTACCTCTACGTGGTGATCCACGGGGTGGTGTGCACGGGCACCGACGTCGAGCGGGCGGGCACCGTGGAGCTCGACCTGGTGCTCTCGCAGCGCTGGCTGCTCACCCACCACCGGGGGCAGCTGAGGGCGCCCGCGGAGGTGGCCGAGGAGTTCTCCCGCAACACCAAGGTGATGGAGCGCGGCCCGGCCTTCATCGCCCACGCGGTCATCGACCGCATGGTGGACCTCTACCTCCCGCTCACGGAGGCCTTCGACGAGCAGGTCGACGCGCTCGAGACCGACGTGGTCGAGCGCACCTCCACCGACATCGTGCCGCGGATCTTCCGTCTGAAGCGCGCCCTCCAGCGGGTGCGGCGGACGGCGGCGCACCAGCGCGAGGTGCTCCAGCGGCTGTCGCGCGGGGAGTTCGAGCAGATCCCCGAGCGGGCGCTGCCCTTCTTCCGCGACATCCACGACCACTTCGTGCGGGTGGTCGACCTCGCGGAGGGCAACCGCGAGCTGCTCTCCGCGGCCCTCGACGCGTACCTCTCGCAGACGTCCAACCGGATGAACGAGGTCATGAAGACCCTCGCCCTGGTGTCGACGATCATGCTGCCGCTGACCTTCATCGCCGGGGTCTACGGGATGAACTTCGACCACATGCCCGAGCTCCACTGGCGCTACGGCTACGCCTTCGCGCTCGGGCTGATGGCGGTGGTGGGCAGCGGGATGGCCCTGTGGTTCCGCCACAAGAAGTGGCTCTGAAGGGGGTATAGGTTCCGGCGCGGATGAGCGAGAACGATCGGACGATGACGGTGCCCCACCGGCGCGCGGAGCCGCCGCCCACGCGCTACGTGGAGGTGCTCTCCCCGGGGGTGCCGTCTCCCTTCCGCGCCCGCGAGGGCGTCGTGCGGGTGGGCCGCGACGTCGGCAACGAGATCGTCATCCAGGACCCCTTCGTGTCGCGGGTGCACATCGAGATCCGCATCTACCCCCACGGCGTGGAGGTGGTCGACCTCGACACCAAGAACGGCACCCACTACCAGGGCGCGCGCATCCGCGAGCTCAAGGTCACCGGCGAGGTCTCGCTGATGCTGGGCAAGCAGGTGACCATCAGCGTGCGCGTGGGCGACGACGCGCCCTTCTCGGACGTCACCTCGCCGGCCATCCTGGCGCCGCCGCCGACGATCCTCCCGACCGCCGCGCCCCCCGCGCCGGTGGCCCCGATGCGCCCCCCGGCGCGGGGCGAGCGCACCGAGCTCATCGGCGACTCGCCCGCCATGCAGCGCCTGCGCAGCGGCATCGCGAAGATGGCCCCGTCGCACCTCACGGTGCTCATCGAGGGCGAGACCGGCACCGGCAAGGAGGTCATCGCCCGCGCGCTGCACCAGCAGTCGCCGCGCGCCGGCCGCCCGCTGGTGGTCTTCGACTGCGCCGCGGTCTCGCCCAACCTCATCGCCTCCGAGCTCTTCGGCCACGTGAAGGGCGCGTTCACCGGCGCGGTGGGCTCCGCCGAGGGCGCCTTCCGCCGCGCCGACGGCGGCACCCTCTTCCTCGACGAGATCGGCGAGCTGCCGCTCGACCTCCAGCCCGCCCTGCTGCGCGCGCTCGAGGCCCGGCAGGTGAAGCCCGTCGGCGGCGACGGCTACCGCTCCGTCGACGTGCGCGTCGTGGCCGCCACCAACCGCGGCCTCGAGGCCGAGGTGCAGGCCGGCCGCTTCCGACAGGACCTCCTCTTCCGCCTCGCCGTGGGGCGCATCAAGGTCCCGCCGCTGCGCTCGCGGGTCGAGGACATCCCCGCGCTCGCCCAGCACTTCGCCCGCGCGGTGGGCGGCGCCACGCTCTCACCCGCGGTGCTCGCCACGCTGGCCTCGCGGCCGTGGCGCGGCAACGTGCGCGAGCTGCGCAACGTCATCGAGCGCGCGGTGATGCTCAGCCCCACCCCCGTGGTCACCAGCCTCGACGACGACGACGACCACGACCTGGTGATGCCCCCGACCCTGCGCGCCAACCTCGGAGGGACCGCGGTGCCCGGCGAGGCCGAGGTGCCCTTCCAGGACGCCAAGCAGGCCGCGGTGGAGCGCTTCGAGCGCGACTACCTGCTCAAGCTCTTCGAGCGCTCGGGCTACAACCTCTCCGAGGCCGCGCGGCGCTCGGGGGTCGACCGGCGCTACCTCCGCGAGCTCTTCAAGAAGCACAACCTCGATCCGACCACGCTGCGCGCCCAGCGTCGCCCGTGACCGGGACGATGCGCAGCGGCAGCGTCGCGTCGCCCGACACCACGCCCCCGGCCAGCCACGCCGGCAGCGTCGTGAGCGCCTCGCGCAGCACCGCGCGCACCGCGGGCAGCTCGTTGGCCCACGCGATGACCGGGCCGTCGCCCCACGCCGCGAGCACGTAGCCGTCGTTGGCCGGGGCCTTCCCCCCGGTGGCGCCGCGCACCTGCCGGGTGCTCACCTGTAGCGCCCACAGCACCCGCTGCTCGCCAGGGACCTTCCACCATGACCAGATGGCGCGCGACGACCCTCCCCTCGGCCCGATGCCGTGCACCTGCCGGGGCACACCCCGCCGGGCCATGTCGGGCAGCACCGTCGTGTAGAAGCGTTCGCGCGCCAGGTGACGCCGCGACGCCAGCGCCACGGCGCGAGGGTGGAGCCCGTCGGCGCCCTCGATCCAGCGGTGCCCGGTGATGGTGGGGAGGGGCTGCGTCGCGGTGTTCATCGCTACGGAGCGTAAGGGTCGATGCGCCGCGGGCGCCACCACACCATGGACATAGCCTGTCACACGCAGTGACATTGTCTGTCTCGTCAATGGAGGAGCGCGTGGAGCTGACGAGGGCCCTGACCGACGACGGCGCAGCGCGGGCGATGGACAAGTCTCTTGGCGCGACGGGGGGTGCGGTGATAGGGTCGGCTTGATCGTGGCGTGTCCATCGTGCGCTGATGCAGATCACGGCTCGCAAGAGCGACACTGGTCATCGGTGGCTGAGGGTCCTGCTGCGACGGTCACCGGGTGGACGATGGTCCCGGGGATGGTCCCGAACACGCGAGTGTTCCCTGCGACGAAACCCGAGCGCGGGCGCATGGTGCGCACCGGCTCCACTTCACTCGAAGGCTCGGAACGTGGACCGGGATCACTCCTGGCATCCCTCGGGCTGCGGCATCGCCGCGGGAGGTAAAGGCGCACAATGGGCAAGCATCACTCTCGTCTCACCAATGTAGGTTCAATGCCCAGGGTCGGCGGGTAGTCTCCGCGCCCCCGCCGCGGTGACGCGGTGGGCGTTGGTACCTCCACAGGGGACGCTCCAAGGCTTCGGCTGCGGATCGTCCCCTGTGTCTATTTTTGGGTCCCGTGGCTGGGAATAGGGCTCCGGGGTCCGATGGTTGCGCGATGGTCGACGATCGGGTACTCCCTGCGCCGACACCACCGGATGCGCCCACTCCTCCTCGCCCTCTGCGCCGCCTTCGCCGTGATCCTCACGGGGGGGTCGGCGTCTGCGCAGCAGGTGCAGGCCCGGTGCTACGGCGTCCTCGCGAGCCACCTCCCGGTCGCCAACGACCAGGTGAGCTCGCCCGCGAAGACGGCCAAGCGTGTCGCCGCGGCCCTCCCGGCGCTCCCGTCCCTCCCGTCCCACTCGCAGGCTCCCACGCTGTGCAGCGACCCCACGCAGCCCGGCTGCCACGTCGATCGGCCCGACGCCCCCCGTCACCACGGCGGCGCCTGGGACATGCACCACGAGCCCGTCGAGGTCGTCTCCCACACCCTCGAAATCCCCCCGCAGGCGGTCGACGTGTTCGACCCGGCGGCGCAGTTCCATGGCGGTCCGCGCGCAGGTCAGGCGCGGTCTCCGTGGCGCCCGCCCAGCGCCTGAACGCGGTCAACTCCCTGCAACCGACGCTCGCGAACGGATCACCTCCGGCTCGTGGACCGTCCGCGGGGCGCTGACTGCGACGGCGGGTGTCGCGTCCCGGGCGCTGACCTCTCAGCGCCGGATCGCACGCACCACGCCGTGGAACTCCCCCTGCTGGCGCCAACGAACGTGTCCGGTGCGTCGTCGTCGGGGAGAGCGGGGTAGAGCCCGCGCACCGGGCACACGAATGTCTTCTTCCGTACAGGCTCCGCGCGAGGACGGTCAGCGTCGCGCGGCGCCTCCTTCGAACACTGACCATGGAACAGAGGATCTTGTGAGCAAGGGAGCATCTGCCATCTCCATCATCATGGCGCTGGTGCTCGGGTTCGTGGTGGGCAACATCACGGGCTCGAAGGCACCTGCGGAGCCGGGCGGCGAAGTCGCCGCCGAGGCGACCGCCAACAACGCCAACGGACCCAACATGGTCGACGCAGAGCGGATCCCGGTCGGCAACTCGCCGTCGCTGGGCCCCGCCAACGCGCTCGTCACCATCGTTGAGTTCTCGGACTTCCAGTGCCCGTTCTGCACGCGGGTGGAGGACACCCTCCGCCAGATCCGCACGCAGTACGGCAACGACGTGCGGCTCGTCTGGAAGAACGCGCCGCTGCCGTTCCACAACAACGCCGTCCCCGCGGCCGAGGCCGCCATGGAGGCCTTCGCCCAGGGCGGCAACGCCAAGTTCTGGCAGATGCACGGGCTGCTCTACCAGAACCAGCAGAACCTCGACACGGCCACCCTGGAGCGCCTCGCGGGCCAGATCGGCCTCAACATGGCGCGCTTCCGCACGGCCATGACCAACCACACGCACGTGGCCGCCATCGACCGCGACAAGGCGCTCGCCCAGGCCGTCGGCGCGCAGGGCACGCCCAACTTCTTCATCAACGGCACGCAGGTCACCGGCGCCCAGCCCTTCGACCGCTTCAAGACCGTCATCGACCAGGTGCTCGCCCGCGCGCGCACCATCCAGCCGCGCAACCGCGTGTACGCCAACATGGTGGCCGACCCCGTCCCGGGTGAGGCCCCCCCGACGCCCTCGCAGCCGCAGCAGCGCCCGGCGGAGCCCGACCCGGCGCAGGTGCTCCGCGTCCCGGTGGGCAACTCGCCCGTCCAGGGCCCCAACACCGCCCTCGTCACCGTGGTCGTCTTCTCGGACTTCCAGTGCCCCTTCTGCTCGCGCGTGAACCCCACCATGGACGCGCTGCGCACCCGCTACGGCAACGACATCCGCATCGTGTGGAAGAACGAGCCGCTGCCCTTCCACGACAAGGCCCGGCCCGCCGCCGAGCTCGCCATGGAGGCCTTCGCCCAGCGCGGCAACGCCGGCTTCTGGCAGATGCACGGCATCCTGTTCCAGAACCAGACGGCCCTCGACCGGCCGGACCTCGACCGCTACGCGGCCCAGGCCAACCTGAACATCCCCCGCTACACCGCCGCGATGGCCAACCACACGCACATCGCCGCCATCGACGCCGACCACGCCCTCGCGCAGCAGCTCGAGGCCAACGGCACCCCGCACTTCTTCATCAACGGCCGCCGCCTCGTCGGCGCGCAGCCGGAGGCCGCCTTCGTCACCCTCATCGATGAGGTCAAGACCAAGGCCGAGGAGTTCATGCGGTCGCACCCCGGCACCACCCGCGCCAACCTCTACGAGCGCATGATGGCCGAGGCCGACACCACCATCCGCCGCACCGGCGGCGGCGCGGCGGCCGCGGCCCCCACCCCGGCGGCCCCCGCCGAGGACGAGAACCGCGTCTACACCGTGCGCGACAACCCCCGCGCCCCGAGCTTCGGCCCGGCCAACGCCCGCGTCGTGATCCAGCACTTCTCGGACTACCAGTGCCCGTTCTGCTCGCGCGTCGCGTCGCAGATCGCCCAGATCCGCACGCGCTACCCCACCCAGGTGCGCTTCGTGTGGCGCGACTACCCCCTCCCCTTCCACAACAACGCCATGCTCGCCGCGGAGGCCGCCCAGGAGGCGTTCGCGCAGCGCGGCAACCAGGGGTTCTGGCGCTTCCACGACCACCTGTTCGAGAACCAGCAGCACCTCGAGCGCGCCGACCTCGAGCGCTACGCCCAGGAGCAGGGCCTCGACATGGCGCGCTTCCGCGCCGCCCTCGACGGCCACACGCACCAGGCGCGCATCCGCGACGACATGGCCGCCGCGGACGCCTCGGGCGCCCAGATCGGCACCCCGGCCTTCTTCATCAACGGCAAGTTCTTCGCGGGCGCCCTGCCCTTCGAGGAGTTCCAGCGCCGCATCGACGCCGCCCTCGCGGCGCCCGCCGCCCGCTGATCTCCGCGTAGATCTCCCCGCCTTCTCTCCCCCTCCGCACCGCCACTCCCCACCCGCCTGACGCCCTCCCATCCCCACCCGGGATGCAGGGTACCGGCGTCCATGGGAATCCCTCGCGCACGGCCGCGATGGGGTGCCTGACATACCCTGTCAAAAACCTGTTGACTTCGCAAAAGGCCTTGACTAGACACGCTCGCAACAGCAGTCGCGGCGCCGGGGAGAAGCCTCTCCTGCGATCCTCGACCGCGGGGTGCACTGCACAATGTCCATGCAGATCCAGACGAACCCACGGTCCGTCATCGAAGAGGTTTCGTACCGGCGCGAGGGCATCCACGTCAGCCTCATCGTCAACCGGCGGCAGCGCACCGCGCGCCTGGTCGACTTCCTCGCCGGCAACTTCCCCCTGAAGCAGCAGCGCCTCGACGAGCTCGCGCGGCGCGAGGGCATCGCCCGCATCTACACCTTCGTCGAGAAGGAGGAGAGCCTCGGCTGGGCGAAGGTCGGGTTCGCCCGCGAGGGCACCATCCCGGGCTACTACAAGCGCTCCGACGCGTACCTCATGGGCCGGGTCGTCAGCGACCCGCCGCTGGTCGACGAAGACGGCGCGCCCCTCACGCCGCCCGCCGACACCGCCGCCGCCGAGAAGGTCCTCGTGCAGGCCCGCAAGCTGGTGGTCGACGTCACCGCCGTGAAGGGCCTCAAGATCGAGGTGCTCAACGACCTCCAGGCCACCGCGCAGGGCATCGCGCCGGCGCGCAACCGCAAGACCGCGGCGTGGTTCGACGAGCGCTTCCTGCGCTCGGGCGACCGGCTGCACGTCGTCGGCCGCGGGCGCACCACCTCGCAGGTCGTCACCGCCGAGCTCCAGGAGCCCTTCGGCAACGCCTACGTGCAGATCCCGATGGTGCCCACCAAGACCGACGAGGCCCGCGTGCTCGCGGGCGCCATCCACGGGCTGCACGAGGCCCTCAAGGCGCGCGACATCGGGTGCACCTTCGCCATGACCCCGGCGGACAGCCCGCTGCTCGGGGCGGTGTTCCTCGGGGCCGGCTACCGCCGTACGGGCGTGCTGTCGCAGCATCTCGCGCCGGGCGAGCGACGCTTCGACGCCATGCTCTGGGTGCGACGCACCGCAGGCGACGGCGACAGCGCCTGAGTCCCGCCCTCACGCACCGCCGGCGGATGGAGTCCGTCGGCGGGTGATACGTTCGTGATAGCGTCGGGGTGAGCGTAGTGCCCGCCAGCATCCCAGAGCAGATCGGTCCCTACCGGGTCGAGAGCGTGATCGGACAGGGCGGGATGGGGGTGGTGTACCGCGCGGTACACCAGGAGACCGGCGCCGTCGTGGCGCTCAAGACCGTGCGGGTGACCAACGCCGACCTGCGGGCGTCGATTCGCCGCGAGGTGCTGGCCCTGCGGAAGGTCACGCACCCCGACGTCGTGCGCATCGAGGAGGTCGGAGTCAACGACGTCGGCCCCTGGTACTCGATGGAGCTGCTCCACGGCGAGACGCTCCGCGACCAGATGTCACGGCGCTGGGGCCTCGGCCTCGACGGGATGCTCTCGCAGCCCGACGACCCGACGGCGGACCTCTCCCGGAGGCACGGCGGCGGACAGAGCCCCGGGGCCGCGTCGCGCGCCACGAGCGCACCCGCGGGGCCGCGACCCATGGCGGCGTGCGGCGCCCTCGACGAGACCCTCACGCTCTTCCGACGGCTGTGCGTACCGCTCGCGTTCGTGCACGGGCAGGGCGTCGTGCACCGCGACATGAAGCCGGCCAACGTGTTCCTGCGCGTCGACGGCGCGCCGGTGCTCATGGACTTCGGCGTCGTCGCGACGGCGCACGGCGCGGGCGGGCGCGAGGTGGTCGACGTCAGCTCGCAGATGGTCGGCACCACGGGCTACATGGCCCCGGAGCAGATCTCCGGCCAGCGCGTCGACGCCCGCTGCGACCTCTACGCCCTCGGGTGCATGCTCTACGAGGCCCTCACCGGAGCGGTGCCCTTCGTCGGGCGCACCGCGATGGAGGTCGTGGGGATGCACCTGATGAAGGCCCCGGAGCCGCCGTCGCACCGGGTCGACGGGGTGCCGCCCGCCCTCGACGACCTCGTGCTGCGGCTGCTCGCGAAGTCCCCGCGCGACCGCGTCGGGTACGCCGACGACGTGGCCCAGGCGCTCTGGGAGATCTCCCGCGCCCGGCAGGGCGACGAGGCCCGGGCGACGGCCCCGGTGGTGTCGCCGTCGGCGTACCTCTACCGCCCGGGCATCGTCGGCCGCGAGGAGGTCCTCGCCGTCCTGCGCGAGCGCCTCGGCGGGCTCGAGCAGGGCCGCGGCGGCATCGTGCTGCTGGGCGGGGAGAGCGGCGTCGGAAAGACCCGCATCGTCGCGGAGGTCGCCCAGCACGCCACGCGCAACCACGCCCTCGTCGTCGCGGGGGAGTGCGTGTCGCTCCCGCGCGCAGCCGGCGCCGCGCCGGGTCGCGCGACCGGGAGCAGCGGGTCGCGCGCGGGGTCGTCGAACGACGCCGGGGTGGAGGGCCGCGGGTCGGCGCTGCAGCCGCTCCGGGGGCTGTTCCAGGCCATCGCCGACCGGTGCTCGGACGACGGCGCGGCCACCTTCGCGCGCTGGGTCGGCGGCTGGGCCCGGGTGCTCGCGCTCTACGAGCCCTCCCTCGCCGCGGTGCCCGGCTTCGACGACCTGCCCCCGCTCGCCGAGCTGCCCGCGCCGGCCGCCCGGCGGCGCGCCCTCGAGGCGGTGCGCGACACCCTCGCGGCGGTGTCCCGCGACGAGCCCCTGCTGCTGGTCATCGACGACCTCCAGTGGGCCGACGACCTCACCATCGCCCTCCTGGCCACGCTCAGCCCGGCGTTCTTCGAGCGGCACCGGGTGCTGGTGCTCTGCACCTTCCGCGACAACGAGGTCGGCGCCACCCTGCCGCGGCTGCTGTCGTCGCCCGCCGTCACGCGCCTGAAGGTGGGCAGCCTCGAGGGCCGCGCCGTCGCCGCGCTCGTCTCCGACATGCTCGCCCTCGCCGAGCCGCCTGCCCCGCTGGTCGACTTCCTCGCCGAGCGATCGCAGGGCAACCCCTTCTACGTCTCGGAGTACCTGCGCATGGCCATCGCCGAGGGCATCCTCGGCCGCGACCCCCACGGCCGCTGGCACCTCGACGCGCGCGGGGTCGACGCGCTCCCCTCGCCGGCGTCGCTGCTCGACCTCGTGGGTCGCCGCCTCCGGGGGCTCGCGCCCGTCGCGCGCGCGCGGTGGTGGAGGCCGCCGCGGTGCTGGGCCGCGAGGTCGAGGCCGGGGTGCTGGTCGCCGTGTCGGGGCTGCCCGAGGGGGCCGTCCTCGACGCGCTCGCCGAGCTGTCGCACCGGCAGATCCTGGAGGACACCGGCGGCGACCGGTTTCGCCTGGTGCACGACAAGCTGCGCGAGGCCGCCTGGCGCGACCTCGCCCCGGCGCGGCGCCGGGTGCTGCACCGCCGCGCGGCCGAGGCCCTCGCGTCGGCGCTGCTGGACGACCCCGACCTGGGGATGCTCCACGGCGACCTGGCGGTGCACTGGCGCGAGGCCGGCGAGCCCGGGCGCGAGGCCTTCCACGCGGGGCGCGCGGGCGACCGTGCGTACCGGGACGGCGCGTTCACGGACGCCATCCGGTACCTGAAGATCGCGATCGCGTGGCACCACGGACGGGCGCACGACGACGCGGCGCGCCTCGACCTGGCGCGCTGGTGCTGGGAGGCGGGCGACGCGTACTTCGTGGCGGGAGACTTCGCGCAGGCCGAGCGCTGCCTCGTGGCGGCGATGGAGCCCTACGAGCCGAAGGTGCCCGAGCGGGCCGTCGGTCGGGCGAGGTACCTGCTGGGCCACGTGGTGGAGCAGGTGACGCACGGCGTCCGCGCGCGGCGGTCGAGCGCGATCGCGCGGGAGGGGCTCACCATCGCCGCGCACGCCGCGGGCAAGCTCGCGCACGTGGCGATCTTCCGCGGCGACGGGGCGGCGGTGCTGGCCGCCAGCCTGGCCGCGGCGAACCTGGCCGAGCGCGCGGGCGACGCGCACGTCGACGCCCTCGGGGCGCTGGGCTACGCCGCCGGGACGCTCGGGTTCGACGGGCTGGCGCAGCGCTACTTCGACCGCGCCCGGGCCGCGGCGGCGGCGCCCACCGGGTCGGGCGTCACCTGGCGCGGGCGCTCGGCGGCGGCGCTGCTGGAGACGGTCTGGCGGATGGGCCGCGGCGAGCGGGCCCGGGCGCACACGCTCATCGACGGCGCCATCGCGCAGACGCGCTTCAGCGGCGACCGGCTCGACGAGGGCCTCTGCGTCTCCGTGCTGGCGATGCTGCACTGGTACGACGGGCGCTTCGACGCCATGCGCGGCGACGTCGCGGTGGCGCTCGACGCCCTCGGCGAGGACATGTCCGGGCAGCGGGCGGCGCTCATCCACACCGAGGCCTTCGCGCGCCTGACGGGCGGCGACGTGGCCGGGGCGAAGGCGGCGCTGGCCGTGCTCGCGACGCAGCCCGACCGGGCCGACGCGCTCGTGCGCTCGCTCACCCGGGCGATGCAGGCGGCGGTGGCGCTCGCCGAGGGGCGCCTCGACGAGGCCGTGGCGCTCGCCGACGAGGCGCTGGCGGGCGTCGGCAACGAGCGCACCATCCCCCCCACGGCGGCGCACCTGTGGGAGGGGACGCTGGAGGTGTTCCTGGCGGCGCGGCGCGCGGGGCGGGGCGACCGGGGGCGGCTCGCGGCGGCGGTGGCGCGGGCGCAGCGCTGGGCGAAGGCGCAGCCCGTGGGGCGCGTGCTGGCCCTGCGCTGGGCGGGGCTGCTGGCGTGGGCGGGCGGGGACGTGACGACCGCGGGCGCGCGCTGGGGCGAGGCGATGGCCCTGGCGCACGAGGAGGGGCAGCGCGCGGAGGAGGCCTACGCCGGGGCGCTGCTGGCGCTGCACGTGACGCCCGATGGGGCAGCGCAGGAGGCGGCCATCGCGAGGGCGAGGGCGCTGTGGCGGGAGTGCGGCGCGACCGCGCGGCTGGCCTGGCTCGACGCGGCGACGCAGGGGTGACGCTCAGCCGTCGCGGCGGGGCATCCGCGACAGGGCCAGGCCGGTGACCGACGCCGCGCCGGCCGCCCGGGCCGCCGCCATCGCCGCGCCCATCGTCGAGCCCGTGGTGACCACGTCGTCGACGATCACCACGTGCCCGCCGGCGAGCGCGCGACCGGCCGCCGCGCGGAACACCCCCGCCACGTTGGCCGCGCGCCCCGCCCGCGCGAGGGCGGTCTGCGTGGGCGTGTCGCGCAGCCGCAGGAGCCCGTCGGCCAGCAGGGGACAGCCCAGCGCGCGGGCCACCGGGCGCGCCAGCTCCATCGACTGGTTGTACCCGCGCTCGCGCAGGCGCCGGGGGTGCAGCGGCACCGGGACGACGCAGCGCACCGGGCGCGCGAGGCCCGCGGCGAGCGGGAGCAGCAGGTCGCCGAGGCGGGCCGCGCGGGTGGGGTCGCCGTCGTACTTGGCCCGGTAGACGGCCCGCGCGAGGGCGCCGCCGTGCTCGTGGGCCACGAGCACGCCGGGCAGGGGGTCGGGCGCGTCGAGCAGCGACACGGCGCAGGGGTCGCACAGCACCTCGCGGGCGACGGGTTCGCCGCAGGCCACGCAGCCGCGGGGGGCGAGCAGATCGGCGAGGGCGCGGAGGGAGGCCGAGAGCCACGGGGTTCGCATGGCCGCTTGTCGGGCCGCCGGAGAACGCACGTTGCGGGCGGGGTCGTGCTACACCCGACGCCCGCCATGGCCACGCCGCGCCCCGCCGAGGGGTACAAGCTCATCTCCGAGAACCGTCGCGCCTCGATGCGCTACGAGGTCGACGAGCGCATCGAGGTCGGCATCGTGCTCACCGGGGGTGAGGTGAAGAGCCTCCGCGCCGGCAAGATGGAGCTCGGCGACACCTACGCGATGGTGCTCAACGGGCAGCTCACGCTCATCAACGCGTACATCGCGCCGTACAAGTTCGCCACCGGGGCGAAGCCCGAGGAGAAGCGCGCCCGGCGGCTGCTCGCGCACCGCGCGGAGATCGACCGCATCGACGGCAAGATCTCCCAGAAGGGCTTCACGCTCATCGCCCTCAAGGCCTACTTCAAGGGCGCCAAGGTGAAGCTCGAGCTCGGCCTCGCGCACGCCAAGGACGGCGCCGACCGGCGGCAGGAGATCAAGCGCCGCGAGGGCGACCGCGAGGCCCGCGCGGCCATCAAGCGGAGGATGCACTGATGGCGCAGGTGCGGTGGGAAGGCGAAGGCGAGGCGACGGTGATGACGGTCGACGCGATCCAGGTGACCGTGCGCTCGACGCGGCCGTTTCCGCCCGGCGCCCCCGCGCAGGGTACCCTCGACGGGGCCCACGCCTTCACCTTGAAGGTGGCAGGGTCGCGCAAGGAGGCCGACGCGTTCGTGGTGCGCGGCCGCCTGGTGAGCGCCACCGTCGCCGTGCGCGAGGCCTTCGCCCGCGCCGTCGCGACCGGCGTGACCCCTTCGTGACCGTCGCCCTCGTCGACGCGCACTGCCACCTCGACCTCCCCGCGTTCGCCTCGGACCGCGCCGCCGTCTGGGAGCGCGCCCGCGCCCGGCACGTCACCCGCGCGGTCGTCCCCTCGATGCGCCCCGACACCTGGCGCGCCACCCTCGACTGCGCCCTCCCGGGCGAGCGCGTCGTCGCCCTCGGCATCCACCCCCACGCGCTGCTCACCCTCCCCCGGGCCGCCCTCGACCGCGGCCTGAAGGATCTCGCGGCCACCGCGCAGGCCCACCGCGACCGGGTGGTGGCCATCGGCGAGTGCGGCCTCGACGCGTCCCTCGACCCCGCCGTGGTCGACCCGATGTTACAGCGCCAGGTATTCCTGGCCCAGGTCGCGGTGGCCGCCGCGCTCGACCTCCCGCTGGTGCTCCACGTGGTGCGCTCGCACGCCCTCGCGCTCACGCTGCTTCGCTCGGTGCCGCTGCCGTCGCGGCGCGGCATGGTGCACAGCTACTCCGGCGGCCCCGACCTCGTGCGGCCGTGGACCGAGCTGGGCTTCCACCTCTCCTTCGGCGGCGCCGTCACCCGGCCCCGCGCGCGCAGCCCCATCGACAGCGCCAAGGCCGTGCCCGACCACCGGATGCTCGTCGAGACCGACGCGCCCGACCAGCTCCCCACCGGCGTCGACCGCTCCGACCGGCGCTGCGAGCCCTGCGACCTCCCGGTCGTCGTGCAGGCGCTCGCCACGCTCCGGGCGCAGACCGTCGAGCACGTCTCGCAGGTGACCACCGACAACGCGTGCGCCCTCTTCGGCTTCCGCTAGGCCGCTACCGTCCCGACATCCCGACGGCCCAGCCCATCGTGTAGCGAGCGTTGACGTCGCAGCAGGGCACGAAGCCGCCGCTCCACCGGTACGCGTCGACGCCGAAGGGCCCGAAGTAGCCCACCGAGCGCAGCGCCGTCACCACCGCCCGCCGCGCGGCGTCCAGCTCCCGCGACTCGTCCTCCGTGAGCGTCCCGGGCGGCGCGACCTCCGTCGCCTCCCACGCCCCGAAGGCGTCGCCGCGCTGCACCGTGAGCGCCCCCCAGCGCAGCTCCCCGTCGCGACCGAGCTCGCCGTGAAGCCCCAGGTCGAGCGAGCGCGGCACCTCGGGCTCCACCTGCAGGCCCTCCCCCGTGGCCAGCGCGGCGTCGACCCAGCGCGCCACGTGCGGGTCGTCTGCGCCCTCCCGCCACCGGCATCGGCCGCGCCCGTTGTAGGAGTACGCCCGCTTCAACAGCCATGAGCCGGTGACCGATCCCCGCGCGACGGTCTCTTCGTACTCCCGACGTGTGTGGACATAGCGGGCGCCCGGCAGCGCCTCCAGGCGACCGTCCATCAGGCGACGATGGTTGGCCGCGCGCAGCACCTCCGCCGACGGCGCATCGGGCAGCCGCGCCCCCGCCCGCGCGAGCGCCCGCAGCGCCCTCGGGGTGGGGCACCACGCCGCGCCGGGCATTCCCCGCCACGCCGGGTCGGGCGGCACGAACTCGTCGAGCCGGCTGTCACCGGGAGCGAGCAGGGTCGTGCGCCGGGCGAGCGCCTCGAAGCGCGCGCGGAGGCCCGCCGAGGGGGTCATCGCGCCGGGGTGGGCGAGCTCGTCCTCGGCGTCGAAGTTGAGCACCCACAGCCGGGGTTCATCGGTCACGCCCGCGAGGCCTTCGGGTCGAAGCGAACGGCGGCGAGCTGTTCGATGAACGACGGGTCCATGCCCGCGCGGGTGCGGCGGTCGACGTCCAGGGGCAGGCCCCGGAGCAGCACCGGCGAGAGCGGCGGCGGCAGGTGGGCGCACCACGTCGCGAAGTCCGTCGCGCCCGCGAAGCGCTTGAACCAGTGCAGCGCGAAGCGCACGTGGGGGAGTTCTTCCTCGCCGACGAGGGCTTGCAGCTCGGCCCCGCGCGCGTCGCCTGCCTCGCGAAGCCACTGGGCATACCGTCGGCTGTGATCGAGGTTGGCGGCCTCCAGCCCGAGGCCCATCACCGCGCAGAACTCCGCCGGGCTCTTCGCCGCGGGCACCCGCTGCCAGAACCAGTCGCGCACCCCGAATTCCCCCACCGCACAACCCAAGGGCTCCAGCGCCTCCCGATACATCACCATGTGGCGCACTTCATCCAACAGGATGTTGGCAAGTCCCCGGCGGAAGGCCGCGGGCGTATCGGGATACGCCACGATGGCCCAGGCCATCAGCTCGGCGGCCTGAAGCTCATGGTGCATGAAGGTGTGGAACAACCACCCGCGCTTCTTCGGGTCTCGCAGGGCGCCCGCCTTCGGGCTCTTCTCCGCGCGCTCGATGCGGGTGAACTCCCGCGGGCGCCCCGGGCGCAGCCCCGGTGAGGGCTCCGCGACCGGGTCGGTGTCGGCAATGGGAGGCGGGGGAGGTGGCGAGAACTTTACCGAGATGTCATCGGACAGGAGATAGGACAGCGCCCACTCGTGCAGGGCGTTGGTGGTCACGGAGGCGCGCCGATGCAGCGGCCGCCGATGCAGGTCTCGCCGTTGGCGCACACCATCCCGGTGCCGCACTCCTGCCGTTGCAGCGACGGCACCCACTGCGCGATGTGGTTGCCCTGGTCGATGTTCTGGAAGGGGAGCCAGAAGCCCGGGGTGCTCGGGTCGCCGCCGCGCGTGGTCGGGCGGAAGGCCGCCATCCAGAGCTGCGTGGTGCGGTCGCCGGGCGAGCGGCTCTGCTGCTGGATGCGCAAACCGTAGTCGCGCCGGCTGGAGAACGTGAGCCACAGCAGGGGCTCGTCGACCTCGCCGCCGGTGCGCTCGACGAAGGGCGTCCACTTGGGCCACGAGTTGCCGTTGGCGTCGCCGCCGTCGGCGCGCGTGAGGCGGATGGGCTCGCCCCCCGCGGCGGGCGTCACCCAGAGCTGCGCCCCGAGGTTGCTCGAAGACTCCCCGCTCGCGCGATTGAACAACACCCAGCGGTTGTCGGGAGAGAACGACGGATAGTACTGGTTGATGCCCTCGCTGCGCAGCAGCGTGGTGGCCGCCCCGAAGGCCGTGCCCGTCCAGGGCATGAGCATCAGGTCGGCGGCGCCCGAGTGGCCGGTGGGGGCGAAGGGCGGCACCACCTGAGGGCGCGAGAACACCGCCTGCGTGCCGTCGGGCGACCAGTCGGGCATCGAGCCGATGGTGCCGGCCGCGAGCCCGGGGATGGCCGCCCCGTTGGCGCCGTTGAGGAGCGCCAGGCGCACGCCGTCGGAGGCGAGGTAGCGGGCGTTGTCGGGAGAGAAGCTGCCGAAGCTGGCGTTGAAGGCGCTGCCCTGCGCAGTGCGCGTCGCGACGTCGAGGATGGGGGTCGCCACGAGGCCGGGGATGGGGCCGCGCCCGGCCCAGATGCGCGTGCCGTCGCGCGAGAGGGCGTGGCAGCCGTAGCAGCCGACGAGGTCGCCGCGGAGGAAGATCTCGGCGCGCGACCCGGGGGTGCCCATGTCGTAGCGCACGATGCTGCCCGACGAGGCCCACCAGTACACGGCGCCGCGGAGGGAGTCGCGGGTCACGCCGAGGGTGATGGGCGCCGAGCGGCCGACGGCGTTGGACTCCGTGGAGCCGTCGGGCGAGCGGGTGCCGCGCACGGTGACCACGACGTTGCCGCGGCCGCGGGCGGCGTCGGCCACCTGGGCGAGGTCGGTCTCGTTGAGGGTGAGCGCGCAGCCGCCGCCGAGGGGCGCGCAGCGGGTGTAGAAGCGCGCGACGGTGACCGCGCCGGCGAAGGACACCTCGAAGAGGTCATTGCCCGCCCCGGGGCGGAAGTGGATCTCGAAGGACGGCAGGTTGGGGGGAATGACCGTCTCGTTCTCGGGATAGACCACCGAGGGGGAGGCCGCCGGGTCGTCGGCGCCGTCGAAGCGCGCGGGCGAGTCGGTGGGCGCCCCCGGGCGCACGAAGTCTCGCATGGTGGTGACGGGCGGCCGGTCGACCGCGACGCCCACATCGTCCGGCGCCACCACGCCCGTGTCGACCGGCCCTCCGCGGTCGGCGGCGGCGACGTCTCGCCGACCCGCGTCGGCGACGAACACCCGCGGCTCGTCCGCGCACCCGAGCGCCCACACCGCCGCGATCACCACCGTCCTGGCCCGCATGACGCTCATGTCTTCTCGACGCTCCGCTGCTATCAAACCGCCCGCCACTCTTGCCACGGTCTCCGGCGCGCTGGCAATGTCCGCCGCCATGCGCCCCATCGGCCTCGCGGTGTTCACCCTCACGGCCGCGCTCATCGGGTGTGGTGATGACCCCGCGGTCACCCCGACCGTCGACGCAGGAGACGCCGCGGTGGACGCCGTCGCCTCGGGGATGGACGCACCCGCCGCGGTCGACGTGCCGACGACCGCCGACGTGGTCGACCCCTGCGACCCGCGGCGACGGCTGCGCGACGGCGGCCTGATCGACCCTGACCCGAGCTGCCCGCTGCCCAACCTCATCCCGGTCATCGACCGGGTGCAGATCCAGACGCGCTCGTTTGCGCCGGGCTCGTGCGAGGTGATGGAGGGCTGCACCATGCCGGGCCGCCGGCGCCTGCTGCGCTTCGACCTCATCACCCCCAACATCGGCGCGGGGGATCTCTATCTCGGGCCGCCGGTGATCAACAACCGTCCCGACGGGCGCTTCGAGTACGGCGCCTGTCACATGCACTATCACTTCCGCGGATATGCCGACTATCGGCTGATGGCCATGTCGAGCGACACGGAGGTGGCGCGCGGGCACAAGCAGTCGTTCTGCCTGCTCGACAGCGCGCGGTACATGGACATGGGCCGCGCCCTGCGCCCGGGCGAGGCGTACACCTGCGTCGACCAGGGCATCCACGCCGGGTGGTTCGACCTCTACGACCGCGCGCTCGACTGCCAGTACATCGACATCACCGACGTGCCGCCGGGGCGCTACCGGGTGCGCGCGCGCATCAACGAGCTGCGCGGCCTCACGGAGTCCAGCTACGACGACAACGAGGTGTTCCGCGAGGTGGAGATCCCCGCGACGGACCCGCCGGTGTCCAACGACCCGACGGACGCGTGCGCCGCGGACGCTGACGGCGCGGCGCGCGACTGCGGCTGGGTGGTCGACCGGGCGCTGTCGTGCACGCCGGGTACGCGGGTGACCGTCGGGTGCAACGCCGCGTGCGGGGCGGGCTCCTGCGCGGGCAACCCGGTGGTGCGCGTGTGCGCGGGCGACGGGCCGTGCACCCACGCCAGCGCGGTGGCGGAGAACGACGACGCCTGCGGCACGCAGTGCCCGTCGGTGAGCTTCATGTGCCCGCTGTTTCGCAACCGGTACACCGTGATGACCGGCGGGTCGCGCGCGGGCGCGGCCTACGAGTGCCGGCTGGAGGCCACCGAGGCGCGGCCGTAGGCGCTCGTCAGAGCAGCTTGCGCACGAGGTAGAAGAGCCACGAGCGCAGCTTCTCGATGAGCGGGCGCTTCTTCCAGGTGGCGAGGTCGATCTCTCGGGTGGACTCCGCGAGGTCCTTGCGCATGGAGTCCTCGACGGAGGCGACGAAGGACGGGTCGGTGCTCGCGAGGTTGGCCTCGAGGTTGTACCGGAACGACCGGTAGTCGAGGTTGTAGCTGCCGGTGGTGGCCCAGTCGTCGACGAGCAGGGTCTTGGAGTGGAGGATGCCCGGGGTCCACTCGTGCACGTGGATGCCGGCGGTCATGAGCTCGGTGTACAGCCACTCGGTGGCGTACTTCACGGCGGGCACGTCGCTGACGCCCGGGACGATCACCCGCACCTCGACGCCTCGCCGCGCGGCGTACTTCAGCGCGCGCTTCACCCGCGCGTCGGGGACGAAGTACGAGTTGGCGATGAGCACCCGCCGCTCGGAGTTGCGGATGCGCGAGAGGTAGGCGCGGCGGATGGCCCAGCGCGCGCCCCAGGCGTCGTGGCCCAGCACGGCCACCACGGGGTGGCGCCGGCTCATGTTGGAGATGCCGAGCTCTTCGCGGGCGGCGGCGGCGCGCTCGCGCGAGGTGAACACCCGGAGGTGCTTCGGGCACTCGCCACCCTGCTTCGCCCAGGTCTCGAAGAAGAGCGCCCGCACCCGCGCGGCGGTGGGTCCGACCACCATGGCCACGTCGTCGCGCCAGCCGCCGCCGCCCTCGGCGCGGCACAGCCACTGGAGCCCGAGGTTGAGCCCGCCGACGAAGGCCACGCGCTCGTCGACGACGAGCATCTTGCGGTGGTCGCGCTGGGACACCCAGCCCGCGCGGAAGCGCTGGCGCCACGGGGCGATGGGGTTGAACTCCAGCACCCGCGCGCCCGCGGCGAGGAGGTCGGTGTAGAGCGCGGGGTCGACGCCGAGCGAGCCGATGGCGTCGTAGAGGACGTACACCGCCGCGCCCGCCCGCGCGCTGCCCGTGAGGGCGTCGACGAAGGCCTTGCCGACCACGCTGTCGTCGAGCCAGTACATCTCCAGCACCACCTCGTGGCGCGCCGCGCGGATGGCCTTGAGCATCGCGGGGATGGCCTCGGCGCCGTCGCGGAGCAGGGTGATGCGCTCCCCGGAGACGTCGAGGTCGACCGGGGACTCGTCGGTGATGCAGGACATCAGCGGTGGTGGGAATAGAGCCGCAGGGCGTAGGCGCCAGCGGGGGTCGCGCGGAAGCGGTCGACCTCGGCGCGCATCGGGGCGGGGAGCTGGTCGCGCGGGCACAGCCAGCGGGTGACGCGGTCGGGGAAGAGGGCGGGCGCCGCGAGGGCCGCGAAGGTGACGTCCGCGGCCGAGAGCCGGTCGCCCACGAGGAACTCCCTCCCCCCGGACACGGCCGCGCCGACCTCGTCGAAGAGCTCGTGGAGGCGGGCCAGCGAGCGGGCGCAGCTCTCGGGGTTGATGTTGAGCCCGCGGCGGATGATCTCGCGCGCCACGGGGTAGGCCGCGCGCACCGCGAGGGCCTCGGCGGCGGGAACGTTCTGCTGCATCAAGCGCCGGGTGTTCTCGAGGTCCGGGAGCAGGTGGCCGTAGGCCCAGCGGCGGGCGGCGGGGCCGAGGCTGGCGTCGAAGCGCTCCTCCCAGCGCACCACCTCGGCGCGGGCGTCGGGCTCGTCGGGGAAGAGCCGCCGCGGCGCCGGGAGGCGGGCGTCGACCCAGTGCAGGATGTCGGTGGAGTCGCGGATCGTGCGCTCGGGGGTCTTGAGCACCGGGACGGTCTTCGCCCCGCCCGCGAGGCGCGCCGGGAGGTAGTGCATCAACGGCAGGTGGGCGCGCTCTTCGTAGGGGATCCCCGCGCGGTCGAGGGCCCAGCGGGCCTTGTCGCAGTAGTGCGAGAAGGGAATGGTCACGAGGACGAGGTCAGTCACGATCGAGCTCCCAGATGTCACCCCAGAGCGAGGCGCCGCCGTCGATGTAGAAGGTCGACCCGGTGACGTAGTCGGCCGCGTCGCTGGCGAGGAAGGTCACCAGGTGGGAGACCTCCGCGGGGCTGCCGAGGCGGCCGGCGGGGGTCTGCTGCTCGGCCTTCACGACGAGCTCGGGGGGGTAGCGGTCGGTACCCGTCGAGCGGATGGTGCCGGGCGCGACGGCGTTGACCTGGATGCCGTAGGGGGCCCACTCGACGGCGAGGCTCTTGGTGAGGTTGTCGACGCCCGCGCGGGCCGCGCCGGTGTGGGCCATGCCCGGGAAGCCGCGCGCGACGTTGGCGATGACGTTGATGATCCGCCCGCGGCGCTGCGGGATCATGGCGATGTTGGCCACGGCGCTGGTGACGTTGAAGGTGCCGAGGAGGTTGTTGCGCACGACGGCCTCGAAGCCCTTCGGGGAGATGAGCTTCGCGGGCGACGGAAACTGCCCACCGGCGTTGTTGACGAGGATGTCGACGTGCCCGAAGCGCTCGACGACGGCGCGCACGAAGGCCTCGATGGCCTCCGGCTGGCGGATGTCGACGGAGCCCGCCATGGCGGGGTACCCCCTGGCGGAGAGGGCCTCGGCGGCGAGGGTGACGGGCTCGACACGGCGGCCGCAGAGGGCGACCGAGGCGCCGAGGGAGGCGAGCTCTTCGGCGATGGCGAGGCCGATGCCGGTGCCGCCGCCGGTGATGATCGCGACGCGGCCGGCGAAGAGCCCTGGGCGGAAGGGAGAGGCGTCGGGGGACATGGCGGCGGGCATTGAGCGGGCATTCGTCGGGACGGTCAAGGGTGCGACGGGTAGAGCGGGAGCACGCGGCGTTTTCGCGCGCTGCGCAGCAGATGGTGGCGCCCATCGACGGGCGCCAGGAGGCGCTGGTGGTCACCCAGGCGCGCGTGCACCTGCGGCTCGGGTCGCCGTAAACCGGGGGGTATTGGGGGGGGGGGAGGGAGAAGCATCGGCGCGACGGGGAGCGTCATGCCGCTTCGAGGGAGTGTCGGGGCGACGACCGGACGGCGGTCAGCCCTGCGGACCCGTCACGGAGGTGGGTTGTTCGCCGCTTCCTCCTCCTGCCGCCGCCGCTCGGCCTCCTCGGCCTCCAGCCGCGCCTGCTCCGCCGCTGCCGCCTCGGCCGCCTCCTGTCGCAGCCGCTCGGCCTCGGCCTCGGCCTCCGCCGCTGCCTGCGCCTCGGCCTCCTGCCGCTGCCGCTCGGCCTCGGCCGCTGCCTGCGCCTCGGCCTCCAGCCGCTGCCGCTCGGCCTCGGCCTCCGCCTCCGCCGCTGCCTGCGCCTCGGCCTCCTGCCGCAACCGCTCGGCCTCCGCCTCCGCCGCTGCCTGCGCCTCGGCCTCCTGCCGCTGCCGCTCGGCCTCCGCCGCCGCCGCCGCCTCCTGCTCCTGTCGGATCCGCTCGGCTTCCGCCTCGATCCGCGCCTGCTCCTCCGCCGCTGCCTGCGCCGCGGCGGCCTCGGCCTCGGCCGCTGCCTGCGCCTCGGCCTCCAGCCGCTGCCGCTCGGCCTCGGCATCGGCCGCCGCCTGCGCCTCGGCCTCCTGCCGCAGTCGCTCGGCCTCCGCCTCTGCCGCCGCCGCCTGCTCGGCCTCCTGTCGCAGCCGCTCGGCCTCCGCCGCCGCCGCCTCGGCCTCCAGCCGCTGCCGCTCGGCCTCCGCCGCCGCGGCCTCGGCCTCCTGTCGCTGCCGCTCGGTCTCGGCCTCCTGTCGCAGCCGCTCGGCCTCCGCCGCCGCGGCCTCGGCCTCCAGCCGCTGCCGCTCGGCCTCCGCCTCCGCTGCCGCCGCCTCCTGTCGTGCCGCCTCGGCCTCGGCCTCCAGCCGCTGGCGCTCGGCCTCGGCCGCCGCCTGCTCCTGCCGCTGGCGCTCGGCCTCTGCCTCGGCCGCCGCCGCCTCGGCCTCCAGCCGCTGCCGCTCGGCCTCCGCCGCCGCCGCCGCCGCCTCGGCCTCCAGCCGCTGCCGCTCGGCCTCTGCCGCCTCCGCCTGGGCCGCCGCCGCCTCGGCCTCCAGCCGCTGCCGCTCGGCCTCTTCTGCCGCCGCAGCCGCAGCCGCAGCCGCCTCGGCCTCGAGCCGCTGCCGCTCGGCCTCCGCCGCAGCCGCAGCCGCCTCGGCCTCCAGCCGCAACCGCTCCTGCTCGTTGGCGAGCTGCTCGGCGTGGATGCGCTCGAGCTCCAGGTCGACCTCGCATCCGTTGGCCGGGTCGTGGTCGCGGTCGACGAACCCGCTGGCGCAGGTCGCCAGGGCGCACTGCCGGTTGGAGCAGGTGCCCGTTCCGTTGGCGTAGGTGCACGCCGCGAAGTTGCATGCGCCGCAGTGCGCCGCGTCGGAGGTCAGGTCGACCTCGCAGCCGTTGGAGGCCACGCCGTCGCAGTCGGCCCAGCCGCTCTGGCACACCGAGAAGCCGCAGGCGCCGTTGGTGCACTCGGGCGCCGCGTGCGGAAACGAGCACGCGTGCCCGCACGCCCCGCAGCTGGTCGCGTCGGTGGCGACGTCGCGCTCGCAGCCGTTGACCGCGTTGCCGTCGCAGTTCGCCGTGGTCCCGGCGCACGCGACGGTCGAGCAGCGCCCGCCCTCGCAGGTGCTGGTGACGCCGTGGCTCGAGGTGCAGGCGTTGCCCGCGCTGCCGCAGTTGGCGTCGGTGGTGACGTCGAGCTCGCAGCCGTCGGCCGCGTCGTGGTTGGCGTCGGCCCAGCCGGTCTCGCAGGAGAGCCCGCAGGTGTTCGCGCCGCAGGTCGGCGTGGCGTGGGCGCCCGACGGGCAGGCGTGCCCGCAGGCGCCGCACGAGGCCGGGTCGGTGAGGTCGGCCTCGCAGCCGTTGGCCGCGTTGCCGTCGCAGTTGCCGAAGCCCGTCGCGCAGGCGCCCAGGGCGCAGGCGCCCGCGGCGCAGGTCTCGGCGGCGTTGGCGAGGTCGCAGGTGCGGCCGCACGCGCCGCAGTTGTCGACCGTGGTGGTGGCCGCCTCGCAGCCGTTGGAGGCGATGCCGTCGCAGTCGGCCCAGCCCGCGTCGCAGGCGCCGATGGCGCAGGCGCCGGTCGTGCACGCCGAGGTGGCGTGGGCGAGGGCGCAGACGCGGCCGCAGGCGCCGCAGTGATTGACGTCGGCGGTGGTGGCGACCTCGCAGCCGTTGGCCGCGTTGCCGTCGCAGTCGCCGAAGCCCGCGGCGCAGGCGCCGACGAAGCAGGTGCCCGCGGTGCACGTCGGCGTGGCGTGGGCGGTCGAGCACGCGCGGCCGCAGGCGCCGCAGTTGGCGACGTCGGTGGCGGGCGTGGTCTCGCAGCCGTTGGTGACGTTGCCGTCACAGTTGGCGGCCCCCCCGGTGCAGGTCAGGGCCGTGCAGGCGCCTGCCACGCAGGTCTGCCCGGCGCCGCAGGTGCGCCCGCAGGCGCCACAGTTGGCGACGTCGGTGGCGACGCTGCGCTCGCAGCCGTTGGCGGCGTTGCCGTCGCAGTTGCCGTAGCCGGCGTCGCACGCGAGGCCGCAGCCCGTGAGGGTGCAGGTGGCCGTGGCGTTGGGCGCGTCGCGGCAGACGGTTCCGCAGGCGCGGCAGTTGGTCACCGTGGTGGTGGGCGTCTCGCAGCCGTTGGCGCCGTTGGCGTCGCAGTTGCCGAGGCCGACGTTGCACGACCGGACGCCGCAGACGCCGCTGGTGCAGGCCCCGGTGGCGCCGGCGAGCGAGCAGAGCGAGCCGTTGGCCTTGACCGGGTTGGAGCAGGCTCCGTTGGTGGGGTTGCAGGTGCCCGCGGAGTGGCACCCGTCGGTGGCGGCGCAGACCACGCCGGTGCACTCGCAGGCGTCGCCCTGGCCGTCGCGGTTGGTGTCGAGCTGGTTGGCGTTGGCGACGAAGGGGCAGTTGTCGGCCCAGTCGAAGTCGCCGTCGCGGTCGCTGTCGACGGCGGGTCGGTCGAGGCGGAACTTGATGCGCAGCACGCGCCCGTTGACGAGCGGGACGTAGTTGCCCGTATCGACGGTGCGGAACTCCTGCTCGTTGCGCACGACGTCGACGTCCGCGAAGCCCACCTCGCGGTCGCCGCCGCCGATGGCGGGGATCATCACGCGGACGCGGTAGCGCCCGTTGACGGAGAGATTGGCGTTGTTGGTCTTCCAGCGGGCGAGGAAGTAGCCCTCGGGGTCGGTGTCGCCGTCGTCGTCGTCGTCGTCGCAGGGGTGACCCTGGAGGTGGACCCGGAGGCGCTCGTGGCCCGGCCCGCTGTTGGCGGTGAAGGTGGCGAGGGTGCGCCGGGTGGTTCCGTTGGGGTTGAGCTCGTCGACGCGCACCGTCGGCGTCGCGGTCGGGACGAAGTCGCCGAACTGCGCCGGCCGCGGCACCATCGGCGGCAGGAAGAGGAATCCCGGCGTCCCGCCCCCGTGGAGCGAGTCCGAGATCACCGCCTGCGCGGTGCGGCTGACGCCCTCGACGGCGGCGTCGGCGGCGGTGGCGTTGTCGGTGCCACAACCTGCCGCGAGCAGCAGAAGCGGCGCGGCGCGGAGCGCGTGGGTGAATGGTCTGGGCCTTCGATGAGGCATCGGGGTGGGGTCTCCTTCCGGGTCAACGGGTCGGAGAGCGCCCACAGAACGCGGACGAACTCGGCCCGGAAGGGACGGTGGCAGACTTACCTCCCAGGCCCGGTAGCAGAGCGATGGCAACGCCGCGGGGCGCGGGCTGTAAAGTCCCCATCGGACGGGCTTTCAGGCGGTCTGGCGCATCGTGCAGACCGCCCGCGGTGTTGTCCGGTCGCCGCCTGCCTGCGGGTGATCCGAAGCCTATTCCCCGCGCCCCTCGCCTGGAGTAGCGTCCCGCGGCGATGGAGATGGACGAGCCCGACGAGCCCGAGGCCGACCCGCTTCCACCGGGCACCGTGGTGGGCGGTCGCTTCAAGGTGGAGGGGCTCGCCACGCGCCTCGGGCTGCTCTCCGTGCACCACGCGCGCGACCAGAAGACCCAGCGGCTCGTGGCGCTCTGGCTCATCCCCGCGGGGGCCCTGCCCGACGCGCACGTCGAGGCCACGCGCAAGTCGGTGCGAGCCGCGGCGTCGGTGCAGCACGCCGGGCTCATCGCCCCCTTCGGCACCTCGGTGCTGCCCGACGGCACGCTCTGCGTGGCCACCGAGCCGCTGGGCGACTCGGCGCTCGCGGACATCATCAGCGCCCGCACCCGCGAGGGTCGGCCGCACTCGCCCATCGAGGCCTACGAGTTCGTCGCCAACGTGACGACGGCGCTCGACGCGGCGCACGGCTGGGTCGCGCACGGGGCCATCGCGCCGGAGATCATCCGCTTCGACGGGGGCAGGGTGCGCCTCGCGGGCCTCGGGCTGCTCACGCCGCTGGTGCTGCTCGACGCGGTGTCCACGCGCTACGTCGCCCCCGAGGTGCGCAACGGCCAGACGCCGACGCCCGCGTCGGACGTGTACTCGGTGGGCGTGGTGCTCTACGAGCTGCTCACCAACAAGCCCTTCGACCGGCGGGTGCGGCTCTCCGAGGCGGCGCCGGGGCTGCCGGTGACCATCGAGGTCATCCTCGAGAACTGCGTCTCGCCCGACCCCGCCGACCGCTTCGAGAGCATGGCCGAGGTGCAGAACGCCCTCGGCGCGGTGGTGTCTCCCGACAAGCCCGCGGTGGTGCCGAAGCGCGCGGCGCCGGGGGAGATCCCGGTGGTCTTCGAGTACCCCGCCGAGGGGGACATCCCGGTGGTCTTCGACCTGCCCGACCCGTCGCGCGCCTCGGACGCCGACCTCGGGTCGCTCCTGCAGGTGGCGACGACGGGCGACGCCGACCGATGGATGTTCTCGCACGGCGGCCTCGACCACGGGCCGCTGTCGGCGCGCGAGCTCATCGCGGCGATCATCCGGCACGAGGCGATGGCCGACGACCCGGTCACCAACATGGAGACCGGCGAGCGGCGCAAGCTGCGGGCGTGGCCGCAGTACCTGGAGTTCGTCGAGACGGCGACGGACAAGCGCAACATCGACGCCCACCAGGCCGCGACGTCGCACGCGCTGGTCGAGGCGGGGCACGCCAAGCGAAGCAAGGCGATCATCACGGGCGCCATCGGCGTGGCGCTGCTGATGGTGGGCGGGGTGTTCTGGTTCACGGTGGGGCCGGGCGGGAAGCACACGCGCACGGCGGCGGAGATCGACAGCCTCATCGCGCGCGGCGAGCTGCGGGTGCAGACGAGCAACATCGTGCTGCTCCCGCCGCCTCCGCCATCGGCGCGGCGGGGGGGTGGCGGCGGCGGCGGCGGCCACGGCGGGGGGTCGATGAGCTACGAGTCGGCGATGGCGCAGCCCATCGACTTCAACTTCGCGGGCGGGGGTGGTCCGGCGGGCGGAACCCTCTCCGACGCGGAGATCGTGCGCCCGCTCAACGGCGCGCTGTCGCGCTTCGCGGGCTGCCTCGGGGACGGCAGCGCGCGCAACGTGACGCTTCGCATCGCCATCGGGGGCAACGGGCGCGCGATGGGCGTGACGGTCAACAACGGCTCTGCGGGCGTGAAGGGCTGCGTGGCGGGCACGGTGCGGTCGCTGTCGTGGCGCTCCTTCGGCGGGCCGCGCATCGGGCTGAGCTGGGGCTTCGGGTTCTGAGGGGGCGTCGGCGCGTGCGATGGTGCGCCGCAGCGCTGGGGGTGCTGCTCGCGGGCTGCGAGGAGGTTCCGCTGTTGACGGGGGCCGCGGAGGGGGAGGCCAACCGCGCGGTGGCGGCCCTCGACCGGGCGGGTGTTGCGGCGCACAAATCGGGCGCCGCGGGGCAGTGGACGGTGAGCGTGGCGCGCGACGACGTGGCGCGGGCGGTGACCTCGCTGGGCGACGAGTCGCTGCCGCGGAGGGAGGTTGCCGGCGTGGCGGAGACCTACGCCAGCAGCGGGCTGCTGCGCGGCGTGGCGGAGGAGGCGCTGCGGGCCGAGCACGCGCGGGCGGGTGAGATCGCGCGGACCCTGGGCGCCCTCGACGGGGTGATCGAGGCGCGGGTGCACGTCGCGGCGCCAGAGGGCGACGCGCTGTCGGGCGACGACGGCGGGGCGCGGCCGCGGGCGTCGGTGCTGCTGCGCTGCAACACCGGGGAGGTGGACACCGCGGCGGTGCAGCGCCTCGTGGCGGGCGCGGTGGCGGGGCTGCGGGCCGACGACGTGGCGGTGGTGGTGACGCGGGCGCGGCCGAGGGCCGGGCGCGGGGGCGCGGTGCTGGCGGCGGTGGGGCCCTTCGCGGTGGCGCGCTCGAGCGCGGCGGGGCTGCGGGCGACGCTGGCGGGGCTCATCGTGGCGGTGGCGGCGATGGCGGGGTGGCTCGTGTGGATGGAGTGGCGCAAGCGGCGGGTGGGGTAGTCGCGCTACGCTCCGGCCATGGTGACGCGCCTGTCGATCGTAGGGAGCGCGGTGGTCCTGCCGCTGGAGGACTCGTTGCTGGAGGCCGTCGGGGTCACGCGCGATGCTGAGTTCGAGGTCACGGTGGAGGGCGATCGCATCGTGCTGACGCCTCGGCGGGCGTCTCGCGCCGAGCGCATCGAGGCGGCGGCCTCGCGGGTGCTGACGGCGCACGACGAGACCTTCCGCAAGCTGGCGCAGTGAGCGTCGAGTTTCTCGACGTCGCCGACGTGATGGCCTTCCACGCTACGCAGCTGGCGCGGTACGGGGGCCTCGAAGGCGTGCGCGACGCGGGGTTGCTGGCGTCTGCCGTCGCGATGCCGCAGGCCACGTTCGGCGGGGAGTATCTTCACGACGGGGTCTTCTCGATGGCCGCGGCGTACGCCTTCCACATCGCGGAGAACCAGCCCTTCGTTGATGGCAACAAGCGCGCGGCGCCTGGACAAGGCGGGTCTCGCGGCGCTGCTGGGCGAGCTCGCGGCGGGTTGAGGTTGGCTGACGGGGCGGGGCGGCGTCTGGCATGATTGCTGGCAGCCATGACCTACGAGCCCGAGACCGCGCTGGTCGACGAGATCACGATTCCTGCAAAGAACCGCCGCGACATGAAGGCGGCGTGCGACCTCCAGTTCGAGCTCAAGGGCAAGGACCTGGAGCGCCTGCGCGTCGACCTCGCCGAAGTGCGGGGCGGTCGGGTGCTCGACCAGATCGAGGGGGACCTCCGCGACGCGCGACGGGGCAACTATCGGACGGTGCTCTTCAGCGGGCACGTCGGCAGCGGCAAGACCACCGAGCTGCGCTGGCTGACGAAGCAGTTGGAGATGGAGAAGGAGGGGCGCTGCTTCCACGTGCTCTGGGTCGACGCGCTGGAGTACCTCGACATCAACTCGGTGCAGCTGCCGGAGTTCCTGGTGGCGCTCTTCAACGCGATCGTCGACGACCCGCTGCTGCGCCCCTTCGTGGGGGCGTCGGCGACGGCGAAGAAGCTCTGGCGGGGCATTCGCGACTGGCTCAAGCCCATCGGCGTCGAGCTGGAGGTGGAGATCCCCGTCGGGGTGGCGAAGCTCAAGGCGAAGGTGAAGACGGAGTTCGGGCTCCAGAAGGAGATGCGCGGGAAGCTGCGCGAGCACGTCACCGAGCTGATGAGCGACCTCTCCGACCTGCTCATCGACCTGCGCGGCGGGCTCGCGAAGCAGGGCATCGACGATTTGGTGATCGTCGCCGACAACCTGGAGAAGATCGTCCTCGACGAGCTCGATCACCAGGGCGCGAAGAACACCCACGACCTCTTCTTCATCGAGCAGCTCCCGACGGTGCAGCGGCTCAGGGCGCACATCGTCCTGACGGTCCCGGTGTCGCTGCATTTCACCCACGCGCGGCTGCGTCAGGTGTTCTTGAACCCGACCGTGAAGGTCCTGCCTATGGTCCCGGTGCACGTGCCGAGGGAGCCGAAGAAGCCCCACGAAAAGGGTATCGCCGTCCTGAAGGCGCTGCTCGCGACGCGCGTGGATACGACCCTCCTGTTCGCCGACGAAGCCGCGTTCACCCGAGCCATCGAGCTGTCCGGGGGGGTGATCCGCGACCTCTTCCGCATCGTGCTGGAATCGCTCTCGCTCAAGCCTGCGATGGGTCTCACCGCCGCGGACGTCGAGAACGGCGTGAAGGACATCGTCAGCAGCTACGAGCGCATGCTCCAGGGCAAGAGCTACCTGCCGCAGCTCCATGAGATCGCGGCGTGCAGCTGCTTCCCGGTGGGCTTCGACGAAGCCTCGCGCAACGCCCTGCTGCACAGCATGGTGGTGCTCGAATACAACGGGGAGACCTGGTACGACGTGCACCCGCTGGCGCGGAAGACGCGCGCCTACGGGAGCGGGCGCACCGCCCCGCTGGCGTGAGCCTCGATGCTCGACATCGACCAGAACGGGCGTCTCGACGCGCTGAGGGTGGCGCTCCAGGACGCGACCCGCTTCACGCTCATCTTCATCGAGGTGCCTATCGGACCAGCGCGGGAGGAGTTGCTGGCGCGGTTGCGGGCGTGGTCGGGGGAGGACGAGGTGGCGCCGCTGCGGTTCATCGAGCTTGGACCGTCAGCGAGTCCGTGGAACGCATTGCAGGCGTTGGAGCTCGACCGCAAGGAACGCGTGGGGGTGGTGCTGAGCGGGCTGGAGCAGTTCGTCATCGGTGAGTCGCTCTCCAAGGCCGCCCACTCGCTGAACCTCGCGCGCGATCTCCTCGCCCGCACGATCCCTGGTCCGCTGGTGATCGTCGCGGATGCCTCGGTGCTGCGCGCGATGTCGGAGCAGATGCCCGATCTGTACTCGTGGCGCAGCTTCGAGACCAGCGCCCGTAGCGCAGGCGAAGCCGCGGAGACAGCGAATGACCATGCCCTGCCACTCCCCATGCCCGCTCGAACGAGGAGAGAGGAGTTCGAGCGGCTGAAGGACCTGTTGTCACAAGCGGGAGATGATGCCGTTGATGCCGCTTCACTGCGACTGCGGTTCGTACGCGCGGCGCTCAACGCCTCCGAGCTTGAGGAGGCAGACTCACAGCTCGCTAGAGTGGGAGAGCCAGGCCCAGCCGCTGACGACTCCATCTCGGCACAATGGTTCAAGCTGTCGGGAGACATTGCGCTCCGACGATCCGATCACGACGCCGCACGACAGCGCTACGAGCAGGCGCTGCCACTCTATCGCAAAGCCGGTGACCTCCTCGGAGAAGCCAACTGCATCCGAAGCCTCGGAGACATAGCGCTCCGACGATCCGATCACGACACCGCGCGACAGCACTACGAGCAGGCGCTGCCACTCTATCGCAGGGTCGGTGCCCTCGTCGGAGAGGCCGCCTGCATCAAGAGCCTCGGAGACATCGCGCTCCGACGATCCGATCACGACACCGCGCGACAGCGCTTCGAGCAGGCCCTGCACCTCTATCGCAAGGTCGGTGCCCTCCACGGAGAGGCCAACTGCATCCAGGGCCTCGGAAACATCGCGCTAGCACGGTCCGATCACGACACCGCGCGACAGCGCTTCGAGCAGGCCCTGCCACTCTATCGCAAGGTCGGTGCCCTCCAAGGAGAGGCCAACTGCATCAAGGGTCTCGGAGACATCGCGCTTCAACGATCCGATCACGACACCGCGCGACAGCGCTTCGAGCAGGCCCTGCACCTCTATCGCAAGGTCGGTGCCCTCCAAGGAGAGGCCAACTGCATCCAGGGCCTCGGAAACATCGCGCTAGCACGGTCC